>JAUXQH010000085.1 GCA_030685065.1 Pseudomonadota bacterium | reverse complement strand
CGCCCGCGCCCGCGCCGCCGGCTGGGACCTCGACGGGTGGGCCGCCCAGGTCGTCGCGGGGCCGCTCGATTGGGAGACGGTCGACGCCAAGGTGGTCGAGTGGGCCGCCGTCATCGGCGAGGCCGCGTGCCGCGACTGGTTCCACAGCTGCGCCGCCCACGAGGCCCGCGTGGCCGATCTGCGCTTCTTCCTCCACGCCCGGCTCTCGCGGCTGGCGGGCGCCGAGGTCGCGCGGTGCGCCGGCGGCTCGACGTTGGCCTACACCAGCGGCGGCGCGCCGGTGGCCGCCGATCTCACGTCCTGGGGCCCCGGCTTCGTCGTCAACGGCGAGCACTATTGCACTGGCGTCTACGCGGGCGCGGCCACGCTGAACGCCAGCGTCACGGCCGGCACCCTCCGCGGGCGGGTGGGCCTCCACGATTGGAACGGCGCGTGTGACGGCGGGGTCAGCTTCTCCCTCGCACAGGGGGGCACGGTGCTCTACGACAGCGGTCTTGTCGCCCCCTACGCGGACGCCGTCCCCTTCTCCGTCGTCGTCTCGGCCGGCGAGCTCACCCTGACGACCACTCCGTCCGGCACCTGCGGCCCGGCGGTGTGGGTGGGGCTGGCACAGTGACCCCTTCCGGAGTGACCCCTTCCGGAGCGACCCCTTCCGGAGTGACCCCGATCTGGTCCTCGGCCCTCCCTCGCCCGCCCACGCCGAGCCCGAAGCTCCTCCGCGCGCTCGCGCCCCTCCTCGCGGCCATGCTCGCGCGCCCCACCCACGCGGGCCCCATCGTGGCGCAGGGCCTCCGCGAGATCCGCGCCTTCGGCTCGAAGGAGCGCCCCGTCGCGGGTGACCTCCTGCTCGGCCTCATCCGCCACGAGCGCGCCCTCGCCCGCATCGACGCGGACCCCCTCACCGCGTGGCTCCGCCTCTGCGACGAAGGCCCGCCGGACCTCCCCGACCCCGACAACGCCTATGCCGTCGCGCTCTCCGTCCCGGACACGCTCGCGGCCGAGTGGTGGGCGCGCCTGGGGCCCGAGGCCGCCCTCGCCCTGGCAAAACGCCTCGCCGGCCGGGCCCCGGTGGCCCTGCGGATCCTGCGCGAGCCCTTCGACCTGCCCGTGCCGCACCGCCGCGTCGGCGCCCACGGCATCGTCCTCGAGGGCCGCGCCAACGTGAACCTGCTCGACGCCTGGCGCGAGGGCCGCGTGGAGGTACAGGATCTCGGCAGCCAGGCAATCGTCGACTTTACCAGCCCCGGGCCCGGAATGCGGGTCCTCGACCTGTGCGCGGGCGCGGGCGGCAAGAGCCTCGCCCTGGCGGCCCTCGGCGCGGACGTGCAGGCCTGGGACGTGCGTCCCGCCGCGCTCGTAGAGCTGGGGAAGCGAGCGGCCCGTGCGGGGCTCGACATCCGGGTCGGCCCGCCGATCCCGCCGGGCAGGGGGGGCCGCTACGACCTGGTGCTCGTGGACGCCCCGTGCTCCGGCACCGGCGTCCTGCGCCGCCACCCCGAGAACAGGTGGAAGCTGCGCTATCCGACCGACGTCCAAGCCGGATTGGTTCGGGACGCACGCCGCCTGGGTGGCCGCGTCGTCTATGCCACGTGCGCGCTGACGCTCGCGGAGAACGAGCGGCTCGTGCGAGGCGTGCTGGGCGGCGATCCGCTCCGGGAGGAGACGGTCTGGCCCGACGAGGACCGCGAGGGGTTCTACATGGCGGAGCTGGCGGGGGCTTGAGGCGGCGACGTCGGGGGCGGACGCGCCTCCAGTTCCTCGTCGGGCTCGCCGCGGGGGCGTGCGCGATGTTCGCGGCGTTGGCGGCGGCCCGGGCGCACCTCCACACCGATCCCCTGGCCGCGCTCAAGGCGGCCGACGCGCTGGTCACGGACTCCGTGGGGGGGGGCCTCAACATGCGCCCGAACACGCGAGAGGTCCGCGGCTCGCCCCAGGAACAGTGGCGGATCGCCCTGAACGCCGAAGGCTTCCGCGAGAGCAGACCGACGCCGCGGGCCGCGCCGGCGGGGACTCGCCGCTTCGTCGCGCTCGGAGACAGCGTGATCTTCGGGCACGGGATCGATCAAGGCGCCACGCTCTCGGACCAGCTCGAAGAGGTCCTTCCCCCCCTGCTCGGCGGCCCCGTCGACGTCGTGAACGCAGGCGTGTTTGGCGCCGCGGCGTTCGACATGTATCGGCGGTACACCCGCCTCGCGGAGGCCTACACCTTCGACGACGTCATCCTCGGGTTCCCCCAAAACGAGGGCCGGCAGAGCGCGCTCGCCGAGGTGCGCGCGGAGTGGCGCGACGCCCGCGGGCGCCCGAAGCTGGCGTACTACCTTCCGTTCGAGCGGTCCCTGCTTCACCTGTACGCGAGGCCCACGCCCGAGCCGGCGCCGTTGCCGCTGCCCGATCCGACGCTCGAGGATCTGTGGGCGCTCGTGGTCGACGCACGGCGCGCTGGCCATCGCGTGTGGCTGCTCCAGACGCCGCGGCCCCTCGCCGCCCCGTACGCCAAGGCGAACGAGGTCTTAACAGCGCTCACGACGGGGCTCGACCTCCCGGTCGCGCGCCCCGTTCTCGATCATCCGGACTGCTGGAGCCCCTGGGACCATTCGCATCCGAGCGCCGCCGGCGTACGGGTGCTGGCTCGGGCGCTCGCGGAGGTCATCGCGACCGGCACATCCGCCGCCCCGGATCCGGGCGCTCCGCGCTGCGCGGCCGAGGGGGCTCCCCGATGATCACCAACCGCCTCTACGCGGGCCTCTTCGGCGCTCCGCTGGCCCCCATCGCCCTCCTGGGCATCGTCGTCTCCGGAGGTGACCCGGGGTTCGTCCTGTTCTTCTCCGGCATCGGCCTCGCCACGATGGGCGTGGTGCTCGCCCTCTCGGTGCCCTTCGTGCGGGCCCGCAACCGGTGGCAGGCGGCGCCGTTGGGCGCCGTCGCGACGCTCGTGGGCGGGCGGGTCGTGGCGACGATCGGCGGCGACTGGCACGTCCGTGTCGGTGCGCGCGACGGCCCCCTCACTCCCGGCTCCGAGTGCCGACTCCACTACGACGGCGACATCGTCGCCTTCGCGTCCCCCGGGCACGTGACCCACGCCGACACGCTCGTCGCGCTCGTGCGTGGGGCGCGCCCGCACGTGGAGGCGCT
Source organism: Pseudomonadota bacterium (assembly GCA_030685065.1). Lineage (GTDB taxonomy): Bacteria > Myxococcota_A > UBA796 > UBA796 > SXON01 > CAJBVW01. Next base: position 19,092 of record JAUXQH010000085.1, on the reverse strand, counting down.
TTGACGATCGCGCTCCTCCTCCTCGCCTGCTCGGTCGACTGGGCGGCCCATGACGCCTGGCGGCACTGCAAGCCGGCCATCGCGAAGTGGCCCGCGCGCGCCGCGCCCCCATGTGGCGCGCTGCACATGTGCGCAAACGAAGCACCGCTCACGATGGAGGAGCGCGCGAAGCTCACGGAGATGATCACGGCTGGGGCGTGCGGGGCGCCCTGATTGTCACCCGCAGCGGCCCGCCGGACGCCGAACCCGCTGTGCGAGGACCACCGCGGTGTGGCGCGGCGGCCCCCGGCTCAGGCTCGTAGGCGGTCGCCCAGCTACGCCGGAACCGCCGGACGCGGCGGGGTGTAGTTCTTCGCCTCGTTCACGGCCCGCGCGAGATCGTCGATCGCGGCGTCGCGGAGCTCGAACTTGAGCACGTTCGCCGCCTTCAGGAGGTTCGCCACCTGGTCGGCCCGGTTCGCGGCGTAGACCACGACCAGCCCCGCCTGACCGCGGTCGAGCAGATCGCCCAGGGTCTTCAGATCGCCGCGGTTCATGCCGCCGACGACATGCCCCGCGAGGGCCCCGATGAGCGCGCCCGCGCCGCCGCCCGCGGCGAGGCCGGCCCAGATCCCGACCGCTGGGAACAGCGCGGCGATGACGCCCGCGGCGAGGCCCCAGGAGAGGCCCATGGCCGCGCCGTGGCGGCTCGGCTGCTCCCGCGTGCGAACGATCCGGACGTGGCCCGAGGGGGTCTTCTCGATCACCGCGGCGTCGAACTCGTAGGACGTGCCGAGCTGGTTGTAGAGGGCGTTGATGGTGTCGTATTCACCGACGGCCGTCTTCACGTCGTCGTAGCTTGCCGCGCTCACGTAGAGCGTGTCGATCTTTCCGGCCATGTGGCGTCTCCCATTGCTGGCGCCCGACCCCGCGCGATTGCGGAGCCTCGCCGCCCAGAAAGACGATAGGCACGCCGCGGCGGGCGGGCAGGCGCCGGCCCGACGACCGAGTGCCGCTACCCCGTGGCCCGCCACCCCTGCGACCGCGCCGCCCACCCGCACAGCTTGTAGAGCAGCCGGGCCGCGACGTTGCCGTCCCACTCGCCGTCGCCGATCTCGTTCAGATCGACGCCGACGATGCGCCGGTGCTCGGCCACGGCCTCGAGCAGCACCACCACGTCGCGAAACGAGAGCCCGCCCGGCACCGGGGTGCCCGTGTTGGGGCAGAAGGCGGGGTCGAGCCCGTCGACGTCGAAGGAGATGTAGACCTCCGCCGGGAGCGCATCCACGATGTGCTGGACGATGCGCATCCACGGCGTGCCGCGCGCGAGCTCGCGCGCCATGGCGTTGTCGAAGAACGGCACGATGCGCGGCCCCTGGGCCCGCTGAAACGCGATCTCGCTGGCGCCCACGTCGCGGATGCCGACCTGCACGAGCTTCCCCACCGCGGGGATGCGGGTCATCACGTTGTGGAAGATGCTCGCGTGCGACCAGGTGAAGCCCTCGTAGGCGTCCCGAAGGTCGGCGTGGGCGTCGATGTGGAGGATGCCGACGCCCGGATGGCGCGCCGCCACGGCCTCGATGGCACCGAAGGGCACGGAGTGGTCTCCGCCGATCACCACGGGGATCCGGCCCTGCTCCAGGATCGCGCGAACCGCCGCGTGGACCAGCGCGTTCAGCTCGTCGCCACGCGCGTTGACGCGTGCCGCGGCTTCGGGCTCCCCGCCCGCGCTCGCGATGACCGCGAGGGCATCGGCCTCGACCTCCTGGTCCCACACCGCGACGCGCGGGTCCGCCGGGAGGAGCGCGATCCCCGCCTGCCAGACGGCGCCGACGTCGAGGTCCTCGAGGTCGACCTGGTAGGAGGCCTCCAGCAGCGCCGCGGGGCCCCCGCGGGTGCCGCGCCGGAACGAGGTGGTGGCCTGCCACGGCACGGGCACCACGACCACCCGGGCCTGGTCGGGGGGCGTGTCGAGGCCGAACAGGCCGGTGCTCGTGGCGGGACGATCGGGATCGAACGCAGGATCGGCCATGGGGCTCCCTAGGAGCGCCGCCCCCTAACTCGCGGACGGGGCTACTTCTCCGCCGCCTCGGGCGCCGAGACGAACATCCACAGCCCCTTCCCCGCGTCGCGGTCCCGGCGCAGGGCCGCGAGGCAGCGCGGGTCGAACCGCGTCGAGGCGTTGGGGTCGTCGGCGGCGGCGAGGGTCGACGTGGGTTCGGTCGAGCCCTCGATCCGCACGCGCCAGAGGGCGATCGGCGAGAGCCACGACGGCACGATGCCGAGCACCAGCAGCAGGAAGGCGCCGACCCCGAGGGCGAGGCGGGCGGCCTCCGGCCAGGGCGCGACGGGCGCGGCGGGCGCGGCGTCGGGGGCCTGCGGGGGCGCGCGGCGCGTCGCGAGCGCCTCGTAGGCGAGCGCCACCAGGACGGGCATGAACATGAGCGACGTCGCGACGAACCGCGTGTGTCCCAGCACGGTCGTCGCCCCACGCAGCGAGACGAGGAAGGGGGCCAACGTCCCGACCAGGGCGAGGACGACCAGCGGCCGCCGGCGGGCGTGAAACACGAGCACCAGCGCGGCGGCGACGGCGAGGAGGGGCAGCCACGGCCCGACCATCGAGTGGCGCACCAGGCGCATCTCGGGGTCGTTGGTGATGCCCTTCGGGAGGCGAGCGGGCAGCGCGGAGAGCCACGCGAGCGAGTCCGGGACCTCCCGCAGGTCGCTCCGGCCCCAGATGAACCCCCGCGGCGGCTCGTCGAGCAGCTCGGTGCCCTCGACACGCCGCAGCGCGTCGTCCGCCCAGACGGACACCTGCTGCTCCAGCGAGCTGGCGTGCTCCGGAAACGCCCACGGCCCCGCGAACCACGCCGCGATCACCGGCGCGGCGAGGGCGACCAGCCGCGCCGGCGTGCCGCGCCACGGACCGATGAACGCCGCGACGAGCGAGACGCAGAGCGCCGGGAGCGCCCACAGGAGCCCGCGCACGTCGAGCAACAACGCAGCGGCGATGCCGACACCCGCCAGGAACAGCGCGGGAACCGTGGGCCAGCGCACGGCGGCAGTGGCCGCGGCGGAGGAGAGGACGAAGCCCGCGATGGTGGTCGGGTAGAAGGTGACGGTGCGCGTGAGCACGCTGATCGGGCCGACGGCGCCGAGGCCGAGCGCGGCGCAGAGGCCGGCGAGCCGCCCGCCCACGGAGCGCGCCCAGAGGTAGACCGCGGCGCCCGAGGCGGCCACGGAGAGGAACGCCGCGAGGACGAGCGCGTTGACGATCCCGAACGGCCCGGCGAGCCACCCCGCGAGGACCCCGGCGGCCACGCTGCGCTGGCCGGGCCAGAGGGTCGGGTCGCTGCTGTCACCGCCGGCGCGGAGGAGGTCGACCGCCACACAGTACTGGTCGAAGTCCGAAGCGGTCAGCTCCCGGACGCGCATGGAGAAGCGCACCATCCACAGGCCGCAAAACAGGGCGGCGGCCACGCCGACGGCGAGCGCGAGCGGCACGTCGACCCGGGTGGACCAACGCTCCTCTCCTACCGGGCGGCGCCAGAGCGCACGCAACAGCAACGGCACGGCCAGCAACGGCAGCCAGAGCAGCTCGGGGTAGCGAAAAATCACGCCGCTACTCTAACGGGGCGATCCCCATCGGAGACACCCCCCTTACCAGCTTGATCGCCGCTTCCGGACACGCCGTCACGCACAGCCCACACGCGTGACAGGCGTCGGGCCGCTCCACGAACGCCTGCTTGCCGCCGTGCGCCCAGATCTTGAAGCGCACGAGCGGGGTGAGGACCGACTTCTCCTCCCGGGTCAGCGGGCGGAGCGTGAACACGTCGTAAGGGCAGACGCGCAGGCAGTCCGCCTTTCCTTCGCAGCGGAGCGCGTCGATGCGCGGCTCGAGCTTGCCCGGCAGCTCGTGGCAGGGATCGGTGGGCTTCCCTGAGGGCTTCCCGGGGGGGTTCGGCGGCTTCACGAACGCCACCATGCCACGATTCAGTCGGTACCGGATCCCTTGAGCACTTCGCCCACGCCGTCCACGAGCCGGCCGAGCTGCTCGCGGGTGAGCGTGAAGGGCACGCGCGCCCGCCCCTCGGGCCCTCGGCGGAGCTTCTCGACGGAGACCTCCCGCCCGTCGCTCCGCACCTCGAAGTACTCCTGGCGGCGCGGCTTGCTGCGAAGCACGGCGCCGCCGAGCGTGGGGTCGACCTCGACCGGTACCACCTTCTCTCCGAGCACGCCGAGCGCCTCGGGCAAGCGCCGCGCGTGGCCCACGACATCGCCGCCGCCGCGCGTCCGCGCCGTCGCCTCCCGCACGCGCACCCCTCGCACGGAGACCCCGAGGCGATCGACCTCCACCACGTCGACCTCCGCGTGCACCCCGTCGATGTCGACCTCCACCGACCCGGGCATCAGCGAACGGTCGAGCCCGTCGGCCAGCGTCGGGAGGAGCGGCGTCGGGGGGAGCGGCGTCGGCGGTACGTGGGTCACGCTATTTCTTCGCCCCGATGAGTTTTGGGCCCTCGTAGGCGAACTGGTCCCCATCGTGGTGGAGCACGGCGTCCTTGCCCTCGATCTTGGTGCGGAGGTGCACCGGGCGCCCCCACACGTGGGCGAGGTTTCCGAGCGTGTGGCTCGCCCACTCGAGCTGGATGTCCACGCCCTCGTACTGGTGGGTCAGCTCCAGCTCGCCCCGGTTGGCGTGGTTGCCATCCGTCACGAACACCCGGGGCTGGCCGTGGTTGGACACCATGAAGAGGAGCTTGGTCTTGATCTCGGCGAACTCGCGGCTGTCGAGCAGGTATTCGCCGCTCTTCCGGTCGAACTCGTAGGTGAACAGCCCCACGCGCCGGCAGAACTCCTCGGTGAGGAACGTGTCGAGGAAGGTCACGTCGTTGTGGGAGCGCCGCACCTCGAAGATCTTGCTTCGTCCCTCGTTGGTCGGGCGGTGCCAGTCCCGCTTGGCGACCGCGTCGTCACACTCCAGCCAGTCCTTTCCGAACTGCCCCCGGTCCCACCGCTTCTCGATGTCCCGATAGAGCTCGAGGCCGATCTTGTACGGGTTGAGCTGGCCGGGGCGCATCGCCACGGTGCCCGAGTGGTGGTCACAATAATCGATGACCTCCGAGTCCTCGAGGATGTGCTCCGTCATCAGCTTGGTGTGCCAGTAGCTGGCCCACCCCTCGTTCATGATCTTCGTCTGGGCCTGGGGAGCGAAGTAGTAGGCCTCGTCCCGCACGATCGACAAGATGTCACCCTGCCAACGGTTCAGCCGCCCGTGCTCCAGCACGAAACCGAGCACGTCCCGCTCGGGCTGGTCCGGGAAGTTCTTCGCCCGCGCCGCCGCGGCCTTGGCGCGCTCTTCCTGCTGCGCGATGTACGCGGGCGGGTTGATGTACGGATCCATGTAGCTCTTGGCGGGGAGCTTGTGGGAGGCGGGCCCGGTGGGCTCCTCCTCCGCGTCCATCGCCCGCGACCGCCGGATGTGGTCGCGGAACGGATCGATGAGATTGTCGACGGAGAGGCACGTATCGAGCCACTGCTCCGTGGCCGACTCTCCCACGGCGTCCACGATCCGGCGCACGCGCGCCGCGTGGTTGGCCATCTGGTCGAGCATCTTGCGGTCGGTGTGCGCGAACCACGCGTTGTTCTTGAAGAAGTCGACATGGCCGAACACGTGCGCCATCACCAGCTTCTGGTCGACGAAGGCGTTGTTGTCCATCAGGTACGCGTACGAGGGGTTGGTGTTGATCACCATCTCGTAGATCTTCTGGAGGCCGTACTCATACCCCTTCTGCATCTGGAGGTATTCCATCCCCCAGCGCCAATGGGGATAGCGCGTGGGAAACCCGCCATACGACGCGATCATGTTGATCTCGTCGTAGTCACACATCTCGAAGATGGTGTCGAAGAAGTCGAGCCCGTGCCCCTTGGCGATGGCCTCGATCCGCTGGCGCGCATCCTCGAGCTCGCTGGGGAGCTGCCGGCGGGACTTGCGAAGGTACGCCTCGAGCATGCCTACCTCCCCTTGCCGAGGAATTCCTTGATGGACCCCATGATGGCCTCGCGATCCGGGATCTTCGAGAGCACCACGCGTTCGTCGCTGCCGTAGTCGCTGCGCAGATCGTTGTAGAACTGGCCGCTGCCGTACTCGCTCTCCACCTGCCCGTAGCAGAACAGGTTCACGCTCTTGAGCAGCCGGTTCTTCAACAGGTCGATGCACGTGCGCGTGTCGGCCGCCGACCAGTTGTCTCCGTCGCTGAATTGGAACAGGTAGATGTTCCACTCGTCCGGCGGGTAGTGCTCGGCGATGAGCGAATCCACCAACATGTAGGCCGAGGAGATGAGCGTACCGCCGCTCTCGCGCGTGCGGAAGAACGTGTCACGGTCGACCTCGCGGGCAACCGCGTCATGGATGACGAAGCGGGTCTCGATGTGCTTGTAGTTGGCCCGCAGCCACGTGTCGATCCAGAAGGCCTCGAGCCGGACGATCTCCTTCTGCTCGCGCCCCATCGAGCCCGACACGTCCATCACGTACAGGATGGCGGCCGCCGACTGGGGGTCGGACTTGCTGCTCCACGAGCGGAACCGCATGTCCTCCTTCTGGGGGATGAGCACGGGGTTCGCGCCGTTGTACGTGCCGCCGATGATCTCGCGCTTGAGCGCCTCGCGGAAGGTCCGCTTCTGGTGGCGGAGCGAGCGCGGCCCCACCTTGGACACGCCGGTGTACTTGTCCCGCACCGAGGTGATGTTCTTCTTGCCGCGTGGCTCGATGCGGGGAAGATGCAGCTCCTCCCCCAGGATCTCGGCCAGCTCCTCGACGCTGATCTCCGCTTCGAGGATGTGCTCGCCCGGGTTGTCACCCGCCTGGCCGCCACCGTCCTCCGCGCCGTCCACCTTGTCGCCCTCGTCCCCCTCGCCCTGGCCGACACCGCCCGTCGAGTTCTTCCCGTACCGCAGGCGCGGGATGTTGATCTCGGGGAGCGGGATGCTGACGAACTTGTCGCCCTGCTTCCCGATGATCTCGCCGCTGGACATGTAGCGCTTGAGATCCTTGCGCACACGCCCCTTGACGATCTGCCGGAACCGATTGAGGTCGTTCTCGATGTTTAGGATCACACCGAATCCTTTGCGTCCCCACGCGCGAAGATGGACGCCACGTAATTCAGCACGTCGGTGGCGGAATGATCGTCGTACCCGTATTGATCGATCAACCGTTGTTTCACGATGTCGATCTTGGCCTGGGTGTCGGGATCGATCACCTGGGACATGAGGCTGGTGAGCTTGATGGTGTCCTTCTGGTCCTCGAACACCTTGAGCTCCAGCGCCCGGTACAGCCGCTCGTTCATCTTGTAGTTGAATTGTTTTCCGTCGAGGGAGAGGGCGCCGATGTAGTTCATCAGCTCGCGACGGAAGTCCTCCTTGCGGGAAACCGGGATGTCGATCTTCTCTTCGATCGACCGCATCAGGCGCTCGTCGGGCTCCTCGTAGGCGCCGGTGAACGGGTTCTTCACCCGCTCCTTCTGGGTGAACGCCTTGACCGAGTCGATGTAGTTGGCGCACAGGCGCTGGATCGCGCCCTCGTCGGCGGCGATGGCCTTCTGGACCTCGTTCTTCACGATGTCCTCGTACTCCTTCTTCACCAGGCCGATGAGGTCCCGGTACTTCTTCTTCTTCTCCTCGTCGTTGATGAGCGAGTGGTTCTTCAACCCGCTCTCCAGCTCGTTGAGGACCATGAACGCGTTGAGGCTCGGGGTGTCGGCGTCCCGCACCAGCGCGTTGGAGATCTTGTCCTGCACGTACCGGGGGCTCACGCCGTCCATCCCCTCGCGGATGCTGGACTTGCGCAGCTCCTTGACGTTGTCCTCGGTGAAGCCGGGGAGCGTGCGGCCGTCGTAGAGCTTGAGCTTCTGGAGGAGGGTGAGGTTGGCCTTCTTCGGGTCCTCCAGGCGGGAGAGCACCGCCCACATGGCCGCCATCTCGAGCGTGTGGGGCGCGATGTGCTTGTGCACGCGCTGCTTGTTGAAGTCACGCTTGTAGATGCGCGCCTCCGACGTCCACTTCGTGATGTAGGGGCAATCGATCTTGATCGTGCGGTCGCGCAGGGCCTCCATGAACTCGTTCGACTGGAGCTTGCGGTACTCGGGCTCGTTGGTGTGCCCGAGGATCACCTCGTCGATGTAGGTCTGCGCGAACTTCTTCGGCTTGATGACGTGCTCCTGCGAGGCGCCCAGCAGGTCGTAGAGGAACGCCACGTCGAGCTTGAGCATCTCGACGAATTCGATCATGCCGCGGTTGGCGACGCAGAATTCACCGTCGAAGTTGAAGGCGCGGGGGTCGGAGTCGGAGCCGAACTCGGCGATCTTGCGGTAGTTGATGTCGCCGGTGAGCTCGGTCGAGTCCTGGTTCTTCTCGTCCTTCGGTTGGAAGGTGCCGATGCCGACGCGGTCCTTCTCCGAGAGGAGGAGCCGCCGCACCCGAACCCGCTCGATGAGGCGCAGCCAGTCTCCGTCGGTTTCGCGCAGGCCGTCCCGGTACAGGTACCGGCTGACCGGATCGAGGTCACCCTCGACGAGGATGGGGTACGTCGCCTTTCCCTTCACCGTGCGATTGAGCTCCTCGAGCACCTGGGCCCGCATCTCCAACGGGATGAGCCGCAGGGGCTCCTCGTTGAGCGGAGAGGGAACCACGGAGCCGTCCGGCAGGTTCCAGGTGAAGGTGTACATGGCGCCCGCGGGCTGCCGCGAGTACCACTCGAGCCCTTTCTTGAAGAGCCGGGCGATCGTGCTCTTTGCCGAACCGACCGGGCCGTGCAGGAGGATGACGCGGCGCTCGGGGCCGAGGCCGAGCGCGGCCGACTTGAGCACGTTCACGAGCTTCATCAGGTGAACGTCGATGCCGAAGATCGCGTCCTTTCCGTTGTCGACCGGATCGTCGAAGAACTTGTACCGGACGATGGGCTTCTTGTACTCGGTGTACGTCTCGGTTCCGAACGACACGATCATGTCGTACAGCCGCTGGTACGCGTTGCGCGTGATGGAGGGGCGCTCCTTCACGAGCTCGAGGTAGTCGGCGAAGCTCCCCTCCCAGTGCTGCTCGCGGTAGCGATCGAGATCCTGCAGCTCGGCGATCATGCCGAGGATGCCGGTGGGGCGGGAGAAGGGGTTCGGCGTCATGCACACTCCATCGGTGTCGAGCGGGCGCCGGTAGCGACCGGCTCGGGGGCCGAGGCCGATGGAACAAAGGATCTTCGCCCCATCGCGCACGGTTCGGGGGGCGAGAAAGAGCGCTTTGTGGGTCGCGGAAGCTCGTCGTCGAATCCAGCTTCGTCGATACCAGCTTGCCACGGGGATCGAGTGGTCGCGACCTGTACCTTCGACACCCAGGGAGGACGGCGTGTTCCCCGTGCGCCCTCCCCGTAAGGTAGGCGCCCGGACCCGTTCGTCATCCATCCGCCGCAAAGGCGGCATATCCAGAAACCGGAGCGCGAACCGGCGCGCGGACCGGCTACGCCGGCTGGGTGCGGGCCCACGCCCACCACGACCCATCGTTGTTGGCGACCGTGTAGCCGTGAGCGGTGAGCGCGGCCCACGCCATGCCGCTGCGAACGCCGCCGGTGCAATAGACCACCAGCGGCGTGTCCCGGGGGATCTCGGGGGGGCCGACGAACAGGGTGCGCCAGGGCACGTTCTGGGCGCCGGGGATGTGGCCCCCACGGGACTCGCGGAACTTGCGCGCCCCCTCGAACTCGTCGGGGTCCCGCACGTCGAGGAGCACGGGCGGGTGGGCGGAGGCCATCGCCGCGACGAGGGCCTCGGTGGTGACGCGCAGCTCGGGACGCTCCCGCGCGACGAGCTGGCCGGGGGCCACGCGGGACGGGAGGCGTTCGCGCTTGCCGGTCCAGCCGGGCATCCCCCCTTCGAGGATGTACACCGAACGGTGGCCCAACCACGCCAGGTCCCAGGCGACGCGGCCCTCCTCGCCCCATGCGTTGGCAAAGGCGCCGACGACGAGCACCGGGCGCGAGGAGTCCACCCCGAGGGACGCGTAGTGAGCGGCGACGACGGCGGGCGCCCCGAGCGTGCCCGAGAGGGGACCGCCGACGGTGGCGGCCTTCCAGTCCACCCGGACGGCCCCGGGGATGTGGCCTGCGAGGTACGCGGTGGTTGCTCGCGTATCGAGCACCGAGGCGCCCTCGTGAAGAAGGGTTGTGGCGGCGGGGAGGTCGACGAAGGGCAATCCGAGCGGCATGGGACCGAGGAGTAGGCACCAGGGGCGAGGCGGCGAGGGGGCAGGCGCCTTTTGACGAGGTGGGCGGTCGGGCGCGGGCGCCGCGGGCGAAGGGGAGCGGGGAGCCGCGACGGGGGACCATGGTATATTCCGCGCCATGCAGGCTCGTCGGCTCCCCTTTTCAGCATTGTTCCTTGCTCGTTCCGCGGTCGCGCTCCTCCTTTCGGGCATGGCGCTCGGAGCGGGATGCGCCGGATCGGACGGCGCCGGATCGAAGGGTGCCGGCTCCGAGGGAGTGGCGGCCGCGGGGGCGGGCGCGACCGCCGCCGTTCCCGCCGAGGCCCAGCCGAAGCCCAACATCCTGTTCATCCTCATCGACACCCTGCGCGCCGACGCGCTCGGCGTGTACGGGCAGCCGCTCGCGACGTCGCCGCGGATCGACGCGTTCGCCGCCACCGCCGTGACCTACGATCGCGCCTGGACCCAATACACGTGGACCAGCCCGTCGTACGTATCGTTCATGACGTCGCGGTACGCGCGGACGCACGGGTGGGACTACCGGCTCAACAAGCCCGACACGTTCCGCGCCCTCGACGACCGCGCCCCCATGCTCGCCGAGACGTTGAAGGCGGCCGGCTACGCCACGTCCGCGCAGTTCTCCCAGCCCAACCTCCGCGCCGATCTCGCCTTCGATCGCGGGTTCGACACGTTCAAGCGCGGCGCCGACCGCGGCGTGATCAACGGCGCGGTGGCCGACATCAAGAAGTGGAAGGACGACGGCAAGCCCAACTTCCTGTACGTCCACCTCATGGCGCCGCACGTGCCGCTCCTCCCCTCCGAGGCCTCCCGTAGCGCCATGGGCGCCCCGGCGAACCTGGAGAAGGCCCTCAGCTACGACTGGTGGGCGGCCGCGCCCGCCGACCAGAAGGACGCCCGGCTCGAGGAGTTCCGCCTGACCTACCTCGCGGGCGTGCTCGACGCGGACACCATGGTCGCCACCGTCCTCGCCGCGCTCGATGCGTCCGGGCTCGCCGATCAGACCGCCATTGTCCTCACGTCCGACCACGGCGAGCTCATCGGCGAGCACGGCCAGATCGGCCACACGGGCACCACGGCCGAGGCGCTCACGCACGTGCCCCTGATCGTGAAGCTCCCCGGGATCCCGGCCCGGCGCGAGAGCGCGCCCGCCAGCCTCATCGACATCGCCCCCACCCTCGCGGCGGCCGCCGGGGCAGAGGTCCCGGCCGCGTGGCAAGGCAAGTCCCTGCTCGCGGGGGGCAGCGGCCTGTTGTTCTCCGAGCGGGACAACGTGTTCGCCGCGTCCGACGGCACCTGGAAGGTCACGGAGGACCGTGGCACCTGCACCTTCGTGTCCGCCCACGACCTCGCGAGCGATCCGAGCGAAAAGACGCTGATCACCGAGCAGAGCAGCCCCGCCGTCCAGAAGCTGGTCGCGGCGGCCACGAGCTTCTGTGACCGCATCCCCTCCGCGGACAACGCCGGGGGCCTGCCGAGCCAGGACGCCGGCGATCAGGCGGCCCGCCTGGAGGAGCTCAAGCTCCTCGGGTACGTCGAGTAGCGGCGATGCTCCTCCTGGCGCTGCTCGTTGCCCTTCTCCCGGACGCGGCGGCCGCCGACCTCTCCGTCGCCCCCGTCCTGAACCGGGATCTGCTCGCGGCCCCGGGGAACGACGCCGCCTGCCTCAAGAGCAAGGCCGAGCCCAAGCTGCCCAACGCGATCGACCTCGCCGTGGGCGCGCCCGCGGACACCGTGTCGCTCACCTGGCTCGTCCAGGGCCCCCCGGCGGCGGACGGCCCCGCGCTCCGCGTCACGCTCACCTTCGCGGACGGCGTGGAGATGCCGACGCGCCTGCGTTGGGGCCAGGACATCCTGCCCGTGCCCGTCGTGCTGCGGCAGGGGGTGCCGGTGGCCCTCGGGGCGAACGCCAAGGGCGCGCCCGTGGTGGGAACCCGCTGGGTGATCCCGACGGGGCGCCCCGGCGTGGTGCTCACCAACGTGCGAGTCGACGCCCCGGATCCCTCCCACACGATCTGCATCACCGCGGCGGCGACCGACGTGCCCGCGTTGGCTGACGTGGCTCAGCACGACACCACCGGCTGGTATCCGTTCGTGCCCGCCTGGAACCTGGCCGGGCCGCTGCCCCAGGCGCTCCCTGTCACCGGGCTCGCCGGTCCGGTCGGCAAGAACGGATTCGTGAAGCAGGACGCGAACGGCCACCTCTCCTTCGAGGACGGCACCCGCGCGAAGTTCTGGGGAATCAACATCGTCGCGTCCCCCGCGTTTCCACCCAAGGAGGACGCCGAGGCCTATGCGCGCACGCTCGCGCAGCTCGGCTTCAACCTGGTGCGGCTCCACCACATCGACCAGGACGCGCCGAACGGCGTGCTCAACCCCAAGCGTGGGCAGGCGGGGCAGCCGGAGATCGATCCGGAGCAGCTCGACCGGCTCGATTACTTCATCAGCAAGCTGCGCGAGCAGGGCCTGTACCTGTTCCTCGAGGTCGCCACCGCGCGCAACTTCACCGCCGCGGATCACGTGCCCGAGTGGGCCCCCGGGGTGCCGAGCGGCCACAAGCTCTCGACGATGTTCGTGCCGGGATGGACCGAGCGGTACGACGAGTGGTTCGAGACCTTCTGGGGCCGCACCAACCCGTATACGAAGCTTCGTTACGCGGACGACCCGATGGTGATGACCGTCGAGCTCTCCAACGAGCACTCCCTGGTCGCGAACTGGGGCTTCGGGATCGAAAACCTGCCCGCGGCGCACCTCGCGCACCTCGACCGTCGGTGGAACGAGTGGCTCCGCACCCGCTATCCGGACGATGCCGCGCTCGCCGCCGCGTGGCCCGGCAGCCCCAACCCCCGCCTCGCGAAGGGGGAATCACTGGTGGGTGGCACCGTGGCGCGGGAGCCGCTGTTCACCGCCACCTTCGACAAGTGGCCGGCGAGGCGCATCTCCGACCTGTACACGTTCTACGCCGAAGTCGAGGAGACCTGGTACCGTCACCTGGAGACCAAGGCCCGCGGCCTGGGTTTTCGGGCGCCCATCGTGCCGTCGATCTCCTACGACCTGCCGCACATCCAGGTCATCCGGGATGCCTGGCGCTATTCGGACGCCCACTTCGAGTGGGACTACATGCACGACAACGTGACGACAGGGAGGAGCGCGCTCGCGACGCCCGAGGCCTTCCTCGGCCGCCTGTCCACGGCCATCGAGGGCCACACCGTCGCCATGTCCGAGCTCGGCCATCCCAGCCCCAACCCCTTCCGCGCCGAGGGCGCTTTCTTGTGGGCGGCGCTCGCGTCGCTACAGGATTGGGACATGGTGGTCTGGTTCAGCTGGGCCGACTCCGCGTTCACCAAGGATCTGAAGGCGTTGTCGCATTGGGCCGAGCTCCGCACCGCGCCCGTGCTCCTCGCGCAGATGCCCGCGGCCTCTTCCGCGTTCCGTGGCGGTTGGATCCCGGCCGCGCCCGGCTCGCTCCCGTTGCACATTTCCGAGCCCGTGGCGCGCCTCCAGACCGGGAGCGCCGACGTGATCCGTCGCCCCGCCAACTACCAGCCCTGGGGCCTCCTGGACGCGGGCACGGCCCTTCGCCAGCGCGTGCGCACGTCCTTCGCGCCCACGCCCCCGACGGTCGTGCCCGGCACGCCCGCTCCAGGCGTCGGGTGGTGGCCCGATCCGGGGCTCCTCCTCCTCGACCAGCCCATGCTGCAGGTGCGGGTCGGCCCCCCCGGCGAGGCCGGCCGGTACGGGGATGGCATCCGCGCGCTCACCGGGCTCGAGGTGGCGCTCGACGATTGGGCCGCGGTGTCATTTGCGTCCACGGATGGCAAGCCCCTGGCCAATTCCAAGGAAGCCATGCTCACGATCGGCACCAGCCAGGAGATGAGCCACATGCTCTTCTCCGCGCGGGACACCATCGTCGCTTCGCTCGGCGTCGGGCCCGTGCTGGTGCGCCCCGCCGTCGGCGTCGTGCGCTTTCCCTGGCCGCGAAAGCCTGTGGTGACCGTGTTGGGAGAGGACGGCCCACCGATCGGCACGGTGGAGGCGCGGCCGGCGCGGGGCTCCCGGAAGGGGTGGTGGGAGATCGAGACCACCGGGGTGAAGAGCCCTTGGATGGTGGTGAGGTAGGCAGGCGGCCGCGAGCCTCACGCCTGCCCATCCCACACACCCTTGCCCGCGTGCCTACCTTTCGCTTACTGGGGGACTCGCGTGTGCAACTGCGTACTCCACTGTTTATCTGTTTATTTGCCTGTTCCCGGAATTTGACCGATATCGACGGCCTCGCGCCCGACCGGGAGCCATCCCAGAACCCGCCTCCCATCACGTTCCACTCCGATTGGGACGCCCGCGTACAGGAAGAGGATATCAGCGACGCCTTCCTCTACCGTGAGGGCGTGGTCCACGACCTCTTCCTCACGGTCGAGGAAGACGCCCTCGACGCGCTGGCCGATTCACCCGACGAGGATGTCGCGGCCGCGCTGAACGTGGACCGGGACCCGGAGGCCTACGCCGTCGGCCTGCGCCTCAAGGGCACGAGCTCCTTTCGCACCCTCAAGAGCAAGCCGGCGTTCAAGATCGATTTTCACCAGTGGGATCCCGAGGCGCGGTTTCACGGGCTCAAGCGCATGACGCTCAACAACATGGTGCAGGATCCGACCATGATGCACGAGCACGTCTATTATTGGTTCTGCGCACGATTGGGGATCCCGGCGCCGCGTCACGGCTACGCGCACGTGTGGCTCAACGGCGAGGACTTCGGCCTGTACGGGATCGTCGAGACGATGGACGAGCAGTTCATCAATCGCGTGTGGCCCGAGGATGACGACGGCCCGCTCTACGAGGCGATGGGCAGCGATTTTACCACCGCCCGCAGCGAATTCGAGGTGGAGGAGGAGGGGACGGGCCTCCTGATCGGCGATGTCATCACCACGGTCGAGTCCACACCGCGCGACGAGTACCTCGCGATGCTGGAGACCCACTTCGATCTCGACGCCCTCCTCGGCTATTGGGCGCTGGACATCGTGACCAGCAACCCCGACGGGTACACGCTCAACCACAACAACTTCTATGTGTACGGCGCGCCGCTGGCCGCGCGGTGGACACTGGTCCCCTCCGGCGTCGACCGCAGCTTCGTCGCCACCCCGCGTGACCTCGCCGGCGCCCTCGCCCTGGGCTGCCGCGCCGACGACGCATGCGAGGCCCGGCTGGAGGAGCGGATCGAGGCCGTGATCGAGGCCTGGGACACGCTCGACCTGCTCGCGGTCGTGACCGAGATGGAGAGCGTCGTCGGCCCGTTGTGTCAGGCCGATCCGCGGCGTGACCGGGAGTGTCGGAGCGAGGAGATCCTGTCCTTCATCGAGGAGCGGCGGGAGCAGCTCCGGTAGGCGCGGGCTCGCTCCCAACTACCCCAACCGCGCCCGCCACTTCCTGACATTGCCGACCCGGTCCGCCCTCCCCAACGCGCCCCACTGCGCCTCGGCCAGGGCCAGCGCCGCATCGGCCCGGCGCGCGTCCCCCACGGAGCGGGCCGCTCGCTCCATGACCTCGGCCACGTCGGGATCGACCAGATCGGTGCCCTCCAACAGCGCCACGGCCCGGGCGAGGTGCGAATCGAACGCGGCGCCGTCCCCCAGCGCGGCGTCGACCGCCACCCGCGCCGCGAGCGCGACGCCCGACAGCCGCGGATCCTCGTGGCGCTCGGCCAGGAGGCGCGCGGCGTCGAGCACGGTGAGCGCGTCGGCAGGGCGGCCGAGCACGGTGAGGACCATGCCGAGGCGCACGAGCGGCATGCCCACGTCGTCGGAGCCGGCGGTCTCGAGCGTGCGGAGGGCGGTGCGGTAGCCGGCCACGGCATCTTCGAGGTCGCCGCGGTTGCGCGCGATCTCGGCGCGCACGAACAGCGTCTCGGCCTGCCCGACCTTGTTCTGGAGCTTCGCGTAGAGGGCCTGGGCCTCGTGGATGAGCCCCTCGGCGACATCGAGGGCGCCGCCGCGCCGGGCGGTCTCGGCGCGCAGGCGTACGCAGTCGGCAAGGCGACGCTCGTCTCCCGCGCGGAGCAGCGCCACCTGGGCCTGCTGGAGCAGGCGCGCGGCCCGGGGGAGCTCGCCGAGCTGGAGAGCGAGGGCGCCGAGGGCAAAACCGCACCCCGCCGCGCCGCGCTCGTTGCCGAGCCGCTCGAACAGGGTCCGGGCCTGCTGGATGAGCTCGAGCGCCTTGGAGGGGGCGCCGCGGGCCCGGGCGACCTCTCCCGAGAGGTGGAGGGCGTCGGGCAGGAGCGCGCTCCAGGCGTGCCGGCGCGTCTCCGCGAGGATGCCCTCCGCGCGCTGGGCGGCCATGACCGTCTGGCCCTGGCGCAGATGGAGCCACGCGTGGAGCAGGCGCCCCTCGCCCCACCGCGGATCGCTGGGCGGGGCGCCGAGGCCGCGCAGGGCCTCTTCGCGGGCGGCCAGCAGCGAGAAGCCAGCGCGGAACTCGCCCCGGGTGGAGCGCTCCCGCGCCGCCTGCATGAGAAAGCCGAGGGCATCGTCGAAGGCGCCGGCGGCCAGGAGATGGCGGCCGAGACGCTCGGCGAGCGCGGTGGTGCCGTGGCGATCGAGCAGCATGGCCGCGCACGCGCGGTGTGCGGCGGGGGCGCGGCCGGCCTCGACGGCGCCCCGGGCGATGCTCTCGCGCAACATCCCGTGCGAGAAGGCCCACACCAGCTCCTCCTGGTCGTCCTCGTCGCCCGCGTCCCCGACCACCGGGGCGACGAGCCGCTCCAGCACGAGGCGCTCCACGAGGCCGGAGGGGATCGCGAGGTCCGCGGCGGCGCAAGCGCGGCGCCACTCCCCCTCGTCCACCTCGGGGCCGAGGGCGGCGGCGATCTCGAGCGCGGCGTGGGCCGCCGGGGCGCGCGGGCCGAGCGACGCCAGGGCGCGGTCGAGGCGCGCGGCCCAGGTCGCGTGAAGATCGTCCGGGAGCTCGGCCCGGGCGCCGGGGCGGAGGCTGAAGCCGTCCTCGCCCGCTTCGAGGATGCCACGTGCCACCCAATCCCCGACCAACTGAACGGCGAACGCGGGGTTGCCACCGCTGCGGGCCCGCACCTGGTCACCCAGGGCCCCGCCGAGCCCGAGCAATCCCTCTACCAGGGCCACCTGCTCGTTCTCCCCGAGGGGGCCGACCTCGAGCCACGTCGCGACGGCGCCCAACCCCATCAGCTCCGAGAGCTGGAGCGCCTCGACGGGCCGCTCCGCCAGCGCCTCGGCGCGCGCGGTCAGGACGAGCAGGATGGGCGAGGGGTCTGTCTCCTGCGCGCGGAGCACGTGCGCCGCGAAGGCGAGCGCGTCGCTGCCCCACTGCACGTCCTCGAGGCGCACGATCACGGGGCGCGCCCCCGTCGCGCGGGCCACGGCGCGGCGGACGAGGGCGTGGCGCTCCGCGGGGCCGTCGAGCCCCAGGGTGTCGTCGGGATCGGCCGAGGTCGGGGCGATGAGCTCGGCGAGCTCCTTCGCCTCGGCGCCATCCGTCACCCCCTGGGCGCGCAGGCGGGCCTCGACGCGCGCCCGCACGTCTTCCGGGGCGAGCCCGCCGGTGACGAGGTGGCGCGCGAGCATCGCAGGGAGCGCGGTGGCGGGATCGGCGGCGGCGGCGTGGGCCGGCACCGGATGCTCCGCCACGAAGACCTCGGCGCCGCCGACCTCGTGCGCACGCTCGCACAACCACTCGGCGAGCCGCGTCGTCCCCGTGCCCGCGGGCCCGTGGAGGAGCACCAGCCGCGCGGACCACGTGCGGTGCACCTCCTGGAGGGCGTCCCACAGGCGGTCGCGCTCGGCCTCGCGGCCCACCATCGGCACGCCGCGCAGGCTCCAGAGCCCGAGCCCCGCGCCGACGAGCCGCATCGGCATGCGCGGCGCTTCGGTGGTGCGCCAGTCGGCGGGCAGGATCCCGCCCGGCTCCCGGGAGCCGTCGAGCGTGAGAAGGGCGACCGCGGCGTCCGCGGCGCGCTGAATGCGGCGCGCGGGGTCCTTCTCGAGCAGGCGCGCGAGCCACTCGACAAACCCCGGCGGCACCTCGAAGCGCGGCTTGAACGCCGGGAGCGGCAGCTCCTGGTGCGCCATGGAGAGCACCTCCGGGGGCCGCTTCTGACCATACGGAGGGTCACCCGCCGCGAGGCGCCAGGCGAGGCACCCGAGGGCGTACAGGTCCGTCCATGGGCCGTAGTCGCGCCACTCGCGTCGGAACTGCTCCGGCGCCATGTACGCCGGCGTCCCGGTGACGACGGTGCGGTCGCGCCCCTCGACCTCGAGCGCGAACGCCAGCCCGAAGTCGGTGAGCTTCACGCCGGGGCGGGAGTCGTCGAACGAGGAGAAGATGACGTTGTCGGGCTTGATGTCGCGGTGGAGCACGCCCCGGGCGTGCGCGTGGGCGAGCGCCGCGAGCAGATCGAGCAGGAGGCGCCGGAGCTGGTTCCAGTTGCGGGCGACCGCGTGCTTGAGCGTCCCGCCGGAGCAGTACTCCATCGCGAGCCACGGCGTGTTTTCTCGCAGCCGCCCGCCCGAGGCCGCGGCCGCCGCCGCGTCGACGACGCCGTGGTCGAGCACGAGGATGACGGCGGGGTGGTCCAACCGGGCGACCGCGCGCACCTCGGCGAAGAACGCGGCGCGAAAGCGTGCGTCGTCTTCGCGGAGAAACTTGATGGCCACGGGGACGCCCTGCCGCGCGTGCACGCCACGCCACACCTCGCCCATGCCGCCCTGGGCGATGGGAGCGACGAGCTGGAGGGGACCGAGCGTGACGACGGACACGGGCGGGAGCGTAGCGCACGGCGGGGGCGGCGGGGGGCGCGAGCGGTGGGGGCGGGGGGCGCGAGCGGTGGGGGCG
>JAUXQH010000077.1 GCA_030685065.1 Pseudomonadota bacterium | reverse complement strand
GCCTCCTTCAGGTCGATCATCGGGCCTACGTCGACCCGCTCGTCGAGGGGGTCACCCACGACCATCGCCTCCGTGGCCTGGGCGAACTTCTCGAGGAAGGGCTCGGCGATGCGACGGTCTCCATAGACGCGCTGCACGGAGAGGCAGACCTGGCCGGAGTTGTAGAAGGCGCCGAGCGCGCACCGCTTCGCGACGAGATCGAGGTCGGCGTCCGACGCGACGATGACCGGCGAGGCGTTGCCGAGCTCGAGCGTGACCTTCTTGATGCCCGCCCGCGCCACGATGTGGCGGCCCACCGGCGCGCTGCCGGTGAAGGTGACCTTGCCGACGCGCGGATCGGCGACGAGCCGATCGCCGACGGTGGCGCCCGAGCCCACCACGAGGTTGATCGCGCCGGGCGGGAGGCCCGCGGCGTGGAGGATCTCGCACAAGGCCAGGGACGAGAGCGGCGTGGAGGTGGCGGGCTTGAGCACCACCGTGTTGCCCGCGGCCAGGGCCGGGGCGACCTTGTGGGCGACGAGGTTGAGCGGGAAGTTGAACGGCGCGATGGCCGCCACGACGCCGATGGGGCGCCGCTGCCAGAAGCCGAAGTAGCCCTCGCCCGCTGGCGCGGCGTCGAGCGGGATGGTCTCCCCGTGGAGGCGCTTGGCCTCCTCCGACGCCACCGCGAAGGTCTGCACCGCGCGATCTACCTCGACCCGGGCGAACTTCAGCGCCTTGCCCGCCTCGATGGCGATGGTGCGCGCGAGCTCCTCCCGACGGGCGCGGATGCCCTCCGAAGCGCGCGCCAGGATCTCCCCGCGGCGCCAGGCGGGCATGCGCGCCATCTCGGGGGCGGTCCGGGCCGCGGCGCCGATCGCCGCGTCCACATCCTCCATGCGTGCGCTGGTCACGGTGGCGAACACCGTGCCGTCGTACTTGTTGCGCACTTCGATCGGTGGCCCGCCGTTCGCCCATTCCCCGCCGATGAAAAGCCCCTTCGCCATGACCGCAACCCCGAGAGCGGCCCAATCTAGTCCCGCCGACCCAAAAGGGAAGGGCAGACTTGATGATTCGTGGTTCCTCGCCCGGGCTCGCGGTCAGCCCTCGCCGAGGAGCCGCGCGAGGCCCGGCCACCAGTCGTCCACGCCGACATCGACCGCGTCCAACGGGGCCTCGACGTACCCCCGGGACGAATCGGCGCGCACCGCCAGGATGCCCGCGCGCAGGGGCCCGACCGGGCTGGGCCCCTCGTAGTCCCACCAGTAGGCCGCGCGCCAGGGGCGGGATCCGAACGCGGCTTCGAGCGTGGCGCGCACGCCGCCGCCGGGGTGACGGTCACCCGCCCAGGCTTGGGTGTAGAGCACCGCGAGCCCACCCGGCGCGAGCAGCGCGGGGAGCAATTCCAGGACCTCGCGGAGCAACCCGCCATCCGCCGCGACGGTGTGGACCGGCGCCGCCGCCAGCCCGCTCCAGGGCACGAGGAGCGGCAGGACGAAGCTCACGCGATCGAACGTGCCGAGCCCGCGTGCCTCGGCGCACGCTCCCGTGAACGGCCGAATGTTGGGGAGGCCGGACAGCGCGGCGGTGCGGTGACAGCCAAGCCCGGCACGGGGGTTGATGTCCAACGCGACGGTCTCGACCGCGGAGCGGGCCGCGCGCGCGGCGACGGCGCCCCCGCCGCTCCCAACGTCCAGGTGGCGGGCCACAGGCTCCGAGGGCAGGCAACGGCGCACGGCCAACGTCGTGCTGTCGGGAAGGAAGAGCCCGTCGTTCCCCGTGAAGGCGCGAACGGGCGTGTCCGTCCACACCAGATCGAACTCGAGGGGCACGATGGTGCCCCTCAACGCGATCCCATCCGGACGCTCGTCGAGCAGGTCGGCGGACCACGCCGCGCTCGGGAGGGCCGCCCGCGCCCGCGCCGGAGAGAGGCGCCCCCCGCGGAGCAGCAGCTCCACCTGGTCTCCGAACACGCCTTCGGCGCAGTTCGCGCGCTCCCACCAGCGCCCGTCCATCTGCTTTCCGTTCCACGCGATGATGCCGATGGCCTGGGCCACGGCGCGGGGGCGGTAGCCACCGGCGCGGAGAGCGGCGCCGAGCACGCGGGTGTCGGCCATCCAATTCGGGGGGTCGACGGGGAGCAGCATCGCGCTGCCGTAGCTCTACGAGGAGGGGGATGCCAGGATGTGTACGGGGGGCGAGGACCAACGGTCTGGCAGGCTACGATGTCCTGGTGACCCTCCTCCTCCTCCTCCTCCTCCTCCTCTCTTGCACGTCCTCGGACAGGCCGTCGACCAACGGGCCGGACGAGACGGACGTGCCGGACACCGAGGGCAGGGAGACCGGCGACACCGAAACCGACACCCCGGTCGAGACGGCGGACCCTGACGACAGCGGCGACACCGACGACAGCGGCGACACCGACGATACGGGGCCACCCGTGGATCCGAACGATCGGGACGGCGACGGCGTTCAGCCCGCGGAGGGCGACTGCGACGACGACGACGCGCGCGTGTACCCCGGTGCGCCGGACCCGTGTGACGCCGTGGACCAGGACTGCGACGGCGTCGCGCAGCCAGAGGGCTCGTGCTCGGAGCGGGTGATGCTCGATGCCTCTAACGACGGGGCGTGGGTCGGCGACGTCCTCGCGTCCACATTGAGCATCTGGGAGGCGGACACCGATTACGACGATGACGGAGTCGAGGACCTCCTCGCCTACGAGCTGTGTACGGACTGGGCCGCGTCGACCTGGTGCAACCAGAACGTGGTCTTCGTCCCGGGGCGCGTGCCCGAGGGCGAGGAGGTCGTGCCGCTTGCCGGCGCCCCGTTCTGGATCGCGGATCCCTCCCACGACTGGACCTCCGATTTCGGCAGCGCGGGGGACTTCGACGGCGACGGGTCGACGGACCTCTTCATCGCCGCCGAGGGCTGCTCGTTCGATGACGGCTCGTTGTACCTGATGCTCGGGCCTTCGACGCGCTGGCCTACAGCAGGCGCCACGACGCGGGTCGCCGCGGACGGGTGGTGGGAACAGGCGGAAGCCGGCGACTGCTTCGGGAATGAAGCTTCGGGTGGCTACGACGCGGACGGCGATGGGCTCGGCGACCTGCTCGTGGGCGGTGCCCAGGTCGCCTTCGTGAGGGGCCGGACCACCGGGCTTGCGGGCGGGATCCCGATCCGGGACGAGACGTGGTTCGAGGGCGACTCCTATCGGTTCGCCATGCTGCCCGACATGGACGGGGACGGGTTGGGGGAGGCGGCCGTGCCGTACCACGACACGGCCTACCATGTGGCTTTCCTCCCGCCAACGACCCTCAGGGAGGGGTCCGCTGGCGTCGCGCTATCTGATGCGGCGGACGTCGTCGATCTCGGCGCCTACATTCTGGTGGACCTGTTCGAAGGCCGGTCCGAGCTTGGCGACGTAGACGGCGACGGCCTCACCGATGTCGGCATCACGACCGGGCGGTACCTCGACGCGGGGGCAGACTGGCCCGCGCTCTGCTCTGCGGTACTCTTCGGCGCTACCGATCTCCGCACGTCAGGGCTCGACGAGCGCATCGGCCGCCTGGTCTGTCTGGAACATGATGAGGCGGCTCTCTACGACGCCGACCGAATCACCGACGACATCGACGGCGATGGGATCCCTGACGTGCTCCTGAACAGGCCCTACGGCTCGGGCGACCGCCGCGAGTGGCTCGGATGCGTCGTCGCGAGCAGCCGACGCCCCGAGGCAGGCTGGGAGATGCTGGCGGACGTGCGCCCGTACTGCTTCGACGTAGAGGGGGAGTACGGCCAATCCGGGGCCCTGATCGATCTCGACGGAGACGGGCTCCCGGAGATCCTGGGGTCTGATTGCAGCGTGCGGGTGGCATGATCGACCGCCGGCGGACGAATTGGCGGCGGAATACGGTTAGTTACAGCCAGCTCGCTTCGTGTCGACGTGCTATGATGCATCACGATTAGGCGATTCGATGGGCAAGGCACTTTCTCTGGATCTACGCCGCCGTTCTGTGGACGCCTACAAGCGCGGGGAGGGTACGCAGGTGGAAATCGCTGCGCGCTTCGGTATCGGAGAGGCCTCGCTCCGTCGTTGGCTGCGGCGCGACGAGGGCGGGCGGCTCGCCTTCGATGACTCCTACCACCACGGGCCCGAGCGGACGATCGAGGTGGCGAACATGGCCGTCCTCGAGGAACTGCTCCGCGAGTCTCCCGACGCCACCAACAGCGAGCTCGCGGCGCTCATGGCCACCCGCACCGGCCTTACCGTGAGTGCGTCGACGATTAGCAGGGCGATTGCCATCCTCGGCTGGAGCCGAAAAAAAGTGCCTCGTCGCCAGCGAAGCCGATGCCGCGCGTATCCGCGATCTTCGTGAGCACTGGGTCGCGTGGCAGCCGGAAGTAGTCCCTGCGAGGCTGGTGTTCATCGACGAATCCGGCTCCACCGTCGCCATGACGCGTACACATGCCCGTTCTCCGCGAGGCGAGCGAACGTCGGAGGCTGTCCCGCGGAACAGGGGCACCGTTACCACCATCCTCGGGGCGCTCACGGTCGATGGCCTGCAAGCGACGATGACAGTCGAGGGCGGCACCGACGGCGACGTGTTTGCGGCCTACGTCGAGCACGTCCTCCTACCGATTCTCTGCGTCGGCGACCTGGTCGTGCTGGACAACGCAGCGGCACACAAGGACCCCCGAGTGAAGGCCCTTCTTGCGACGGCTGGCGCTAAGGCCTTGTACATCCCACCTTATTCGCCCGACCTGAATCCGATCGAACTAGCGTGGGCCAAGCTGAAGACGTACCTCCGGTCGGTGAAGGCGCGCACTGTGGGCGCCCTCAACGACGCAATCGCCGCCGCCATGAAGCTGATTTCGCCTAATGACGCGATCGGGTGGTTCCGACACTGCGGGTACACCGGTCATGCCACGTGATCGCTGCGATGAGCTGAACTACAGCGGCAACCGTGGACATATCGTCGTGGCGCCGGGGTTCGACATCCCGTTCGAGGACGATTCGCGCTGGTAGTAAGGGGCTTGGCGCCGGTACGGCGGCCCCCGCTCCGCGGTTGACATGCCACAAGTAGGGGGGCCTGCGCCAGGCTCCCCCACTTGTGGCATCTACAACGACCGATCACCTGCCACATCCCTGGGGGTCTACGCCCAGGCCCCCAGGGATGTGGCAGATCCACGCCCGATCCACCTGCCACTTCCGGGGGGGCCTGCGTCAGGTCCCCCCACTTGTGGCAGGTTGCGGCGCCGACGGGGGCGCGGCCTCGACGCCGGGAGTGGCCCCCTCGCGTCTCCGCCGTCTGCGCGGATGGCCGCCGACCAGCGGCTCGCCGTAGGACACCCGAAAGGTGGCGACGCTCGTGTCCGTGTTCCCGTTCGTGTCGGTGACCGTTGAGCTGGCCATAGTGTTCGCCGTCCTCGGCCGGGGTCGCGAGTGTCACCGACTCACCCGGCGAGGCCGCTGCTCCTTCTCCGCCGAGCGTCACCCCGTCGGTGCGCGCGAGCGCCGCGAATTCCGCGCCGTCGACCTCGGCCTCGACGCGCCCTCGGGGTGACTCCACCCACACTGCGTCGCACGCCTGGCTCGCCGTGCCGGTCAGCGGGGGAGAAAAGGTCCAGACGTCGTCGCCCGCCCCGTCGGGGGCGATGTACGCAGCCGGGGCGACCGCGCGGGCAAAAGGCAGGAGTGCGAGCATGCGCCACCATGGCACGGGCACACGGCCCCTCGGGGCGACGGAGCTGCCGCTGGGGAGCGCCGGGGCCGCGATCGGGAGGCGGTCTCGGCGAGCGCCTCGAAGCCGACATTGACCGCGCCCCGGGCACACCGTACCCTCGCCGCCGGAGGTTCGTTGAGCGGAGGACGGCAAGCGCGCCGGGCGCAGGAAGCCCTGACGCGGGGCGCGGACCACCATCGGGCGGGGCGGTGGGCCGAGGCGGCCCGCGCCTACGCGGAGGCGCTGGGCGAGGAGCCCGGAAACGTCGATGCGCTCGCGCTCCTCGGAGGCGTGGCGCTGCGGATGGAGCGCCCGGGGGACGCGCTTGCGGTGCTCGAACGTGCCATCGCGCTGGAGCCCGCCCACGCCGTGGCGCGGCTCAACCAGGGGCGCGCCCTGCTCGCGCTCGAGCGAGCCGCGGACGCCGAGGCCGCCTTCGCCGCCGCGCTCCTCGCGCGCCCCGACTTCCCCGAAGCGCTGCTCGGCCGGGCGCGCGCCCTGGCACTCGCGGGCCGGCTCGAGGAGGCGATTGTCGTGGCGGGCTCCGTGGGCGTCGGCAGCGTGGAAGCACTCGCGCTCCTCGGCGCGCTCCTGATGGAGGCCGGACGCTTCGACGAGGCCGAAGCGCCGATCCGACGCGCGCTCCTCTCCCGGAGCTCCGACGCGCGCCTGCACGCCGATCTCGGCGCGTGCCTGCTCGCGCGCGGTGAGGAGGAGGCCGCGGCCACGGCGTGGCGAACGGGGGCAGCGTTGGCTCCGGACCTGCCGGGGCTCCTGCACCGGCGCGCCGCCCTGGCCCGGAACATCGGGCTCGCGCGGCTCGCGGAGGGCAGTCCGGCGGCGGTCGAGTGGCTGGCAGAGGCCGTGCGGCTGGGCGCCTCGGCCCCGGATCCCCTCGCCCTCCTCGGGCTCGCCGACGCCCTGTTCCAACATCCCAATCCGCCCGCTCACCTCGCGCCCGAATTGTGCCAACTCCTCGCCGCCGACGGCATCGATCACCAGCGGATCGAGCGGGCGGTGCGGCGGGTGTTGCGGGAGGTGCCGGGGGTCTCCACATTCGTCGACGGCCCAGTCTGCGAGGACCCGGTGCGCGAGGACCCGGTGCGCGAGGATCCGGCGCGCGAGGCCGAGTTGGACACCGACACCGCCGAGGCCCTCGCCGCGCATCCGCTGTTCACGCGCTGGCTCGACCGGACGATCGTGGCGACGCCCGGCTGGACGCGGCTCGTCGATGCGCTGCGCGGGTATTGGTCGCATCGGGCGCTCTCGGGAGCAGGTGTCGAGTTGGGTGTGTTGACCGCCCTGGCGACCCAGGCGTGGCACACGGAGTACGCATCGGTCGACGCTGCCTCCGATTCCGCTCCGGATGCGCCCGCGGAGCAATTCGCACGGCGGTCACCCAGCCCCTCGAACATCGCGGCGTTCGCGATGTTTCGGCCGCTGGCGCGGTGGCCCGACTCCGCGGCGCTGGTCACAGCCCCCGAGCCGCTCGCCACGCTGATCCGCGCCCAGCTCGCGGAGCCCTCGGAGGAGGCGGCGCTCGCCCGGGCGCTCCCGACTCTCGGCGCCCTGACCGACCCGACCTCACGCGCGGTGCGCGACCAATACGAAGAGAACCCCTACCCTCGCCTCGTGGGCGTACATCGCCGCGCCCCGGGATCGTTCGTCGCGACGGCACGCGTCATCCTGGGAGATTCTACCTACGAGGGCCCTCGGCGCGTGCTCGTGGCGGGCGGCGGCACGGGCCAGCACCCGATCAGCGTGGCCGCGGGCCTGCGAGGCGAGACAGACGCGGAGGTGGTGTGTGTCGACCTGTCGCGGGCGAGCCTGGGGCGCGCGGCGCGGCTGGCGGCCGTTCACGGTGTAACCAACCTCCGGTTCGTCCAGGGGGACCTCCTCGCGCTGGAGGAATCGGACGGCCTGGGCACCTTCGACTTCGTGGATTGTGTGGGCGTGCTGCACCACCTGGCCGATCCGCTCGCGGGGGGTCGGGCGCTGCTCTCGAAGCTCGCTCCGGGCGGCATTCTGCGGCTCGGCCTCTACAGCGAGCGCGGCCGCAGCGAGATCGTCGCGGCGCGCGCCCTCGCCGCCGAACACGGCTGGCTCCCGACGGACGAGGGGCTACGCACGGCACGCCGCGCGCTGCTGGCGTTGGCCCCGGAGCACCCGGCCGCGTTGGTTACAGCCTCGGTCGACTTCTACACCCAGAGCGGCTTGCGAGACCTGGTGTTCCATCCCTGCGAGCACCGTTACACCCCCGCGCAGGTCGGCGCGTTGCTGGCATGCTTGGGGCTCACCGTGGTGGCGCTGCAACACGCGCGGCCCGAGGCGCTCCGCCTGTACCGGGATCGGTGGCCGGCGGACGCCGGCTTGGATCTGCTGAAGTGGGACCAGCTCGAAGCGGATCATCCCCGCATCTTCGCCGGGATGATCCACGTCTGGGCGCGGCGCGCGTAGCGAGCGCGGCGCGCCCTACCCCTTCGCCAACACCTGGAACCGCACCCACGGATCCTTCTGATCGGGGCGCTTGACCGAGGAGGCGAAGCGGCTCGCGACATCTCCGGCGACCTCGAAGCGGGTCTCGTCGTCGTGGATCCGGATGGCGCCGATGTCGTTCTTCTCGACGCCGCCGCGGCGGCAGATCAGCGGGATGAGCCAGCGGGGATCGGCCTGATCGTTGCGGCCTACGTTCATGCGGAACCAGACGCCGCGGGTCTCGCGGGCGCCGCCGGAGCGCGAACGCACGGAGTCGGCCGCGGTGTCCCACGAAGGGGCCTCCCGGCGGGCACGGGGCGCGGCGCTGTCGTTCGAGTCCCACCCAGGGGCGGCTTCGCGGCGCGGCGGCCGCGCGGGGGCGTCACCGCCACGCATCCCCGTGCTGTGAGGGGCCTCCGGCGGCACGGTCGAGCGCGTGTAGGCGCGGCGGGCGCCGTCCCCGACGGGCGCGGACGGCGAGGCCGACGGCGCGCGGGGGGGCGCGGCAGCCGGCGGTACGTAGGTCGGCCGGGCGGGGGCGTCCGCAGGGGCGGCGCCCTCGTCCGTTCCCCCACCGAGGCCGGCGGCGGCGGCCTTCGCCGCCTCCTTCGCGGCCCACTCCGCGCGCTTCTGCGCCTTGGCTGCGGCCTTGGCGATCTGCTCGGGGGTGAGCGGCTTCTCGGGCTTCGCGTCCAGGGCGGGCGCCGCCTTCACGACCGGCCGCGCCGCCTCGGCGAGAACGCGCGCGGTGACCACCTTGGGGTTGCCCCAGCCGGCGTCCGAACCGGAGATCTCGGGGTTGGCCTCGACAGGCTCGACATCGCGCCCGCGCGCCGAGTCCCGACGATCGGGGTAGCTCGGGGGTCCCGGGGGGCCGGCCCCCCGGGCGGGGCGTTGCGGGGCAGCGCCCCGCCCCATGGAACGGTCGGCCTCATCGGGCTGAAGGCGCCGCGGGGCACCGGACATCCGGGCCTGGATCGCGTCGGTCTCCGGGAGCTCCTCGGGCTCGGGCCAGCCCTGGCGCGCGATGCGCAGGAGCGCCGCGGCGATGGCCTGGGGCGAGTGGGCCTCGACCAGGGCCTGGGCGGAAGCGGCCTCGTCCTCCGTCGGCTCGACGATGACGTTGGCGAGCTCGGCGGCGATGCGCTCCTGGTCCTTCTTGCGCACGTCGTCCCCCATCGGGGGCTCGGACCAGCGCGGGGTGAGCCGCGCGTCGCGCAGCAGGCGCTCGGCCATGCGGACGCGGGTGAACGGCACGATGAGCACGCTGGTGCCCTTCTTTCCGGCCCGGCCCGTGCGCCCGCTGCGGTGCAGGAGCACCTGGCCGTCATGCGGGAGATCGGCGTGGATGACGAGGTTCAGCTGGGGGAGATCGAGGCCGCGGGCCGCTACGTCGGTGGCGACGAGGACGCGGGCGCGACCGTCACGCAGGGACTGGAGGGCGCGCGCGCGCTCGTTCTGGGAGAGCTCGCCCGAGAGCGCGACGGCCGTGAAGCCGCGCTCCACGAGGCTGGCGTGCAGGTGGCCGACGCCGTCACGCGTGGCGCAGAACACCAGCGCGGTCGGAGGATCCATGAAGCGGAGCAGGTTGACGACGACGTGCTCGCGCTCGCGCGGGGACACGACGACCGCGCGGTGCTCGATGTCGACGTGCTGCTCGTCCGCGTTGGTGGCGGCGACGCGCAGGGCGTCCTTCTGGTAGCGGGTGGCGAGCCCCATGATCTCGCGCGGCAGCGTGGCCGAGAACATCAGCGTGCGGCGCGTGTCGGGCGTCGCGTCGAGCAGGACCTCGAGCTCGTCGCGGAAGCCGAGGTCGAGCATCTCGTCGGCCTCGTCGAGCACGACAGCCTTGGCGCCGTCGAGCTTGAGCGTGCCGCGGTGGAGGTGGTCACAGAGGCGGCCGGGCGTCCCGACGACGATGTGGGCGCCCTCGTGGAGCAGGTACGCCTCCCGACGAACGTCCATGCCGCCGACGCAGGAGACGACCCGCGCGTTGGTGCCGGCGAACAGCCACGCGAGCTCCTGCTTGACCTGGAGCGCGAGCTCGCGGGTCGGCGCGACGACGAGCGCGAGCGGCGCGGCCACGCGGCCGAAGGAGGCGGCATCCCCGAGGAGGGTCTCCGCGAGGCACATGCCGAAGGCCACGGTCTTGCCGGAGCCGGTGCGGGCGGACACGAGCAGGTCGCGGCCCTTGACCTCGGGCGCGAGAACGGACGCTTGAACCGGCGTCGCATCGGTGTAGCCGCGGTCTTTGAGGGCGGCGGCGAGGGAAGGATGGGCAGTATCGAAGGACATGGTCATTGCCGGATGCGCGGCATCTACACCAATCGGCCCCTCGAAGCACGCGCCGCCCGTCAGATCGTCACCGATGCCGACACGACGCGACGACGCACGGAGGCGGCTCCGGTTAGACCGCAGCCCATGCGCTACCTCGCTTCTGGCACCTGATGGACGCCCCCCTCGAGTGGCATGCCTCCGCCGGCGGGCAATTCGACGCTGACT
Organism: Pseudomonadota bacterium; assembly: GCA_030685065.1. Lineage (GTDB taxonomy): Bacteria > Myxococcota_A > UBA796 > UBA796 > SXON01 > CAJBVW01. The sequence goes on along the minus strand of JAUXQH010000077.1, from coordinate 21,182 downwards.
CCCACGGTGACCTCAACCTCGGCCTGCGCACTGGCGCGTGGTCGTTCGTGCTCCGCACGGACGCCCCGGAGATCACCTGGGCCCCGAGCGACGAGCGGGGCCGCGCCTGGGTGACCGCGCGCGGGCATGCCTTCGCCGCCGGGCTGTTCATCTCGCCGTGGTCGGACGGCGCGCCGGACCCCGACCGCGCGCTCCGGGCCTCGTCCGCCGGCGCCGAGGCTGGCTGGGTGGGGTACGGGCCGGCGGGCCTGTACGGTGGGGGCCGTGCCTCGTTCGACGGGGTCTTCTTCGGAGAGATGCCCGGCACCACGGTGGCCGTGCCCGATGCGCGCGCGGTCGCGACGCTCGACGCCATCGTGGGGATCTGGAAGCCGGGCCTCTCCGCCTGGGCGCGCGCGGGTGTCGACTTCACGGGCGTGGACGGGGAGGCCGTGCGCTCGCCCCACCTCGTCGGAGAGGCGCATTGGGCGCCGGCCACCCACGTCGGCGCCGTGGCCCTCGCGCCGAGGGTCGAGGCGTGGGCCGGCATCGCGGACGCCCAGGATTCGCTCTTGCAGGCGCGCATCGGCGGGCTGTCCCCGTGGGTCGTGCCGCTCGCCGGCGCCGCGTGGGCGGAGTGGTGGGCCGAGGACTACGCCGCGGTGCGAGTGGGGCCCACGGTGGGAGTCGGAGAGCCCGGCGCGCGCTCCCTTGGATTTCGGGTGTCCCCGTTCGTGGACCTGGCGACGTTCGGAGGAGGAACGGGGGCCACGGGGAGCGCCGCGGGCGTCGGCCTGGGGGTGAGGGCCTGGCGTGGGCGCCTGTTCGCCGATGTCACAGGCGGGTACGCGCCTTGGATCGCGCGGCAGGAGGGCGTATCGCGAGCCTCTCTCTGGGTGTCGCTGGGGTGGGACTGGGGAGCGGCCAAGGGGCCGACGAGCGAGGCGGCGCCAGGGCCGATGGGGACGTACTGGCCGGGGTAGCTTGTCCGACGCGCCGCCGGGATCGCGTCAGTCGACGTCGCTGAAGTCGACCTCGCTGAAGTCGATGTCGCTGAAGTCCACCGTGAACGCATCCTCGTCGGTCGACTCCGGGGCCGGCTCGTCGAGCGCCTCCATGTCCTCCGCAGCCAGGCTCGGAAGGCCGGTGGTCACGAAGTCCCAGAACGCCTCGCGGCTCGCGTCGTCCACGTCGAGGAATTCGAGCCCCATCCCCATCCCGAGCGCACGGTCGCGGACCACGCGCCGCACGACGCCACGGAGCGGGAACGTCGCCTGTGTCGCGGGGTGCACCACCTCGAGGCCGAGCTCCTCGCCCACCTCGCGCGGGTGTTCGGTGGTCACGAACAGACCCCCCTTCGACGCGTCGCGGGTCAGCAGCGGGAGCAGCTCGTCTACCGAGCGGAAGCGCACCTCCAGCACGGCGTGAACGCGCTCGAAGCGCCGGCGAATCGGATCGGCCGCCGGCGGAGCGGACGCGTGGCCCGGGCTCTCGCCGCCGCTCGCGCCTGCCGCCTGGGCATCTACGTGCTTCAGCTCGACGTACCGTAGGAACTGCTCCCAACGCGCGAGCACGTCGGGACCGTTGCCATAGAGCTGCACGCCCACGCCGGGCGCGCGCGTGGCCCCTGGCTTGACGGCGTGCGCCGTGATGCCACACAGCGTCGCGAGGAGGCCTTCGGGCGGCAGCGCCAGGCGCAGCTGCACCAGCTGGCGCTCACCCGGAGGCGCGTCCGTCTGCACGCGAAGGCCGCTGCGGCTCACATCCTCCGTCAGCACGTCGAGCTGCTTCCGGCCTACGATCAGCACCGCCGGAATCCGGATCGGCCACCGCCCGAACCGCCGCCCTGTCTCCTCGGCCATCGCTCCCCCGTCGTGGAGCGATGACGTACGCTCCGCCGCGGACCCTACCACGGGGGCGCCGGTGACACGCGAGCTACCCCGCCCCCACCTCACCCTTGAACCAAATCGCGGCGTGCTCCGCGACGTAGATCTCGCGCCCCTCCTGCTCGTAGCGAAACGTGTACTCGACGAAGTGGCGCCCGCGCACCTTGCGCACCCGAGTCGCGCGCAGCTCGACGTCCACGGGCGGCCCGATGCGACCCATCGATGGGAACCTGGCGCTGCGGACGTGGGTGCCGAACCCTGACCACCCCTCGCTTGGGCGCAACCCCAGGATGTAGACGGCATGCAGGTTTCCGAGGGTGCCGGTGATCTGGACCATCACCGCGCCGGGCACGTGGCGAGGGTGCCCGGGTGTCTCGACCTGGGCCTCGACGAGCGCGCCGAGGCGCGTCGTGTCGACGCGCGCGAGCACCCGGCTCCCCTCGAGGTCGAGCTGCAAGAGCTCGTGGACGTACCACTGGTCGGACGTGTACAGGCACTCGGTCGCAAAGTCGTGCGGCAGGGGCTTCGGGGAGAGTGGCATCGGCGAGCTCCGCGGGCCCGCTATCGCGGCGGCGGCGGGTCCGGCGCGCGCGGTCCCGGCGCATCGCGCGCGTGCATCGCCTCGACCACCGAGGCTCTGCGGTGGTAAACGGGGGCATGGATCTCGCGCGTGTCTGGGCTTCGGTGGTGATCGTCGTGACCTGCGCCGCGGCCATCAGCCCGGTCGTTCCCTCCCTGCGGGGCCACAAGGGCGACAGCTTTCCCCTCTCCTGGTACCCCATGTTCGCGAAGGAGCGCCCCGAATACGAGCGGCCGACCTACGTGTTCGCAACCACCCCGAAGGGAAAACGCGTGAAGGTCGACGTGTCGTACTGGAGCTCGGGGGGCTTCAACCAGGGACGGAACGAGCTCACCACCACCGTGAAGGCCGGCCCGGACCGCATCGACGCGATGTGCGAGCGCATCGCCGCGCGCGTCGTCGAGAGGGATCGTCGCGCGCTGCGCGCGGTGACGGAGCTGACCGTCGCCGTGGGAAAGTATGACCGCAAGCGCTACTTCGAGGGCGACGAAGAACCGATCAGCGAGCGGATCATCACCACCTGCCCGGTGATCCGGTGAGGGCCCGCCTCGAACGCTTCTGGTTCCCAGCGTGGCCCGCCGCGCGCCTCGGGATGTTGCGGATCCTGCTCGGACTCTACGTGCTCCAGGATCTGATCCGCGTGCGGACCGCCGCCCACACCCTCGGGACGGGCGATCTCAAGCTGTGGGACCCCGTGGGCGTGACCACCCTGCTGGACGGGCCGCTCGCCCCCGCGCGATGGGAGTCCGTCTACGACGCGACCATCGGCTTGTGCGTCGTGTTCATCGTCGGCGCCGGTTGGCGGGTGATCGGCCCCTTGTTCGCGGGGTTCCTGCTCTTCACCTGGACCTACCGCGTCTCGTGGCAGATGATCTACCACGTGCACCACCTCTCGATGTTGCACGTGCTCGTGGTGGCGGCGGCTCCCGCGGCAGCGGCGGTGTCGGTGGATGCGTGGTGGGCTCGGCGGAAGGGGCGCCCGGCGCCCGCGCCGTCGTGGCGGTACGGATGGGCCGTGCGGCTCGTCTGCGTCGTGACCGCGATCCTGTACTGCCTCGCGGGGGTGGCGAAGGTCCAACTGGCGGGCTGGGGCTGGGCGGACGGGCACAACCTGCTCGATCAGATCGCCTACGACGGGCTCTACAAGGGCCTCCTCGGGCGAGACGATCGGGACATGCCCTCCCCTCTCATCGTGTACGCGTTCGCGTGGCCCTGGCTGCTCGGCCCGGCGGCGACGGGTGCCCTGATCCTCGAATTGGGTGCGCCCGTCGCGCTGCTACACCGCCGCATCGGCTACGCGTGGTCGGTAGCCGCGGTGGGGATGCATTGGGGCATCCACCTGTTCATGAACCTCGTGTTCCCCTACCCCATCTCCGGGATGGCGTTTCTTTCGTTCTTTCCGCTGGAGAAGCTGCTTCCGCGGCGGTGGCGTGGGGATGGGGAAGAGAGCTGATCGCTGGGATCACCGAGGGCGCGGCTGGTGTGTCACCGGATCGCGCGGGGGAGAGTTGCCACACCAATTCCCCCCGCCCACACAGCCGTACACCTTGCCCTCGGCGTCGTAGATGACCTCGTCCTGGATCCACCCGCCGGCGGGGGGCTGCTCCTCGCCGAGGGGCTCCTCCGGCGGGGGCGCTGGCTCGACCACGGGCTCGGTCGGCACCGGGAGCGGCGGAGGCGTCACGACGTCGGCCTCCTCCGGGCCTCCGGAGCAGGCGAGCAGGGACACGACGGTGACCACGAGCAGGAGGCGGACGTACATGCGGAGAAAGGTAGCCCGGCCCCCGCCCGGCGTTCACCCCACGGCCCTTACTGCACGATGATGTGCGCCTCCCTCGAGCCGATGGGCGTGAACGGGATCCGGGCCTCGAAGTGGTGCTCGCCCGGCGTGAGCGGCCACCGCACGGTGTAGGGGGCGTCGACCACGGCGAAGGGCTCCCCGTCGACGTACCAGAGGAGCTGCGCCACCGGCGGATCGACGGAGGCCTCGAGCGCGAGCGTGGCCCGGCCCCCGGGGGCCTCCGGATCGCGGACCACGTGCTGGCCGTTCGCGGGGGCGAGGAGGCGCACCACCGGCGCCTCGCGGGCAGAGCCGGCCGGGGCAGCGGCCCCGGATTCCACCGGTGGCCGCGGCAGGCCGGCGCGTGACTGCCACGCGGCGAAGCGGGCCGGGAGGTTCACGAAGATCTCGTCGCGGACGTAGCGGGCGGGGGTGGACGCCGTGGCGAGCCGGCCGTCGCGCAGATCGACGGCGAGGCGCTGATGCGCGCCGCAGGGGTCGGTCGGCACTTCGGACGGCGCGAGCCACTCGTTCACGGCCCGCGGGCAGGCCTCTCCCGCGCGCTGGCCCGTGAGCGGACACACCCGGGCCGTGACCTGCCCGGCGGGCGGCGGGAACGAGCCATCGGCGAGGCCGTCTCCCTCGTCGTGATGCAGGTGGAGGAGCACCCGCTGGGCAACCTCGGCGGCCGCGCTGAAGCCGCCCAACCTGGCCATCGGCTCGCTCGTCGGATCGCCGACCCACACGCCCACCAGCCAGCGGGAGGACCACGCCATCGTCCAGGCGTCCCGATAGTCGGCGGAGGTCCCGGTCTTCACGGCGACGGGGAACGGGTACTCGGTCGCGCCCATGCGCGGAAAGCTGGGGAGCCGCGCCATCGGGTCGGAGAGGTAGAGCGCGATGCGACGCACGGTGGGCTCCGAGAGCACGCGCGCGCCGGGCGTGAGGACGGCCGCTCGTCGCCATGCGAGGGGCTGGAGGTGACCGTCGCCGGCGAGGCCCGTGTAGGCGGTGACCAGGCCCTCGAGCGTCACGGGGAGCCCGCCGATCGCGAGGCCGAGGCCGTAGTGGCGGGCGGGGCGCTCGTCGGCATGCAGGCCCAGCTCCCGCAGGAACGCGTACCCCTCTTCGAGGCCGATGCGGTCGAGCAGATCGACCGCGGGTACGTTCCGGGAATTGGCGAGCGCCTGGCGCGGCAGCAGCGGGCCCAGCGAGGCGGCGTCGGCGTTCTCGATGGCGTCGGGTCCGCGGCCGATGTCGTCCAGGACGGTGGCCGGGGTGATGATCCCGCGGTCGAGCGCGAGGGCGTACAGGAACGGCTTGAGCGTGCTGCCGGGGCTGCGCGGCGTACGCGTGTAGTCGATGGCGCCGGCGCGGGCGGCGTCGTCGTAGTCGGCGGAGCCCACGGAGGCGTGCACCTCGCCCGTGGCGCGATCGACCACCATCACGGCGGCGTTCGGCGCGCCCGGCCACCCGGCCAGCGCGTCGCGGGCGACCGTCGTGACGCGCTTCTGGAGGGGGAGGTCGAGGGTGGTGTCGACGAGGGGCGCCCGCCGGTCGAGGGTTCCGGCGAGGCGGAGCACGACGTGGAGGACCTCGGGTGGGCGGCGGCCTTTCTCGGGGATGCGGAGCGCGGCGAGCTCCTCGGTCGCGAGGGAGAGCTCGGCGTCCGAGAGGAGGCCCTCGGCGCGGAGGTGGACGAGGATGCGGCCGGCGCGGCGGACGGCGCGGGCGCGGCCCTCCCGATCGAAGGGGTTGGTGCGGCTCGGCGCCTGCGGGAGCGCGCACAGGAACGCCGTTTCGGCCCAGGAGAGGTCGGAGACGGGCTTGTCGAGGTAGCGGCGCGCGGCGTAGCCGATGCCGTGGATGTTGTTGCCGTACGGCGCGAGGCGCAGGTATTGGGCGAGGACGGCGTCGCGGCCGTAGCGGGCGGTCAGGAGCACGGCGGTGACCGCCTCGACGGCCTTCTTGGGGAGGGTGCGCGGGCCGGGGTCCTGCATCCGGGCGACCTGCATCGCGAGCGTGGAGGCGCCCGAGAGGGTGCTCCCCGCGGTGAGGTTCTGCCGCACGGCGCGCGCGATCGCGAGCGGATCGACGCCGGGATGCCGGCGGAACCGGTGGTCCTCGAGGGCGAGGGTGGCGGCGACGACGCGGGCGGGGAGCGGGTCTGCGGGGGGGGAGTCGCGCTGGGCGGCGCCTTCGCGCTGGGCGACGTGTTCGCGGCCGGCGGCGCCTTCGCGCTGGGCGACCGGCCAGTAGCCGTAGCCCTCGGCGGCGGGGTCGCCGACCTCGCCGAGGAAGGCGCCGTGGCGGTCGCGAAGGAGCAGGGTCGGGGGGGGATCGAGGAGGTGGGCGCGGGGGGCGGCGAGCACGAGGAGGAGGAGCGCGAGGACGAGCGGCGCCGCGCCGAGGAGGGCGAGCGCGGCACGGAGGCGCGGGCGCGGGAGGCGCGGGAGGCGCGGGAGGCGCGGGCGCCAAGTGATAAGTCGTAAGGCCAGACCCCCTCCTCGAATTCCCGGCGTTCGCTTGTCCCAGGTGATAAGTCGTAAGGCCAGACCCCCTCCTACTCGACGACGACGCGCGCCCCCGCCGACCACCCCGTCACCGCCGCGTCGTACAGCCGCACCGCGCGCGCCGGCGGCTGGACGAAGTCACCCGTCACCGTCGCCCGCGCCCGGAACGCCAGGTCGTAGGTGCCCTTCGGCAGCACGTCGTAGTAGTAGATCACGACGTCGTCCCGCCAGTCCGCGTAGGTCGGCGCACGGGTCGTCCGGATGCGCGGCGTGGCCTCGGGGGGCGCCGTCGCGAGCCGCGGGTTGAGCGGCTCCAGGCCCGCGGCGAGCGGCACCTCGATCGCGACGTAGGTGCGGTCCTCGGGCACCACCACCTGCACGTGATCCTCCACGACCCCGCCCTTCGCCACCCGCACGCGCGCGCCCGCCACGAGCTCCACCTTGTCGCTCGGCCCGTCGGCTCGCACGAGCTCGAGCGTCCGCGCCACGACAAACCCGTTGGCCGCCGCCGCGACCTGCCCGCCGTCGGCCTGGGGCAGGTAGCGCGTGTCCACGCGCAGGATGACGCCCGCGCCGGACGCGCGCGCCACCGCCGCTGCCGCGGTCGTCGACATCGCGGTGCCGACCGCTCCCGCCTTGGGGGCGATCTCCATCACCTTGCCGTCCTCGGTCACCTCGACCTTCCAGCCCCCCGCCCGCGCGGCGAGCCCTTCCGCCAACGCGAGCATCGCCTCCGCGTTCGCGTTCGTGCTGCCCCAGCCGTCTCCCCGCCCGAGCGTGATCAGCGCCTCGCGCAGCACCCCCGCCCTCGGGTGATCGGGCGCCGCACGGGTCAACGCCCGCGCGATCCGCGCGATCGTGCGCGTCTCGCTCGGGAGCACCAGCCCGCTCCGGGCCTGCCGCGCGCCCGGGATGCCCGCGTACACCTCCCGCCCCTGCCAGAGGCGCGTCAGCACGCCGTCCCCGAGCAGCGTCACCAGGCCGCGGAGCACCGGCGCCCGCCCCACCGCCTCGGGCCCCTGGCTGCCCTGCGTCGCCGCGATCACGACGCCCGCCACGCCCTCGGCGTCGAGGAACGTCGCGCCGCGCGCGAGCTCGGCGAAGTAGGCAGCGTCGAAGCGGCCGGAGGCCGAGAGCGCCTCGAGCGCCATCGCGCGCTCGACGTAGGCCTCGCCGTCCACGAAGTCGCCGTAGTCGGAGCGGAGGGCCTGGGCGAGCGCGTCGCCAAGGGTGCGGACGAGGGCGTCGTCCACCGGCCGGCCGGCGGCCTTGGCCTCGACCAGGAACTGCATCGCCCACGCCGTGAGCGACACGGTGCCCTGGGTGCCCGGCCATTGCGCCACGCGCCCGCGCCCGTCGATCACGCCCGGGAGCCAGGCCAACGTCTCTGCGACCGCACGATCCGTGCGCCCGTCCGCGTCGTGCATGCCGATCGCGCCGCGTAGGGCGCCGAGCGCGAGGTAGGCCCGCGCGCGGCTGATCCGCGCCTCGGTCGTGCCGTAGGGGTACTCGCCGAAGAAGTCGAGCGCGCCCGCCATGCGGACGACCGCAGGGTCGTCGCTCGCGAGCCACGCGCGCTTGAGCGTGCCCGGACGCGCGGCCTCGGGGATGCCGGGCACGTTCGCGACGCCGCCCACGGCGATGTCGTAGAGGTCCCGCCGCACCACCATGTCCCGGTCGGCCCGGATGGGCAGCGACACCTCGAATGCGTCGCTCGCGCCGTCCGCCGTGCGGGCCACGCCCATGCGCACCAGCACGGAGGACCGCGCCGGCTGCCCGTCCGCCGTCCAACCGGGCGTCGCGACGGTGACCGGGAACGAAACCGTCGTCGCCGCGTTCGGATCGAGCGCGAGCTTCTGCGTCGCCTCGCCCTTCGTGGCGCCGTCCACGAGCAGCCCCTCGACCTTCAGCCCCGCCGAACCCGCGCCCCCCGCGCCCTCCACCACGCGGGCCACACCCGTCGCGACGAAGCGGTCACCGGGCCGGACGAAGCGCGGGAGCGCCGGCTGTACGAGCACGGGCAGGCGCACGGCGATCTCGGAGGTGCCGACGCCGAAGCGATCCGGCCCCGCCGCGGCCTTCGCGCGGATCTTGAACACGGTCAGATCGTCGGGGAGCTTCACCTGGACGGTGCGGACGCCGTCCGCGCCGACCTCGAGCGCGGCCTGGTAGTAGGGAACGGACTGGAAGTTCCGACGCACCGCCGCGCGCTCGAGCGGGTTCTCCTCCTCCGCGCCACCGTCGCCGCCGGGCATCTCCGCGAACGGGATCCGTCCGAACGCGAGGTTGCGGGTGTCGCGGAGGGTGAGGAACGAGCGCACCGCCGTGATGAAGTCGGGCAGCGGATCCAGGCGCTGCTCCTTGGCGAGCGTGAGGACCGCCTGATCGACCAGCCAGAGCGTGACCTCGCCCGCCACGGGCTTGCCCTTGGGCGTCGTGAGCCGGACGGTGACCGGCACGGTCTCGCCCGGGGTGGCCCGCGCCGGGTTCTCGACCTTCACCACCACGGTGTTCTCCACCGGGTTGACCGCCAGCCAGGTCGTGCTCGCGAGCGTCGCCGGCTTTCCGAGGTCCGTCGTGCTGTTCCCCACCGGCTCCGTCCCCGGCATGCGCCCACGCATCAGGACGACGTGGATCGGGATCCGCGGCACCCACGTCGGCTCGATCGGCACCCGCACCATGGCGGAGCCGCCCGTGACCGTGACCCACTGGTAGCGATTGCCCTCGGGGGCCTCCACGATCACGAGCGCGTCGGCCTTCTGGAAGGGGCTCTGCACCACGAGGGTGGCGCTGGTGCCGGGGTCGTAGGTCGACCGATCCGTCGCGACCGTGAACACGCCGGCCTGTGGCTTCTGCCACGCGACGGGCTCCGCGCCGCCGACGTAGAGATCGACCTTGACGACCTGGGCCCGGCCGAGCCGATCGCGGCTCTCGATCTCGACGATGTAGACGCCGGCGCGCGCCGCGGGCAGCGACAGCTTGCTCGGGGCGATGTCGCTGGTCACGACGGTCTCGGACAGCTTCTCGTCGACCACGTCGGTCACGTAGCGGGCCTTGCCGTCGGAGAAGTCGCTGGCCTGCAGGTGGCTGTCCCAACGCCGCGCGAAGAGCCGCACGGTCACGGGCTGGCCGGGCTTGAGCTTGCCGTCCACGCCGGCCACCACGAGCTCGGCGGGGATGATGGGCGCCTGCTCGAGGTACCGGGGCACCTTGAGCCCGAGCACGAAGGCCGGCACCGCCTCGACCCGCCTGGTCGTCGTGACCGTCTGGTCGTCCGCCCCGGTGACCGTCGCCTCTACGACGTAGGTGCGCGGCTGCGCGGTGGGCTCGATCGAGGGATCGAGCACGATGGTGGCGCCGCCCTCCGCGTCCGTCACGCCCTCCGACTCGAAGCGGGGCGTCGCGTCGAAGCGGGCCTCGCCCGAATAGCGGCCGTCGGACGACCACAAGAAGCCCTCGCGCCCGGCCGGCGCGTAGGTCGCCGGGAACTGCGTGACGCGCCAGCGCACCGGCTGCCCCGCCACGCGGCCGCCCGCGAAGTACGACGCCACCAGCTTCACGTCGAACGGGCCGTCGAGCGGCGTCTTGTCCGGCGCGTGGATCGTCGCTTCGAAGGTCGGGAGCCGGTACGCCTCCATCTGGAAGCTCATCCGGCCGCACGAGATGCCCCCGTCCCCCTCGAAGTGGGCCTGGTAGGTGCCGCTCGGCAGGTCGCCCTCGGCGAACTTCACGTAGAAGCCGCCCGTGGCGCTGGTCGTCACCGGGAGGCGCCACGCGAGATCGCCCGGACCCTCCACGACCACGCGCCCGGGGCCCTGGATCGGGGTGAGCACGCCCTTCTCGCGCTTCCGGAGCCAGCCCTTCAGATGTACGGCGTCCTCCGGCCGGTACATCGGCCGCTCCGAGAAGAGGGTGCACAGGCTCGCCGGCTTCGGCCCCCGGCTCTCCAGGCTTCCAAAACCCCATTGGAGCCAGTCGCCCGAGGTCGCGCGCCAGTGATTGTCCGCGAAGCTCGCGGGCGGCCGGTCGGCGTCGAGCACGAGGCGATCCGCCCCCTTCTCCACGACGATCCGGCGCAGACGCGAGCGGACGTCGGTCACGACGTTGCCCGGGGCTGTCCACGTGAACGCGCCGTCTCCGCTCGTGCGGCCCGACGCGAGGCGCGCCCAGGTGGTGCTCCCGTCACGCGACGCGCCGCCCTCCAGCCGCACCTCGGCGCCGGCGATCGGGCTGCTCGTCGCGAGCGACGTGACGAGGAACCGCACGCCGCCTGTCTCCTCGATGGTGGTGAGCGTCAGATCGGTGACCTGCACGCGCAGCCACGAGCGGGTCGTGGTGCCGTCGAGCGGCCGCACGCCGACGAGGTAGGCGCCCGGCGTGCCCTTCCCCGAGAGCTCGGCGAGGTGGGGCGCGAGATCGAGGCCGAACGTGGCCGCGTCCCGATCGTCGCCGAGCGGGAGGGGCACGATCTTCGAGATGCCGGGGGAGCCGAGGAGGGCGATGCGCGCGGCGAGATCGTCGCGACCGGGCGTGGCGAGCGCCTCGGTCTCCTCCGCGGGCTCTTCGCCGGGGCCGGGGGGCCGGGCCGCCTCGTCGACCGTCACGCCGTTCTGCGGGTAGGGCCAGAAGCCACGGTCGAGGGGATCGATCGCATAGATGCGCAGATCCACGCGTTCCTGCCCACGCCCCTCCATCGGGACGAGCTGCGGGCCGAAGCGCTCCACCAGCCCCTCGCCGGCGACGAAGCGCAGGTAGTCCTCGCGCCGAGGGAACCAGAGCGGCACCACGCTCTCGCCGGCGAGCTGCAGCGAACGGCCGTCGACGTCCGAGAGCGGGGTCGGCACCACGGTCACCCGGTAGGCGGTCTCCTGGACAAATCGGCCACTTACCTCCAGGCGCTTGCCGGAGAGCGCGAACGTGAGGTCCGCCACCTCGGGCTCGAAGCGCAGGAGGTTCCGGGCCTCGACCGGGCCGATGCCCGCGGGCCGCGCCGTGAACTCCACGACCACGGTGCGGCGTCCGGAGGCGCAGGCGACCGCCTGATCCTCGGCGTACACCACGCCCGCCGGGGTCACCGGGAGGAGCCGATCGCCGCAGCCGAGCCGGGCCACCCGGAAGGGCTCGGCGGTGGCGAAGCTCACGTCGGCCACGGACTCGGTGGCGGCATCGTCGCGCGAGAGGCGGAAGTGCACGATCGCCCGCGTGCCGAGCGGGATCGGGGTGTCGAGCGTGAGGACGTAGCGGTGGCCGACGTTCTCCTCGACCACGACTTCGCTCGAACCGGTGTCGTTCGAGCCCCCGGTATCGCCGGAACCCTCCTCGCCCGAGCCCTCCTCGCCGGCGGTGTCGCCGCCCTCCGTCTCGCCCTCTCCCGGGCTCGCCCAGACGCTGTCGGGGGGGCTCCAGGACCGGCCCTCCGGCGCGCTCTCCTCCATCGCCTTGACGCGGAAGTCGGCGTTCCCGAGCCAACGCGCGGCCTTGGTGTCCACGCCGGGGAGCGGGCGGAGCTCGATCGAGACCATGCGGGCGAGGGCTTCGGGCGCCAGGCGTTCGCTGAAGGTGAGCGTGATCGTCTCGACCGGGCCGAGCCCCTCCGCGCCGTCCGCCGGGAGCGTGGCGCTCGGCGGCGTCATCAGCGTGGCGACCTCGGTGGTGCGGCCATCCACGGTCCACGCGTACCGGGCCAGCGCCGGCCACATCTCGGCGGGCTTGAATTGGAGGGTCTTTCCGTCGAGCCAGGTCCACGCGCCGGGGTGGTCGGGGGTGACGGTGACGAAGCGCCCGGGCGCGTCTTCCGGGCCGCCGGCCGCTGGTCCGCGTGCGCTCTCGAAGAAGACGGTGACCGGATCCCAGGCCCGCACGAAGCGATCCGGCACCACGACGGTGCCCCGGGCCGCGAAGGGCCGCTGGGCGATCGCGCGGAGGCCGGGCGAGCTTGCGATCGCGACGCCCCCGAGGACGAAGATCAGGAGGGCGAAGAGCGCCGCGAATCTTGGGGCGGGGCCCTGCCCCGCAACGCCCCGCCGGGGGGCGCCGGCCCCCCGGACCCCCGGGCCCTCATCCGGCGCTGGCGTGCCACCTTCTCCCGGAGGGAGAAGGGGGGGAACCGGGCCGCCACCGTCGTTGGGCGCGCTCATTGGGAGTCCTCTTCGGGATCGGCGGGGGCGGGCGGGATCAGACCGGCGGCGACGAGGTACGCGCGGATGACCTCGTCGGGCGGGCCGGTGTCGGGCGGCGTGAGGCCCACGAGCGCGGGCCGGATGCGCGCGGGGGCGGCGTCGGCCGGGAGCGTGGCGGTGAGCAGGTAGGTGCCGGGCTGGAGCGTCGGCATCATCGCGACGCCCGCCGCGACGAGACGGGAGCCCGCGACAGCCGAGCCCGACGCGGTGTACAAGGCCACCTCCGCGTCGGCACCCGTGACGCGCACGCCGACCCCGATCGGCCCGGCGCGGTCGACCGTGACGCTGAACGCGCGGCTCATGCCGGCCCCGAGCAGCACCTCGGGCCCGATGCCCTCCGCGAGCGGCGTGGCGGGGGCGTAGTCGATGCGGGCCTCGCCCTTCGACGGGCCAGCGTCCAGCGTGCGCAACGCCACGTCGACGGTCTTCACGTCGGCGCCGACAGGCACGTCGAGCGCGCCGTCGAAGACGAAGTGCCCGCGGGCGGGACCGCCTCCCTCGCGGACGTAGGCGATCACCGGCTGATCGACGCGCACGGTGAGGAGGCCGGGGCCCGGGCTGGCGATCCGGAGCGCCGCTCCCGCGCGGGAGACCGGGACCGAGGCGGGCACCGCGGTGCCAGCACCCGCGCCCCCGCCCCCGCCCGCGCCCCCGAAGATGGGCAGCGAGCCGCCCCACATCGCCCCGGCGTCCCCTTCGCTTCCCGCCACCTGGTCGGTCCACAGGGTCCAGACGTCGGAGGCCTGAACCACCTCGACCCAGCCGGGCGCCCCGCCGAGCGGCACGTCGAACCCGGTGACGACGCCGTTGTTCACGCCCACCACGTCCCGCACGTCGCCGCGCACGTGGAGGGTGGCGCCGGGCTTGCCCGGCAGGTTGATCCGGGTGCGACCCGCCCCGGGTGCACGCACGTAGGTCGTCGTGACCGCGAGCCAAACGGCCGGCGCGCCGGTCGGGTTGAGCACCGTGAGCGTGGCGCCGCGCGGCGTGGTGGTCACGTCGCGCGGGCCGTCGGAGGCCCAGAACACGTCGACCGGCTGGTCCCCGGCCGGGAGCCCGGTGGAGAGAACGGCCACGAGCCCCTCGGCGAGGACGAACCGCACGCCGGGGCTGGCCGGGAGGGCGCCGCGCCAGGCGGCCCCCGGAGCGAGCGTGCCCCCCGCCGCGCCCGCGACGAACGCACCGGGCGTCGGGACGGGAAACGCCGCGCGAGCCAGCGCCACGTCGACCGGCGTTCCACCGACCGCGTCGTCCACGTAGACGCTCACCGAGGGGTCCCCGAAGAGCACGGTGGCCGCGACCTTGGGGCCCACGTCGATCTGTCCGCCGAAGCGCGGCTGCCCGGTCTCGGTGCGGGCGGTAAGGAACACGGGGCCGGCACTGGGGGCGAGGTCGATGTCCACGGAGGCGCCGAAGAGCCGTGTCCCGGTGCGGAAGGACGCGCGGACGGGCGCGCTTCCGAGGACATGGCGGACACCCCGCAGGGCCACGGCGCGACCCCCGATGCTCTCTCCGACGAGCCACACGTCGCCCCCGCCTCCCGCGAGCACGGCGCCGGGCACCCTCTCGCACGCCTCTCCCACCGCGGGGCACCAGTCCAGGCCGACTCGCGTCGCGAGCTCGAGGAGGCCCGCCCGGTCCCGGGTCACGATGGCGGCCGCGATCCCCGCCGCCTTGTCGATCGGCACCGACGCCCCGTTGGCGAGGGCGCCCTCGCTGATCCGCTTGGGCGTCACGACGTCCGCCCGGAGCATGGTCGGCACCCTGCGGCCGTCCAACGACTCGAGGCGGAGCCGGTAGCGGCGGCCCGGCTCAGCGGCCGGGAGGGCGCCGAGACGCACCACGACGCGTGGCGAGGGGCCCATCGCGCGGCCGACGGTGCGCCACGCCCCATCCGCGGACGCTTCGTCGCGCGCCTCGACCGCCAGGCCCACGTTCTCCTCCGAGCGTGCGCTCACGACGAGCAGGCCCTCCGGAGGGGCCTCGATCGGGATCCGGGAGACCCCGAGCCCGAGCGTCAGGGTGCGCGCCTGCCCGACCGGGAGCGGCAGCGCGTCGGACTCTGCGGCGAGCGCGAGCGTGACCGTCGTGCGGCCCGAATCGGCGCCCACGGGGTCGACCTGGAGGGTGTAGGCGCCCGGCGCCAGGCGCTCGGCGATGCGAAAGTTCCAGTCGTCCGGGCGGTCGTCCGCGGTGGCGACCAGCCGCCCGTCGGCGTCGTAGAGCCGTGCGCGCACGTCGGCGACGCCCATCGACGTGAGCTCGACCAGGCCGTCGGCGCCCACCGAGACCGGGAGCGCCGCGGGTGCGGTCACCACGCGCGAGAGCCCGGCCACCAGCTCGCGCGGGCTCACGCGAACGGTGTAGGTCACGCCGCTGTTGCGACGCGCGTTCACCAGGTCGAGCCGGTAGGCGCCGGCGTCGAGGCGCCCCGTCCAGACGCGCCCGGGCACCAACCGGGCGACGGACGTGCCTTCGCGCAGCAGATCTCCCGTCATCTCGGCGTCGGCGGTGATCGTCACGTCGGCGGGTGCGCGCAGGGCGAAGGCCCATTGGTCCGGCACGCGGTCCTCTTTTCCGCTCGGCTCCCACCACACGTGGGTGGCCGCCGCGTCCAAACCCAGCGCATGCGGCCCGTGCCCGAAGCGGACGACGGGGGGCGGCACGCGTTCGAACGTCGTGATGCGGGTCGTCTCGACGGGCTCCGGGAGCACGAGAATGCGGCCCTTTCCCTTCGGCAGGTCGAGGCGGAGATCCCCGTCCACGTCGGGCGAGAGGAGCGGCCAACCGTCGGCGTCCTCCACCCGCACGCGGAACAGGCGCCCCTGCCCCTCGCTGCCTTGTCCAAAGCTTCGAAGCACGTACTCGCCCGCCTCGGGCACGTCGTACTGGTAGGCGATCCCCTCCCCCGCCGGCACGGTCGCGCGGGCCGGCACCCCGTCCCTGAGCGCGCCGCCGTCCCGGAGCGCGGTCGGCACCAGGCGCAGGCCGAGGTGCCCGGCGGAGGCTCCTTGCGTCGCGACGGTGACCTGGTAGTCCCCCTCGCGGAGGTAGCGCTGGAGCTGGAAGTTGCGCCCCGTACCGTTGACGGCCGCGGAGGCGAGCACCGGCGTCGTGCGGGTTCGAACGGCGCCGGCCGTCGCGAGCAGCCCCGTGCTCTCGGTCCGATAGAGCCCCGCCTTGTCGACCCGGAGGCCGTAGGTCGCCGTGTCGTTCACGCCGAGGTCGAGCGCGCGCGGGGCCGCGGCCGTGAGCAGCGGGAGGTCGGGCGGCGTCGCGTCGATCGTCTCCGGCAGCTCGGGGAGGCGGGCGTCGGGACGGCGATCGTCCGGGAGGAGCGCGACGGCCCCCTGCAGCACGGTCTTGCCGGGGTTTCGGACGAGGACGATGTGCCCGCCGGTCCCGACGTTCGCGCTCGGCGCCCACGCTCCGCCGTCCACCGCGACCTCGAACCCCTTCCCCGCGTCGAGGGTGCCCGCCGGGCCGGGTGCCGTCGGCACGGTCACGCTCTCGCCGGGCCCGAGCGTGATGGGCAGCGCCTGCGCGAGGTCCGCGGGCAGCGCGCGGAGGACCATGCCCACCTTCGCGCCCGGCACCTCGTTGAGCGTCAGGACGTAGCTCTTCGTCGGATCCAGCGTGATCATGGGGAATTGCACGTTCGCGCGCGGCGCGTTCGGCGGCGCCTTCACTTTCGCATCACGCCGAATCACGACCTCGGCGATGCCCGGCTTCGTCGGCGACAACGTGAGGGTCCAGCGGCCGGGCGTGAGCGCCGTGGCGGCCGGCCCCTCGCGAAACGGCGGCGCCTCGTATCCGGAGGCCGTCGAGGTGAGCAGCGGCTCCCAGCGCCAACCGACTCCGGCCGCGGAGAGGGCCACGTGGTACTCGCCCTCGGCCGCGACCTCGAAGGAGAGGCTCGTGGTCCCGAGCAGGTTGAACTGCCGACGGTAGGGCGCGTCGGGCCCGAGCGGCAGGAGCGACGTTGCGAGCGGGGCCGGCGGAGGCGTCTTGGCGTCCTTGCGGGTCTCGACGAGGACTCCGGTGACGTCCGGCAGGTCGCCAGGGTCGCCCGCGTGGAGCGTCGTGAGGAAGTAGGCGCCCCTGCCCTTGACCGGGATCGACCGTCCGACCTGCGGAAAGTGCTGCAGCACGAACGGCTGGCCCACGGCGCCGGTGACGGTGACGACGCGGCCGTCGCCGGTCGACGACACGCCCACCTCGGCGAGGGGCGGCATCGTCTCCTTCTGGATCCCCGCGCCCGTGCCGTCGCGCCGGAACGGGTCCGCGGCATCGAAGGCGCGAACGGCGAGCCGCGCGTCGGCCCCGCTCGGCAGCTCGAGCCGGTAGGTCGTGGCCTGCCCCGGGACCAACCACCGCTCGGCGCCGAAGGGCCCGACCGCGCCCATGAGCCGGCTCGCCACGGGGAGCGACGCGAGGCCGCGGCGCACGTGCAGCGGCTGGTCTCCGTCCGGAACCGACCACGGCACGGCCGGCCCCCCGTAGGCCACCAGCTGCCAGAGCCCGGCGGCGAGCTTCGCATTCAGCTCGCACCGGCGCAGCGGGCGCTTGGAATCGGGCGAGATGTCTTCGCAGGATGGCGCGGCGGGGTCGAGCCATTGTCCGTCGCGCCAGAGCCGCACGTCCGCGAGGCTGCGGCCGGCGAGCTCGACGGCAAAGGCCTGGTCGGCCTCGATGTCGAGCCACCACGAGCGTTGCTGGAGGTCGGTCAGCGTGGTGGCCACCGTCGCGAGGTCCGGCAACAACGGCGGGCGCCCGTCGCGGGTGGCGGTGTTCACCTCCACGAACGGTCGGGCCTCGATCCGGGCGTCGCCGGTGCCCGCGAGGTCCGAGAGCACCTTGAGGCGGTACTCCCCCCGCTCCAGGAACGCGTCGACCCGCCCGTTCGCGCCCGGGCGGGACACCTCCCCGGGCCCGGCCATCCGGTCGACGAGCTGCACGGCGGAGCCCTGGGCGCTCTTGGCGGAGAGCGCGTAGCGGCCGAAGCGCGTCACCTGGACCTGCACGTTCTGGGCCCCGGTGGCCGGCACGCTGGCCGCTGAGAGCGTGACGGCGGCCGGTCCGGCGACGTCGGCAGGGACGGTGGCGGTGGCCTGCGTGACGACGAGCAGCGTCGCGGCGCAGAGGGCCGTCACGGCACGCGGGTACGCTCGGATGGAGCTCGAACCGGGCATCAGGCCTCCTGCGGCGGCAGGGTAGCAAGAGGCGTGCCGGTTGTGGGGCCGGCCCGGGCCGGAGCGGATCTATGAAGGGTAGATTGGGCCGGAATTTTGGTGGAGAGGGCCAGCCTCTCTCACCGGCGGCCAACGGCTACAGCGGCTTTCTATAGCGGCTTCCAGCTCGCCCCGGGCACGCCCGAGCCGGGGGGCGGCGGGTTGGCGCCGACCATGTAGAGCGCGCGGCGGTTCAGCGGATTGTCCACGCCGTCCCCCGTTTGAGCGGCCAACAGCGACTCGCCGAAGCCGTAGTAGAAGATCGGCTCCTGGTAGCCCTTGGCGCGCAGCCAGCCGGCGATGGACTGGGCGCGGCGGTACGACAGGTCCTTGTTGTGCGCCGCGTCGCCCACCGTGTCGGTGCAGCCTGCAATGTAGAGCTTGACGGGCACGATCGCGCCGTACTTGTCGAGCACGTCGCGAAGCTCCACCAGCGTGCTCTCGAGCTTGTACTCCTCGGCCGGCGCGATGGCGGCCGAGTCCGAGGTGAACAGCACGTCGTCGTGGGGGATGTTGAGGAACCACGGGGAATAGGTGAAGCCGGACCACGCGTTTCCGCTCTTGAGCGTCACGTCGAGCAGCACGACCTCGGCCGGGTTGCCGACGAACGGCACGGCGATGGAGCCCGGCCCGGCGTTGATGGCGACAACCCGACGATCGAGCTCGGCCTTGTGCGCGCCATAGGCGACGATCTCGGCCTCGTCGACGACGGCGCTGGCCATCACGGTGACCGTCTTCGCCTCGAGGTCCGCCGAGGCCCGCGACAGGTCGACCGAGAGCTGGCCCTTGAACTGGTAGTCGATGGGCACGTTGGTCTCGGTCACGTTGCCGTCCGAGAACGTGGCGCGGATGAAAGCGTCGGCGTGGGTGACCGAGGCGTCACGCGGCCACTCGAACCGAACCTGCTGGCCCGCCGGGAGGTTCTTCTTGTTGAACTCGAGCGTCTTGCCGCCGACCTCGATCGACACGTACATCGCGGTGACCGTGCGGGTCGGGGTCACGAGCAGCGCGGGGTTCTCCTTCGGGCCGGGGGCGGGCGTGTAGCCGAAGTTGAGATCTTGCGCGAAGGCGCTTTCGGTGGCGAGGCACAGGAGCGCCGTGAGTACGAGCGTCAGCATGGCAGTCCCCGTAGCGTGCGGTAGGATGTGCCGCACCTCTGGAGAAACGATGCGGCGCCTGCTCTTCTTCCCCCTGCTCCTCCTCGGCTGCACGACCGACGGCGAGTGCCCCCCCGGGGACAAGGCGACGTGTGACACCGGCACGTCGGCGGACGCCGACACGGACGCGGACACCGACGCGGACTCGGATGCGGACTCGGACGCCGATTCGGACGCGGACACCGACGCCGACCTCCCCGACGCGCGCGATGCCCTGGTCAACAACGCGGACGGTTGCCAGGACGTGTCCGGCACCCCCGCGGCGGGCGCGGCGCGCTACTTCTGGGGCGAGTACCACGGCGACGCCACCAGCGGCTGGACCGGTGAGGAGGCCGCCTACATCATCGCGAACGACGAATGGAAGTCGCTCGGCGGTGAGGACTGCGTCGCCCTGTGGGTCGTGACCGCGACATCCACCAGCACCGGCGCATGCCCCACCTGCGAAGTAGGCATGAGCGTCACGGCAATCTACGACCTCGTGAACTCCACCTGCCCCGAGTCCATGTACGGCGACGACTTCGCGACCACCTACGCCATCGACCAGGCCACCGAGGGCGTGGCCACCTGGTACTACTCCACCTCGGGAAGCGACCTCGGAACGGGCTTCTGGTCGGAGACCGCGGGGATGAACTTCCTCTCCGCGCGCGGATGCGCCTGGTTCTAACGGCGAAAGACCGAGCCTACGCGCACGGGCCTCCGGGGCGTTGCGGGGGCGGAGCCCCTGCCCCAGGCAGACCCTACCGCACCAGGTCGTCCCAAGCGTATTGACGTGCGGGTCGATCTGCGCCTTGCGACGCCGCCCGCGGCCGTTGGGGGTCGCGGCGTCGGCTGGGTCCGGCGGGTGGGGCCCCTCTGCCCACGGGATGCGGATCCGGGTTTTGGACCTCCGAGGGCGAATCCAGCGATCATGGCCTGTGTCGGCCCCTCGGAGGGAAGCGGTGGGTGAGACCACGCCGGGGCACATGGATCGTCGGGAGCGCAGGTGCCTCGAAAACACGTTTTCACGGTTGCAGTGGACCTGAAAACGCGCTTCTCGCCCAGGGTTACCGTCGGCCCACGGCCGCTCGGTCTCCACGGCGCAGCCGGCGGTGGAAAGCAGGTGTTTGTCCGTACGCCGCCGACGTGGAGACGGGGGCACGGCTCGGCCCGCGCCTGGCCGCGCGTTTTGGCGGGGGCTGCGCCCCAGCAGAGCTGTTTTCGAGCCGGCTCCGCTCCTGGCGCGCCCGACCAGATGGATGCGGATCGAGCGGGACCTCTCGGTCGCCTCCGGTCGCGGACGGTCGCTCGAGTGCGACCGGGATGGAGGAGACCTCCAGGTCTGATCCGACTTCGGTCGCGGAAAGGCGCTCGAATGCGACCGAAGTCGAGGAAGACCGCGACATCTCAGTAGACTCCGGTCGCGGAAAGGCGCACAGTTGCGACCGAAGTCGAGGGAGACCTCGACATCCAGGCGAGTGCGGTCGCCGAAAAGCGCGGAAACACGACCGGAGTCGAGGGAGACCGCGACCTCCCACGGGATGCGGATCCAGGTTCTGGGCATCCGAGGCCGAATCGAAGCCTCGCGGCCCGCGGCGGCGCCAGAAGTCAGGCGCTTGCCGCAACCTCCTACCTGCGCCCGTTTCGTAGATCGTCGCGAGCGTATTGACGTACGGGCCGTTCCAGCGGCGCCCACCGGATGCGGCGAACCCGCCCGAGCAGTCGGCGACGTGCAGCCGGGTCCGCCGGTGGGGCCCCTTGCCCACGGGATCCGTATCCGCGTTCCTCAGCCCGAACTGGAGGAACTCACGCTGGACCTCACCGACCAGGTGGTGGGACCGCGCGCACGCGGACGTGCTTCAACGTGAAGCGCCGCCCCGAGCGGGGCGGCGTTCCGGGCG
>JAUXQH010000061.1 GCA_030685065.1 Pseudomonadota bacterium | reverse complement strand
CGCCCTCGTCGTCGACGACGACGCCCTCGTCCGCCAATACCTATGCGACGTTCTGCTGATGGGAGGATGGGAGGTCACCGAAGCCTCCGACGGGGTCGAGGCCGTGAGCCTCTCCGAGGGGAGACACTGGGGCGTGGTCCTGTTGGACATGATGATGCCCCGCATGGGGGGCGAGCAGACACTACGCGCGATCCGAGCGATGGACCCGGATGTCGGTGTGGTCGTGGTGAGCGGATATGCGGCGCCCGGCGCGGTCGAGGCCGCGCTCGCGATGGGCCGGTGCACGTTTCTCGCGAAGCCCTTTCGCGCCGGGGAGCTGCTCGCCGCCGTGACGGAGGTGGCAGGCAGCTCCGTCACCCCCGCGGCCGGGTAGCGCGGTGCCTCCCCGCTCGAACAGCCCTTCCGCGCGCGGTCTCCGCCTCCTCCTCCACCTCGTCGAGCACGGTTCCCTCACGACGATCCAAGCCGGTCGCCTCGTTGGGGTCACCCCCCGGCGCGCGCGCGAGGATCTCAAGCTCGTAGCGGCGGTGTGCCCCGTCGCGCCGCAAGGCAAGGGGCGGAGCCGTATCTGGGTGCTCAACCCGGCCGCCGGGCTCGGACGGATGGGCGTGCTCGATCGCATCTCGCTCCGGCTGGGGCGGGAGGTCGCGAGCTTTCTCGATGGCACCGCGCTGTACGAGGGGCTCGCGCGCGCCTCGAATCAAGGATGGGACGGGGTGCCCGACCGGTTCACCCGCAACCTCGATCGAAAATTTCGCCACCTCCAGGAGCCGGCGCGCTCCTACGCCGCCCACCGGGACGTGCTCGATGGCGTCATCGACGCGTTGATCCGGGAGCGCGCCCTGTCCTTCCGGTATGAGAAGGCGGACGCGACCACCCACTACGAGGGGTTCCATCCGCTGACGCTGGTGGTCTACCGGCGCGCCGTCTTCCTCCTCGGAACGAGCCCGAAGCGGGAGGGGCCGATCCGGCTCTCGATCGATCGCATGCGCGATGTGGTCGTGGGATCGCCGCTCGTGTACCCCGACCGTTGGGACCCGGATGCCGAGCTCTCCCGGTACTTCGGCATCGTCGCCTCCGGAGAGCCCTCCCGCGTGGTCCTTCGCTTCGCCCAGCGGGTGTCGCACCTCGTCCGCGTGCGCCTCTGGCACCCGACGGCGACGCTCACCGACCTCCCCGATGGGCGGGTGGAGCTGGCGATGCTCACGGGCGGACAGGAGCTCGTCCGGTTCGTGCTGGAGTGGGGCGCCACGTGCGAGGTCGTGGAGCCCGCGTGGCTGCGGGACGGGGTGGTGGCGGAGCTCCGGGGGGCCCTCCTGGCCTACGGCTTGCCCACGGCGGAGGCGCCGTGATGTATCTTCCGCCGCATGTCACCCTCGGTCCGCTCCGCGCGCACGTTTGGCGCCCTTCTCCTCCTCTCCGCCGGCCTGCCCGCGCTCCCGGGCTGCGCGCCTGAAGGCTGCCTCTCCGGCGCGGAGGACTGTGTCATCCCCTCCCCGTGCGAGGCGCTCACCTTCACCTGCGAGGGGGGCTCCACCGAGGTCTACGTCATCGGCGCCGGGGACACCCTGCCCACCCAGCCGTCCACGCTCGCCTCTCCCGGCGACATCGTGCTCGGCAACGACAAGGTGGTCGTCGTCATCGAGGCGCTCGACCACCCGCACTACCTCGGCCCCACGGGCGGCGGGCTCGTCGACTTCACGACGCGGGATCTGGCCGGCGCGAGCGCCGCGAACGATTCGCTTCGGCACGTGTACCCGACCACGGGCGTGCTCCCGGGGGACGCCGCCAATTTCACCTCGGTCGAGCTGTTCGACGAGGGTGACATCAAGGCGGTGCAGCTCCTCGGCACGCTCGACGGCTACCCCGACGTGCGCGTCGCCACCCGCTACGAGGTGCGTCCGTGCGAGCCCGGCGTGCGCATCCGCACCGAGATCGTGAACGAGACGGTCGACTCGCTCTCCTGGTTCCCGACCGACGCCTGGTACTTCGGCGACCGCGGAAACCTCCCGTTCGTGCCCGGGCCGGGGCTGGGCTTCACCTACCCGCCGTTCGGGCTCACCACGCTGTTGGATGGCTTCCGCGACGTGCCCTACATGGTGTCCGGCACCCAGGGCAGCCCGCAGAGCGGCGCGGCGGTGTACGCCGAGGTGGCCTGCAGCGAGGAGTCCCTCTCCGGGTTCCACAGCGTCCAGATCTCCGCGATCGGCCAGACGCCGCGCATCGTCCAGCCGCGCGACTACACGGTCTTCGAGCGCTTCATCGCGGCGGTGAACGGCCAGTCCGTCGCCTCCGCGGGCGACATCGCGCTCGACCTGCGCGAGCAGCTCTTCGGCGAGCCCTACACCGAGCTCTCGGGCACGCTCATCGCCCCCGGGGGCAGCATCGGCGAGGGCTTGCGGGCGAGCGTGCTCGTGTCCGAGGGGAACGCCGGGATGGCGGTCGAGGACCGCACGCCGTGGAGCCACACCTACCCCGACGCGGACGGGCGCTGGTCCGTGCGCGTACCGACCGGGCGCGACTACGTCGTGACGGCAGAGGCGTTCGGGCAGGGCGCGGGCGAGGTGGAGGTGAGCGTGGGGGACTCTCCCGCCGAAGCGCCGACCTTGACGCTGGCCGGCGCGGGCGAGGTCACCATCGACGCCACGATCGACGGCGTCGCCGACCACGTGCTGGTGTTCGTGGTCCCGTCGGACGACACGACGGACATCGCCACCACCGGCGAGATGTTCGGCCACTTCGGCCAGTGCGCACCCCTCCTGGGCAACCCGCACGGTCCCTCCCCGGCGTGCAACCGCGTGCTGGTGAACGGCCCCACGACCCTCCCGATCCCCCCCGGCACCTATGACTTCGTGGCCGTGGCAGGCCCGTTCTCCTCGATGGGCGCGGCCCTCGGCGTCCGGGTCGACGCCGGCACCGGCCAATCCGTGCTGCTCGAGATCGAGATGCTCGATCTGCAGCCGGCCGGCACGCTCAGCGGGGACTTCCACATCCACGGCGGCGCCTCGTTCGACAGCGGCATCCCCGACGCCGACCGGGTCAAGGCGTTCCTGGCGTCGCGCATCCAGGTGGTCGCGACGACGGAGCACGACACGGTGTGGGACTACTCCGGAGCGGCCGAGGCCCTCGGCGCGGCCGATCGCATCCAGCTCATCTCGGGCACCGAGTCGACCGGCCACATCCTGTTCCCGTTCCGCAGCGACTACGGGTTTCCGCTCGTGGTCGGGCACTGGAACTTCTGGCCCGTCGCGTTCGATCCCGCCGGGCCCTACCGCGGGGCCTCCTGGGACGAGCTCGCCGAGCCGGGCGCCTTGATGCAGCGCCAGCGCGACGAGGGGAATTGGGACCCCGACATCGGCGTCGCGCAGCTCAACCATCCGGTCGGCGGCCTCCAATTCGGCCGGAACTACGGGTGGATCAGCGCCACCGGCATGAACATGAACGAGCCGCCCCAGGAGAGCTACGACGGCACCGGGCAGAGCCTGTTCCTCCACACGCCCGACGGCGCGGACTTCTCGAACGCCGACTTCGACGTGCAGGAGGTCATGAACGGCACCCAGAACGACCAGCTGTTGGCCTACCGTTCGTTCTGGTTCTACCTGCTGAACCACGGCATCGTCCGCGCCGGGACCGCCAACAGCGACTCCCACACCCTCACGGAGAACGTGGTCGGGTCCCCCCGCAGCGTGGTGTGGACCGACACCACGTTCGACACGTTCGACCTCGGCGCGTTCGACGCGTCGCTCCGCGAGGGGCGCGCCATCGGCACGAATGGCCCCGTCCTCCTGGCGCGGGTCACGGACGCCGGCGCCACCTACATGCCGTCGGTGCTCACGTTCGCGGCCACCCCCGCGGCCCAGCTCGACATCGTGGTGACCGCCGCGCCGTGGGTGCCGGTCGAAGAGGTGCGCATCGTCGTGAATGGGGAGGTCGTGCGCACGCTCTCCAGCGAGCTCCTCGCCGCGGTCGACCCGTTCGGCACCGACATCACCACGCGCCTCGACGTCTCGATTCCGCTCGCGGACCTCCTGCCCGCGTCCGGGGATGCCTGGATCGTGATCGAGGCGGGCGCGCCGCTCGAGGAGAACCTCGACCTCGACTGTGACGGCCTCCCGGACACGGGCGACAACAACGGGGACGGCGCCATCGACGGCGCCGACGTGGACACCAACGGGGACCTCCTGTTCGACGGCCTCGACGTGCCTCCCGAGATCGACGCCGACGGGTGCCTCGCGGCGTCCGGCCCCCTGACGAACCCCCTCACCCCCGAGCGGGGCACGCCGGCGTGGTACTTCCGCGCGGTCACCCCTCCCACCGGCTACCCGATGTCGTTCACCAACCCCTTCCTCGTCGATCGCGACGCGGACGGCACGTTCACCGGAGTGGACCAATGATCGGCGCGCTCGTGCTGCTCGCGTCCGTGTTCGGCTCGTCCGTCGGCTGGGCCGGCCCCTGCGAGACGGACACCACCGGCATCGCCACCGGCCCGGTCACCGTCGGGTTCCAGGACGGCGATCTCGGCGTTCCGCGCCGCGTGTGCGCCCGCTCGGAGGTCGGGCTCGCCCCCGGCGGCCTCGCGGTGGTCGACACCGCGAATTTCTACGGCCACATCGTGGCGGGAGGCACGCTCGAGGGAAGCTGGGCGCCGTCGCGACGCACCGAGGTGTACGCCAGCGTCGAGGCGTTCCGCTACGACAGCGTGATCACCCCGATCCCGGCGACCTACATGGGTTTCGGCCACGTCGGGATCGGCGCCTCCCAGCGGCTCTGGGACAACGAGGCGGTCGCGATCGGCCTGCACGGCCGCGTGGTGGCGCCGACAGCCGTGGGCCTGTACCGCAACGCCTACCCGATCGGGCTCGACATCGGCGTGTCCGGCCTCTGGGCGCCCCTCCCCACCCTGCGCGTGCACGCGGACGTGGCGGGGCTCGGCTCGGCCGCCATCTCGCACGGGCCCTCGCTTCCTCGTGCGGGCGCCCGCGTGATGGTGGGGGGCGAGTGGCAGCCGGTGAAGCCGTTCGCGCTCGTGCTCGATGTCACCTCCGGGTTCGGCTACACCGCCCCCGTCGACTCCGTCGCCGCCTCGCTCGGGCTGCGGTTCGGCATCGGAGATCGCGTCGGCATCGAGCTCGGCGCGTCCGTCCCGCTCGCGGGCCGGGAGCGCACCCTGGCCGCCGGCGAGCTCAAGTTCAACGTCCGGCTCGGGAAGCTCGAGGGACATGTGTTGCCCCCCGAGCCTGTCGTTGCTCCGAGCTAGGGTGGTCGGTCCGAGCTCGGGGTCGGACCGGCCGCGGGCCTAGCCCGCCGCGACGGCCACCATCCCGCCGAACGCCGCCGCGATCGCGCTGACCACCGCGGTCGCCACGCTCCACCACGCCGCCGTCGCCGCCGTCTTGCGGGCCTCTTCGGCCTGCTTCAAGGTCTCGTCCCGCGCGACCAGGAGCCGGCGCTCCACCTCGTCGCGCACGGCGCGGATGCGCCGGGTGACGGAGTCCCTCGCGGCCTCGACCTGTTGGAGGATGCGCTCGGCATCCTGCTCGGTGAGGTCCCGCCGGGAGGCGAGGATCGCCTTGACCGTGTCCCGATCGATGGCCTTGACCCGCTCCGCGAGGGCCTCGGCGCCCACCCCGGGCTCCTCGAGGAGCCGCTCGATGTCGGCCCGGATGCCCTCGTAGTCGAGCTCGGGCCGGTCGAGCGACTCGAGGTATGCGCGCACCTTGCTGGTCGCGCGCTCCCGGGCGCTCGCGACGTCGGTCCCGGTGAGCCGCGTCGCCTTGAGCCCTCGCGGCACGATGGATCGGGCCCACCGCTCCACCGTCTCGAGGATGCGGTGCGCTTCGTCCGGGCTGATGTCGGAGCGCTGGGCGAGGATGGCCTCGATCGTGCTGCGGTCGACCATGCGCACGCGATCGCGGAGCGCGGCGAACCCCATCGATGGCTCCGCGAAGAGACGATCGAGATCCCGCTTGATGCCGTCCGGATCGAGCGCCTCCTTGCCCGTGTTGCGCAGCCAGTCCTCGATGCGCGTGCGCGCCGAGGCGGCCTCGTCCTTGCTCCTGCCCGTGAGCCGGAGGGCGGTGTCCGCCACGGTGGTGACGGTGTCCTTGCCCGAGAAGGCCTCTTCCTTGATGACACGCAGCGCTTCGTCCACGCCCTGGGCCACGGCCTGCACGTCCCGCCCCTGCATCGACGGCCGGGCACGCAGCACGCTCACGACGACCTCGCGATCGACGAGCGGCTCGCCCTCGTGCTCGGCGATGGCCTGGATCTCGGTCTCGTTGAAGAGCTGCTGCACCTCGCGGCGCACGGAGGCCGGGTCGATGGGCTTCGGGGCGAGCTGGGTCACGTAGCCCCGGACCTCGTCCCGCACGCGATCCATCCGCACGTCACGGAAGAGCTCTTCCTTCACCGCGCGGGTGATGCGCGCGGCCACTTCCGCGGCGCGGGCCTCGTCGGAGCGCGTGAAGGCGCCGGACATCCCGCCCCAGGCCGAACGAATCCCTGTTCCGACGGTGCGGAGCAGCGTCCCCACCAGCGACCACGCCGCCGTGGCCTGAACGGTAGACATCACGAGGTAGAACAGTGCCCAGATCGTGAGGCCGATGATGGCCCCGAGGAGGGAGCTGATCGTGAGGGAGAGCTCGACGGCGAGCCAGCTGGCGAAGAACAACGCGAGGCTCGCCGTGACCAGGGCCCAGAGCCCGATGCCACGTGTCCAGGAGCGCGCGCGCTCCCCCATGGAGAACCCGCGATCCGTCCTTCGGACGTGCCGATCCTGGTCTTCCCGTTCTTCGTCCGGCGCGATCTTCAACGCGCTGACACCCGCCGCGAAGGACAGGTTGGTGAGCAGGAACTGGAAGCCGACGGCCAGTACGAGCCCGGCCACGATGGCGAGCCAGAAGTTGGGACCGGCCATCAGCGCAGTCGCCTCCTGTGGTGTGAGTACGAACGGATCCTGGGCCTGGGCTGGCGTGGGCGTCGCGAGGGTCGTGAGGCCCACGCCCAGCATCCCGACCAGGAGCGCTCGCTTGGTGCCCCGCTTTGCAAGTCGAAACATGGTCCCCCCTAGGGAGCCAAGCTAAACGCCGGCTTGGGGGCGAGAAGTGCCGCCTCCCGGGCCGCGAACATTACGGCGGAGAATCCCAACGACGCGCAAGCGGGCAGGCCCGCGCTCGGCTACGGTGGCGCGCCCCCTCGGAGCCTCGATGATCCTGCGCCGCCTCCCGGTGCCGTTTGCGGTCGGTATCCTGGCGCTCGCCGCCTGCGTGAAGCCGGTCGACAGCGACGTGAAGACCCCGTCGGAGGCCTCCCTCCCAGGGGATGCGGTCATCGGCATCGCCAACATCGACGATGACGATGAGAACGGCGAGTCGGACTGGGATGACTCGGGGCCCGAGGGCGAGAACGATCGCGTCGTGGTCGACCTCTCGGGCTTCGGCGAAGTCCAGCTCACCCTGGCGGGAGATCTGGATCTGCTGCGCGTGTGGCAGGATGGCGCGATCGTGCTCGACGCCGACCGTACCGAGCACACGATCCCCTCCGGCACGATCGAGGTCGAATTCGGAGACTTCCTCGCCACCGGCACGCTGGTCGCCACGCCGACGGACCAGCCGGAGGCGGCGGCCACGCTCACGCTCTCCTCCGCGCCGCTGATCCTCAACCACCACCTTCAGGGCGCCGAGCTGGTCGTGGCCATGTCCGCTACCGGGCGCTCCGGCAACGTCGCGTTCGTCGAGGGGTTCCAGAGCGTTCTCGGGGATGCGTTCACCCCCTTCAACCTGAACGACTACGGGATGGACGTGTGGGTCGAGGATGAGCTCGAGTTCGCCACGCTGACCGCCCCCGGCCACCGGATGGACGTCGTGATCGACTCCATCCGCACGAACAACAACCGCTACCTCGACAACGTGCCAGAGGACGAGCTGGAGGGGCCCGACACCGCGATCCGCACCTGGGGATCCGGGCGTGCCACCTCCCAGGACTCGTTCGGCAACCTCGAGGTGTCACCCCCTGTCACGGTGGATGGCGTCGAGTACCCGTTCGGGCGCATCTATTGGGGTGACAACCGCGGCCAGGGTGTAACCGACGACCTCGCGGTGATGCTCGAGGCCCAGCGCGTGCAGGACCCCTTCCAGGTCGACAACACCTGGCTCTGCGTGGGGCATGTGGACGAGTTCTCGACGTTCGTGCCCGATCCGACGGCTCCGAAGGGCTTCCGCTTCCTCTACGCGGACACCGAGCTCGGGCGCGCCTTCCTCGAGGGGCTCGACCCCTCCCTCTCGCTCCCGCAGTACCGGGCCGACCACGGCTATGCCACCATCGGCGACATGCTCGAGGATGACTCGCTCTGGTCCCAGAACGAGGACATGCAGGCGGACTACCTCGATCCCAACCTCGCCATCTTCAAGGCCGAGCTCGGCTTGGACGACGAGGACATCATCCTCGTTCCGGGGGTGTTCTACGAGGAGCAGGAGTGCGGCGGCGGCGCCCTCGCGCTCATCCCCGCCACGGTCAACCTGGTCGTCGCGGACATGGGGAGCGGCCCCGAGCTGTTCCTCCCGGACCCGTTCCTCCGCACCGACGTAGCCGATCAATCCACGGACCCGTTCATCGCCGAGGTCGCGTCGCTCCTGCCTTCGAGCCTCTCCCTGAATTGGTTGGACGACTGGGACTGGTACCACATGGCCTGGGGAGAAGTGCACTGCGGGAGCAACACCCGCCGCACCCCGATTCGTGACTGGTGGACCGACGCGAAGCACCTTCTGGAGGGCGAATGACCTTGATCTTGATCGCCGTCCTCGGGGCGGCCCTCGCCGGAACGCCCGGCGACGTCCAGCTGCCCGCCGCATCGGGGGCCCTCGCCGCGGCCGGCACGGCGGCCCTCGCAACGCCAGACGCCCGCGCCCTCTCCCTCGCCCCCGTGTCCGACGCAACGCTCTCCGCCCTGGTGGAGAGCGCGGGTTGGCGCCTCCGCGCCCGGGCCGCGGCCGCGCTGGAATGGCGCCAGGATCCCACCTTCGCGGACGCGGTCGCGACCTGCGCGCCGCTGACCACGCGGAACGGCGCCATCCGCTTCACCGACCGGCGGCTGCGTGCCCCCGAGGCCGCGCCGCTGCTCGTCGAGCGCCTCGTCTCGTCCGAGACCCCGAGCGCGGAGCGGGCCGCCCTCGTCGACGCTCTGCGCCTGAGCGGCGGGGATTGGAGCGAGGCCGTCGCCGGGTTGCTCGCCGTCGAGTCGGATCCGGCGGTGCGCGAGCAGCTGGCGGGCGCGCTCGAGCACGCCGAGGCCGATGTCGCGCGGGCCGGCCTCGCGCTCGCGGCGTCCGACACCGCCGGATCCGTCCGCGCCGCGGCGCTCCGCGCGATCGGGGCCCGGGAGGATGGGGGGAGCTACGCCGCGGTGGTGTTCGCCGCGCTCGGAGACACGGATCCGGCGGTCCGGGCCTACGCGGCACGCGCGGCGGGATGGCTGGGCCTCACGGGTGCATGGAGCGCGGTCGTATCGCTGCTCGCGGACTCCGACGCGGACGTGCGCCTGCGCGCCGTGGCGGCGCTCGAGCGGCTCGGCGCGGAGGAGGCTGCGGCCCTGCCGGGCCTCCGGGCGCTCACGCAGGACCCCACCCGGGATCCCGATCCGCGCGTCGCGCGTGCCGCATTGCGCGTGATCGGCCGCTAGTCCTCCTCGAAACCGTGCTTATCCCATGCTCATCCTGGGGCGTGCATGGTGTGGGCGTGGCTACTCGTGGGGTGTGGCGGGGTGCGGGGGGATCAGGCCGAGGGGTTCGTGGTCAACGAGATCCTGGCGAAGAACACCCTGACGAACGCGGATGACGCGGGCGAATTCGACGACTGGATCGAGGTCTTCAACGGGGGGGAGAAGCCGGTCTCGCGCACCGGCATCTTCCTCTCCGATGACGCGAACGCGCCCGCGCGCTGGCCCCTCCCCGAGGGCGAGCCCATCGAGCCCGGCACCTACCTGCTGGTGTGGTGCGACGGGCAGCCCGAACAGGGCGAGCTCCACGCGCCCTTCAAGCTCGGCGGGCTGGGCGAGACCGTCGCCCTTTCGTACATCGACACGGGTGAGCCCGTCGCCCTCGACCACGTGGACTTCGGCGAGCAGGTGGCCGACGTCGCCTGGGCGCGCGTCCCGGACGGTGGGGTGGAGTGGATCGCCGCCTCCCCCACCCCCGGCGCGACGAACGGTGATTGAGTAACGACGGAACGGTCGGGCACGAGGCGCCGACGCGCCGGCGGGGTTAAACCCGGGCGGATGACCCCAGACGAGATATCGCGAGTCCGCCGCCGCCTCGAAGAGCTTCGCGCCGAGGTGGAGGCCGCGGGCAATGTCACCGTGCGTGCGGACGACATCGGGGCGGTCCCGAGCGCGGCCGACGAGGATGAAGCCCCTTACCGCGAGATGGACCAGTCCATCGCGAGCAGCCGGAACCGCGTCCGCGCGGACCAGCTCTTGCGCATCGCCCACGCCGAGCGCCGGCTGGAGGAGGATCCCGAGAACTTCGGCCTCTGCGAGAAGTGCGAGGAGCCCATTCCGCCGAAGCGGCTCGAGCTCCTCCCGTTCGTGCGCCGCTGTGTCGACTGCCAGACCGCGGCGGAGTCCAAGTCGAGCAAGCCGGTGCGCAAAAAGGTCACCGACTACCACGATTGATCGCCGGCTATACCGGCTCCTTCTTCTTCGTGTCGCGCGCGTCCGCCTCGCGCTTCACGTCCGCCTCTGGCGCCTCGCGGGGCTCGTTCAGGTCCACGATCCGGCCGTCGGGGCCCACGGGGTAGCGCTCCACGGTCACCTGCTCCCGGGTCACCTCCACCGAGTCCCCGACCGGCTCGATCGTCACCTGCTCCTTGTGCAGCACCACGTAGGGTTCGTTGGCGTCCTGCTTGCGACGGCCGAAGAAGCGGTTGGAGTCGTACTCCGGGCGATTGTAGAAGTCGGGATCATGGGCCGGGGTCCCCTGGGCCACCGGGGCAACCTGGGCCTCGGAGCCCGCGGCCGCCGGGGCGCTGGTCTGGGGCGGGGAGACCGGTGGCGGGGGCGCCGGGATGCCTCCGCCGAAGAGGGACCACTCCACCGATGGGTTGAAATTGGTGGGATCGTAGTCGGGGAGCGCGTGTGCCGTCGCGATGGTCACGTCGTCGAGGTACACCCGATCGAGGGCGTCATCGAGGCGGGCGCGGCCGATGGGCACGAGCACGCGACGCTCCCCGGCGACGTTCGGCAGCGTACGGTCGAGCACGATCACCATGTACCGGGCCTTCATCGCGCCCGTGTCCACGATGAGCTCCCGCACCTCGCCGATGCGCAAGCTGTCCGCGCCGAACACCTCCCACCTCCGGATGTCCGGGTTGCCCTCCTTGACCTTGTAGTCTTCGAGCTCGCCGAGCGGGGCGAGCCGCGCCTTCTGTTCGGTCGCCTTCTGTGCGGTTGCCTGCTGTGCGGTTGCCTTGTGGCCGGAATGCTTGTCCTGCATCGCTCTCCTCCCTTGCGGCTCTCCTCCCTTGCGAAGGCCTGCCGTGTGGCTGCTACACGGGCTCCACGTGGGGTTCCACGTGGGGCTCCGCGTGGGGTTCCACCGCGGGCTCCGAGTTGGTTTCCGGTTCGGGCGCCAGGTCGGGCTGGGGATCGAGCACGAGGGCCTCGGCCAACGCCGCGTCACCCAGGAAGTTGCCGTCGTTCGAGGGCGCGTCGAGCCGTCCCTGCACGTCGGGGATGCGGTTGTTTCGCCACAGGAGCCAGCCTACGACGACCACCAGGATCGCCAAGGCGACGAGCCAGGGAAGGATGTTCGCCTTCGGCCGTTGTTCGATGTCGATGTTCGCCATGTTCGCCTCCGGGGAGCGGGGCGAGCCCGCGGCCGATCGGCGCGCGTACGTCGGTCCGCTCTCCGCCGGTGGATCTAGACACCTCCGGTGCGGCACCGCGGCGGGAGACGATGGGTCCCGCCGGAGTTGGCAAGTCGTGACAATCCGCACGGGCGCCCGAAGGGCGGGCTGGACGCGCGGGGTGGGAGGGGTGGAGACGGGGGGGCCACCGGGGGCCCCCCCGGAAGGACTAGACCTTCTCGCCCTTCTTGGGCGCGGCGGCGGTGCGGTTGCCGCCCATGGCGTTGCCGGCGCCGGCGCCGACCTTCATGGTGTCCACCTTCGTGCAGAAGTCGTTCAGCTTCTGCTCGGCGATCTCGCGGGAGTAGCCGTAGCGCTCCTGGAGCTTGCCGAGGAACTGG
Organism: Pseudomonadota bacterium; assembly: GCA_030685065.1. Classification (GTDB taxonomy): domain Bacteria; phylum Myxococcota_A; class UBA796; order UBA796; family SXON01; genus CAJBVW01. The sequence continues at coordinate 59,685 of JAUXQH010000061.1, read as the reverse complement.
TCGCGGCGCCCGTCGATCTTCCCGAGATCGTCGTCGGTCAGCTTGTTGAAGGTCTCGCGGACGGAGGTCTTGTACTGGTTCCAATTGGTCTGGATTTGATCCCAATTCATGATGAGCTCCTGGTTGGAGGGAGAGTGTTCGATGAAAGCCGAGCCTGTTGAGCTTGGCCCGGTACTTTTAGGCGCCCGCGGCCGAGAGTCAACGCCCGTCGACCAACTCTATTTTCGCCCAGGCGGCTTGCCATTTCGGGGTGAAGGCGCGGTGTGTCACGACGGCTGTAACAAATCGGCTCGGGGTCGAGGCCGGTGGACGAACGCACGTCCCGTCGCTTACATGCACGGCCCTCCGAGCGTGCAGATGTCCTCGTCCTTCCGTCCTCGCCGCCGTCGCAACCGCACGCCTCTGACGGTCCTCGCCGAAGGCGCGGACTGGATCGTGGTGGCAAAGCCCCCCTCTCTCCTGGTCCACCGCTCCGAGATGTTGCCGGGCGCAGAGGCCGCGCTCCAGGTCGTGCGGGACCAGGTGGGCCGCCACGTCTACCCCATCCACCGGCTCGATCGCCCCGCGTCCGGCTGCCTCCTCTTCGCCACCACCCAGGAGTGGGCGGGCCCGCTCTCCGCGGCGATGGCCTCCGCCGATGCCCAGAAGACCTACCTCGCCTTCGTGCGCGGCTACTTCAAGGAGGACGGCCCGCTGACCGTCGACCGCCCGATGAAGGACGACAACGGCAACCTCCGGGAGGCCACGTCGACCGTCTGGTGCCTCGGCCGCAGCCACGAGCCCCGCTGCTCGCTCCTGCGTGTCCAGCCGCGCACCGGTCGCTACCACCAGGTGCGCCGCCACGTGCGCGATCTGATGCACCCCATCATCGGCGACACCGACCACGGCGACAGCAAGGTCAACCGCTGGTGGCGTGACAACGGCGGCGCCACCCGCCTCGGCCTGCACTGCGCCTCCCTCTCCATCCCCCTCCCCGACGGCAGCCGCATCGAGGCCGTGAGCCCCCTCTTCGAGGACCACTTCGCCGTCTGGTCCGCCCAACCCTGGTGGGCCGACGCCGTCGCCGCGTTCCCCTCCCTCGCCCTCCCCCCCCTCCCCCTCCGCGACCCCGCGGGCGCCGGGCCCCTCGCCTCCCGCGCCCCGGATGACGCCACGAGCGACGCGATGGACGAGCACGACATGGTTGACGACGACGATCCCCCGATGGATCCGAACCTGCCGGAGGATTGAGCGGGCGCCCCCTCCCCCTTCCCCCTCCTGAGACGGGGACGCCCGAGAGCGAGGCAACGGCGCGCCGTCGGAGGCGGTCGCGCCGTTGCAGCCGGGTCCGGCGGTGGGGCCCCCTTGGGGGGGAACCGCCGGGGGCCCCGGCTGCGGTTCTCGGCGCGACCGTCTCCGACGCTCCGCAGGACGCGCTAAGAGCGGATCCCATGAGCGATGTCCTCCCCGAGCTCCTCACCCTCCTGCGCCTCGAGCGCATCGAAGAGCGGATCTTCCGCGGCCAGAGCCAGGATCTCGGCTGGGGCGCCGTGTTCGGCGGCCAGGTGCTCGGGCAGGCCCTGTCCGCCGCGGCACAGACCGTCCCGGCCGACAGGCCCGTCCACTCGCTCCATGCCTACTTCTTGCGGCAGGGCGACGCCCGGCGTCCCATCGTCTACGAGGTCGACCCCATCCGCGACGGCGCGAGCTTCACCACGCGGCGCGTCGTCGCGGTGCAGGGCGGGCACGCGATCTTCAGCCTCGCCTGCTCCTTTCAGGTCGAGGAGCCCGGCCTCGAACACGCGGCCGAGATGCCGGACGTGCCGGGTCCCGACGGGCTCTGGAGCGAGCTCGACTACGCGCGCCGCTACGAAGCCAACATCCCCGAGCCCCTCCGCGCCATGGCGTTGGCCGACCGTCCGATCGAGATCCGCCCGGTCCAACGCTACAACCTGCTCGATCCCAAGCCCGCGCCCGCGCGTCGGCAGCTCTGGTACCGCGCCACCGGCACCCTCCCCGATGACCCCGCGGTGCATCGCTACCTGCTCGCGTACGCCTCCGACTTCAACTTCCTCGTCACGGCGATGCTCCCACACGGCGTCAGCTGGCTCACCCCCGGGCTCCAAGTTGCCAGCTTGGACCATGCGATGTGGTTCCACCGTCCGTTCCGCATGGACGATTGGTTGCTCTACGACGTGGAGTCACCGTCGGCAGGCGGCGCACGCGGTCTCGTGTTTGGCCGCTTCTATACTCGGGATGGGAAGCTGGTCGCTTCGGTCACCCAGGAAGGGTTGATGCGGGATCGTCGAACCGGGTAGCACTCGGCCCCGAGTCAGCGCCTCGGCAACCCCGTCGTCAGGTAGCCCTCCGGCATCCAGTCGGGCACGTCCGGCCACTTGTCGTTCCGCTTCCGGCCCGCCGAGTCGCGGGCGCCGGGCTTCCAGGCGATGGTGACGTAGCCCTCGGCCTCGTCCACGATGGTCGCGCCCTCCATCTTCAGGGCCCAGCCGGTCACGTCGGTCAGCGCGCGGGGCGCGATGAGGTGGGTCGCGGCGCCGAGGCCCTTGCCCCGCCCCTTGTCGTGCAGGCTCTCCTCCCAGGTGAAGGACACCCGCCGGCCGCTCGCGACGATCGCGTGGCGGACCGAGACGACCGGGATCGCGTCCGCGGGCAGGCGCCGCGCCAGCACCCACGCCGGATGCGCGTACGGCGGATCCTGCGGGATCCATGACCAGGCGAGCTGGAAGCTGGTCCCCCAGACCCGCACCCACCACGCGGAATAGGCGAGCAGACCGGCGACCGCGATCCCGCCGATCGCGGCCCCGACGGGGCGGTCGCGGCGACGAAGGCGCTGTCGGAGCCGCAGCAGCCGAGCCGTGCCCTCGATGGTCGCCACCACGACGAACGGGAGCAACGGCGCGATGTGGTGCGCGTGGCCGAACCAGTAGCGGTCGATGCCGTTGTTGTAGGGCACCGTCATGTGCATGAACAGCAGCCCCGCCCCGGGGAGCAGCGTGAAGGGTGAGGCCAGGGCCAGCAGCCCCACCGGAGCCCAGATGAGCGAGTAAAAGCTCTCGATGTGGGCGAGCCCAGGCAGGTCCTGGGGGCCGCGCGCGTGCAGGACCGTGAACACCGCGTTGACCAGCGGCGTATCGTGCCCCTGGCCCGACACCGTGCTGATCGGGAAGAGCCACTGGGCCAAGCCCGCGTAGACGCCGGCGACCAGGAGAGCAACGCCGATGTTCCATGCATGACGACGGCGCCCGTGCGCGGGAAACGTGACGATGGCGCACGCCAACACCAGGGGCACGCACTCTTCTCGGGGCATGACGCCCACGAGCGCACCGAGGACGGCCCACGCGGGATGTCCGGCGCGCATGGTCCACAACGTGAAGGTCAAGAACGGCACGGCGAAGCAGAGGTCCTGGTAGTCCTGGAGGGACACCGCCATGATCGCCGGGTGCAGCAGATACACGCCCCCGCCCAGCAGGAGCCCCCAGCTGCTACGCACGGCCGCCCGGCCGATGAGGGCGGCGGGGATGGCGCCGAGCACCGTGGCGGCGATCTGCAGCTCGGTGAGCCAGAGCACCGAGGGCCGCAGGGAGTACAGCCAGGCGCTGACGACCAGGGTCAGGGCCCGGTGTCCCGACCAGGTCCATGCGTCGTCATAGCCGGCGTGGATGGTCTGAACCCACGTCCCTTCGAGCCCGAAGTTGCGGACGAGCTGCTCGTGCACGGCCAGCGCATAGGGCTCGATCGTGTGGATGCCCGCGAGGCGGGCGGCCGACGTGGACACGAGGGTGCCGAAAACGAAGGCCATCCCCGCCGCCACGAGGGTCACGCCGAGGAACAAGCCGATCCGCTCGACCCGCGTTGTGGGGTCCGGCAGCGGCTCCGGCGGCCGTCCGAGCAGCCCCGTCAGCGGCCGCTCAGGCACCCGCCCACGGATCCTTTCCGCGGGCCGACCCCATCGCGATCTCCTGCTCGAGCTGGCGCACCCGCTGCCCGAGGCGCATCCCGCGGAAGCCGAGGCCCGCGCCCGCGATCAGCAGGCCCGCGCCGAACGAGCTCCACATCAGCGCCGAGACGCTCACGGGGCTCTTGAGCTTCCATGCGGCGAACCAGAGGTCGAGCTGCAACGGCGCCCGATAGCTGCTGTTCTGCAGGGTGAAGGCGGTCAGTACGACGACGACCAGCAACCCCAGCGTAAGCCAAACCCAGCGCATGTGGTCCTCCGAAGCAAGAACGGCCCGGGCCCCACGTCGTGGGCCGGGCCGTTCTTCAGTTAGCACCGCGGGCCGCTCGGGGCGACCAGATGGCCCTCCCGTGAGGGAGAGCCGTCAGAGAGAGTCGCGGTGCTCGGGCTTACCGTACGATCCACCCGCCGGCTTGCGCACGGCGGATGGCTTTCGCCCGTAGGCGCGCACCGCGGCTCGCGCCGCGGTCAGCGCCTACTCGCCGCGTTCGCGCATGCGACGGGAGAGGTCACCCATGATGTCGCCGAGGCGGGCGCTCGAGTCACCCTGCTTGCGCAGGACTTCCTTGATGTCGCCACCCTTCGCGCGGTCGGCGGCCGACCGCTCGGAGAGGCTGACCTTGCGGTCGTGCGCGTCGATGTTGATGATCTCCGCCGCGATGTCCTGGTTGTCCACGTAGGTGGTCTGCCAGTCGCCGCTGCCGTTGGAGAGCTCGGAGTGGTGCACGAGACCCTCCACGCCGTCCTCGAGCTCCACGAACACGCCGAAGTCGGCCTTATGGACGACCTTGCCGTTGATGACCTGGCCCAGGTAGTACCGGGACGGCACCGAGAGCCAGGGATCCTCGGAGAGCTGCTTGATGCCGAGGCTGAAGCGCTCGTTGTCCACGTCGATGTTGAGGACGCGGGCCTCGACTTCGTCACCCTTCTGGAACTTGTCCGAGGGGTGCTTGACGCGCTGGCCCCAGCTCATGTCCGAGATGTGCACCAGGCCGTCGATGCCCTCTTCGATGCCGATGAAGACGCCGAAGTCGGTGATGTTGCGGACGCGACCACGCACGATCGTACCAACCGGGTACTTCTCGGCGATGAGCTCCCAGGGGTTCGGCTCGAGCTGGCGCATGCCGAGGCTGATGCGCTTGTTGTCCAGATCGATCCCGAGGACCTTCGCTTCGACCACGTCGCCCTGGTTGACCAGCTTCGACGGGTTCTTGATGCGCTTGTTCCAGGTCATCTCGGAGATGTGGACCAGGCCCTCGATGCCGTCCTCGAGCTCGACGAAGGCGCCGTAGTCCACGATGGAGACGACCTTGCCGCGGACGATGGCGCCCACCGGGTACTTGTACTCGGCGTCTTCCCACGGGTCGGGGCGGATCTGCTTGTAACCGAGGCTGACGCGCTGGGAATCCTCGTCGAACTTGAGGATCTTGACTTCGATCTGGGCGCCCACCTCGAAGATCTCGCTGGGGTGCTGGATGCGCCCGTAGCTCATGTCCGTGATGTGGAGCAGGCCGTCGATGCCGCCGAGGTCGACGAACGCGCCGTAGTCCGTGATGTTCTTGATCGTGCCCATCATGATGGCGCCGACCTTGAGCGACTTGAGCGTCTCGTTCTTCTTCTCTTCGCGCTCGCGCTCGAGGAGGACGCGGCGGGACAGGACGATGTTCCCGCGCTTCTTGTTGAACTTGATGATCTTGAAGTCGTGGGTCTCGCCGATGAGGCGGTCGAGGTTCTTGACCGGGCGCAGATCGACCTGCGAGCCGGGGAGGAACGCCTTGACGCCGATGTCGACGGCGAGGCCGCCCTTGACGCGGGAGATGATGGCGCCGCGGACGGTCTCGTCCTTCTCGACGGCCTTGGAGATCTCGTCCCAGGCCTTCATGAGGTCGGCCTTCTCCTTGGAGAGCTCCAGGAGGCCGTCTTCTTCGCCCATCTGGTCGAGGTACACGTCGACGGAGTCGCCGACCTTGACGGTCAGCTCGCCGGCTTCGTTCGTGAACTCGCGGCGGTTGATCACGCCTTCGGCCTTGTAGCCGATGTCCACGGTGACCATCTCGTTGCCGATCTCGATGATCGTGCCCTTGACGACGCTCTGCTCGCGCACGGAGCGGTTGCCGAGGTAGTCGTCGAAGAAGCTCTTGAAATCGTCGCGTTCGATCTGGTCGAGAGGGGCGTCGAGGTCGATGGTCTGATTGCTCATGAAGGATTTGATCCGCGCCGGACAAGCCGACGGACGTGGGAACGAGGAGGAGGGTTTATACGCGGCCAGTGTGTCGGCTCCGAAGAGACGAGAACAATCGACCTCGATCCACGGCACATCCTCAACTTGCGCCGCGACCGACACCCGCACAGTACGGGGAGGCGGGGATTATCCGTGCGTGCACCGTTCGTCAAGGGCTGTCAAGCGGCGCTCGGCGGGCCGGAACCCGCTCGGGCAGCGGCTACCGAAGCAGCTCCACGAGCTGCCCGGTGAACGCGCCGGCGCCTTCGGCCGACAGGTGGTCGAAGTCGGTGAAGGCGGCGTCCTCCCGGTCGGCGAACACGTCCGTCGCATCCCACACCACGACCGGCGTGCTCGCTCGGGCGGCCACGGCGTCCACCGACGCGCGCAGGTCCGTCCGGAAGCTCGACGGAACCGCGTCGCGCATCCCGCCGCGGAGGGGCGGCAGGACGAGCACGGTGCGCCCGGCCCTCGCGCCTTCGATCGTGCGCTCCAGCACGCCCAGACAGAGCGCGCTGACCGTAGGGACGTAGGTGTCGAGCGGCGCCCCGAGCAGGAAGGCGCGGCGCCTGTCGATGCGCGCGGCGGTCAGATCGGGGACGGGCTCTCCCTCCCAGCGCGCGGGCGGCGCGAAGCCCTGGAAGATCCCGGGAAGATCGGTGAGGAGGCGGAGCGCGTGCGCGGGCCGCTTCGCGTGGTCCACGAGGTCCCGCCGCCGACCGGAGGTCATGATCCACCGGTGCGGGAGCCAGCCCATCGCCACCTCGGGGGCGAGCACCGCATCGGCGCCGAGCATCTGTCGCGCGGCGGACCACCACCCCGCGCGCATCGGCACGCCGTCGAGCTCGGGGCGCTCGCACCCGACGGTGTCGAAGAGCAGCGGCGACACCTCGATCACGAGGTGCGCGAGCCCGGGAGACGCGGGGGTGGAGGCGAGCATTCGTGGAAACGTGCGCGGGACGGAGCCCTGCTCGACGGCGTGGCGCGCGACGCGTACCCACGGGTGTCCCGTCTCCGAGGCGAGCGCGAAGACGTCGAGATCGAGGCCCATCTGGGAGCTGCCGAGGATCGCGCCGTCGACCCGCCCGGGCCCGGTCGGGAGGTCACCGGTCCAGAAGGCGTCACTGTCCTCGCAGTGGGGCTCGTGCGCCGAGAACGCCGCCCACACGAGGACCGGGGCCGCCAGCAGCACGAGCGCGAGCCCGCCGAGCCACGCCGCGAGCGCCCGGCCCGCCGAAGGGCGCGTCACGACGACCGAGGGCGCCTCAGAAATTGAAGTAGATGAACGGGGCATCAGCCTGCTTGAACGCGACCAACGCGATGTAGGCCGCCCCGGCGAGCGCGCCCTGGGCGAACGCGGCGCGCGGCCAGGGTACGGCGAGCGTGGGGCGAACGTACGCGACGATGTGCAACGCGACGACGACGGTGAACAGCGCGGCCTGGGTCGGCGTCACCACGAGCGCGGTGGCCCCCGCGGCGCCCGAGACCAACCGCGTGAGGTAGGCCCACGACTCGCCGACCGTCGGCGCGCGGAAGAAGATCCACGCCACGTTCACGGTAGCGGCGGTGAGCGCCCATCCCACGAAGTTGCCCGGCGCGGACGCCCAGAAGCGCGTGTGCGCGGGGGTCTGGAACCGCTCGCGGTACAGGTACGCGATCGCCTGCCCGAAGCCGTGGATGGCTCCCCACACCACGAAGGTCCAGTTCGCGCCGTGCCAGAAGCCGCCGATGAGCATCGTGGCCGAGAGCGCGAACAGCGCGCGCCGGAGCCCGTGCCGGCTGCCACCGAGCGGGATGTACAGGTAGTCCCGAAGGAAGCGCGAGAGGGAGATGTGCCAACGCCGCCAGAACTCCTGGAGCGAGCGGGCGATGTACGGCGCGTCGAAGTTGTCGGGAAAGTGGATGCCGAACATCCGTGCGAGGCCGACGGCCATCTGCGAGTAGCCCGAGAAGTCGAAGTAGATCTGTAGCGCGTACGCCAGGAGTCCGAGCATGAGGTCGAACGACCCGTAGCTTCCGGGCGCGCCGAACGTCGCGTCGGCGAGGAGCGCGAACTGGTCGGCGAAGATGACCTTTCGCCCGAACCCGAGCACGAAGTCCTTCGTGCCGGCCATCAGGTCGTCGAGGGTAGACGGCTCCTTCAGGCGCTCGAGCTGCGGGAGGATCTCCGCCGCCCGCACGATCGGCCCGCTGACGAGGTGGGGAAAGAACATGATGAACGTGGCGAGCTCGCGGAGGGAGCGCGTGGGCTGGAGGAGGCCGCGGTACACGTCGACCGTGTACGAGATCGCCTGGAACACGTAGAAGCTGATGCCGAGCGGCAGGATGAGCTGGGGCACGGGCACGGACCACGAGGTGCCGAGCAGCGAGAAGCCCTCGTTGAGCACGGTGGCGCCGAAGCCCAGGTACTTGAAGAACCCGAGCATGCCGAGGTTCATCACCACCGAGGTGATGACGAGCGCGCGGCGGACGCCCGGCCTCGACTCGGCGCCGAGCCGGAGCGCGATGGCGTAGTCGACGAGGATGTTCGCGAACAAGAGGCCGAGGAAACCGACGCTCCACGACGCGTAGAACCAGATGCAGAAGCCGAGGAGGAGCCAGCGCCGCACCTCGGGGTGTCGCACGGCCGCCATCGTCGCGAGCACGAGCGCGAGGAAGACGAAGAACTCGTCGGAGATGAACAGCACGTCGGAGCTTAGCGCTCCCTCTCCTTCCGCGCGGCGGCCACGAGCCGCAGCACTTCCTCCACGACCTCGTCGATCGTGCGGCCGGTCGTGTCGAGATGCACCGCGTCGTCCGCACGGCGAAGCGGCGCGGTGAGGCGCCCCGAGTCCTGGGCGTCGCGGGCTTCGAGCTCGTCCCGCACGCCCTCGTAGGTGCTGCCAGGCAGCTCTGCGTGGCGACGGCGGGCTCGCTCTTCGAGCGAGGCGTCGAGGAAGATCTTCAGGTCGGCCTCGGGGAGCACGACGGTGCCGATGTCGCGACCGTCCATCACGACGCCGCCGCCCGCGCCGAGGTCCCGCTGGGTCTGGAGCAGGGCCGATCGCACGCCGGGGTGCACGGCGACGGCGGACGCCGCGGAGCCGACCCACTCGTTCCGGATCGCGGTGGTCACGTCCTCCCGATCCGAGAGCACCCGGAGCTTGCCCTTGTGCCAGTCGAACCCGAAGCGCAGCGCCTCGGCGATCCGGGTGGTGGCCAAGGCGTCGGTGGGGTCTACCGCAGCGCGGAGGGCGTGGAGGCCCACCGCCCGGTACATCGCGCCCGTGTCGACGTAGGCGTATCCGAGGCTTTCTGCGACACGACGGGCAACGGTCCCCTTCCCCGAAGAGGCGGGCCCGTCGATGGCGATGGTGAGCTCACGCACCGGCGAACCTCGCGAGGGTGGAGTGGAACGAAGGGTAGGAGGTGGCGATGCAGGCGGCGCCCCGGACGTGGGCGCCGAGCCGCAGTCCGGCGATGGCGAACGCCATGGCGATCCGATGATCGCCCGCGCTGTCGATGAAGGGGTAGGGCTCCGATAGCCCGGGGGGGACAGCGCCGGGCGTCCCGCGCACGACGAGGCCGTCCGGCCGGGCGTCCGCGTCGATCCCGAGCGCGCGCAGGCCCGCCACCGTGGTTGCCACGCGATCGGACTCCTTGACGCGGAGCTCGGCGGCGTCGGCGAAGGTGGTCTCCCCCTCCGCGAACGCGGCGGCGACCGCGAGCACCGGGATCTCGTCGATGAGCCGCGGGATGAGCGGGCCGTCGATCCGCGTGCCCCGCAGCGCTCCGCCGCGCACCCGCACGGTCCCATAGGGCTCCGGTGCGTCCACCCGATCGACCTCGATGGCAACGCCCATGCGAACGAGCACGTCGATCACGCCGGTGCGCGTGGGGTTCAGGCCGACCCCCTCGATCACGAGATCGGAGCCGGGCACGATGGCGGCCGCCACCATCCAGAACGCGGCGCTGGAGATGTCACCCGGCACCGTGATCGCCAGGGCGTCGAGCTCTCCTTCGCTCACGACGAGCGTGGTCCCCTCCCGCCGCAGCGGGGCGCCCATCGCGGTGAGCAGCCGCTCCGTGTGGTCCCGCGTAGCGATGGGCTCGACGTATCGCGTCTCTCCCTCGGCGCGCAGGCCGGCGAGCAGCACCGCGGATTTCACCTGCGCCGACGCCACGGCCGCCTCCACGGTCACCCCGGATAGCCTGCGTTTCTCCACCCGGATCGGCAAGCCCGGCCCCCCCGTGAAGGAGGCCCCCATCCTCCCGAGCGGGTCGGTCACGCGGCGCATCGGGCGGCCCCGAAGGGAGGCGTCCCCGTCGAGCGAGGCTCCGGCGCGCGGCGCGAGCGCTCCGAGCAGCAGGCGCGCGGTCGTCCCCGAGTTTCCACAGTCGACCAGCCCGACGTCCCGCCAGGGTGCCCCGGTGACGTGGGTGGTCGAAGCGTCGCACCCGAGCGCTCGCACGGCCGCGAGGGTGGCCAGCACGTCCTCTCCCTCGAGCAGGCCGGCGAACCGCGTCGTCCCGCGGGCGAGCGCCCCGAAGAGCACGGCGCGATGCGAGATCGACTTGTCGCCCGGCACCCGCAGCCGGCCGCGCAGGGGGTTGGGGGCGGGCCGGACGGTGAGCGACATTCGCACGGGCCCCTATCGCATCGCCTCGGAGGGGGCGCGCCTGGCCGTGTCAGCCACGGTCCTCGATGGCGCCGAGCCGACGAAAGTGCTCGTAGCGATCCGCCCGGAGCTCGGCGGGCGTGAGCCCATCGAGCGAGGCGAGGTGACGCTCCACGGCCTCGCCGAGCGCGCGGATGGCCGCGTCCTGGGAGCGGTGCGCCCCGCCGGGCGGCTCCGTCACCACTTCGTCCGCGACGCCCAGGGCGTGGCAGTCGTGCGAGGTGATCTTCAGCGCCTCGGCCGCGCGCGGGCCCTCCGCGCGGTCGTGCCAGAGGATCGCGGCGCAGCCTTCGGGAGAGATGACCGAGTAGGTCGAGTGCTCGAACATGAGCACGCGGTTGCCGACGCCGATCGCGAGCGCGCCGCCGCTGCCGCCCTCGCCGATGACACAGCACACGATCGGCACCCCGAAGGTGGACATCTCGAGGATGTTCCGCGCGATGGCCTCGGCCTGACCGCGCGCTTCGGCGTCGATTCCCGGGTAGGCGCCCGGGGTGTCGATGAGGGTGATGATGGGCAACCCGAACCGGTCGGCGAGCTTCATCAGGCGCAGCGCCTTCCGGTATCCGTCGGGCAGCGCCATCCCGAAGTTCCGGGTGACGTTCTCCTTCGTGTTCCGGCCCTTCTGGTGGCCGATGAGCACGACGCGCCGCGTGCCGAACAGGCCGATGCCGCCCACGATCGCCTGGTCGTCGTGTCCCGCGCGGTCCCCGTGGAGCTCGGTCCACTCGGTCAGCCAGCCCTTCACGTAGTCGAGCGTGTACGGGCGGGCGGGGTGCCGGGAGAGGAGCGCCCGCTGCCAGGGCGTCAAGGACGCGAAGATCTGGCGTTGAAGGCGATCCGCTTTCTTCTGAAGCTCGCCGATCGACGCGCCGAGGTTGGTCCCCTCGAGCGCCTGGGCGGCCCGAAGGGCCTCGATCCGGCGGGTCAGCTCCACCAGGGGCCGCTCGAAGTCGAGCACGAGCTCCATCGCCTACGCCCGGATCTGTTGGGTCAGGTAGTTCGGGAGCCCCACTTGGCGGATGGTCTCGAGCTGGGTCTCGAGCCAGTCGATGTGCTCCTCTTCACTCACGAGGATCTTCTCGAGCAGGGCGCGCGTGGCGTTGTCCCCCGCCGCCGTCGCGAGCTGAATGCCCTTGTTGAGGCGCTCGACCGCGGCGTACTCGAGCGCGAGGTCGCTCTGGAACTGCTCGTCGACGGTCTCGCCGACGTTCAGCTTGTAGAGGCGCTGGAGGTTGGGAATCCCGTCGAGGAACAGGATCCGCTCCATGATCGCCTCGGCGTGCTTCATCTCGTCGATGCTCTCGTGACGGATGAACGCGTGCAGCCGGACGTAGCCCCAGTTCCCGCACATCTTGGCATGCACGAAGTACTGGTTGATCGCGGTGAGCTCGGCGCTCAACACGTCGTTGAGAACGTCGATGAGCTGGGGGTCCTTGGGCTTCACGGATTCCTCGGGGCGGCGGTCTGGGCTGCTAACCCGTTCCTCGCGCCGCTCACTTCGCCGCGAGGGCCCGGACCGGCACGAGCTGCGCGGACGAGGTGGATCGCGCGTCCCGCAGCATGCCGTCGATGTCGAGCCGGCACGAGCCGCAGGCGGTGCCCGCCCCGCAGCTCCGGCCCACGTCTTCAACGGAGCGCGCGCCCTCGTCGACGCAGCGCCGGATCGTCCGGTTGGAGACACCCTTGCAGAGGCAGACGTACATCGGCGCCCGTCCTGATCTTGAAGTTGACTATGAGAATCGCTTTCAGAATCAGAATGTGCCTCACGGGCAAGCGATCGTCAACCCCGTCCGATGATCGCCCTCCCGCTGGCGGTCCGCACGCGGAGCAGCGGCCCGTTCGCGTCCTGCGCCACGCCGTCGAGCGTCTGCCCGCCGAGCGTCTCGACGTCCAGATCGTAGGCGCCTTCGGGCACCGCGAGCTTCACGTCCCCTACCCCCACGCCCACGCTCACCTCGACCGGTCGCACCAGGAAGGCGAGGCTCGCGTCCCCCCAGCCCGCCTGCACGCGAACGGTCGCGCCGAGCAGGCCCTCGCCGACGACATTCCCGTCCCCCACCTCGATGGACAGATCGCTGTCGAGGCCGACCACGCGCACGTCGCCCTCCCCGGTCCGCACGTCGACCGGGATGCCGGACGGCACGGTGAGCACGATGTCGGCGGCGCACGGAAACAGCGTCTCGCAGCGCGCCTCGATGCGGAGGATGCCGTCCACCACGCGCTGGCTGGTGGTGAGGCTCGCCGCGCCGCGGAGCGTCCGCCCGACGTGGATGGCGGTGCCCCCCGCGTTGACGGTGACGTTGCCGGCGTCCACTTCGACGCGCACCGCCAGCACCACGCCGCCGACGACCGCGTGGTCCGCGGTCTCGGTGGGCGTACAACCGGCAAGGACGAAGAGGAGGGAGGCAGCGCGCATCGGGTTCGTGTCTCGTGGATGGGACACCGGCGGCGCGGAGGTGCGCTACCGTCCGTCCATCAACGCGCGAGCAGCTGCCCGATTCACGTCCGCCGCCGGAGAAAGGCCCATCGATCGCAGGAACCCGCGCTGCTTCCTGGCGAGGTGGCGCGTGTCCCGTTTCGTCAGCGTCACCGCCTCGTCCAGGGACAGCTCCCCCGCGAGGTGGGCCGCGAGGTGGCGATATCCGAGCGATTGCATGGGCTTGAGGTCGCGGGTCCAGCCCTGCTCGAGCAGCCCGCGCACCTCGTCGAGGTACCCCGCGTCCATCATCGCGTCCACGCGCCGATCCAGCCCCTCGTAGAGGTTGTCACGGTCGATCCAGATGACCTCGGCGTCCCGACGCTCGTGGGGATCCTCGGCGTGGAGGGCGGAGAGCGGGCGCCCGGTGAGCGCGTGGATCTCGAGGCCCCGGACGACGCGGACCCGGTCGTTGGGGTGGAGGCGGGCGGCCAGCACGGGGTCGACCTCGGCGAGGCGCGCATGGGGGTCGGGCAGGGCCTCGAGCTCGGCGCGGAGCGCGAGATCGACCGGCGGGGTGGGCACCAGGCCGCAGAGCCACGCGCGCAGGTAGAAGGGCGTGCCGCCGCAGAGCACGATGGGGCCGCTCACCGCGTCGGCCTCGGCCACGAAGTCCGCGGCGGAGAAGGCCTCGTCGGGGTCTCGGATGTCGACGCAGCGGTGAGGGATCGCGGCCCGGGCTTCGGCCGACACCTTGGCGGTCCCGATGTCCATGCCGCGGTACACCTGCATCGCGTCCATCGACACCACGGTGGCACCGTAGCGGGCCGCGATCTCGAGTGAAACCTCGGTCTTTCCGGCGCCGGTCGGACCGACGAGCACGATGGGCCTCACGTCCCCTCCCCTGTACCAACGGTGGCCATTACGCTCGGTGGAAGCGTCGTTCGAGCTCGCCCGTGCCTACGCGGATCGCGACGGGGCGCCCGTGCGCGCACACGGAGAAGTCGACCTCGTCGAGCGAGATCAGCAGCGCCCGCATCTCGAGCTCGGAGAGGACCTGGCCCGCGCGCACGCTGGTGTGGCAGGCGCGGGTGGCCAGGGCGAGCTGAAGGCGATCGTCGGCCGCGCTGGCGCCGCCACCCTCGGCCAGCTCATCGGCGATGTCGGCGAGGAGCGTCGTGAGGTCCATGTCGCGCAGCGCGGCGGGGAGCCCCTGGACCGCGAAGGTGCCGCCGCCCATGGGGGCCACCTCCAGGCCGTAGGGGGCCAGGCGATCGACCTGGGCGGCGAGCAGCCGGGCGCGGGCGGCCGGGAGCTCGACCATCACGGGCACGAGCAGGCGCTGGGCCCCGCCGAGGGCGGCGCGGGGATCGCGGGTGAGCTTGTAGAGCGTCACGCGCTCGTGCGCGGCGTGCTGGTCGATGACGACGAGCTCACCGGCGCCCTCGCAGAGGACGTAGGTCGCCGCGAGCTGCCCGACGACACGCAGATCGCGGAAGCGCGGGACGGGGAGCAGGGCGTCGATCGGGAGCGGGCGCGACGGCGCGGAGAGGGGCGCGGCCTGAACGGGCGGCGCACGCCAGGCCGGAGCGGCGGGCGCGACCGGGGGCGCCACGGTCGACGGGAGCGGGGCGACCTCGGGGGCGCGGACAGGCGCGGTGCGGAACGTTTCCGGCTCCCGCGTGGCGGCGCGATCCGCCACCCGCAGCGTGCCGGGGAGCGGATCGAGGGGGGCGTAGGCGCGCGCGACGTCGGCGCCCGCGGGCTCCACCGGGGCCGACTGCGACTCGCTCGCCTCGGGCCGCTCCGCCTGCCAGCCGAGCCCGACCTGCGCGGGCGAGCGCTCGGGCGCGGGCTGGTACCGGGCCTCGACCGCCACCGGGCGGCGGATCCCGTGTTCCCGCAGCGCGTTGCGAAGCCCCTCGGTGATGGCCCCTTGCAGCGCGTACCCGTTCACGAAGCGCACCTCGGTCTTCGCGGGATGCACGTTCACGTCAACGTCCTCCATGGGGACGCGCACCTCGAGGATGACGACGGGGTAGCGATCCTTCGGGACGATGCCGGCGTACGCCGCGGTCACCGCGCGGCGGAGGACGAGATCGCGCACGTAGCGGCCGTTTACGTAGAGCCAGGAGCTGCCCTGGGGAGAGGCGCGATGCACCCCGACGGGCGAGATCAGCGCATCGACCTCGAGGGTTCCCCGGGTGAAGGAGACCGGCACCAGCGCCTCCCCGTGGGCTCCGAGCAGGTCCGCGGCGCGCGCCGCTCGGCTCGCGCTCGGCGGGCAGCGCAGCAGGCTGCGGTCGTCGTGGGTCACCTCGAGGTCGAGGCTGGGGCGGATCAGGGCCTCCCGCGTGACGGCCTCGAGGCAATGGCCGAGCTCGGTCTCCACGCTCCGGAGGAACTTGCGCCGCGCCGGCACGTTGAAGAACAGCGACGCGACGGTCACCTCGGTGCCGGGCGCGGCGCCCGCCGGCGACACATCCAGGAGCTTGCCGCCCTCGACCCGGATGTGCGTGCCGGCCTCGGCCTCCCGCTGGCGGGTGAGGATCTCGAACCTCGACACGCTCGCGATGCTCGGGATGGCCTCCCCGCGGAAGCCCAGCGTCGAGATGCGGAACAGATCGTCGTCCCGCAGGATCTTGCTCGTGGCGTGGCGCTCGAGGCACATCACCGCGTCCGTGCGGTTCATGCCGAGCCCATCGTCCACCACCCGCACCAGGTTGCGCCCGCCCGCGCGCAGGTGCACCCCGAGGCTCGTGGCGCCCGCGTCGAGCGCGTTCTCGACGAGCTCCTTGACCACGGAGGCGGGACGCTCGACCACCTCGCCCGCGGCGATCTTGTTGATCAGGTGCTCTTCGAGGATGCGTACGGCCACGGCCGCGTCTAACCCGGCCCGCGCGGTGGCGATTCGGGCTTGCCTCTCGCGCCTGAGTGTCGAAGCTCCCAGGAAGGGGGCCACATGGAAGAGGAGCAGTTTCAAGAACGGCAAGACCGAGGCGGACAGGAGCCGAGCGGCGAGCACGTGTCGCAGGAGGGCGTGGAGCGCCTGCGGGCCATGCTGGGAAGCCGGCCCGTGGCGATGCTGACGACGCTCGACCCCGGAGGAGCCCTGCGGAGCCGGCCGATGGCGGTGCAGGAGATCAGCGATCAGGGCGAGCTGTTCCTCATCACCCAGCGAACGTCACAGAAGGTCGAGGAGGTCTCGCACGAACAGCACGTCAACCTCTCCTTCCTCCGCGCGTTGAGGGGAAGGTACGTCTCGGTGAGCGGGCGCGCGACAGTCATGCGAGACGACGCGAAGCTGCGCCAACTCTGGCACCCGACCCTGCACGCCTGGTTCCCCGACGGCCTCGACGACCCGGACCTGTGCCTCCTGTGCGTGCGCATCGACAAGGCGGAGTCCTGGAACGCGCCCGCCGGCAACCTTGCCCAGGTGGCACGACTCGCGGGGTCGATCCTCGGTCGCAGCCCCAAGCCCACGCACGACGAGGGGCGCGACACGGTGGTGATCCGCATCCGGCAGCCCGGGATCGGCGATACCGCCGGCATCCTCGGGGCGGCCGGGGGCAACGTGGGGGTCGCGCCCCGCGTGCCGCAGGGCGACGGGAAGGCGCGTGTGGTGGGCACCGCCGGCGGCACGATGGGGGAGGCGCCGACGAGCGGCGCGCCGCGGGGGGGCCCGTCGCAGGAGGGCCGCTCCACGAAGGCTACGTCCCGCGGCGCCTCGGCCGAGCAGGGGAAGGTCGCACCGCCCACCCGGGCCCGCGGCGAGGTCGCGGAGGCCAAGGCGGTGACGGGCGACCTTAAGCGGCACGCCCAGGTGAAGCCCGATCAGCCCGTCGCGCAGGGAGAGGCGGCGCCGCGCCGGGGTGGCCGGGGGCGATAGGCGGCGCTCGGGGCGTGACGGGTGACAGAACGCGACGAGAGGGAGCCGATCCGCCTCCCGCGCCCTCGCGTATCCTGAGCGTGGAGCCCCCCATGACCATCCCCGCCTCGGTTCGCACGGTCCTCTTCACGTTCTTCGCCCTTCTCGGGTGCGCGGCGACGCCCTCCGCGGGGGGGAAGGCGGCCGCCGAGCCGGCTCCGGCGAAGCCCTACGAGGTCCAGAAGACCGAGGTGGAGTGGCGCGCCCAGCTCACGCCGGCGCAGTACCGGATCCTCCGGGAGAAGGACACCGAGCGCGCCTTCACCGGTACCTACTGGGACGAGCATCGCGACGGGGTCTACGCCTGTGGCGGCTGTGGCCTCCCGCTGTTCGACGCCAAGGACAAGTTCGACTCGGGCACCGGCTGGCCCAGCTACACGCGGCCGGTGAAGGCCGATGCGGTCGAGGTCGACATGGACGTGAAGTACGGGATGGTGCGCGAGGAGGTGCTCTGCCGCCGCTGCGGCGGACATCTCGGCCACGTGTTCGACGACGGTCCGAAGCCCACCGGCAAGCGGTACTGCATCAACTCGGACTCGTTGACGTTCACGCCCGCGCCGTAGCGTAGAGGCGGAGGGTCGAGGTGGCGCGTCGAGGCGGGGCGTCGAGGCGGGAAGCTACTCTTCTCCGCCCTCGTCTTCGTTCCCGCCCGCGTCTTCGCCTTCTTCGAGCCCCTCTTCTTCGGAGTAGGCCTCGTCCCCTTCATCCTCGAGGCTGACCATCTCGAAGAGGGGAACGTTCGGTACCGGCGCGGTCCCGTCTTCCTTGGCCTCGCCCGGGCGCCGCTTGCGGCGGTACTGGATGCGGAGCGGCGATCCGGCGAACCCGAACTCGGCCCTGAGGCGGTTCTGCAGGTAGCGGTCGTAGCCGCCCCCCACGCCCTCGGGCGTGTTGCAGAAGATCGTGAACGTGGGCGGCCGCACGCGCACCTGCGTCATGTAGTTCAGCCGCACTTCATGATGGTAGCGCTGGGGCGGCGAGTAGGCCTCGACGGAGGCGATCAGGAACTCGTTCAGGCGCGCGGTCGTGACGCGCTGGTTGAACGAGGCGAACACGCTCCGCGCGGTATCGAGCACCTTGCCGGTGCCCTTGCCCGTGGTGGCCGAGATGTAGAGCACCGGCGCGTGCGCGATGTGGGGCAGCTTGCGGCTGAACTCGTCCTCGACGGTCGCGATGTCGCGATCCTCCATGTCGCGGACCTTGTCCCACTTGTTGACGAGCACGATGAGCGCCCGCCCGCGTTCGACGACCAGGGCGGCGAGGTGGGCGTCCTGCTCGGTCACGCCCTCGGCGCCGTCGATCACGAGCATGATGATGTGACAGCGCTCGATCGTGCGGATCGAGGCGCCGACCATCAGGCCCTCGAGCTTGTCCTCGATGCGGCCGCGGCGGCGGATGCCCGCGGTGTCGACGAGGCGGAACTTCGTGCCGTCGTGCTCCATCGTGGAGTCGGTCGAGTCCACCGTGGTGCCCGGCGCGTCGTTGACGACGTGGCGCTCCTCCCCGAGGAGGCGGTTGAGCAGCGTGCTCTTGCCGACGTTCGGCCGCCCGAGCACGGACATGCGGATCTCGCTCTCGTCCTCGGGCTCCGGATCGATCTCCGGCGGGAAGTGGGCGCTCACCGCGTCCATCAGCTCGAACATGCCGCGGCCGTGCTCCGCGCTGATCGGCACGAGCTCACGAAAGCCGAGCTCCCAGAACTCGTTCGACTCGTCGTCGTGATTCGCCACGTCGCACTTGTTGACGGCGAGGATCACCGGCTTGCCGGCGGAGCGGATCAGATCGGCCGTCTGCTGGTCGGGCGGCGTGATGCCGGCTTGCCGATCCACCAGGAGGATGACCACGTCCGCCTCTTCGACCGCCACCTCGGACTGGCGGCGCATCGAGGCGAACAACGTGTCGTCGGGCTCTGGCTGGAAGCCGCCCGTGTCCACGAGGAGATAGCTGCGATCCTGCCAGGCGGCAGTCTCGTAGTTACGGTCACGGGTGACACCCGGCCGATCGTGGACGAGGGCCTTGCGCGCACCGATGAGACGGTTGAACAAGGTAGACTTGCCGACGTTGGGTCGGCCGACGATAGCGACGACGGGGAGCACGGGGCCGGCTAAGCCGGCGCGGCCCCGGGATCCACCCTCGGCCCGCCATCAGGGACCAGAACGGACGATTGCCTACGCGTACCCGAGCCCGCGCAGCGCCCGCGGGTTGGACGTCCAGTCCTTCTCGACCACGACGAACAGGTCGAGCCGCACGCGGCAATCCAGCAGCTCGGCGAGCTGGGTGCGGGCCTCGCTCCCGATCTTCTTGACCATCGAGCCCGCCTTGCCGATGAGGATGGCCTTCTGGCTCGGCTTCTCGACGAGGATGCGGGCGTGGATGCGGACGATGTTCTCGGTTTCCCGGGCGGACTCGTCGAATTGCTCGATCTCGACGGCCGTGGCGTACGGCACTTCTTGCCCGCAATGTTGGAAAATGCGCTCGCGGATGAGCTCGGCGCAGATCTGGCGCTCCAGCGCGTCCGTGACGTGCTCCGCCGGGTAGATCGCGGGCTGCTCCGGCAGGAGCTTTTTCCACTCGGCGACCAGCGTGTCCAGGCCGTCCCCCGACGTGGCGCTCACCGGCACGATCGGCGCCTTGACCTCGGCCTCCTGGAAGGCCGCGAGCACGGGGAGGAGCCAGCCCTTCTCGACCAGATCGACCTTGTTGAGCGCGACCACGAGCGGGCGGTGCTTCACCCGTTCGAGCACGGAGAGCAGCGCCGCGTCGAACACGGCGCTCCCGTTCTTGGCGGCGCGGGCGAGCGGCTCGGCGTCGACGATCCAACACACGGCGTCGACATCCGCGACGACGTGCTCCGCCTCGCGCACCATGTGAGCGTTCAGCGGGGTCCATGCCTCGTGGAGCCCCGGCGTGTCCCAGAGGACGGCCTGCAGCTCTTCCGTGGTGTACACGCCGGCGACGCGGTTCCGCGTGGTCTGCGGGCGGTGGGACACCGCGCTGATCTTGGCGCCCACCAGGCGATTGAGGAGCGTGGATTTGCCGGCGTTGGGGCGGCCGACGAGGCCGATGGTGCCGGCGCGGAATCCCGCGGGCGTGCCTTCTGGAGTGGTCATGGCGGCCTCATAACTCCGCGCGCCCTGGCGGGAACGGCTGGCCCTCGTCGTGCGCATCCGGGCGTCACTGATACATCGAAATATTCGATGTATCAGTAGATATCATTCGATTGGTACGATTCAACGGATGGCAGTATCAGTGAGGCTCATGGAGTACACATGGAGCTTCTAGGTGTCGGCACGCCGACAATGTGGGCCGGGTTTCTGTCATTCGTCGTCTTCATGCTCGCGCTCGACCTCGGTGTGTTCCACCGCAAGTCTCACGCCGTGACGATGCGGGAGGCCCTCGCCTGGAGCGCCGTGTGGGTGGCCTGCTCGTTCGGCTTCGCCGGCCTGGTGCACTACTGGTTCGGGTGGGAAACGGCCGTGGAGTTCGTCACCGGCTACGCCATCGAAAAGTCGCTGGCGATCGACAATATCTTCGTGTTCGTGGCTGTGTTCGGCGCCTTCGCCGTCCCGGCGGCCCTCCAGCACCGCGTGCTCTTCTGGGGGGTGCTCGGCGCCCTCGTGCTGCGCGCGCTGTTCATCTTCGCGGGCTCGGCGATCCTGCTCCGGTTCCACTGGGTGCTCTACGTGTTCGGGGCGTTCCTCCTGCTCACGGGCCTCAAGATGTTGTACCTGCGCAACGCGCCGGAGGAGGACGTGACGCAGAACCGCCTGCTCACGCTCCTGCGCCGATGGATTCCGAGCACCGACGGCTACCGAGGCGACGCCTTCTTCGTCGTCGAGGCGGGCCGTCGGCTCGCCACCCCGCTGTTTTTCGTGCTCGTGCTCATCGAAGTGGCCGACGTGGTGTTCGCGGTCGACTCGATCCCCGCCATCTTCGCGGTGACCACCGACCCCTTCATCGTGTTCACGTCGAACATCTTCGCCATCCTCGGCCTCCGTTCGATGTACTTCCTGCTGGCCGACATCGTGCCGCGGTTCGTGTACCTCAAGCCCGGACTCGCGCTGGTGCTCGTGTTCGTGGGGGTCAAGATGTCGATCGCCGAGTGGTACAAGATCCCCACCCTGGTGTCGCTCGGGGTCATCGGCGTGTTGGTCGGAGGGGCCATCGTCGCCTCCCTCGTCACGTTCAAGCCTGCCGTAGCACCGAGCCCGCGGCAGCCATGAGGGCCACGACCGCGGGGTTGCGCACCCGCCGCTCGACCGAGATCGCGAAGTAGCGCTCGCGCACGCTCTCGACCGTTCCCACCCGCTCCACGCCGTATTGACGCTCCACGTCCGTCACCACCGCCTCGTTCACGAAGAAGGCGCCCGCGCCCGAGGCGCCGAAGGTCTTGATGAGCGCGCTGTCGTCGAGCTCGGCGACCACGTCCGGGCGGATGTGGAGCTCTTCGAGCCACAGGTCGAGGGCGTGGCGCACGGCGGCCTGTTCGGTGGGCAACAGGAGCGGCGCACCCTCGAGCGACCGCGGAAAATCGAGGCGCAGCCGGGCGGCGAGGTCTGGCACGGCGCAGCAGACCACGGGCGCCTCCCCGAGTCGGTGGTGCCACGCCTTGACCTTGTGCGTCGGCAGCATCGGCGTGTCCGCGAGCACCACGTCGAGGCGGTGCACGGCGAGCTCGGCGAGGAGCCTGTCCGTACGGTCCTCGATCACGATGAGCCGCGGGCGCTGCGGCAGCTTCAACACCGGCTCCAGGAGCCGATGCGTCAGCATCTTCGGCACGGCGTCGGACACGCCCACGGTGACCAGGGGGTGATCGGCCCCGCCGCCCGCGACTACGGCCTGGAGCTCGCGCCCGAGCGAGAAGATCTCGTCGGCGTAGCGGAACACGACGCGCCCGGTGTCCGTGAGCTGCAGGCTCCGCCCAGAGCGGGAGAACAGCGGGGTGCCGAGCTGGTCGGCGAGCGTACGCAGCTGACCGGAGATGGTCGGCTGGGACAGGCCGAGTCGCTTCCCTGCTCGGGCGACCCCCCCCTCCTTCACGACCGCCCAGAAGAGCCGGAGGTGGTGGAAGTTCAGATCGAGCAGGAGGGGCACGGGGACGCCCCTATCCCTCGTCCGGCAAGGCCGCGCCCCGCTCCTTGAGCCACTTGCGCATCTCGTCCTTGTCGAGCGCCTTCTCGAGCGCGGCGTGCGGCTCGATCGCGTCCTTCTCCACGAGGCCCCTCAGACTGTCGTCCATGGAGATCATGCCGAGGGACTTGCCCTGCGAGAGCATGCCCGCGATCTGGTGGGTCTTGCCCTCGCGGATCAGCGCCGAGAGCGCGGGCGTTCCGAAGAGGATCTCGAGGGCCGCGACCCGTCCACCGCCCTTCCGCCGCAGGAGCTGCTGGGCCAGCACCCCCTTGATGACGCCGGCGAGGATGCCGCGAACGCCCTCCTGTTGGTCGGTCGGGAACACGTTGATGATGCGATCGATCGTCTTGGACGCCGAGTTGGTGTGCAGCGTGCCGAACACGAGCAGGCCGGTCTCCGCGGCCTTGAGCGCCATCTCGATCGTCTCGAGGTCCCGCATCTCTCCGACGAGGATGCAGTCCGGATCCTCGCGGACCGCGGCCCTGAGCGCCGCCGTGAACGACTTGGAATGGGGGCCGATCTCGCGCTGGCTCACGAGCGACTTCTGGTTCCCGTGCACGAACTCGATCGGATCCTCGATCGTGACGAAGTGCATCGCGCGCGTGCTGTTCATCTCGTGGATGATGGCCGAGAGCGTGGTCGACTTGCCCGATCCCGTGGGGCCGGTGACCAGCACGAGGCCTCCGTCGAGGGTCATGAGCTTCTTGACGCTCGGCGGCAGCCCGAGCTGCTCGACCGTCATCAGCTTGGTCGGGATGATACGGAAAACCGCCCCCATGCCCCGCTGCTGCCGGAACATGTTGACACGGAAACGCGCCAACCCCGGCACCTCGTAGGCGTAGTCGGCGTCACCGTCGGTGACGAAGGACTCCCAGAGGTGCGGCGGCGAGATCGGCTTCAGGAAGCTCTCGAAGTCGCGATCGTCCAGCACGCGGTAGCGGACGGGCTCCATGCGCCCGGACAGGCGGAAGATGGGCGGCCGGCCGACCGACAAGTGCAGGTCGGACGCGCCGCGATCGTTCATCAGCTTGAGGAAGCGGTCGATCCGGTTCGCGCTCATCCGCCCATCCCCTTCTCGCGGAGGAAGCTCGGGTCACACATGACCTCGAAGGTCTCCGGCCTCTCCGCGCGGCGCCACGCGGCCTCGGGCGAGATGAGCCCCGCCTCCACGAGGTCGGCGAGGGCTACGTCGATCGTCTGCATGCCGACGCTCCGTCCGATCTGCATCATGCTCGGGATCTGAAAGGTCTTGTTGTCGCGGATCAGGTTGCCGACGGGGAGCGTGCCCTTGAGCACCTCGTAGACCGCCACGCGCCCCTTCCCGTCCTTGCGGGGCAGGAGCGATTGGGAGAGCACGTACTTGAGGGACTCGGAGAGCCCCATCCGCACCTGCGGCTGCTCCTCGGGGGGGAAGCTCTTCACCATCCGGTCGACGGTGGCGACGGCGCTCGTGGTGTGGAGCGTGCCGATCACCAGGTGGCCGGTCTCCGCCGCGGTGAGCGCGAGGCGGATGGTCTCCGGATCTCGCATCTCGCCCACCACGATGACGTCGGGATCCTCGCGCAGCGCGGCGCGGAGCGCGCGCGCGAAGCTGGTGGTGTGGGTGCCGACCTCGCGCTGGTTCACGAGCGCCGACTTCACCGGATGCACGAACTCGATGGGGTCTTCGAGCGTGATGATGTGGTCGGCCTTCGTCTCGTTGATGAGGTTGACCAGGGCGGCCAAGGTGGTGCTCTTGCCGCTGCCGGCGGGCCCGCTCACGATGATGAGGCCCTGGTGGTAGTCGAGCAGCTCGGTGAGTCGCCCCGGCAGCCGAAGGTCCGCGAAGGTCGGTGGGAGGTTGGGAATGACACGGAACGACGCGCACCACCCGCGGCGCTGGTGAAACGCGTTGACACGATAACGGCCGACCTCGGGGATCGCGTGGCAGAAGTCGAGCTCCCCCGTCGCTTCCAACACCTTGGACTGCTTGTCCGTGAGGATGGAGAACAGGGCGTCCCGCGTGGTGTGCGCGGGCAGCGCCGCGATCCCCGACATCCGCTCCAACTTCCCGCCGGTGCGCACGAAGGGCGGCTCCTCGACGGTGAAGTGCAGGTCGCTCGCGCCCTGCTCGCGGATCTGGGCGAGGAGCTTGTCGATGGGTCGCGTGAGCCGGGCCGAGGGGACCGCGCTGGTCCCTTGTTCGGCTTCGCCAACGGTAATGTCGAGCCGCCCCTCCATGTCCCGGAGCACCTCCGAGGCGCGTGTGCGCACCTCGGACGAGGGGTCCTTCTCCTTCACGGCCTCGAGGAGCGGCAGCAGGCGGGGCTCGGTGAACCGCGAGAAGGCGCGGATGACCTCGATGCGGACCTCCGGGCGCGGGTCGCGCAGCATTCCGGCGAGCGGCTTGAGGGACGAGTTGGATCCGATCTGGGCGAGGCCGTCGATCGCGGCCCAGCGGCAGTCCTCGTCGGCGAGCGCCTTGACGAGGTGCGGCACCGCGCGCTCGTCCTTGAGCCGCCCGAGCGTGTCACACGCGGTGATGCGCAGCCACCAGTCCGGGTCGGACAAGAGGAGGCAGATGGGCTCGACGAGGCGGGCATCCTGGAAGTTCTCGGCGAGGACCAGCGCGGCGGTGCGCACCTCCTCCTCCGGGTGGGCGAGCAGGGCGACGGCGGGGGCGAGGATCGGGTCGCCGAAGGTGCGGAGGGTCTCCAGGATCCGCGTACGCAGCCAGCCGACGAGGTTTCGGCAGAACAGCAGCACCTCCATCAGCACCTGCTCGGGCGGCCCGGAGGCGAGGAGGATGTCGACGCAGACGTGACGCGTGGCGTCGTCCCCCGAGCCGAGCAGATCCATCATCCGCTTCCGGATGCCCACGGGGTCCGCACCCGCGGCCTCGGTGAGCCACCGCCGCGAGAGCTCCCGGCTGGTCGCGTCCCCGTTCTGGAGCCGGTCGAGCACGAGCTCGAGCACGCGTGCGTCCCGCGACGCGCCCTGAGGAGAGGTGACGAGGCTCTCCAGCGCGATCGCCGCGACGCGGGGCTCGTGGTCGCGCGCGAGCACGAGGAGAAGGTCGACGAGCTGTTCGGCGGGCCGGTCGTGGAGGAGCCGTTGGAGCGCGGGGATCCGCACGGCGAGCGGCGCCTCTCGAACGGCGCGCTCCAGGTACCGCACGCGGAGATCCCCCGCGACAGAGAGCGCGACCTCCCAACCGAGCCGCTTTTTCTGGCTGGTCTTGTCCGCGAGCAGGTCGTCCACGACCTTTCCCATCACGTCCGAGGGCACCCGCGCGAACAGGCGCGTGACGTAGCCCCGCACGTGCTGGGGCTGCTCGCTCATGCGCTCGAGCAGCTCGTTCACGGCCGCCACGTCGGGGCGCGCGAGGAACGAGTCCACTCCCAACTGTCGCGCGGCGGTGTCCGTGTGCCACAGGAGCGGGATGGCCTCGGTGGGCTTGAGCCCGGACTCGCGGAGCTGCGCGATCAGCTGATCCTTCTCCTCTGGTGAGCGCCAGCTCGACGTGACCGTTTTCTCCAGGATGCTCCGCTTCCCGCCACCGAAGAACTGCATTCGCGCAGTATAGGATATGCCGGCGAGCACGCCCCACTTTCGGCTGAAAGCAGGCGTGTTGCCTTGTCTATTCCTTCTGGCTGGTCGTCGGCCCGACGCGCGCCGGAGCGGCCGCCTCCACGGCTTCGGCTGCCAGGGCGGCGAGCGCCATCTGCGCAGCTTCAGCCTCGGCGCGCTGCTTTCGCCGGGCGGTCCCCACCCCGAGGAGCCGCTCCTCCGCGTACACCTCGACCGTGAACGTACGGTCGTGGTCCGGGCCGGAGTGGCTGGCCAGCACGTAGCGCGGGAGCGCGCGCCCCCTCATCTCGAGGTGCTGCTGGAGCGCGGACTTCGGGTCCAGCAGCGGCGCGTCCGAGAGGCGCTCGATGGTCGGGCCGAGCAGCGGGGTGAACACTTCGCGGGTGCGCGCGAGGCCGGCGTCGAGGTAGACCGCCGCCACGAACGCCTCGAAAACGTCCGCGACGACCTTGCTGCCCCGCGCGATCTCGTTGGCGAGGCCCTTGTCTCCGCGGATGGCGGCGGGGAGGCCGAGGGCGGTCGACAGGGCGGTGAGGTTGTCCGTGTCGACCACGCGGGACCGGGCCTTGGAGAGCGCGCCCTCGTCCCACGTGGGGTATCGCTCGGTGAGCAGCTCGCTCACGAGGAGCTGGAGGACGGCGTCCCCGAGGAACTCGAAGCGCTGGTTGTCCGGCTCGTGGGGCCTCTCGGAGGTGTTCGACGAGTGGGTCAGGGCCTGCGCGAGGAGCGCGGGGTTCCGGAAGGCGTGGAGCTTCGCGAAGCCCGTCACGCCGCCGCCACCGTGGATGCGCGCTGGATGACGCCGCCGCCGAGCAGCTCGTCCCCCGCGTACAACACCACGGATTGCCCGGGCGCGACGGCCCGCGCGGGTGCGTGGAAGCGGAGGGACAGGGGCGCGAGCGACTCGACGTTGCACGGGATCAGCGCGCCCCGGTGCCGGATGCGCGCGGTGACCTCCTCCCCCGGGGTCGGCTCGCGGATCCAGCTCACGCCGGCCGCCACGAGCCCCTGCTCCATCAAGCGATCGGCGGGCCCCACCACGACGCGCCGGGCGTCCGGCTCGATGCGCAGCACGTAGATCGGCGTGCCCGCGGCGACCCCGAGCCCGCGGCGCTGGCCGACCGTGTAGCGGAAGTAGCCGTCGTGACGGCCGAGAACACGCCCGTCCTCGTCGACGATGTCGCCCGCGCCCTCCACATCGGGGCGGGCTTCCCGGATGAAGCGCGCGTGGTCGTCGTCCGGGAGAAAACACACCTCCATCGACTCCGGCTTCTGGGCCGTCGTGAGGGAGAATCGCTCGGCGTGCGCGCGGACCTCTGGCTTGGTCATCTCCCCGAGCGGAAAGCGGCTCTGCGCGAGCGCCTCCGGACGGATGCCCCAGAGGAAATACGACTGGTCCTTGTCACGATCGGCCGCCATGTACAGGCGCGCGCCGTCGGAGCGGACGTAGTGCCCCGTCGCCAGCGCTTCGGCGCCGAGGGCCCGCGCGCGGGCGAGCAGCACCTGGAACTTGAGCACCCCGTTGCACTGCACGCAGGGGTTGGGGGTGAAGCCCTTCACGTAGGCGTTCGCGAGGTCGTCCATCACGGCGGCCTTGAAGGCGTCCCGCAGGTTCATCACGTAGAACGGGATCCCGAGCGTATCTGCCACGCGACGCGCGTCGAGGGCATCGTCCAGCCCGCAACAGTGCCCGGAGGCGGAGGGGCTCGCCGCCTGGGCCTTCTGGGGGCCGGAGGGCGGCCCCTCCGGCACGTCGTGCAGCTTCATGTGGATGCCGATGACCTCGTGCCCCTGCTCGTGCAGGAGCGCCGCGGCCACGGACGAGTCCACGCCACCGGACATCGCGACGACGATACGCATCCGGGGCGTCTAACTCACCGAGCCAGGCTCCGGCCTCACGCCATCCTCGCCAGCACCCGGGCCACGGCCACGGCCGCCGCGTCGACGTCGCCGTCGGTCGTGTCCGCGTCGAGGGAGAACCGCACCGCGCTCCCGGCGAACCCCATGGCGCGCAGCACGTGCGAGGGCTCCGGCGATCCGGACGCGCAGGCGCTCCCCGCGGACACGGCGATGCCCTCGAGGTCGAGCGCCATGACGAGATCGGCGGCCTCCACACCATCGAACGCCACGCAGGAGGTGTTCGGGAGGCGGTCCGCTCCGGCCCCCGCGACCCGGCCGCCGAAGGCGACCAACGAGCGCTCCAGGCGGTCGCGCCGCGCGGGGCTCATCGCGGCGAAGGTCGCGGCGGCGGCGGCGCCCATCCCCACCACACCCGCGACGTTGTGCGTGCCCGCGCGCACGCCTCGCTCCTGGGGGCCGCCCCGAAGGAGGGGCTCCGGCGAGATCCCGGGCCGGGCGAGCAGGGCGCCGACCCCCTGGGGCCCCCCGAATTTGTGGGCGGAGAGCGTGACGAAGTCCGCGTCGATGCGCATCGGGACGCGCCCGGGGGCCTGGCTCGCGTCGACGTGGAGGAGCACCCCGGCGCGCCGCGCGAGGGTCGCGAGCTCCGCGATCGGGGAGAGCACGCCCGTCTCGTTGTTGGCGAGCATCACGGACAAGCCCGAGTAGCCCTCGAAGTAGCCCGGAGCCGCGAGCTCTTCGAGGCACACGCGGCCCTCGGCGTCCACCGGGAGGAGGCGATCCGCCCACACCAGCACGGACGGATGCTCGACCGCGCTGACGATCCAACGTCCGCGCGACAGCACGGTCGTGTTCGCCTCGGTCGCCCCGGAGGTGAAATAGACCCCCTCGCGGAGCCACCCCGCGAGCGCGGCCACCTGGGCCCGGGCCCGATCGATGGCGGCGGCGGCCGCGCGCCCGAGCGCGTGCTGCGAGAAGGGGTTGGCGGGGGCACCGAGCCACGGCACCATCGCTTCGAGCGCGATTGGCCGGAGGGGCGACGTGGCGTTGTGGTCGAGGTAGATCACGGCGCCACGAGCGACGCGAGCGCGCGGAGCTTGGCCGGGCCGATCCCCTTGATGCGGTCGAGATCTTCGAGGTTGCCGAACGGACGCCCGGCCACGATGCGCGCCGCGAGCGCGGGCCCGATGCCGGGGAGGCCCTCGAGGTCCGCCATCGTGGCGTTGTTCAGGGACACCCGCCCGCCGAACACCCGCGTGGCGACCGGCGCGAGCGTGCGCACGGGGAGCGCCCAGCCGGACACGAGCCGCACGGTGTCGCCATCCTCGATCGGGCCCGCGGCGAGGTGCGCCGGCGGACCTCCCGCGGCGCGAGCGGCCGCGCCCAGATCGTCCGCCTCGTACCAGCCGGGGGACGGCACCCCCACCAGCTGCACCACCCGCGCGTCCACCGGCTCGGGCCCGCCGAGCAGCACGCCGGCCGTGAGCAGGAGCCCGACGAAGGCCGAGGCGCGGACGGGGCGATCGGGCGTCACGACGCGGCCCCGAAGGCGTCGAGCAGGGGCGCGTGCTTCGGACCGGTGGCGACGGCCTCGATGACCCGCCCGAGCTCCGCGTGGGCGAAGCGGAGCTCGAGCCGATCGTCGGGCCACAGCTGCGGGAACCGGTCGGACCACTCGATCACCCAGGCGCCATCGTACCCGACGCGCTCCTCGATGCCGAGCGCGACGGCCTCCTCGGCGCGATCGAGCCGGTACAGGTCCGCGTGGCGCAGCGGCACCCGCGCCTCGGGGTACTCCATCACGAGCACGAACGTGGGGCTCTGTACGGTGCCCACGACGCCGAGCCCACGCGCGAGGCCCTGGGAGAAGCACGTCTTCCCTGCCCCGAGATCCCCGGAGAGCAGCACGACCGCGCCTTCGAACAGGAGCGAGGCGACGCGCGCGCCGAGCGCGGCGGTGGTCTCGGGGTCGGGAGAGAGGACGCGGCGCATGGGGGCCTTCCGGTGCGGCGGCCTTGAGATGCGCATGCGGACGAGGATCGTCAAGGGGCGTCGGCGGGCCTGGGGATCCTTACGGGGTCCGCGCCCGCGGCAGCGCGTCGGCGATGTCCGACGCGCCGATGCCCACCGGCCCCGCCAGCACCCCAGCCCGCTGGTGCAGCCACGCGGCTTCGAGCGCGACGGCCTCGACGGCTTCGCGGTCGCGCGGTCGCGCGCGCGCCAGCAGCGCCCCACACAGGCCCGCGAGCACGTCCCCGCTCCCGCCGGTCGCGATCTGGGCGTTGCCGCCCCGGACGATCCTCAACGGCGCGCCGGTCACGATGGGATTCGCCCCCTTGTAGATGGCGGGCGCCAGATCGCGGAGGCGCGCGGCGGTCCGCAGCCGATCCGCCTCGAGCTCCCGCCACGGGGTTCCGAGCAGGCGCGCGGCCTCGCCGGCGTGGGGCGTGATCAGGCGGGGATGCGCGGAGGGGGGCAGGCTGACGATGGCGGTGAGCCCGTCCGCGTCGAACACGCAGGGGATCGGTAGCTCGCGCCAGATGCGACGCACGTCCTCGTCGGGGCCGCGCCCCAGGCCGGGGCCGACCACGAGGGCGTCGTAGCGCTCGAGCGCGCCGTGCTCGAGCGCCGCCCGGTCGCGCACCATCACCTCGGGCGGGAGGCTCCCGAGGCGGCTCCAGGCGTCCTTCGGGACGAGCAGCGTGACGAGGCCCGCGCCCGCCCGCAGCGCCGCGCGGGACGCGAGCACGCCCGCGCCGGCCATCTCGGGCGAGCCGGCATACACGCCGACGTGCCCGCGGGACCACTTGGTCTCCCCCGCGGCGAACGGCGTGGGCGTGAGCGAGTCGACGAGCACGGCCTCGGGCGGCTCGCCGGAGATCAGCTCCGCCCCGATGTCCACCAGATCCCACGGAATCGGATGGACGAAGAGGAACGGCTTGAGGCGGCCGATCGTCACCACGTGATCCGCACGGGGGAACTCCCCGAGGCGCGCGCCGGTGTCCGCGTCGATGCCGGTCGGCACGTCCAGCGCGACCAGCGGAGCGTCGAGCGGCGGGAGCGGCGGCACGTTCAACGGGGCGCGTTGGCCCGTCCCATAGACGGCATCGACGTAGAGGTCCGGCGGGCCCGCCTCCCAGGCGTCCTCCAGCCGCGCCACCAGCCCGAGCCGCTCGGCGATCGCGGCGTGGAGCACGCACTCGGGCGAGCGCGGAAGGAGCACCGCCACGACGCGCACGGCGAGGCCCGCGATCGCGAGGTGCCGCGCCACGGCGTAGCCGTCTCCCCCGTTGTTGCCCGGCCCCGCCAGGATCATGACCCTACGGGCGTCGGGAAAGCGGGCGCGGATGGCGTCCGCCACGAGGTGCGCCGCGTGCTCCATGAGCACCGGGCTCGGGATGCCGACCTTGTCGATGAGGTACCGATCGAGCGCGCGGATCACGTCGGCGCGGGAG
Organism: Pseudomonadota bacterium; assembly: GCA_030685065.1. Classification (GTDB taxonomy): domain Bacteria; phylum Myxococcota_A; class UBA796; order UBA796; family SXON01; genus CAJBVW01. Next base: position 28,486 of record JAUXQH010000061.1, on the reverse strand, counting down.
ACCGGCAGGGAGGCGGACCGGGTGCGGGCCTTCACCCACATGCCGCCTTGTACCGCCGCACCGACTCGTCGAAGCCGAAGAACAGCGCGTCCCCGACGAGGGCGTGGCCGATGTTGTACTCCTCGATGCCGGGCGCCGCCGAGACGAGCGCGCCGAGGTTGTGGAGGGTCAGGCCGTGGCCGGCCGCGACCTGGAGGCCCAGGCCCCGCGCCTGCTCGCACGCCCGCGCGAGGCGCGAGAGCTCGTCCTCCGCGCCGCCGGAGCCGACGTCGGCCTCCGCGTAGGCCGCGGTGTTCAGCTCGACCATGTCCACGCCCACCAGCTTGCGGGAGATGGCGATCTGCTCGGGCATCGGGTCGACGAACAACGCGACCCGGATCCCCAGCTTGGAGAGGCGCGTGGCGAACTCCTGCACCTCGGCGCCGTGCCGCGCGACGTCGAGCCCGCCCTCCGTCGTGACCTCCCCCGGGCGCTCCTCCACGAGCGTGACGCGGCGGGGCCGGACCTGCTCGAGCACCTTCCACATGTCGTCCGTACACGCGGCCTCGACGTTCAGGAACGTCTGGACCGAGGCCTGGAGCCGGAACAGATCGTGGTCCTGGATGTGGCGCCGATCGCCGCGGAGGTGGACCGTGATCTGGTCCGCGCCCGCGCGTTCCGCGACGAGCGCCGCGGCCAGCGGGTCGGGGTACTTCGCGCGGCGGGCCTGGCGCAGGGTGGCGACGTGATCGATGTTGACACCGAGGCGGCTCATGCGGGGCTCCGAAGACGGCCTCCGCTTATCCGATCAGCGCGCTCCTGAGCTGCTCGAGCCCCACGCGGGCCACCTCCGGGTCCGCGTGCTCGACCATCAGCCGCACCACCGGCTCGGTGCCGCTGGCCCGCACGACCACGCGCGCCCCGTCCGAACGAAGCGCGCTGGCGATGCTGTCGGTGACCGGAATGCGTGCTGGCGCGATCTTCACGGCGAGGTTGAGCTGGGCGAAGCGCGGGAGGCCGGAGAGGCGCGCGGCGAGCCCCCGCGGATCGGGGTGGAGCGCCCGGAGCGTGGCCACCAGGCCGTCCGCGGTGGGGAGGCCGTCCGCGAAGAGCACGTGTCCGGAGGGCTCGCCCCCGACCGCGGCGCCGGTTTCCCGCATGGCCGCGGCGACGTGGGCATCGCCGACGGGCGTGCGCAGAAGCTCGATGCCCCGCGCGGCCAGGCCCGCCTCGAGGCCGCCGTTGCTCATGATCGTGCCGACCACCACCTCGCCCTCGGCGCAGAGCCACAACAAGGCGTCTCCGTCGAGCACGGCGCCCTCCGCGGTGACGAGCACGCCGCGGTCGCCATCTCCGTCGAGCGCGATGCCCGCCGAGGCTTCGTGGGCAGCGACGGTGGCGACCAGCGCGTCGGGCGCCATCGCCCCGCACCCCACGTTGATCGCGCCGCCAGCCCCGTCTCCGAGGGTGATGACCCGCGCGCCGAGCGCCACGAGCACCCGCCCCGCGAGGCCGGCCGCGGCGCCGTTCGCCGAGTCGATCGCGACGGTGTGGCCCAGGAGCCAACGCCCGCGCGGCACGACGTCCAGCACCGCGGCCACGTAGCGTTCGCCCGCGTCGGTGACGACGGTCACCCCGCCCGGAATCGCGGCGTGGTCGAGCGCGCCGCCGAGCCGGGCTTCCACTGACCTACGCTCGGCCTCCGTCAGCTTCGCGCCCGTCGATCCGACGGCCTTCAGACCGTTGTCCGCGGGCGGGTTGTGCGACGCGGTGACCATCACCCCGCCGGAGAGCCCGAGCCGCGCGACGAGCGCGGAGAGCCCCGACGTGGGGAGCACGCCCAGATCGACCGCCTCCCCGCCCGCGGTGGTGATGCCCGCGATCGTCGCGGCGACGAGCATCGGTCCGCTCGGACGCGTGTCCCGGGCGACCGCGATCCGCGGCCCCAGCACCGCGACGAGCGCGTTTCCCAGCGCCATGGCGATCTGGGGGCCGATGTCTACGTTGGCGCGCCCCCGGATGCCGTCCGTGCCGAAGGTGCTCATCGGCGCTCCACCTTGATGCGCTCGGGCACGACGTCGACCACGGAGACGGCCTCGCCCGCGGGCTGAACCACCTCGTATCGGAGCCCCTCTCCCCGGCCCCGCCGCGCCTCGCCCATGGCGTTGGACCAGCCTTCCGGCACGTGAACGACCACGCTGACCTCCTCCGGATTGATGGCGTTCAGCCTCTCCACGGGGCCGGCCAGGGTGACCCGGACGTTGGGCGAGCTGGTCCCGAAGCCCTCCGCATCCCGCAGGAGCACGGGAACCGAGTCGAACGCGCGCTGCTGCACGATCGCCTCGATCTTCACCTCGACGGCGAAGCGGGCGGCCTGCGTCGGGACGAGCTGCCCCTTCCGCACCGCGAGGCCCACCTGGAACTCCGCGTCCTCCCGAAGGCCGGAGAGGTCGACCGCGTCCGTCGCGACCTCGGTGAGGCTCCGGAGCACCGACGAAGGGCCCGCGAGCTCGACCCGATCGGGTTGAACGATCAGCTTCGACACGCGAAAGCCCTCGGCGGGCTCGCCGCGCGTGGCGGCCACGACGTTGACCCGGCGCTTCAGCACCCGATCGAGCTGCACCTTGAGCGTGCTCGGTGACACCGACGCCACGCGCACCTGGCTCGGCATGCCCGCCACCGGGCGCTCGGACAGATCGAGGGAGACCTCGCCCTCCTTCGCGCGCGACAGATCGACGAGGATCGAGAGGTCGGTCTGGCGCACGGCACGCACGAAGGCCTGCACGCCCTCGACCGTGACCGTGGCCGTCTCGAGCTGGGGCTCGACCAACATCAGGCCGTCCGGCAGCTTCCACTCGAGGCGCACCCGGGCCCTGTCCTCGACCACCTGCTCCGATTGCACCCACACCCACATCATGAGCGCAAACACGAGGGCGAGCGTCTTGTACGCGAGGTTGGTCGTGAACAACGCCCGTACGTCCAGCAGGACGTCCTTCATGCGGCTCACGGCGCCCTCGCGGTGCGCAGGCGGCCCTTGGGCTGAAAGCACTCCAGGAGGCGCTCCCGCATCTCGTTCTGATCGGCCACCGGCTGCACCTCTCCCGAGATCACGAGGCTCACGGTGCCGCGCTCCTCCGACACGATGACGACGACGGCGTCTGTCTCCTCGGTGAGCCCGATCGCGGCGCGGTGGCGTGTGCCGTAGAAGCGGCTCACGTCCTTCGAGAGGGACAAGGGAAGGAACACCTTCGCGGCGAGGACCTGGTCCTTCCGGACGACCGCAGCGCCGTCGTGAAGCGGGCTCGTCGGGTGGAAGATGGCGAGCAGGAGCTCGCTGGATACGCGCGCGTCGAGCCGATTTCCGCCCTCCGCGTACTCTTCGAGCGAGGCCTCCCGCTCCAACGCGAGCAGCGCGCCGATGCGTCGCGACGCCATCACGAAGCTCGCCCGGACGATCTCCTCCATCGCGCCCTGCGCCGGCTGCGCGGAGAAGCTGGGGAAAAGCCGCCCGCCCGCACCGGCGAGGCCACGCTTGATGTCGCTCTGGAACAGGATGATGACCGCCAGGACGATGTAGACGAAGAACTTCTCGAGCATCCAGTGGACCGCGTAGAGCTCGAACCGGCCCGAGAGCGCGAACAGGATCAGCGCGACGAGGAGCCCGAGGAGGCTCTGGAACGCGCGCGTGCCACGCACGAGCATCAACGCGCGGTAGACGACGTACCAGAGCAGCCCGATGTCGAGGACGTCGGTCCACCGGATGTTGGCGAAGTAGGTGACGAAGAGGCTCAACGGATGGCCTCCCACACCCGCAACGCGCGCACCGTCGCGGCGACGTCGTGCACGCGGATGAGGGCCGCGCCCGCATCCCGCGCGTGGAGCGCCACGGCGAGCGAGCCCTCGAGGCGATCCGCCGCGTTCGGCTGCCCGGTGAGCTCCCCGATGAACCGCTTGCGCGAGGCGCCGATCAACACGCTGCGGCCGGGGGTGCGCCGCGGAAGATCCCGGAGGAGGGCCAGGTTGTGAGCACCCGTCTTGGCGAAACCGATGCCGGGATCGACGACGATTCGGTCCTTCCGGACGCCGGCGGCCTCGGCGGCAGCGGTCCGCTGATCGAGCGCGGACCACACGTCCGCGCAGACGTCGTCATAGACAGCGAGGCGCTGCATGGTGTCCGGCTCCCCCCGCATGTGCATGAGCACGATGCCACACTCGGCCGCGGCGGCGAAGGGCAGCATCGCGGGGTCGGCGCCGCCGCTCACGTCGTTTATCAGCGTGGCGCCCGCGTCGATGGCGGCGCGGGCGACGCTGGCGCGTCGCGTGTCCACGCTGACCGGTCCATGCGGCGAGAGGGCGCGGACGACACGCACGACGCGGTCGTGCTCCTCGGTCGGGTCGACCGGGGCCGCTCCTGGCCGTGTGGACTCGCCGCCCACGTCGACCCAGTCGGCGCCTTGGTCGAAGAGGGCGCGCCCATGCGCGACCGCCGCTTCGAAGCCGTGGTGGAGCCCGCCGTCCGAGAACGAGTCGGGAGTGACATTCAGGATGCCCATGACCTTCATGGAGGGGGCCCGCCCGCGCCGTCCACGCCCGGACCGCCGCCCGGGAGCACCGCCGAGGGGGTTTCCCAGAGGGCGTAGGCGCTGTCCTGGTACACCGGCGCCCCGAGCGCGCCCTGGGCCGCCACACGCAGCCCAGGCTCGGCTCCCACCACCAGGAGCCACCCGTAGCCGGCCCTGCGGAGCTGTGGGCCCAGGTCGAGGTTCTTGGCCCCGAGGGTCTGCGCGACGAAGTCGGCGTCCGCGCTGTCCCCGAGATGGGAGACCATGTCGAGCAGGCGGCTCTCCGAGACGCCGCGCTCCACCGCGTCGCGCACGGGGCCCGCGAGGTGCAGGCCCGGCCCGCCGGAGATGTTCTGGCGGTGAAAGGGAACGAAGCCGACCAGCCCCTCGGTCACCCCCAGGAAGGGAATCTGGAGGATCGCGCTCTCGTACGGGGCGTGCCCCAGGTCCGAGAGCGCGGTGGCGACCGGCCACCCCTCCCCCTCCCACAACCGGACCGGCTGCCCGAACGCTGCCTGCGCGCGCGGCTCGAGCAGGAGCCCGGCGACGGCGGCGAGCTCGGCCAGCCAACCGAAGCGTGCCCGCCCGGCCCAGGCCAGTGCGCCGATCATGGCGACCACCAGCGCCCCCGAGAGGAGCTCCTGGCCGTGGGCCGCCATCGTCGGGAGCGCCGGGGCGATGGGGATCGCGAAGTCACCGACGCGCACGAGCTCCCCGGAGGGATCCCACGCGAGGGGACCGAGGGCGACGAACACCGCCACGAGCGCGAGCGCGGCCGCCACCTGCCCGGAGCGGCCCCGCGCCCGCCAGAGCGCACCGAGCCCGAGGAGGAACACCAGGGGCATCCCGAGGGCCGCCCCCGATGCCAACCAGACGAGCGCGCTCGGCGGGAGGTGCGGGTCCGCCCCGGCGGTCGCCGCCGGCAGCCCGAACCCGACGGTGAGGCCGACCGCGACGCCCACCCAGATCGGCAACCCGGATCGGCGTGGGCCGGGGACCAGGCGGGACCCGGCGAGGATCGCTGCCGTGACGATGGGCGCCCCGATCAATCCCGCGAGGAGCGCCCCGTAGTATCCGACACGACGCTCGGCGCGGAGCGCCGCGACCGCCGCGAGGCCGGGCCCGACCCAGGCCGCCGCCAGCGCGCCCTGGCCGAGCTGGGCCATCCACAGACCGGCGCCCGCCACCATCGCCGCGGCGAGCAGGCCGCGCCGCCGCGGACGGAGGGTTTCCCCGAACGCCCAGGCGCCCGCGGCGTTGGTCATCACGAGCAGGAGCAGCCCGAGGTTGTGGGCCAATACGGGCTGCCCGATCGAGTGGACCGGCGCGAGGAACAGCGCCGTGGCGGGGTTGCCGACCAGCGAGAGCAGCCCCACGTCCGGCACGGCCAGGAACCCCGAGCTGTCGTCGAGCCCCCTCCCGCTCACGACGTTTGCGTAGATCTGCCACGGCAGCCAGAACGCACGCTGCCCGGCCGCCGAGAGCCGCCCCCCGGGGAGGGCCTCGTGGAGGTGAAGGAAAAACGAAGACGTGGCGACCAGACTGGTCGCCACGCTCCAGAAGAGGCACGGCAGGAGGCTCGCGATCGATCGGCGCACGTTGCCCTATGCGACGTTGGACGTCGGCTCCGGATAGACCGGGTTCATCTGCAGGACCAGCCGCTCGAACTCGCCGGCATCCAGCGACTCTTTCTCGATGAGGGACTGCGCCACCTTGTGGAGGATGTGCAGGTTCTGGACGAGGATGGTCCGCGCGTTCTCGTAGCCGAAGCCGACGAACTTCTTGACCTCTTCATCGATGCGCTGGGCCGTGGCCTCCGAGTAGTCCCGGCTCCGCCCGGCGTCCCGGCCGAGGTAGCCCTCGTCCCGGCGCTCGCCCCACGCGATGGGGCCCATGGCCTCGCTCATGCCGTACTCGCACACCATGCCGTGCGCGAGCTGGGTGGCCTTCTTGATGTCGTCCGAGGCGCCGGTGTCGAAGTCACCGTAGATGATCTCCTCCGCCGCGCGCCCGCCCATGCCGCAGGTGATGCGGGCCTTGAGCTGGGAGACCGACCAGGTCCAGCGGTCCTCGATGGGGAGGAAGTGCGTGGCGCCGAGCGACCGCGTGCGCGGGATGATCGTGATCTTGTTGACGGGGTCCGACTCGGGGGTGAGCCGCGCGACGATCGCGTGCCCGGCCTCGTGGTAGGCGGTGCGCTTCTTCATCGCGTCGGAGAGCACCAGCGAGCGGCGCTCCGAGCCCATGGCCACCTTGTCCTTGGCCATCTCGAGGTCTTCCTGCTCGATCTTGCGCTTGTTGGTGCGCGCGGCGAACAGGGCGGCCTCGTTGATGAGGCTCTCGAGCTCGGCGCCCGAGAACCCCGGCGTACCGCGGGCGATGCGCTCGAGATCGACCTGCTCGTCGAGCGGCGTGCGCCGGGCGTGCACCTGGAGGATGCCGAGGCGACCGCGCACGTCCGGCTGCGGCACGACCACGCGGCGATCGAAGCGACCGGGGCGCAGGAGCGCGGGATCCAGCACGTCGGGGCGGTTGGTCGCCGCGACAAGGATGACCCCCTCGGCGCTGTCGAACCCGTCCATCTCGACGAGGAGCTGGTTGAGGGTCTGCTCCCGCTCGTCGTGGCCGCCGCCCATGCCGTTGCCGCGGTGACGGCCCACCGCGTCGATCTCGTCGATGAAGATGATGCACGGGGCCTGCTTCTTGCCCTGCTCGAAGAGGTCACGGACGCGGCTGGCGCCGACCCCCACGAACATCTCGACGAACTCCGACCCGGAGATGCTGAAGAACGGGACGCCGGCCTCTCCGGCGACGGCGCGGGCGAGGAGGGTCTTGCCGGTGCCCGGCGAGCCCATGAGGAGCACGCCCTTGGGGATGCGGCCGCCGAGGCGCGTGAACTTGCGCGGGTCCTTCAGGAACTGGATGATCTCGTCCAGCTCGTCCTTTGCTTCGTCACACCCCGCGACGTCGGCGAAGGTGATGCGCTTGCCCGACTCGGACAGGAGCTTGGCCTTCGACTTGCCGAAGCTCATCGCCTTGCCCGAGCCCATCTGGAGCTGCCGCATGAAGACCATGAACAGGGCGATCACGACGATCACCACGAGGCCGTTCATCAGCACGCTCACCCACAGGCTGTCCCCGACCTCCTGGAAGTCTGGCACGACGCCCTTCTTGGCGAACTGCTCGAGGTAGAAGTCGCTGTTGGCGGGGCCGGTGGTGTGGAAGCGCGTGCCGTCGGCCAGCGTGCCTTCTACCCAGGATCCCTTGATGGACAGCGAGGTTACATCGCCCTTCTCCACGCTCTGCACGAGGTCGGAGAAGTTGATCTGTTGTTGAGGGACGAAGTTCTTCCGCGCAGTGACCGCCACGGCCACGAGCACCACGATCACGAAGAAGACCATCATCCACATCTGGCGCGTGCGCATACCTTCGGAGCTCCAGCCTCGTCAGTGAGGGCCCACCTGACACGGTTGAGCCCGGACATAGCACCCATCCACGCACACCGCGAGGTCATCGGCTTGCGTCGGGTTGAGGAAGCACCCCGGCGCGGCCCGATATTCCGGCGCGGAGCCTTTCCGATGGCCCACGGGCGTGGATCGGCGACGCGTCACCGCTCGGCCGCGCCCTTCTTGGTTGCGCGCGCCCACCTCGCCGGGTGACCTTGTACGATGTTGCCGGCACTCGTCGCTCTCGCCCTCGCCGCGCCCCTCCCCTCGGGGGCGGAGCCGAGCCCGGTCACCGGCACGCTCGACGCCGTGTCCGCCGCCGTCCTTCCCGCGATCGCGCCTCCGGTGGCCGGGGTACCGGCGGACCTGGCGCAGGCGATGTGGCAGATGGAGCTCCTCCGCCTGGCGCCCCGGGCGTTCGCGGCGTGGGTCGCGCACCCCGAGCCCCTGGTTCGAGCCCGCGCCGCCGATGCCCTGGGCCGCTTGCGCGACGTTGAGTGCGTCACTCCGCTTACGACGCTGATCACGGACCCGGTGGCGGACGTACGCGCGCACGCCGCCTTCGCGCTCGGGCAGACCCCCACCGGGATCCTCCCGCTCGGCCGTCGCTGGGCCGTCGAGACCGACCGGGCCGTGCAGGGCCGCATCGCCGTTGCCATCGGCAAGCAGGGCGGCCCCGAGGCCCTGGAGATGCTGCTCCCCGCGCTGAGCGGCCCGATCGCGGTCTACGCGGCGGACGGGCTCGGCCGCCTCGGGATGCGAAAGGTGGCCGGGGCCGACTCCGACCGCGTCGTGTCCGCGCTCCTCGACAGCACGTCGTTCCCGCTGGGAGACACGCGCCGCCGCGCGGTCTGGGCGCTCTCCCGCCTCGGCCTGACCGTCGCCACCGCCGACAGCGCCATGCGCCTGCGCGCGCTCGCCCTCGAGGATGGCGACGCCCTGGTCCGCGGCTGGGCCCTGCGCGCCTGGCTCGGCGTGGCCACCGAGGCCGCTCGGCTCGACGGGATCACGCTCGCCTCCGGGGACCCCGCCGTGAACGTCCGCATCGCCGCCGCGCGCGGCGCCGCGAAACACGCGGGCCCGGGGCTCACGCCGGTGCTCGTCCGGCTGCTGGCAGACGCCGATCTCTCCGTGCGCATCGAGGCCATCGCGGCGGTCGGCGCGGCGCCGGGGGTGGACGCGAAGGCCCTCCTGACGCGGCCCTTCGGCGCCGGCGTCCCGGAGGAGCGCGCGGCCGCCCTCCGCGCCCTGGCCGCCAAGAAGGCCCTGCCCGGGCCGGCGTCCAAGTGGGCCGAGCCCTCCGAGCCCATGATCGTGCGCATCGCCGCGGTCGAGGCCATCCAGGATCGCAACCGCCTGCTCAAGCTCGCCACCAGCGCGCCGGATCCGGCCATCCGCAGCGCCGCGGCGGGCGTGCTGCTCGAGGGCGCCCCACGCCTCGCCGAATTGGTCGAGCTCCTCGAGGGCGCCGATCTCACCATCGCCCAGGCGGCCGCCACCGCCGCCGGCGAGAATCCCGACCCCGCCGCCGAGCCGCCGCTCCTCGCCTACCTCCAACGCAGGCGCCTGTCCTCCGAGCAGGCCATCGAGGGCGTCAAGGCGCTCGCCGCCATCTACGACACCGGCCGCCTCCCCCGTCCCGGGGCCGCCGCCGGCGCGGCCATCCGCCCCTGGCTGCGCCACCCCGCCATCGAGGCCGATGCCGAGCGGCTCGCAGCGCTGCTCGGGGTCGAGCCACCCCGTCGGCGCCACCCCGCGCGCCGCCTCCCCTTGCTCGGCGAGGTGATGCGCATCCGTTCGGCCCGCATCTTCACGAGCGAGGGCGAGATCCGCGTCGCGCTGTCCCCCGACGCCGCTCCCTACACCGTCTGGAACTTCGCGCGCCTCGCGGAGGACGGCTACTACGACGGCCTCCGCTTCCACCGCGTCGTGCCGGACTTCGTCATCCAGACCGGGGATCCCCGCGGGGACGGGTGGGGCGGCCCCGGCTACGAGATCCCCGACGAGATCAACGCCTTGACCTACGGAACCGGCGTCATGGGAATGGCGCTCTCCGGCCCCGACACGGGCGGCAGCCAGTGGTTCATCACGTTGTCCCCGCAGCCCCACCTCGACGGCACCTACACCGTGTTCGGCCACGTCACGTACGGCATGCGCAGCGCCTCCGCGATCCAGGTGGGGGACACGATCGAGCGGATCGAGATCGAGCGGGTGCCCTGATCCTGGACCGCGGGTGGCGGACCCTGGGCCGGCTTCGCGCAGGATCAGCCCCCGACCACCGCGGAATAGACCGCCGACGTCCCCTCCACCATCCTCCCGATCGAGAACTCCCCCGCCCGCGCGATCCCCTCCCCCAGCGGGCGCCCCAGTGCGGCGCGCATGCCGACGGACAGCGCGGCCGCGTCTCCCGGCGGGACCAGCACCCCGGCGCTCCCGACGATCTCGGAAAGCCCGCCCGCCGTCGTCGTGACCACGCGGCACCCCGCGGCCATGGCCTCGAGGACCACCTGGCCCAGGCCCTCCTCGACCGAGGGGTGCACGAAGGCGTCGAGCGTCGCGAAGAAGGCCCCCAGCGTCGGGAGCGCCCCGAGGAACCGCACGCGGCCACGCAGATCGAGGGCGGCGGCCCGGGCCTCCAGGCTGGCGCGCAGGGGCCCCTCGCCGGCGACGAGCAGCGTCCCGGGGGTGTGGGCCATCGCCTCGACGAGGTGCAGGTGGCCCTTGTGTGGCACGAGCGCGCCGGCGGCTCCCCAGAACGGACGCGGCGCGTCGATGTGCAGCGGAGCCTCGGGCCGAGGGGCGGCGACACCGTCGTGAACCACCGTCACACGCTCGACCCCGGCTGCCCGCAGGATGCCCGCCACCGCCTCGCTGACCGCCACGACCGCCGCGACCGGCCGGTACTTCAATGGGTGGCGCGGCACGAAGTCGACGCGGCGGTGCACCACCAGCGGCCGGCCGACGAACAGCGCGATGCCGTGCGCGTGGGGCGTGTGCGCGGCGACCAGGTCGTATTCGGCGGCGGCGCGGCGGAGGCGCAGCGCGTTGCGGGGATCGGCGCCCGGGTGGAGAGGGACCGCCGGCGGCCCGACAAGCCCCGCGAGGGGGGAGCCGGGCACGCCGGCCCACGCGTCGTCCGGGCGACCGGCCAACAAGTACGCGAGCTGACGCTGGCCGCCGCGGAGCTCGAGCGCGGTGTCGACGTGCAGGACTCTCATCGGGGGGATCTCATCGGAGGGCGCTCACGGGACCGTCCGCTTGACCAGGCTCGCCTTCACCGGCCCGGCGCGCGAGCGCACGACCGCCGCGAGCGGTACGCGCGCGGCGTCATCGGTGATCCACACGGTCATCTTCGGCTCGACGTCCTCGTTGCCGTGATCGGTCAGCACCTCCACGCGAAAGGCGGACTGCCCCTCGTAGAGCTCGACCGCGGCCGTCCACACGACCATCGGGATCGACTTTCGGCCGGTCCAGACCTGGTAGCGCACCCGCTCGTCGACAGGCCCCGCCTCCTCCCGCAGGCGGTAGAACGCCGACACGGGATCCTCCGCCCTGGGCGCGGCGGCGTACCGATCTTCCCAGGTTCGCGGCCCCTCGTCGAAGCGCTGGGTGCGGCCCACCACCACGGCGTCCGCCAGGAACCGCATGTCCTGGTCCTGCTCGAAGCGCCCCTCCCGGAAGCGCGTCACGTGGCGCGACGAGCCGACGCCCGGCACCCACTCGGAGCGGAGCAGATCGTCGATCGGGTACATCGACGCGAGCCACGTGGCGCTCTTCGCCCCCGCCTCGAACACCCACCCCGCGCTGCTCCCCGAGGTGGTGGACCACGCCGCGCCCGCGTTCAGCCCCATCCACGAGATCGCCCAATCGAGGCGCTCCCCCGCGACGAGGGGCACGCCGGGCGTGGCGGCGGTGGCGACGGTGGCGAGCCAGAGAGCGAGCATTCGCGTTCAGCGTAGCTTGGGCGGGGTGCGCCGGTGCGGTCGGCATCCGGGCCCGGGCGTCCCGGCTACGCCGGCGCCCTCCCTGCACGTTGTGAACCGAGATGGCGCGCGCGGGGCGGCGACTGGATCCCTTCGCTCGGGCTACGGGCGGCCTCCCTCACCCGCGAAGCTCACGCGCACCCCGCGCGACGGACGCCGGACGGCGCGGCGGCGCAACGCGACGCCGCGGCTCGGCCGCGGACCGCTCCGCGGGCCGCCGCCAGCCGAGCGGCTTCGCCGCGAGCCGGGAGGAGACCGGACCGGCGCTCTGCGCCGGTCCGGAGAAGCATGTCTATTAGAAGCTGATCGAACGCTGAACCGCCGGCTGCGTCGGGTCGTCCATCCGCGGCGCCATGCGAGGTCCGGTCGGCTCGATCGGGGCGGGCGCGGCGGAGCGCTGGGGCGGGGCCTCGGCGGCGGCGGACGCGGCCGAGGAAGAGTGCGAGGGAGAGTGCGAGGCCGCGGGCGCGGGCGAATCCGCGACCCCGATGGGCTCGGTCGGATCGCGCGGGAACAGCGGCTCGTCGTAGAAGGGCTCCTCTTCCACGTCGGCGGATCCTCGCTCTTCCACCAGCGCCATGGGCACCTCGACGGCCCCGGCGCCCTGACCGAAGCTCACCGCGCGGGTCTCGGTGCGAACGGCCTCGACCGGCTGCTCCAGCACCGACGCCTGGACGGGAACGCCGGCCGACGCCGAGTCCCCCGCGACGACCGGGAGCGAGCCGAGCTCCTCGGAGGCGCGGACGGCCTCTTCCTCGAGGCCGATCGGGACGGGGGTGCGGATGGCGGTGCGCATGAAGCTCTGCACGCGGTGGCAGGGCACGATCACGATCACGCCGGTCAGGGGCCCCTCCGTGACGGAGAGCTGACAGTCCCCCCCGAGCTGGTAGCGGGCCAGATCTCCCTCGATGGTCGCGCCGGTATCGAGCGTGATGCTGTCGGCCCAAGCTGGGGCGAAGGCGGCCAGGGAAGCGAGGAGGAGGCTCATGATTCGTGCTCCGCGGGGAAGGGCTGCGGTCTCTGACACCGGAGGGCGCTGGTTCCGCTACCGCCAGCGGCGATGAAGCCAGAGCCATCCGTGGGGGTAGGCACGGATCCGGGCTTCGTACCACGCGTTCGTGGCATCGGTGATCGCTTGGATGTCGGCGGCGCGGTCGTTTGTTGCAGGGGGAAAACGCAAACGCTCTATGCAAAGGTGGTGCCGCCCCACCCCGACCCGGTGCTGCCACGCTCCCCACACCGGACGGCCTGTCTTCAACAAAGCAGCCGCGATCCCCGCGGATGTGCGCGCCGTACGCCCGAAGAACGGGCTCGGGATCCCCTTTGCGTGACGTTGGTCCTGGACGAAAAAAACCGCGCGACCGGCCTCGAGCGCGGCATAGGCGTCGTCCATGGTGGCGCCGGTCTCGAGCGCGACCAGGTCGTGGCGCGCGCGATGTCCCGCCAGGAACCGGCGAGTCCACGGGTCGGACGGCGTGCGCAGAAAGATGGCGAGCGGAAACGCGTCCGCCCACGCGAGCAGCGCCACGTCCCAGGAGCCTCCGTGGCCGCCGAGCAGGAGGGCGCCGGGCGGCAGGCCCTCGGCCCCCTCCACGGTGATCGTGAGCTTGTCGAACTGGAGGAGCTCGACGTAGCCGAGCGCCAGGTCGTGCATCATCCGCGTGAGCACCCGCCGCGGAGCGACCTCCGGAAGCGAGGCCGCGAGCGCCTCCACCGCCTCGCGGCGCCGGATCGGCAGGACCCACCACCAGAGCCACGCGATCCCCCAGGCCGCCCCGTTCGCGACGCGCAGGGGCACGCGCGCGAGCGCGGCCACCAGCAGGTCGCGGGGATCCATCAGCCCTCGGAGCCGGTGGGGACCGCGGCCCGCGGAGCCCGCTGCAACAGGGCGTCGAGGCGCGCTTCGAGGGCCGCGCGCCCCTCCACGATCTCGATGTCGACGAGCAGGGCGTACACCGACGCGCTCGACGGGAGGCGGGCGGAGTCCTTTTCTGTCGTGAGCACCACGTGGTCGTCGAGCCAGGCTTCGATGCTCTGGAGGTCGGTCCACGCGTAGGGATGGTGATCGGGGAAGATCCAGGTGCGGTCGAGCTCCACGCCGAGGTCACGCACGACCTGGAAGAAGCCCTCGGGCCGCGCGATGCCGGCGAACGCGGCGGCCGGGCGGCGGGGGAGCGCGCTCAGCGGGAGGCGCTGGCCCTGGTAGAGCCACCCCACCGGCCGGTAGCGGGCCTGCACCACGATGGCGCCGGGGCGCACGAAGGGCACGAGCGAGGGAGGGAGCGGACCGTGGTTGACCCAGACGATGTCGGCCTTTCGGAGCCAGGAGCGGGGCAGCCGCGCCGTGCCGACGGGGAGGAGGCCTCCGCCCAGGGGCCAACGCGCGTCGATGACGACGACTTCGAGATCCCGCGCCACGTCCCCGTACTGGAGCGCGTCGTCGAGGATGGCCAGGCGCGCGCCGGCCTGGACGGCGGCCGCGATCCCGGCGAAGCGGTCGGGGGCCGAGGCAACGCGGATGCCGCGGCGGACGAGCATCACCAGCTCGTCCCCCAGATCGGTCACTTCGCCGGTGAGGCGAACGTCGCTACCGCTGCGACGCCCGTAGCCGCGAGAGACGACGACCGGATCGGAGGCCGCGAGGTACCGCGCGATCCAGCCGGAGACGGGGGTCTTGCCCGTTCCACCCGCCGTGAGCGCCCCGACGGAGACGACGGGAACCGCCGCCCGCCGGTTTGCGCGGGCGCGGAGCCGGACCCCGAGCAGCCACATCGGGACGAAGGGGTAGAGCCACGGACGGAGCGGCCGCTCGACCGGGATCGGGCCGGTGAGGAGGGGCGCGAGCTCCGCGACCGCCCGCGCCGCCGCGCCGGGGGGCGGGGGCGCGGGGCGAACCGAGAACGCCTCGACGAACGCCATCGGCAGGTCGTCCGGGGAGAGCGCGGGGAAGCTCTCCACGTCCTTCCACGCGGCGGCATGCCCGTCCGTGAACGGCCCGTGCACCACCGGGCAGCCCGCGGCCTGCGGCTCCGCGGGGCTGTGCCCGCCGACGCCCGCGTTGAACGTGCCGCCGATGAACGCCGCGCGGGCCTGCCCGTACAGCCCCGCCAGCTCTCCGAGCGTGTCGAGCAGCACGATGTCCACGTGCGCGGGCACGGAGGAGCCCAGGACGGTGCGCCGCGCCCACCGCTCGTCGCGCTCGGTCAACAGGCGCGCCACGTCCTCGAAGCGGGCGGGATCCCGGGGGGCGAGCACGAGCAGGGGCCGGGGGTCGAGGATCCGCATGGTGTCGAGGAGCATGAGCTCCTCTCCCTCCCAGGTGCAGCCCGCCACGATCGCCTCGCCGGTCCAGCCGAGCGTCGGCGTGGGCGCGGGCGCCTCGCGCTTGAGCTCTCCGAGCGGCGTGCCGCCCACGACGGCCGCGGCCGCGGCATCCGCGGGGATCCAACGCACGCCTCGGGTCAGCGCGCCCCACAACAAGGGCACGGACCGGATGCGACGGAGGCCGGGCCCGATCCGCGCGCCCACCACCACCACCGGGATGCCCCGCCGCCGGCAGGCCCAGAGCAGCGAGGGCCACAGCTCGGCCTCGATCAGGAGGAGACAGCGGGGGCGAACGCGATCGAGCCACGCCCCGACCACCATGGGCAGGTCGACCGGGAGGCAGGTGGTCTGGTCCGCGCCCGTGCGCTGGACGCGGGCGTGGTTGCTCGTGCACGTGCGGAGGATCGGGGCGCCGTTCACGAGGGGGCGCAGGGCCGCCGTGAGGGCCTCGGCCGCGCGCCCCTCTCCGAGGGAGGCCGCGTGGATCCAGACGGCGCCGGGCTCGACCTCGAGGCGGACACGCCCCAGGCGCTCGCCCGCGTGGGCGCGGAGGCGGGGATGGATCGCCACCACGAGGGCGACGATGGGCGTCAACAGCGTCGCGAGGAGGCGGTAGAGGAAGATCACGGCGGCATCCAGCCGTAGCGCGCCATCGGCAGGCAGTCCGCCTCGAAGACGATGCCTTCGTCTTCCAACAGCGCGCGTTGGAGCATGCCCCGCGCCGGATCGCCCTGGAGCGCGAGGCGCCCGGACGAGCGGAGGATGCGATGCCACGGAACCGTCGTGTCGCGAGGGAGCGAGGCGAGCGCCCACCCCACCTGCCGCGCGAGCCGCGGGGACCCGAGGACCGCGCCGACGTGCCCGTAGCCCATCACGCGCCCGGCCGGGACCCGCATCACCACGGCGTACACGCGCTCGCGAAAGCTCATCCGCGGGGGCTTATTGCGACGGGCGACCTCAATCCACTTCCGCCTCGGGACGCGCGGTGCCGGGACCGTCGAGGCCGAGCCGTTCGCGACACTCCGCGAGCGAGGCGCCGACGATCAGCACGGTGACGATGCGCTCGGCGCGCGCGGGGTCCGTGGTGAACAGGGCGCCGTCCGAGATCAGGGGCGGATCTCCGGCGATCGCGAGCGGAGCGTGCTCGCGGAGCCGCTGGGCCCACGCGGGGATCCCGTCGAACCCGGCCCGGCGGACGTCCGCGCGGGACACCTGGGTCCACAAGCCCACGCGGTCGCGCCGGACCCGCCGCCCGATCGCGCGGGCCACCCGGCCCATCGTGACGCGAGGGTTGAGCTCGACCAGGGGCTTGAGCGCCACGCCATCGGGTGTTGCGTACACCAGGGCGTCGATCCCGGCCGGCCCCGTGAAACCGCGGGCGGCCATCGCCGGGCCGAGGTGGCGCGCCACCTGGAAGAGCCGGTCCCCCTGCTCCGCGAGCAGGCGCCGCACCGGGGCCGGTTGGTCCCGCAACACGTCGCCGAGCACCGCGCCCCGGTAGTGCCCACGCCCATCCGTAAGGAAGCGCCCCCAGACATCGGTGGTCACGCGCCCGTCCGCGGCGACCTCGAACTGGAGCGACAGATCGATCACCCGCTCGAGCCAGGGCTCGACCACGATCGCGCCCTGGGCCGCGAGCACCTCTTCCGTCCAACCGGCCACCCCTGGATCCCCCCAGCGCCGCATCCCGCGGCCCGCCGTTCCCAGCGGGGCCTTGACGACATGCGCCGGCGTCGCGAGGCGCTCCACCTCGGTGAGGGAACGACACACCACGCCGACCACGGCGGGATCGCAGAGATCGGGGCGCTCGGCGAGGCGCGCCACGGACCAGGACTTCTCGTAGAGGGCGCGCCACGTGGGGTTCCACGCCGGCCCCCCGAGCGGGGCGAGGGACTGCGCGACGATCGGGCTCCATCCCCAGGGCGCGAGCCCCCCCAGCGGCCGCCCGACCAGCGCCCGCCCCAGGTCCGCTCCGGGACCACCCTCGACCACCTCGGTCGGCGCGAACCCGGCCCGCGCGAGCTCGGCAAGGTGGGCGGGAGACGGCAGCCGTGGCGCGAGCACCACGTCATCCTTTCCCGCGAGAAACACCAGCAAGCCCGCGAGATCGCGCGCGATTCGGACGCCTGACTTCGACGGTGGCAGGCCCGCCACCTCGGACTCCACCTCGGGGTGGAAGCTGAAGACGCGCGGGAGGCGCCCCTTGGACGCGCCGAACGCCTCGAGCCGCGTGATCGTGTCCGCGTCGATGCCGGCGGCCTCGCGGGGGGCCCGGTGGAAGCGGATCCCCTTCCCTCGCGCCGGCGTCAGCGGCGGCGGCAGCGCGCCCACCCACGCGTCCCATCGCGAGAGCGCCGGATCCCGCCACTGATCGAACCAGACCAGCCCGTGCGCGACGTGCTTGATCTCGTCCGCGAGCACCTCGTCGAGGACGCGGGCGGTCTGGTCGTCGCCCACGCGCCGGAACGCCGCGGCGTAGTGCGCCGCGAAGTCGAGGTTGGCCTGCTCGAACGTGAGCGAGAGCCCCGCGACGAGCTGGAGCGGCGAGGCGCCGGCGAGCGCGTCCCAGAAGTAGCGGTTGATCGGGAGGTCTCCGAAGCGCACGCCCCCGGACTCCATCCGCGCGAGGTAGCTCGAGAGGTGGCGCTGTTCGTCCGCGGCGATGCCGACGAGGCCGCGGCGGAACGCCGGAGGCGCCTCGGGAAAGCGGACGAGCGCGAGCGCGATGAGCTCGAGCGCGAGCAGCTCGTGGTTGGCGAAGAAGTGGAGCGCGCGCCCCCGGGACTCGGGCTCGTGGAGCGTGTGCTCCGCCGGAAAGGGCGAGCGGACCGCCTGGCCCGGCGGCGGGAGCGCGAGGCCGGCGGGGCGGCCCGGAACGTCGGGGATCCGCGCGGGGACGTCCCAGGCTGCGGCGGCCGCCGCATCGGGCGGCGCGAGCTTGTCGGCGAGCGTGGTGCCCGTCAGGACCCGCCACGCCCAGGCAGTGTCTGGCATGTCCCGGCCCGCTTATCGCGGAGGGGCCGCATCGGTCCGTTCGGGCGCGCCGACGTCGCGCCGCCGCCCCGCCCAGAGGGCGCCGAGCACCGCGGGGATCGCGATCAGATCGGTGGGATCGGCAGCCAGGGACACGGGCGTCCACGGAGGGGTCGAAGCGCCGGTGAGGGCGGCCCGCGCCGCCCAATAGGGCCACTGGAGGAGCCCCAGCCCGTGCTCGTAGAGGGCGTGCGCCGGAGGCCAGATCTTGACGGCCACGAACCCAAGCGCCGTCACGACGCAGCAGACAACCAGGACACGGCGACGGACGGCGCCCCCACCCAGCTCCCAGAGCGCTTGGAGCAAGAGCGGAAAGAACACGAGCCCCGCCACGTCCGAGAGCTTCCCGGTGACGACCCCCGGCCACGCGGCCTTGCCCCAGTGGTCGTTCGCGGCCAGCACGAGCATGGCGCCGAGCGCGAGGGGGTGCGTGAGGCCGTCGGCGCGGCGTGGAGGCATGGCGCAGGCGTATTCGGGAGGGGTCGGGGGCGCCCGGGACTGGGCAGGGCGCGGCGGTCCATACGGGTGAACCCGCACGGAGTGCGGTCGCGGCCGACGGCTATGGTGCAGCCGTGCGCAGCGTTCTCCAGACAATCCTCGCGGTGGATGACGATCCCGTGGTGCTCGACCTGTTGGCGGCCTCCTTCGAGGGTGCCACCGTCACGGCGAGCGGGGTCGCCGAGGCGGAGCGGCTCTTGCGCGACCAACGCTTCACGCGCGTGGTGAGCGATCTGAACCTCGGGGACGGCGACGGGATCACGGTGCTCCTCGCCGCCCGCGACCTTCAGCCCTGGGCGCGGCGCTGGCTGATCACGGGGGATCCGGACGAGCGCTCGGTGCGTGCCGTCGCGACCGGGCTCGCCGAGCGCGTGATCCGAAAGCCCTGGACCCTCGACGAGCTGCGCGGCGTCGCGCCCTGACGGATCAGGGGGCCCCGCAGGTGGAGTCGGTGGGGACGAGCGCGAGCCCCTCGATCCACGGGGCCTCGGCGAGCACGAATTCCAGCGTGGCGCACCCGGGAACGTCGCCCTCTCCCTGCTCCGGACACAGCGTGCAGCCGATGCTGCCACACACGTCGAAGGGACCGGCGGCCTCGATCGGGCGCGCATCGAGCAGGGTGGAGACGTGGAGGTCCCGGATCGACGCGCCGTCCGCCGCGACCTCTCCGACCGCCCGAAGGTCGTAGAGCAGGTAGTCCACGCCGTCCACGCCGAGCGACACCAGCGGGGCGACCACCGGGAGGACGGGGTTGTCGGCGAAGCTCGTGGCGTCGAAGCACCAGGTCGGGATCGCCGGGCTCTGCTCCACGTCACCCCCGGCCGCGAGCCCGGCCGCCCCGAGCAACTGCAGCGTGTCGCCGTCGGCCTGCGAGACCATGAGCAGCACGCTGTGCGTGGTGCCCAGGCTGCGCGAGAGGAGCGGGCCCCAGCCCCCCGAAGGCGCGAGCCACGTGAGGTTCGAGGTGTCCTCGAGGTCCATCTCGTAGGTCCGGCCCACGAGCTCGGCCTCCACGCGCGCGCCCGCGGTGTGGAAGGCGGTCACGACCCGGTCGGCGCCGACATCGACGAGGACGTGGTGCGTCGCGCCTCGTGCGAGATCCTCGGAGGGCGCGCCGGACCATTCGGTGGTCGAGGTCCAGGCCTCCTCGTAGACGGCGCCCCCATCGAGCCAGACGCGCGTGCCGTCGGGTGGCGGGGACGAAAACGTGACGGTGACCACCTGGCGCACGGGCACGTGCTCCGTGCCGTCCGCGGGGGCGACGGTGACCGCGCCCTCCCACGGGACGGCGGGTTGCGGCGCCGCGCACCCCGACAGCGCGAGGATCACCATCGCCCCACCAGCACGGCGCCGAGGAACAGCCCCGCCGCGGCGGCGCAGCCCGTGAAGCCCGCGGTGCCGGCCGCGACGTTGAGGGTGTACAGGTCCTCGCGGGCACCCGCGTCGGGTCCGGACGCGAGGTACTCCGCGCGGGTGACCGAGGCCGCGACGAGCGCGGCGCTCCCCACCAGGAGCGCGGCGCCGCTCCCGACGGCGAGCGTGCGCGAGGGCCTCGGCGTCCGGGTGAGCCCGGCCGCGGTCGCGACGGCCTCGGGCAGGGACGTCGGGCCCGGCGGACCGGGGAATGGCGCACCGGGGGAGAGAGGATCGGAGACGAGCGGATCGGAGACGAGCGAAGCGGGGAAGAGCGGATCGAGCCTGGCCCCCAGCGGGAAGTACCAGCTCTGTTCGATGCTGCCCCCGATCCCGGCGCGCTGGACGAGCGTGGCGCGGTCCAGCGGCACGAGGAGGGCCTCGGCGCGTCCGTCCACCACCCAGCCGGAGCCGGGAAGCGGCGCCATCCGCGACGCGGACTCGGGAGGAACGGCGATGTACACCTCGTGCAGCTGGCTCCCGGGCGGCGCGAGGTGCTCGTCGACCGGTTGGTCGGGCGCGGCGGCCCTCAGCGCAGCGAACGCGGCGATCATCCCGGGGGCATCCCGATCCACCCACGCCCTTAGGGCGCGCACGCGGTGGATCCCCGCGACCGTGGGGGGCGACGCGGGCTCGACGAGACACGCGGCCTGCGCCAGGGCCTCGGCGGAGGCCGTGTCGAAGCCCGTCAGATCGAGGGCGAGGTACCGGGCCGTGGCCTCGGCGACCGATTCGTCCACGCTGGCGCGGGTCGAGGGGCAGGCGAACGCGAAGCCGGCGAGGAGCAACGTCAGCACGCGATCTCCGCGCAGCCCGCCGCGTCGCAGGCGAAGCACGGACCTGGGGGCGTCACGGCGCTGCCGATGGGATCGATGTAGAGATCGGCCCCGGAGTTGCCCGCGATGTCGCAGCCGTACGACGTGAACTGCCCCCCGGCGAGGAAGACCCCACCCGTGCCGGGCTCCCCCGTGGTGTTGAGCACCATCGACCCGGCGCCCTCGTCATCCTTGAAGCAGGAGAGCGCGCCGGCCGTGAAGATCGCGCCGCCCATCGTGTACTCGACGCGGTTGCCGAGCATCCGCACCCCGTAGAGCTCCACCGTCGTGCCGGCCCTCGCGGCGAGGGCGCCCCCCCGGTACACCGCGACGTTGCCGCCCTCCCGCTTTCCGAAGGTGGTGCCGTAGAACCGTGCCTCGCCCAGCAGAATGGTGGCGCCGCCTCCATCGTACGCGCTCTCGTTCCCGACGAGGCGCCCGCCGACCACCTCGAGGCTGCCCGTGCCTTCGCTCCGGATGCCTCCGCCGCCGTCGTCATCGGCGGGGTCCAGGACGGAGTTGCCGAGGATCACCACCGCGTCCAGGGTGAGGGAGCCCAGGTTCCACACCCCCCCGAACCAGGCGCCGCTGTTTCCCCAGATGGCGCTCCGCGACACGGTCGCGTTCACGGTCGGGCCCACGATCAGCCCGCCACCGATCGCGCCGAGCACGCCGCCCCCGGTGATGCCGAGGCAATCGATGTCAACGCGCGTGCCCCGCGCCGAACCCTGCAGGGTCACCGGCGTCTCGCCGCCGCCGGAGAGCGTCGGGAACGTGTCGGGCCCGCCGGTGTCGCAGCCGTCCCCCGGAAGGACGCCGTGAATGCCGACCGAGGTCGCGTCCGCCGCCGTCACCAGCGTCACCTCGTAGGCGCCGTCCCGCGCGGGGCAGACCTGGAGGAGCTCGCCATCGTAGAGGGTGAACGCTTGGGGGGTCGCGCTCATGAATTGATCGGTCACGTCGGACGGCTCGCCGAGCTCCCACGTGTCGGGATCGCGCGGGAACAGCGTGACGACGTCGAGGTCCTCCGTCCAGTCCGCCGCGCAACGCGTGTTCTTTCCGTCGCACCGCTCGAACGGGGCGCCGGGGTGGACGCCGGCGTCGGCATCGTCACAGTCACCCGGCGTGGGGACCCACCCCACGTAGCAAGGCCCGGCGCGCGTCTCGTCGCCGTAGCCGTCCCCATCTTCGTCCGGGTAGAGCGCCTCGTCCACCTGCCCGTCCCCGTCGTTGTCGAGCCCGTCGCACTCCTCGGGGTCGCGGCAGTCCGCGGCGCCGTCGCCGTCGGCATCGCCGAAGCTCGCGTCCGCGAGCCCCACCTCGCACAGGTGCGCCTCGCGCTGCGCGGGGAGAACGAAAACGCAGCTCTCCAGCAAGAACAGCAACATCGGTCCGCGCAGATTAGCACGCGTCCGTCGCCACCCGGCGGGTGTGGTAACAATGGCGGGTGTCGAACGAAGTCGCCGTTTGTGCCGTGCAGTCGCTCGTCGCGCTAGCGGAGCGCGGGGGGCTCGGGCAGCTCCTCGACGAGGCCGATCTGTCGGCGAGCGACCTCTCGGCTCGTCGCCGCGTGGATTGGGAGGTGTACGCACAGCTCGTGGAGCGCTTCGTCGCGCGCGCGGGAGGCATCGACGAGGCCACCCACATGGCGGATGATCTGCACCTCGGCGCCGGGGTGCTCGATTGGGTGCTCTCCTCCCGCTTCGCGCCGCGCCATCTGTACGCCCAGGTCTGCTCCCTCGCCCCGCGCGCGTGGCGGAACCTCGAGGCGACGGTCACCCCCGACGCGGGCGCACTCCGGGTCCAGGCGCGCCTGGTGGCGGGGGTCGGGAGCGCGGCGTTCTTCCACATCAGCCGGAGCTCGCTGGCGACCCTGCCCGCGCGGGCTGGCCTCGGCCGTGCCGAAGTGGAGATCGAGGAGCTCTCGCCGATGGGAGCGACCTGGCGCGTATCCCTGCCGCCGAACCCCAACGCCGAGCCCGACCGCCGGCCCGCCCCGGACGCCCAGGACCGCGCCGCGGCCGCGAGCGAGGCGTGGAGGCTCACGCCGACCGAGACCCTCGTGCTGGTCGAGGTGCTCCGCGGAGCCTCGAACAAGGAGGTTGCCATCGAGCTCGGCATGGCCGAGGCCACGGTCGAGATCCACATGACCCACCTGTTCCGGAAGTCGGGGGTGCACGGGCGGACCTCGCTCATCAGCCGGGTGTGGAGCACCGCGTGGTAGGGCGATACCGGACGGGCGAGCGAATCGGGCGCGGCGGCTTCGGATCCGTCCACCGGGGCGTCGCGCTCGGCGCCGCCGGCTTCCAGAAAGCGGTCGCCATCAAGTTCCTGGACGACCACGCGCAGGACATGTTGCCCCGCCTCCGCGACGAGGCTCGCCTCCTCGCGCACCTCCGCCACCGCGCGATCGTCCGGGTGGACGACCTCATCCAGATCGACGGGCGTTGGGCGCTCGTGATGGAGCTGGTCGACGGCCAGGACCTGGCGCGGATCCTGGGGCTCGGCGCGGTGCCGCCGCGCGCGGCGTGCGAGCTCGGGGCGGAGGCCGCCGCGGGGCTCGATGCCGCGCACACGGCCACGCACTCGACCACCGGGGAGCCGTTGGGCCTGGTGCACCGCGACGTGAAGCCCTCCAACCTGCGGGTGACCCCGCGGGGAGAGGTGAAGGTGCTCGACTTCGGGGTGGCGCGCGCGAACTTCCCCGCGCGCGAATCGACCACCCAGGCCATCTCGTTCGGGAGCCCGGGGTACCTGGCGCCCGAGCGACACGACGGGGTCGACACCCCCGCGGCCGACGTGTACGCCCTGGGCGTGGTCGTTGCCGAGTGCCTGCTCGGCGAGCGGCTCGGCCCCTCCTCCGTGGACCCACAGGTTCACGCTCAGCGCGTCGGCGCCGTGCTCGCGCGGCTGCCCGGCCCGATCCGCGTCGTCGTGGCCGAGATGCTGGCCTATCGGCGGGAGGACCGGCCGACGGCCGCCGAGGTCTCCCGCCGGCTCGCGGCGCTCGCGGCCGCCCTCGAGGGGCCGACGCTGGCGGGGTGGGCGCCGGACGCGGTCGCGGCCGCGGCACGCCTCCCGGTGATGGATCTGCCCTCGGCGGCGACCTCGCTCCCGGCTTCGGCACCCGCGCGCTCGGGCGCCCGCGTCCTGCGTGGCGCGGTGCTCGCGCTGTTCACGGGGGGCGCGCTCGCGGCGGGGCTCACGGCGTTCTCGGGCGAAGCCCCTCCCCCCGTGCGCGTCTCGCGGATGGGCGAAGCCGTCCCGGCCATGCCCGCGGCGCGCGCGTCCGTGCTCCCGGCGGCGGCGAGCGTCGTGGCGGCGCCGGCTTCGGCGGCCCACGCGAGCGCGGATCCCGGGGCGGACGCCGCCGCCGCGACCCCGGCGCCCGGTCCCGAACACGCGGTTCGGCGCCGAGCGATCGCGCGGGCGGTCGCCGCGTCTCCAGCAGGGGTCGGCACCGTCGTCGTGGAGGGGGATGCCGACGAGGTGCGCCTGGTCGGCCCCGGCGGCACCATCGGCCCTGGGAGCGCCGTGCCGGCTGGATCGTGGCAGATCCGCGCGCGGTTCGGGGATCGGGAGGTACAGCCACGCGACCTGGTGTCGGTCACGGCAGGCGGCACCCTCCGGGTGCGATGTCTCAAGGCGGTCGAGAACTGCGTGGTCGAGGGGTCCTGAGCGCGACGCCGCCCCTCCCGGATCCGGCGGGGGTGTACCCTGCCGCCGTGTCTCGTCCCGGAGTCTGGTTCGGCCTCGTCGCGTTCCTGATCGCCGGGCTCCTGCTCGTCGGCCCGGTGTTGTGGCACCCGACCACGCACGCCCTCGGCGCCTGGGAGTCCGAGGCCGCGTGGCACATGTGGCGGCACGCGGCCTGGCTCCGCACGTTCGCGACGGAGGGCCCGTGGCTCCGCATGCACGAGGAGGGGCTCCGCGACCCGGGTGAGGCCAACCTCTCCCCCGCCACGACCCTCCTCGGCTGGCCGGCCTGGTGGATCGCGGGCGGCGGGATCGCGGGGGTGACGTTCGCGTGGAACATGCTGTTCGTGGTGGTGTTCGTGGGCGCCGTGGCGGGGACGTGGGACCTTGTCCGCGCGTGGCTGCCGAGGGACGACACCCGCATGGCGGCCGCCGCCGCCGCCGCCATCGTGGCGTTCGGCGCGTTCCTGCACCAGGCCCCCGGGGTAGGGCGGCAGGAGAACATCATCCAGTTCTTGTGGCCGCTCCACATCGCCTTCCTGTACCGCGCCACCGTGCTTCCGGGGCGCAGGTTCGACCCCCCGCTCGCCGCGGCGAGCTTCGCGCTGATCACGATGCAAGGTGGCTTTCCGGCCCTGTTCACCGCCATCGTCGAGCTGCCGGCGGCGCTGTGGTGCCTCGCCCAGGCCTCCGATCGCAAGCGTGCCTTCGGGATCCTCACCCTCGTCGCCGTGGCGGGCGCGGTGGCGCTCTACCCCTGGGTGTACGCGAATCGCCTTCACCCGCCCCCCTCGCTGTCCGTGGGGCGCACCGGCGTCATCTCGGTCCCGCTCGCCCAGCTCTTGCCGGGCGGGGCGGACGTCCCGTTCGCCCGGGGGTGGCACGAGGCGCCGTATCCGGGCCTCGTCGCCCTCCTGGCCGCGGCGGGCGCGGCGGTGATGCACCGCGCCTCCCGGTTCTGGTTCCTGCTCGCAGCGGCCGTGATGCTCTTGATGATCGGCCCGGAAGCCCGCTGGACCCTCGACGCCTCCGTGCTGGTGGAGATGCCCGTCTCGTGGCTCTCACGCCTGCCCGGGTGGACCATCCCCTCCACCGGCTGGGCGCGCCTCGGCACGTTCGTCCCCACGCTGCTCGCCCTGGCGATCGCCCCCGCGCTCGTAGGCCGCCCGCGCGTCGCCGCGCTCGTCGCGGTCCTCGCGGTGGCGGACCAGCTCGCCTACATCCGCTCCGTGCCGCGAACCGAGGCGACGTGGGAGCTGGCTCTCCCCGCGGAGCTCGGCGATCCGGATCGCCCTTCGGTGTGGCTCCCGCTCGACGAGCGAGGCCTCACCTGGCTCCATGCGGCCGACGAGCAGATGCGGCGCTGCACCTCCCAGGAGCAGAACAACACGCTTCCGACGCTCCGCTGGGTGGAGGCGGTGCTGCCGGGCACGCCCGAGGGCTTCGTGGGGAGGAATCGGGCTGGTGGGCAGGGCGAGAGCCCGGCTCCGGGGTGCGTGGAGCGCGACGCCGGCGTGTTGGCCGACGCGGGGTTCGCGCGGATCGTGCTGCTGCGGGACCACGGCGACGCCACCGAAGTGGAGCGCGTGCTACGCGCCGGCCTCGGCGCGCCCGTGGCCGAGACCGACCGCGGCGCCGCGTGGGTGCTCGCGTCGTCACCGGGCGCGGTGTGTGACCTGCCGATCGAGGCGGTCGGGCCGCGCAAACGCGAAGAGAGCGGGGAGCTGCCCCCTGGGGAAGAGGGGAAGCGCCTGGGCCGCGGGAGACGGGAGGGCAGACGGCGAGAGTAGATCGGGCCCGCGGGCCCGGTTCTGACTACCCCGCCTGCCGCGCCACCAGCCGCGCGTACTCGCCACCCGCCGCCATCAGCGTGGCGTGCGTACCGCGCTCCACGACGCGGCCCTCCGCCAGGACCACGATGACGTCGGCCTCGCGGATGGTGGAGAGCCGGTGCGCCACCACGAAGGTCGTGCGGCCTTTCATCAGCCGCTCGAGCGCCTCCTGTACCAGCGCCTCGCTCTCGGCGTCGAGGTTGGACGTGGCCTCGTCGAGCAGCAGCACCGGGGCGCCACGGAGCAGCGCGCGCGCGATGCAGATGCGCTGGCGCTGCCCCCCGGAGAGGCGCATCCCGAGCTCGTCGATGCGCGTCGCGTAGCCGCTCGGGAGGGCGCGGATGAAGGCGTCGGCGTTCGCCGCCGTGGCCGCCGCCACGACCTCCTCGTCCGTGGCGTCGGCCTGTCCGAAGCGGATGTTGGCCGCGACGGTGTCGTCGAACAGGAAGGGCTCCTGGGTCACGACGGCCACGTGCCGCCGCACCGAAGCGAGCGTGAGCCCGCGCAGATCGACCCCGTTCCATCGGACGATCCCGGCGGAGGGGTCCCGCAGGCGCGGCAACAGGGACAACAGCGTCGTCTTGCCGCTGCCGCTCGCCCCCACGATCGCGACCCGCTGGCCGGCCCGCACCGTGAGGTCGACGTCGCGGACGACATCGCCGTCCCCGTAGTCGAAGCCCACGCCGTCGAGCTGGATGTGGCTGGGCGCGAGGGCCTCCACCACGCCCGTGTCGACGATGGCGGGAGGCGCGTCGAGGAGGGTGAACACGCTCTCGGCCGACGCGAGCGCACGCTGGAGCAGCGACTGGATGATCGTGAGCCCCTTGAGCGGCTCGTTCATCAGGCCGAGCGCCACGAGAAAGGCGATGAGCTGGCCCGGCGCGAGCTCGCCGCGGAATACCTGCCCGCCCCCCACCCAGATCACCGCGCCCACCCCGACCGCCGCGATGAGCTCGACCACCGGACCTGGAAGGAGGCCGGCGGTGACGGCGCGGAGCTGGGCGACGTGATGGGCCTCGTTCAGCGCCCGGAACCGCGCGCTCCGCTCCCCTTCCCCGCCGAACACCTGGACGACTCGGATGCCCGCCAACGTCTCCTGGGTCGTGCCGGCGAGGGCCGCGCCCCCGTCGAGGGTGTCACGCGAGGCGGCGCGCACCCACTTGCCGAAGCGGTCGATGGGGAGGGCGACCAGCGGGAGCAGCACCACCGCCACGCCCGCGAGCTTCGCGTTCATCCAGAACGCGCTCCCGATCAACACGATCAGCGTGAGCGGCTTCTGGATGGCGGTCACCACCCCGC
Organism: Pseudomonadota bacterium; assembly: GCA_030685065.1. Lineage (GTDB taxonomy): Bacteria > Myxococcota_A > UBA796 > UBA796 > SXON01 > CAJBVW01. The sequence continues at coordinate 606 of JAUXQH010000061.1, read as the reverse complement.
TCATCGCGTATTGGAGGTTGTTGATGTCCGCGAGCAGCCGCGTGGTGCGCTCGCCCGAGGGCGTGCGTTGGTGCCAGGCAACATCCATCACCAGCAGCTTGTCGAAGGTGACCTGCCGCAGATCCGTGACGATGCGCCACGAGATCGACCGCGTGAGCAGGCCGCGCGACACGTTCACCAGGCCGTTGAGCGCGTACAACGCCACGACTCCCGGCGCGAGCAGGGCCAACATGTCCGCGTCACGCCGCATCAGCACGTCGTCGAGGACCTTCTGGATGAGGAACACGAGCACGCCCGGGAGCGCGGACGCCACGAGCACGAGCACGAGCGAGAGGGCGAGCTTGCCACGAAATGGGGCGAACAGCCGCGCGAGGCGGAGGGTGGGAGAGACGGTCACGGCTGCCGTGTCTTCGGGCGTTGCGGGGCGGAGCCCCGCCACAAGCATACCCGCGTTCCGACGATCACGGCGCGTCATGCGAGCAGCCGGCCGGGCTCGAAGGCGTCCCAGAAGTGCCACTCTTCGGGGTGGGCGGCGAGGACGCGGGCGAGGAAGGCGGCGGTGGCGTCGGCGCCGGCTTCGAGGGCGGCGTCGGGGTCGGTGGGGAG
>JAUXQH010000054.1 GCA_030685065.1 Pseudomonadota bacterium | reverse complement strand
GATCCGATCGTTCTTCTTGTTGGTCTTGTGGATCAGCGCGATCTGGCGCGAGTTCCCCACGATCACCTCCAACTCCAGGGTGGCCAACAACCGCGAGATCCAGGGGGAGTGGCGACCCTCCTCGAGCGCCACACGCGCTCCCTTGTAGCGCTCGAACCACCCTCGCACGGCACGCTCTGTGGTCGCGATCTGGTCTCGGAGCACAACCGTGCCGCTGTCGTCCAGCAGCACCACATGGCTGTACCGTTCTCCCACGTCCATCCCGATGGTCACCTTCGGCGCGCTGTTCATGGCTCCCCCCGTCTTGCTGACGTTCTAAGGGTTGAACCCGCTTCCTCATTTCAATCTTCGGCGGCATGCCATGTGTCCGGGCGCCTTGGCCCGGACCAAGCCCGGCGTCCCCGCCGGGCGCCGCGTCACGTCGGCCAGTTCTACGTGGGTACGCCGTTTCGAGGGCAGGAGCTTAGACGCCATGCGCGACGGGTGCGTTGCTCACTGCCGCTGCATGCGTCTTTAGAACCCAACGTGCTACACCCATGCATTACGCGTCTCGCCCGCCCGAGCTTCACGTAGGATCGCCCGATGAACTGGACCCGCCACCCAGATGCCGCCTCCTTCCTGGCCACCGCCGGGCCGATGCTCGAGGCCGATTTGCTCGTCAACCAGACGCCGCTCGGCATCGCGCGTCAGATCGTCGCGGATCCCGGCCGGTGGCCCGATCCGCGCCTGTACACGGTGCACGGAGACGACGGCGCGGTGCTCGGCACGGTGCTGCAGACGCCGCCCTGGCTGCCGCACGTCTCCGACATGTCCCTGCCGGCGCTCGCGTTCGCCGCCGGTCGCTTCGCGGACGCGCACCCGGACGCCGAGGGCGCCTTCGGTCCGGAGGAGGCCGCCATCGCGTTCGCGGCCGTGCTCCTCACGCGTCGCGACGGAGTGTCGAGCGTCGAGGTGGAGCGGATGGGGCTCTTCGAGCTCACTGCCGTGGCGGAGGTGCCGCGGCCGCCCGGTCGGATGCGGAGGGCCCGCCCCGCGGACGCGCCGCTGTTGCAGCGCTGGATCGAGGCGTTCAACGCCGAGGCCCTGCCGCACGAGCCGCCGCCCGGCCCGACCGCCGGGGAGAAGACCATCGTACGGGGCGGCATCCGGTTCTGGGAGGTGGAGGGCGAGCCGGTCGCCTACGCCAACTTCGGCCGCGACCTCGGCACCCACGTGAGCATCGGGCCGGTGTACACGCCGCCGGAGCTGCGCGGCCGCGGCTCCGCCACCCGGCTCGTGGCCGAGATGAGCGCCGCGGCGCTGGCCGAGGGTCGGGTCGGCTGCACGCTGTTCACGGACCTCGCGAACCCAACGTCCAACCGCCTCTACGAACGGATCGGGTACCGGCGCGTCGGAACGATGCGGCGGATCGGGTTCGTGACGGACGCCCTCGCGATCTGACGGACCCACGCGACCCGTGCGAGCCAGGTGCTACGTTTGGAAGATGCCGCTCCTCCCCCTCCTGTTCGCCTGCGTGTCCGGCCCCGCCACCGGCCCCATGGACGCGACGCCCCCGGCCGCCGACACCGCGCCTGGCTTGGCGGACAGCGGCTCCACGGGCGGCGACACCGGCGCCGGGGACCTCGAGCCCGTGGAAGGGATGGTCGCGGTTGTGGGCACGCCGGACGGCGCCATGCTCGTGGTGGCGGCATCGCTCGGAGACACGCAGATCCTCGACCTCACGGAGACCCCAACTACGTGCTGACCGACGCCGCCCAGCCGGAACTCGGCGCAGGGCGGCTCGTAGCGGCCGGTGGAGACATCGACGGAGACGGCGCTGACGAGATGCTGGTCGTGGGGTGGGGCGTCGAGTACGTCGTGCCGGCGACCGCGCTCACCGGTCGTGAGGTGGATGTCGGCCCCCACGAAGGTGGTGATCCGAGAGGGTCGCGCCGATCAGGCCAAGCGGCCGAAATTTGCCGCCTCGGACTCGCCTACCTCTACGGGGGATCGTGACCCTCCGCTGTGATTGTCTCCGCAGACGCCCGAGCCCGAGGTGGTTTCGAGACGTGCCACCGGTACGGGCCGTCGTTACGGAGTCTGTCGCGGGATCCAGGCTCCTCGCGGGCTGTGGGAGAATGGTCTGGCTGGACGGCGCGTTGACCTTTGCGCCGGGGCCCACCGCTCGTGCCCCTGCCCATGTCACGGAACGCGTAGCCGACTCTGCGGACGTGCGCAGGCGGCGTCCCCGCCGCCGGTGCCCGGCGTCCTCGACGGGCAGCGCATGTCCCGGGGCGCGCACGGCGAGGCCTCGCAACTTCGCCGGTGTTTGGTGCGCCCCGGGCTCGCCGCATGTCGGCCAGTTCCATGGCGGGGCAGCTACGCCGATGGCGTCGCCGCGCGCGTCGAAGTGGCAGGCGGCCGGCGCGACAGGATCTTGTTGTCGCCGCCGACGTTGGAGCCGAGCAAGCCCCTCCGTGTTCGGGCGGCGACGGAGGAGGGGCCCTCACGCCGGTCGCCCCTCGTCGGTGTCGTCGCGCGGCGGCGTCGGTCGCTGGCGGGCGGAGGCGTCGCCGGGTGCTGGCGCGCCCGATCGTCTCGGCTCGCCGCACCTCGAGATCCATCGGCCCGGCTGGGTCTTCGGCGAGCGGCCCGGGGTGCGCGCCGGCACCCACGTGGGCGGGCCCCCGTCGAAGCGGCAGCGCTGACGAGGCGGGTGGCGCCTCGCAGAGCTCGACCCTTGCCTCGACGAACGAGGCGCCACCTGGCCCGACGAGGACCGGGAAGTTCACGATCCTCGCCCGCCCGGTGTTGCCCGCCAGCGACCTCGTCGAGTGCGGGCCACGATCGGGCGGCAGAATCCGCCCCACGAAGGGCGCGGCGCCGGTGTTCTGGACGAGCAACGGGGCCTCCGGCAGGGCTGCTGGCGTGAACGTCGCGCATCACCAAGAGCGCGGGGCACACGTCGCGCCGCACCGCCGAGGCTCGTACCGCGAGGCGGATCCAACTGTGTCGCGGCGCCGCCCGGAGTGACGCAAGTGTTTGCGCCCCGCTTGTGAAGTGGCAATCCGGCCTGCTCAGCCGCCACTGGACCACGAGGATGTGCTCGCGCCCCTTGCGACTAACCGCGGGGATATGCGCAGAGAATCGCCCGCACGGTGCCCAGCCCTGTCATGGAACGCGAAGACGACTGCTGACGTGCGAGGCGCCTCCCGCGCGTCCCCGCGCGGGGCCAGCTTGGCGCCGTCCCCCCGGCGTCTTCCATGAGGAGGCACCAAGAGGGGGGCACTGCTGGGAGGCGAGGGGAGGGGGCCTGGCACACTGCTTGCTGGATGGGTTGGCACACCGAGACCCCGATGCGCCCCGCTCTCCCCCTCCTGTTCCTCCTCGCCCCCCTCGCCCTGCTCGTCGCGTGCCCGGCCCTGCGCGACACGCCCATCTGCAGGTCCACGCGCACCGAGATCGCGTTGGATGAGGTGACCCCCCTCGGATTCTCCGCCGCCGACGTGCTCGCCCACCTCGCGCCCCAGGAAGACGCTGCGTTGCGCTGGGCCGACGGCACGGTCACGGACCTCTCGCTCGACTTCGCCCCGGGCACCACCGCGCGGTTCGTCGACGGCACCGTGGAACCCCCCACCAGCGGCGCGCCGATGCCTGAGATTGCGATCGTGTGCGACGACTACATCGAGGTGGACGTCGCGATCGGGTTTGCCACTGCCGACGGCGAGTTCGCCGAGCAACTCAAGAGCAGGATCCGCGCCATCACGGCGGACACCGGCGTGATCGACGCCGCGCTCGCCCTGGACGCGCTCGTGGGAACCTTCGACCTCGCCCCCTTCGTAGAGGCCGAGAGTTGGGACGACCTCACCGCGTGGGTCCACGTAGACCTCACGTCGGACGGACGCACGAGAGGGTATGTCGCGGGCACCGCGTCCGGCGAGGAGCCCTGTGCGGAAGGCGAGGAATGCACCGCCTGGGCGGAGGATGTCGCGGTCGCTACCTGGGGCGAACCCGCCGAGGAGTAGCGCGCGCCGCCGCAGGGCGATGGCGACGGGCACCCGGACGGCGTGGCGGGCACTTATGCGTCGCGCGTCACCTCGCCGACGGCGAATGAAAGCTGCTTGGCGACAGTCCATTTGGGTTACAAGGGCGGATCGCGAGATGGCACGCTGTCAAATGACGCGTAGCCGACTGCGGACGTGCGCAGGCGGCGTCCCCGCCGCCGGTGCCCGCGGTCCGCCGCGGGCAGGCATGTGTCCGGCGTCCCCGCCGGACCGAGCCGCGTCCGCGCGGCTCGCGGCATGTCGGCCAGTTCTCCGAAGGCGGGCGGCCCCGAGTGGCGAGGCTCACGATACGGGCGCCGAAGCGGGGCGCGCGCGTCGGAGCGCACGCCTGACGGCGAGGGGGTCAGCGCTGGGCGCAGGAGCGTACCCGTCGCCGACAAACGCTTGCGCCCCCTCCCCCAGCCATGCGCCGGAAGGCACGTGGGTGAGCCAGCGATCGCCACCCGGGAGAACCTGGAAGTTGGCGACCGGCCGCCCGGTACGCCCGCTGCGCAGGCACACGTCGCCGGCCCCGCCGGTTGCGAGCCAGCGACCATCGGCGGAGAACGCGGCTACGTTGGAGGGGCCGCGGTGCCCCGGGAGCGCATGGCAGAGCCCGGAGCGCGGATCGTAGAACCAGATTCGAGGATCGTATGACATCGTGGAGGCGATGTAGCCGTCGTTCATGGTTGCGAGAGTCATGCCGTCCATGTGGGGGCGCAGCCGGCGCGTGAGGGTGGGCGCGTCGAGGAGGCTCCACTCCTCGACGTGGCTGTCGGCGTAGATCACCAACCGGGTGCCATCCGGCGAGAGCGCGAGGGACTCACGCTCGATGTAGCCGGCCTTCAGAGGCACCTGCTTCCGTTCACCCAGGAGGTTGACAATGACGAGCGTTTGCTCCCGCTCGTGGATTGCGACGGTACCGTTGGGTGCAAGCGACAATCTCGGCCAGTGCGCGACCGGCAGCAGAGCGCGGCGCACCCCCGTCGCCACCTCCCAGACGACAACCGATTTCGCGTCCCCATCCGTCTCGACCCCAGCCAGGCGACCGCCCGCGAGCCGGAGTCCGCTCAAGGAGGTGCGCTTTCCGCTGCCATCCCGGTTCGGTCGCTCGATACGAAGCACCACTCTTCCGGTCCGTACCTCCCAGACCCAGACCTTTCCAAACCCCGCGCTCACGGCGAGTGTTCCGTCCGTATCGAGTCCGACGGGAACGCCCCAGGGCGACCGCATCGCCACGATGAGTTCGCCGGTCGCGAGGCTCCAGGAGCGCACCATCTCATCCTCGTAGATGGCCACCACGGCGTCGGGTTGGAAGGCGATGGCGCGGACTGCCGGGAGCCTGTCGGCCTCGCCGTAGCGCTCCTCGAACAGCCGGAAGACGGGGCGCGCCCACTCCAACTCCAGCACCGCGGTGATTGCCGACGCGGGCGGAGACACCTCCACCGTCCCGTCGTACTGGCCGAAGGCAAGCGGGCTCTCGGCTGCCAGGCCCGCGACCCCCTTCCGGTGTGACGTGATGCGCTCGCCATCCCAGCAGTTCAGGCCGTGTCCGTTCCAGTAGAGGCCCTCCTCGAGCCATGCGCGGGGTCCGGAATGGCTGCGTTTCTCCTCGCTCACCACCTGCCGCTCGAGCGTGGCGAGCTTCACGACGACGATCCCGAAGGCACCGATCGCCGCGACCGACTGCCCGTCTGGCGAAAACAGCGCGCCGGCGGGCGAGGGGTGCTCCTCCGCCGGGCCGAGCCGGACTTCCGCCACGAGGGCGCCCGTGTCGATGTCCCACACCCTGAGGACGCCATCATGCGTCTGCGCGACACGACGGCTTCGAGCATCGACGCGAAGCTCGTCCTCGGGCTGCCGAGTTTCGCCGGGGGGCGGGACGAGCGTCCCGGTTTTCGTGCTGTTCCCCGACCGCGGATCGATTCGTGTGAGGGTGGCAGCATCCACCCAGGCCCAGAGCTCCATCCCGTCGGCGGTCAGTGCGCCGCGCAAGCCAGGAAGCGAGTGACGGAGGGTGCCATCGCCAACGTCGTACAGGTCGACGCCCTGCCAGTGCGCGACCGCAAGCACGCGGCCACCTTCCGCGAACGCGAGGTGGTCGACGCCCTGGGGCCCGCCCGCCCGAGCGCCGCGGTCGCGCCAGGCAGGCACCAGAGGGACCGACGGCGGCCGTAGCGCCCAGCGTTGACCGGTCTCCCGGTCCCAGAGCAGCACCTGGCCGAGATCGTCGGCAGTCGCGAGCCGCTTGCGGTCGGGGGAGTGCGCGAGAGCGCGCACCGAATCTGCGTGGCCGAAGCGGAAGACCAACCGCGATGTACGAGGCATGGAAGCGGCGGAGTGAAGGGCCGCGCCTGGAGGATAGCGCCTTCGAGCCCCTGCGACAACCTCGGGCCGAATCTGCCGACTGTCCGAGGGAGGAGCGGAGGGAACCCTGCGCCCCGTGACAAGATGCGTGAATCGTGACTGCTCCGTGAATGCCCAAGGGCCGGGGTTCGGCGTGCAGCACCGGGAAGGGGCCCGCCGAGGGGCTGACCGCTTTCGGAGAACGCGAAGACGACTGCCGACGTGCGCAGGCGGGCGCGCGCGCGTCCCCGCGCGCGGCTATCTCGCCCGCCGGTGCCCGGCGTCTTCGCCGGGCAGCGCATGTCCCGGGCGCACTCGACGAGGCCAAGAACTACAGGTATGTTTCGTGCGCCCGGGCCGAACCTGGCGTCTTCGCCAGGTTCGAGCGGCATGTCGGCCAGTTCCATGCCGGTACGCGGCCTTCTCCGAAGCGGTGGGGGATGCACCATCGCGCGGTCTCGGGCACGAGTGATGAGCTGCGCCTCGGTGGCAGGAAGGGGAGCCCACTACTCGTGTCGCGGGCGGCATCGCCAGGCGGTGGCCGGGCCTCGACTTCCGCGCGGTGGCCTCGCCAAGGACGGAATCTCGCCACTAGCCGGCTGGTTGCTCGCGCGGGGGATGCCGCGAAACGGTCGGTGACCTCGCCGAGGACGGTATCTCGTCAAGAACCGGGTGATGTCCCCCCAGATGATGCGGATAGTTCTCGATTTGCCGGCCCGGCGCGCGTGCGCTACGGCGCGGGCATGACGCCGGCAGTCGTGCGCGACATCTACGAGGCAGACCTTCCGCTCACTGGGGACGCCGTGCGGGCAGTGGCACGCGCCGAAGACATCCTCGTGGCCAGCGGCTTCCAGGTGAATGTGAGCGGCGACGCCCTCGACGCGGCGCCGGCGAGAACACGCAGCAGTCGGCAGTCGCGCTTCGTCGGGGCCACCCGGGTGGAGCTCGCAGCGCGCGAGGGACGTTTGCACATGCGCGCCGAGCTGGGCGGTGTGACTCGGATGCGGCGGTTCGGGGTCGCCTTCTTGCCCGCGCTGTGCCTCGGGCTCACGCTCCCGTTCGTGGCGCTCTTCCGCCGCCCTGAGCTCCTGGTCCTCCCGCTCGTGCTCCTCGCTCCCTGGCTCGTCATCGCGCCCCGGATCACGCGTGGTGTCGAGGCGTCTACGCGAGCCTCGCTCGAGCAGCTCCTCGCGACGGCGGCGCGCGCTCCCCGGTAGGCGGTCAAGACAGTTCGTGCCTGCGCACACCGGTTGTGCTTGTGCCCCCCACGGTCGGCCCCCTCCTCGGGGGAGCGAGCATGAGCCACGAAGGGGAGCGCTCGTCGAGGGGGGGGCGCCGCAAGGTCGGCTCGTGGCCGTGCGGAGGACGGCATCTCGCCTCGAACCAGCTGGTTGCTCGCCACCGAGGGCGCTGCGAACCGCCCGGCGGCCCCGCCGAGGACGGCATCTCGCCACGAACCAGCTGGTTGCTAGCGATCGGGGGCGCCGCGAACCGCACGTTGGCCACGCCGAGGTCGGCATCTCGTCACGGTTCCAGAGCGCAACGAGGGCCGAGGACTTCGCCGGCCCCATCGCGTGGGAGTCAGCCGTCCGTCGGTGGGAGCGAAGGGGCATGGCGGTCGCCACGGTCTCCACCACGCCGCGGATTTGCTGACGCCCGCCGACGCCCGCGCCTCCAGGGAAGGTTGCAACTGACACAGGAACGCGCGGGTGTCGGCGAGGCGCACGCGTTCTGTGCCGGTACGCCGCAGGAATCTTGGCGCAACGGGAACGGAGATGCTTGGCAACAGGACGCTCTTGTTGTACCTTCGGCAAAAGCGGCGACAGAGGCTGCGTACTGGCATGGAACGCGAAGACGACTGCCGACGTGGCCCGGACCAAGCCCGCGTCCTCGCGGGCGCAGCGGCATGTCGGCCAGTTCAGTGACGTGGGAGGCGGTCGTAGGCGGGCGAAGCCCTGGTCTTTGCTTGCGATCACCCGCCAGGCGTTCCGGCCGCCCTCGGCCGAGGTGCGAGTGGAGAACAACGTCCCTGCTGGCGCCTCGTGCGAGCGGTGAGGACAGGCACCCTCTGCAGCCCGTTGGCTTCGCTCTTGACGGAGAGCACTCCGCCCGCATCGAGCGTTGCCCCCCCCCCCCGCGGCTGATTGACGAGGGCGCCACTCCGCGTCGGGGTGGTGACGACCACGTGGTCGACCGGCGCGCCGCGGGCGGGGAGACCCGTCGAGGCTGTCCAGTTGTGGTAGTGTCGTCGTAATGACGCGAAGGATGCTGGCGCTCGCGAGCTTGGTTGCGGGCTTGCTCGCCACCTTGGTGTGGGCGACTGACAAGGCGCCCGAAACAATCCTGTCGGCACCACGAATGCCTGCCGCGAGGACCACGCTCCCGCGAGTGGCGAGTCCGTTGCGGTATCCCGCCGAGGAGCACGCGCCTGGACCCGACATCCTTGGGCTCAACGCTGACGGCATTACTGCCGAGTCCTGGGCAGAACACGCGCTTGAGCTAAGCGAGCGCATGGGTGGAGGAGTCGTCACCTGTACGGTCGGTCCCTCGATACCGGACGGCAGCGTGGACGTGGACCTCAGCGTCGACGCGCCCCGAGAGTTTCCCCGCCATGAGCGCACCCTCGTGATCGACGGGCGCATCGCCTTCAGTGCGCCGCCGGGCGCTGGCACAGCCCGTTTGCAGATGCTCGAGGTCACGCGAGGACGGGTGAGTTGGGAGGGCGCGGAGATCGGGTCGACGGTGGTATGCAGCGACTTCGAATTCCTGACGGATCTCGTGGCCGTGCACGGCCGAATCATAGACGAGGGAGGCGAGCCGGCTGACCGCGCGGGGGTCGAGGGGTGTGGCGCACATGCCTACGCCGATGACCGCACGGGTGAGTTCGTCGTGTTCGTCGAGCCTGGAACCTGCGAGCTCCGCGCCGTCCGCCGCCAGAATATGGGCCGCGCCGACGGCCTGGCGGTGCCGATATCCACCTCTCGCGGTCGTGACATCTTTGATGTGCTACTCGTTGCACCAAACGAGCCCGAGTGGAGAGAAGCGACCGCGGACGAAGCAAGGGACAGCAGGATTAAGGAATGCGAATACTGGTCAGGGGCCGGCAGCCGAGCGGTCGCTCTCGTTCAAAGCATGGGCGATGGCGTTGAGCCGGGGACCGGATCGTACGACAACTGGCAGCGCCTGCTGAAGCAAGCGCAGGACAATGCGGACAAATCGCGGAGGACCTATTGTGATGACTAGTGGGTGCGCTGGCTGAGAGCGCGCCGCGGAACGGCTGATCAGGCACAACGAGGTCGCCGGAGACAGGCGGACATCGGGAGCCGTCACCAACCTCGCGTGGCGGGAGAGAGGTCCGCGTGGTCGGGGCGTTTGCTTTCACGGGTCGCCCTATCGCTCGTGTCCTGCCCATGTCACTGAACGCAAAGACGACTGCCGACGTGGCCAGCGCGCGTCCTCGCGCGCGGTGACCGCCGCTCGGGGCGGGCAGGCCATGTGTCCGGCGTCCGCGCCGGACCGAGCCGCGTCCGCGCGGCGAAGCGGCATGTCGGCCAGTTCTGTGCCGTGTGCTTGGGCGCTTGCACGCCACGTCTCGGTCGGACACGACGAGAGTGCCCCGGACCCGGCGAGCAGGTCTTGCGACCTCCCTGCACGTGGATGCGGGCGAACGCCTCTCGCCACCGCCCCTGCACTGGGCTGCAGGTGAGCGCCTCTGACTACCGCGCCGGGGACGCGGGCGACCGCACTTGCTCGCCGGCACTGACGGCGGCGGCGCCAGTGGGCGGTGGAGAAGGGCCTCGAGGATGATGGCTGCCGCGGCTGAGTAGGACTACGATGTTGGCGAGGTCGAGATGAACGTTCATGCCCGAAGACAGGTGTTGGAGTGCCTTCGGGAGCTCGCCGACGCGAATTTTCAGCAGCGCGTTTGGATCCGGGGCGAGGGTCCGGAGGTGTCATCGTATTCCGAACTGGTGTGTCAGCTCTTCGATGATACTGCACTCGGAGACGTTCTTGAGTCCGGATTGGCGGGCAATATTTTCGGAAAGCCGGCAGAAGCCGAACTGCGACGGCTTAGCATCCTGCTGGATCAGATTCCGGCTGGATTGGATGCACCGGCCTTGCTTCGTCACCCAGGGTGGCAGGCAGCGGTGAACGTCGCCGCGGAAGCCGCCGCCCTCGTGGAGCAGGCGGAACGTGTGCGCAAGCCAGGTGACGACCCGACTTGAGCGATGCAGCCGTGGGGACGCGAGGAGAGCGGGCCCGGTATCGAGTTCGACCGGTGCGGAGGCCCCGGACCGGCAGCGTCGGCGTCTCCGCCGATGCTGCCTACGAGCCGGGTGGCTGCCGGCGAAGGGTAGTGGTATCATCAACTCATGTTGCTCCTGTGGGTTCTCGCATGCGTGTCGTCAGCGGAGGTTGAAACCGGTCTTTGCGCGGTGGCGGAGAATCGGTACGGCACCGAGGCCGTGAGCGCCGCACTCCAACGGTGGGCAAGCTGCCATGCGACATGCCTGTCGAATGCCGATTGCGTCTTGGTTGAGAGTCCTACCGATCAGTGCAACAACGGGCTCCCCCTCGCGGCGACGGAGGTGGCGGACTACGAGGTGTACCGTGACGCGATGGTCGAGGCGATCCCGTGTTCCACTTACGTCGACCCGGGGGTGGGGTGCGGCGGGGCCACATACGCCGCGCGTTGCGTTGATTGCGTGTGCGAGCTGGTTGAGGAAGGACCGATCGACACGGGCGGCGGCGCCTGCGGAGGGTGATGGCCGCGGTTCGAACGTGGCGTGGCGACCGCCCCCCGCTCGCCCGGCGCGTGGACGCGGATGACGGCGCCGCGAGGCCCGCGGGAGTTCCTGCCCGATCAACGGTGTTTAGGGACGGGTTCTACCCCCCGGAGGAGCGCTTTGGCGACGATGGGGGTGGGAGCCGGCCCGGGTGGGGCCTTGGGGGGCGGGCCGCCACGGACGGGGCGCGTGTCGAGTTCGACCCCGCCGATGCTGCCGACGCGTCTGTGGCTTGAGTTGGTAGCGCTACCGGACGCCTGCGCCGCGCACACCGGAACCGAACGTCCTGTCCCTGCTCAAAGTGGCGTGAGTGTGCCATCACATGGCACAGAACGCGAAGACGACTGCTGACGTGCGCAGGCGGCCGCCGCGCGTCTTCGCGCGGGCCATCTCGGCCGCCGGTCCCGGGCGTCCTCGACCGGGAGCGCATGTCCCGGGCGCACTCGACGCCGTTGTGAACTACGGCTATGCTCCGTGCGCCCGGGCCAGTTCCGCCGTCCCCGGCGGAACTGAGCAGTATGTCGGCCAGTTATTTGGCGGCGTTCCGTCTTGCGGAGGATGGGGGCCCACAACCACTTGCCTTCGCCGTGGCCAGTGCGCGCCTCGCCGTGCGCTCCGGAAGGTCGCGGCCGATGTTGGCGGTGCTCAATTACCGCCCAGTTCCGGCGAGTAGCGCGCGGACCACCATCGTGGGCGGTGACCTACGCAGGCTCGTCGAGGAGCCCGCATGTGGACCCGGCCTCGTCGCGAGTGGCCCTCGTGGGGCGGCCCAGCGATGTAGGAGCGTGGCGCACCACACTCCCACATCGCTGGGTCATCAAGGAGGTCGATCGACTCGTCGCCGTGCTCGTCGCGAGGCCTCACCTCGACGAAGGGAGATGTGCCGCAGCGCTCGCCTCCCGGGGGCACCGCACCCCGCGCAGCGGCGGTCCATCACGAGCGCGGACGAGCTGCCCGCGCTCCGCAGGGGAGCCAGCCGCATTCCGGCTCCCTCCAAGCTCGCCTGCGGGGCGTTGCCCTCCGGCGGAGCTCTGGAGGGCTCTCTCGCCCCGTCCGGGACACCCTGATGCGTCACCGTGCCGCCACGCAGTCGGTCACGGTAGGCGCGCTGCCGAGCTGCATGTCGGGCCTTGCCCTCCGGTGACGCTTGGTAGCGGGAGCTGGCCCGTCGCCGACTCGCCGTGCGCGCGGCGTCCGAACAGGCGCTGGAGCAGTAGATCTTCCCGCGGTCGCACTCACGATAAATGGTGGCGATCTTACTGCATCGAACGCAGGAGAACATCCGATCCGCTTCGCGCTCGGCTGCCCGAAGCCGTTCCGTGCGCCCTTCGCCTCGCCGGTTGTCCGTCCATCTGGGCACGAGCGTAGCGCGCCGCGAACCGGATGAGGGAGGGCTGGTCGGCGCGGGCCCGTTGCTCGCCGCCCAGGATGGCGGCCGCGCGCGTTGCTCGCCGGAATTGCGCCGTTTTCGGCCGCCGTTAACAGGCCGACCGGCTCGCGAAGATCGCCGCGGTGAGCAGGCCCAGCGTCGCCGAGACCGTGTACGGCCCGATCACGATCCTCCGCTCCGCGTGGTGCCGCTCCGGCGCGCGATTCCCGATTATCGGGTTTCTGCGCCTTGCGATCGCCCGGCGCCCGTGAGGCGGGATACTGTCCCCGCGCCCTCTATCTCCCAACCCGGAGCCGCCATGATCCCATTGACTCTCGCCCTCGCCGCCTTGACCTTGACGGCCTGCACGCCCAAGGAAAGCGACACGGCGAGCCGCGAGGAGGTGGACACAGACACAGACACCGACACCGATACGGACACCGATACGGACACCGATACGGACACCGATACGGACACCGATACGGATACGGACCCGCTCACCTGTCCCGATGAAGACGTGGTCCTCACCGCCACCTACGTGGCGGAGCGCCACGCGGAGCTCTTCACCGACTGCTGCCCCGACGGCGAGGTCCTCGTGGGCTTCAGCGGAGAGTCGACCGCCGATCCGGACTATTACATCGGCAAGCTCCGGGGCATCTGCGGCGTGCTCGCCGGCTCCTGCGAAACCGGGACGGGCAGCGTGGAGATCTCCGCGGGCACCACGCTCCCGACCCGTGGCGCGAACGGAGACGTGGCGTGGGAGCGCACGTGCCCCGAGGGCGAGGTCGTCGTCGGCTTCAGTGGCAAGGCTGGGTGGTGGTTCGACGGGCTGACGTTCTCCTGTGCACCGCTCGAGCTGGACTGTGAAGGCAGCCTGTTCACCGTCGGCGCGCCCACGGACCTGCCGGCGTACGGCGGCGCGGGCGGCGTATCGTTCGACGCCATCGCGTGCGAGCCCGGCACGGTCGGCGTGACCGCGTCCATCGGCACGGGCTACGCCGAGGGCGAAGGGTTCATCACCGCCTTCGGCCTCGGCTGCAAGGCCCTGCCGTTCGAGTAGTGCTCGCGCGGGCGCGAGCACGCCCGCACGCCGCAGTCGGCTGGCTATCCGGGCAACCGAGGCGGCTCGTTCTCTTCGGCGACCTTGGCGGACTCCACGGCGCTGGCGTCCAGTCCGAGCGTGAAGATGAAGGACGCCCCCTGGCCGACCGTGCTCTCCGCGCGGACCCGCCCGCCGTGACGCTCGATGATCCGGCGGACGATCGCGAGCCCCACGCCGGTGCCTTCGAACTCCTGGGCAGTGTGGAGGCGCTCGAACGGCTCGAAGAGGCGGTCGGCGTAGGCGCTGTCGAACCCCGCGCCGTTGTCCGTCACCGTGTACTCGACGATCCCGTCACGAACGCTCTGGCGCAGGGCGATGCGAGCAGGAGTGCGCATCTTGGTGAATTTCCACGCGTTGCGCAGGAGGTTGTCGAGCGCCGTCCGGACCAGGGTCGGGTCGCCCACCGCGGGCATCCGCTCGGGGATCTCCCACTCGATCACGCGGCTCGGTTCGAGCGCGCTCAGCTCCGCGGCGATTTCTCGTGCCATCGCGGCGAGGTCGAGCGCCGCCGGACGCGGAACTGCCCGGCCGACGCGGGCCAGGGCGAGCATTGCGTCGATGAGGGCAGCCATCCGTTGCATCGCGGCGCGAATCCGGCGCACCATCCCCAGCTGATCCGCATCGAATCCCGGCGTGCCCAGCTCCTCGAGCATCGCGGCGAAGCCGTCGGCGGCCCGCAGTGGGGCTCGAAGATCGTGTGACACGGAATAGGCGAACGTCTCGAGCTCCCGATTCAGCGCGGCGAGGTCGGCCGTTCGGCGGCGCACCTGGTCCTCCAAGCCGTCTTTGAGGGCAGCGAGCTCCCGCTCGACTCGCTTCCGTTCCGTCACGTCGACGAAGCCCCCGCACGCACCCGAAACCTGCCCGTCGGCCTCGCGGACGGGCGCGGAATACGCCAGGATCGTCCGCTTTCCATCGATGCTCTCGACCTCCACCTCCTCGGCGATCCGGGTCCTCCCGTCCGCGAGCGTCGCGAGCAAGCCCCAGGAGCTCGGCGCCGCGGGCAGGCCCGTGCCCCCCCACAAGGCGCGTGGCGACGGATGACATCCCGGGGGCTCACCACCGAAGAGCATCATGGCCGCGGGGTTTATCGTGGCCAACCCGCCCGGCTTGTCGCAGAGGACGATGCCAACCGGCAGAACGTCGAGGAGGGCACGCAGGCGCGCGTGCTCCCACTCCCGAGCGGACTCCTCCCGGCGTAGCGCCGCGGCCGTCCACAGCGCGAGGCCGCCGAGCAGGAACACCTTCACGACCACCCCCGCGGCGCGGCCGAGCGCGGCGTTCCAGATCCCCGCCTCCTCCCCCCAGAGCTCGACCCGCGCCGTGAGCAGAGAGACAACGGCGGCGGCGGGGACGAGCCGCCGCGCGACCATACCGCCGAACCCGGAGCTCATCACCAGCCCGGCGATCCCGACCTCCGGGCGGGCGAGCAGCACGCCCACGGAGAGCAGGAGGAGCGTCGCCGCCGTGGGGAACGCCACCGTGGTCACCGTCGGGGCATGGAGGAGCCTCGGGTCCCCGAGCACATAGCCGGCGAAGCTGACGAAGGAAACGGCGAGCGCGACGACGGCGAGCCACTCCGCGGGCCGACCCCTCCGCGTGTCCACGTCGAGCCCGAGGAGCGCCGTGTTCAGGGCCAGCAGGCAGACCGCGGTCATGAGTGACATCCGCCCGGGCGCGCCGATGGTCTCCCAGGGATCGTGGATGAGAAGCTGGTCGATGGAGAGGTCAACCCGCGCGACGTACTCGAAGAGGGTCGCGACGACCAAGGCACACACCGCCCCTGCCACGACCCGAGCCGCCGCCTGCGCCCGCGGCGTGTCGAGCGTACGGAAGATCAGCGCCGCGCCCGTCGCCCCGATCGCGAGCGCCGTGTTTGCCTTCATCGTCGCCTCGCCGGACTGGAACGAGAGGATCTCCCGCCAGCCGAACGCCCAGGCGATGAGCATGCCGACCCCGACCAGGACGGCGATGCCGCCCGCGACCCGCGGTATCGCGGTCGGTCTGGCCGTTCCCGGGTCCATCGTGGGTCTACGCTATGCACCCGAGCCGATGCGAGTGATGCGAGTGCGGTTCGAACGACGCTTTCGGTTACCGAACGCACCCCCATGCACCCCCATGTATCGAAATGTTGCGTGCACCGCCGGGACGACACCCGCTGCCATAGGGCCCCAGCGGTCAGGAGGCCGCATGCTCGTTTCTGTGCTCGTCTTGCTTCTCGGATGTGATCCCGCAGCTGATTCGTTGGGCCGGGGCGCGTTCGAGGCGCTCCAGGAGCGCGAAGGGGCGCCCCGCTCCCCCGTCTCTCTCGACCCGACCGCGGTCACCACGTGGCCGGGCGAAATGGCGGAGAGCTGGTACGGCTTCTCGGTGTCCGACGCGGGGGACGTGAACGGGGACGGCTACGCCGACGTGATCGTAGGCGCGTTCGGATACGCATCCAACACCGGTCGATCCTACGTCTACCACGGCACGGCGAGCGGCCTCGAGGCCACCCCCGCCACCACGTTGACCGGCGAGGAAGCCGAGTCCTTGTTCGGCACGCAGGTGTCCTCCGCGGGGGACGTGAACGGAGACGGGTACGGGGACGTGGTCGTGGGCGCCTCCGCCTACGGCTCCGGTGACAGCGAGGCCATCGGCCGCGCGTACGTCTACCTCGGCTCCGCGCTCGGACTCGTCGGCGTGCCCGCAACCACCCTCACCGGGGAGGGTACGACCGATCAGCTCGGCTCGGCGGTCGCCGGCGCGGGGGACATCAACGGCGACGGCTACGACGACATCGTCGTCAGCGCGCCGTACCGCGAGACCTATCGGGGAACAGTGTACGTCCACCACGGCTCGCCGACGGGTATCTCCGCGACGCCCGCCCTCACGTTGGTCGGGGACCTGTACACCGAGGTGTTCGGGTTTGCCCTGTCCACCGCGGGAGACGTGAACGACGACGGCTACGACGACGTGCTCGTCGGCGTTTTCGGCCACGACAACTACCACGGTCGGGTCGACGTGTTCGAGGGCTCCGCGACAGGGCTCTCCACCACGGCCGCGATCCAACTGATCGGCGAGGCGGAGTACGATCTGTTCGGATCGGCCCTGTCGGACGCCGGCGACATCGACGGGGACGGCGTCGACGACATCGTGGTGGGCGCGCCGAACGCGCTGACCAACGCCGGAAAGGCCTATGTGTACGCGGGGTCCGCCGGCGGAATCTCCCATACCGCGGCGCTGATCCTGACCGGCGAGGCGCCCGACAACGCCTTTGGATATGCCGTCTCGGGCGCGGGGGACATCGACGCCGACGGCTACGCCGACCTCATCGTGGGCGCGCACGCCTACCTCGGATCCGCGGTCGGCCGCGCCTACCTCTACAGGGGAGCTGCCGGCGGGCTGTCCGCCACGGCGGAGACGACGTTGACGGGCGACTCCACCGACGACGCCTACGCCTACTCGGTGTCCGGCGCCGGAGATGTCAACGGCGACGGCCTGGACGACGTGATCGTCGGCGCCCCCTACCAGGATGGGCTCACCGGCCGCGCCTACGCCTACCAGGCGGAGTCCGACGCGGACACCGACACCGACTCCGATACGGACACCGATACGGACACCGATACGGACACCGATACGGACACCGATACGGACACCGATACGGACACTGATACGGACACTGATACGGACACCGATACGGACACCGATACGGACACCGATACGGACACCGATACGGACACCGATACGGACACCGATACGGACACCGATACCGACGACACCGGTGTCCCGAGCGCCGACGACGGGGTGGGGTGTGGGTGCGCGACCGGGGGCGCCGCGCAGGCGGGTTGGATGCTCGCGCTCCTGGCGCTGGTTGGCATCCGGGGCGGGCGTCGGGGCGCCATGGCGTCGCGGACCACCACGAGCCGTATCACCTGAGGGTGGTTTAGCAGCCCTCGCTGCAGGCGCAGCTGGAGCCGCACTCCTGGGCGCCCAGGAACGCGCCGGCGCCGGTGCAGCTCGTTGCGCACTCGTCGTCGCGCGCTTCATCGCCTGCCGCGCGGCACGCACGCCACAATTCGGGCGTTGCGCCTACGGACGGGGGAGCGGAGGGGCGGAGCGGGAGCGCGCGGCCGCCCCGACGTCCGATGTCTTCAGCCCCGCCACGCGGCACACCCGGAAGCCGATTCTTCCCAGTCGATGGGTTGGGTCATCCCGGCGCGCTGCGAAACCGGAAGCTGCCCGTGAGATCCACGTCGAAGGAGCCGCCGTCGCCGGTCACCTGGAAGGTGCCGCCCCAGATCACGTCGCCGTCATCCTCGAACGTGAGCTCGTCGACCGAGAGGGCGAACGTCGTCGGCGGCTCGACCGCGCAGTTGTAGAAGGTCCCGTTCCCGACGTTGACCACCTGGACGCCCCAGTAGTTCGCACACGACGAGGCCGACCCGGGCTCGCTCAACATGGCCCCGATGTTGAGGCTGTAGCCCCCGCCCTCTTCCGTGCCGGTGCACGCGCCGCCCAGGAGATAGGTCCCCGTTCCGTCCGTCCGCTGCGTCGCGTAGAAGGCATAAGGCTCCGACGACGCGTCGCAGGCGAAGGTCGCCGCGTTTCCGTCCACGGTGCCCGTCGCGCTCACGAAGAGCCCGCTGTCGACATCGGTGTCGGTGTCGGTGTCTGTGTCGGTGTCGGTATCCGTGTCGGTGTCGGTGTCGGCATCCGCGGCCGTGTCCTTGCCACCCGTGTCCGCGCTGTCCCCGCTACATCCGAAACCGATCATGAACGTCAACCACATGGACCCTCCGATAGCGTCACTGTAGATCATCCGCCCGGCGCGCGGCAACCCGCCGATCGCGCCGGCCTCGAGCACCCGGCAAGATCGCGCCGGCGCTCACGGATTCATCGTGTACTGCCCCCGGAGCGCGAAGACGTGCTCGCTCCAAATGCGCTCGGTGCGCGCCGGGTCTGGGACTGGCTTGGCGATCATCCGCTGGCAGAGGTCCATCTGGCTGCTCGTGCTCGACGGCTTGCAGTAGAGTTGGAGCGCGTACTTCGAGAAGTCGCGCACCAGGATGTCGAAGATCTCCGCGAGCAGATCGGTCGACAGCTCGGTCGGGTTCATCGTGTGGTACTCGATGATGAGCTGGCCGTACGCGACGAGGGTGAAGATCTCGCCCATCGACAACAGGAAGTCGATGTCCTTGGCTTGGGCGGAGGCCGCCGCGGGGTCCATGGCCGAGGCGATCAGGAACTCCTTGAAGACCGCGATCTGCCTGCGGAAGACGTCGACATTGGGGAGCTCGACGCGCTCGTAGGCCAGGTTGTAGTCGTGGAACTGGATCTTGCCGAGCCCACGCGTAGCGCCCTGCTCGAACAGGAAGTCATCGTTGGTGGCGGCGTCCATCCGCGGGATGACGGGGAAATCCCCGGGGCTGAAGAAGTAGTTCCGGATGAACTTGATGATGAGCGCCATGTTGACGTGAACGGTGCCCTCGAGCTTGGGCAGCGCACGGATGTCACGGGCGGCCATCTCGAAGTAGCCGTCCTTCTCGAAGCCCTTGGCGGCGATCACGTCCCACAGGTGGTTGATCACCTCCTCGCCCTGGGTGGTGACCTTCATCTTCACCATCGGATTGTACAGGAGGTAGCGCCGATCCTCGGCCGAGGCGGCGCGCATGTAGTCGGCGGCGCGGCGCGCGAAGACCTTCATGGCCACGAGCCGCCCGTAGGCGTCGGTGAAGAGCTTGCGGACGTGCGGGAAGTCCGTCACCGGGTGGCCATACAGAATGCGGCGCGCGGCGTGGTCCATCGCCTCGTAGAAGGCGTGCGTGCAGATGCCGATCGAGGCCCATCCTAGGTTGAACTTGCCGATGTTCACGGTGTTGAGCGCGGCGTCCCACGCGTCCTGGCCGCGCGAGAGGATGTCCGCCTCGGTGATCGGGTAGTCGTGGAGCGTGTACTCCGCCACGTACGACTGCGAGTTGACGACGTTCTGGACCAGCTCATAGGCCGGGTGTTGCGTGTCGACCGCGAAGAAGACGAAGTCGCCGGTGTCGGCGAGCTTCCCGAAGGTCGACACGAGCGCGGCCTTGTTCGCGTTGCCGATGTAGTACTTCGAGCCGTTCGCGACATACTTGCCATCACCCTGCGGGGTCAGCGTCATTGCGCTCGAGTAGAGGTCGGCGCCGTGCTCACGCTCGGAGAGACCAAAGGCAAAGATGCCGCCGGCCGCGAGATGCGCGGCGGTGCGCGCCTTCATGGCCTCGTTCGCGCTCATCCACAGCGGGCCCAGGCCGAGGATGGTGACCTGCCACGTGTACCAGTAGGCCAGGCCGTAGAAGCCGGTGATCTCGCTGAAGTCGCAATTACGGGCGGTGTCCCATCGGTACTCCCTGTTCCCGACGGGGCCGTGACCCGACGGGGTCAGGAGCTTCGCGAAGACCTGGTGCTCCTCGACGAAGGAGAGGAAGTCGGCGTACCAGGTCTGGTCGCGATCGTCGGCCTTGAGCTTCCCGCGACCCTTCGCCTCGAAGAAGGCGATGGTGCGCCGCATGATCTCGGCGGTCTCGGAGTCGAGACGCCGGGCGTCGTACTGGTTCGGGTTCAGGAGAATCATGGTGGCCTCGGATGGGGGCGCATTCTACAGCCCCGCGCCGTTCCTCCGCCGCCGGAGGCCGGAGACCGCGGCGAGCAGCGCGCCAAGGAAGCCGGCGGCCCGCGCGTCCCCGGTGGCGCATCGGCAGCCGGCGCTTGGGTCCTCGTCGCCGGTATCCGTGTCACCCGCATCCGTGTCACCGGTGTCCGTGTCACCGGTGTCCGTGTCGCCCGCATCCGTGTCACCGGTGTCGCCCGTATCCGTGTCACCGGTGTCGCCCGTATCCTCTCCGCCCGTGGCATCCGTGCCGTCACAGTCCTGATCGATGCCGTCCTCGGGTACGTCCACGGCGCCGGGAAACGCCGTGGCGTCGGCGTCGTCGCAGTCCTCCGGTGGGGAGTGGCCGTCGCCGTCAGCGTCCGTCCCGGCCTCGACCGTCCCCTCGTAGACGTACACCCGCCCGGTGAAGCTGTCGTAGTTGACGGCGCCGATCGCGAGGTCGACGTAGCCATCTCCCGTGAGGTCGCCGAGGCCGGCCACCGAGCACCCGAAGTAGCTGTCCACCGTCTCGCCCGTCCACGTCACCGCGGCGGTCGCGGAAGCCCCACCAATCGAGCCCGTGTAGAGGTACGCGGCCCCGGTGAAGGACGCCTCGCCGAACGCCCCGACGACCACATCGGCATACCCATCCCCGTCCACGTCTCCCGCGCCGGCGACGGACACGCCGAGCGTCCCGTAGGCCGCCGTGCCCGCCCAGGTCATCGCGGCCGTGGCCGACACCCCGGCCGCGGACCCCATGTACACGTAGACGCGGCCCTCGAAGGTGGTGGCGAACGGGGCCCCGATCACGATGTCGTCGTAGCCGTCCCCGTTCAAATCGCCCACCCCGGCGGCCGAGCGCCCGAACTCGTCGAACGGGTGCTCGCCCGCCAGGGTCGTGGCGGGGGTGGCGGCCGGGCCAGTGGCGCCCCCGAGGTACACCAGCGCGCGGCCAGTGCTGGTTTCGTAGTCGCTGGCGCCGACGACGATGTCCGCGTAGCCGTCTCCGTCCACGTCGCCCGCGCCCGCGACCGCCTGGCCGAAACCGTCGGCGAGGGTGTTCCCGGTCCAGGTCAGATCGGGCGTGTCGGTGGGCCCGCTCGCCGAGCCGAGATGGACGTGCGCGTAGCCGAACCCGGTGGCGGAGTCCGGCGAGCCCAGGACGACGTCGTCGTAGCCGTCGGTGTCCGTGTCGCCGACGAAGGCGACCGACGACCCGAATTGGTCGAAGCCTCCCTCGCCGGTCCAGGTTCGGTCCGGGACCGTCGAGGGGCCGGCGGGGCCGCCATAGTAGAGGTGGACACGGCCGACGACGCCGCTCCGCGTCTCCCCAGGGGAGCCCACGAGGATGTCGGCGTAGCCGTCCCCGTTCACGTCTCCCCCTCCCGCGAGAACGGTCCCGAAGTACGGCTCGGCGGCGTCCCCGGTCCAGGTGACGGCAGGAAGGGCGCCGAGGCCGCTCGCTCCGCCCAGGTACAGGTAGACGTCGACGCGCTCGTCCGTGCCGCTTCCCGCGCCGACGAGCAGGTCCGGATAGCCGTCCCCGTCCACGTCGCCAGCGCTGGCGACGACGGCGCCGAGGTAGTCGCCGGGGGCGCTCCCCGTGAGGATGGTGGGGCCCGAGAAGGCTGCCGCGGCGAGCCAGGGGAGCGCGAGCGCGAGGATGGTGACCTTCTTCATGGAGACTCCAGCTTGGTTGGTACCGGCAGAGAGATTCGACGTCGGATTCCGGGAGTCCGACCGTCAGGCCCGACGGACGCCGACGGCGGAACGTACGATCGCCGCGGGGTGACACGGCGGCCCCTGCCCCCGTGCCGCCTACCGGACCTTACCGGAGCCCGGCGTTCGCGAGGCCGAGGGCCTTGGCGACGCCCTCGCCGTAGGCCGGATCGGCCTTGCTACAGTTGCCGATGTGGCGGAGCTTGATCGCCTCCGGCGCGTCGCCCATCGCGCGCGCGGTGTTCTCGGCCTGCTCGACCTCGGCGGAGTAGTTCGCGGGGTTGCGGTTCAGCTCCATCACGCCCACCTCGATGAGCGGGTAGTCGCCGTGGAAGCAGACCTTCGTAAGGTCGAAGGGGTTGTACGGGCACGTCGCCGCGTCCCGCTCCGGCATGACCTGGATGAACAGGGTCCAGCGCGGGTGCTCCCCCTTCTCGATGCTCTCGAACAGATCCCGCTGCCCGCCGTCATCACGTTCTGGTTGTCCGGGACCGGCGCGCCGCCGGTGGTGGTGAGCGGCTTCTTGTCCGACATGACGGGCTCCCGTAGACGCGGACCGGAGTAGGCCGAGCGGCAGGTCGCACGTCTGTAACGCCGTCGATGTCGGGGGCTCGACGAGGGGCGGCGGCTCGACACAGAGTGCGATAATTATTACGCCCGCTTTCGATTTGTGCCGATGTTGGACTATGTCGCGTCGTGAAAGATGATCCCCAAGGTGTGCCGGCGGCCCGAGCGCAACCGGCTGACCCCATGGCGGAGGTTCACCCGGTAGCTGCCGCGCGTGCCCTGCACCGGGCGGCGGTGGACGGCGAACACCACGGCGTCGCCACGGCCGAGGGGCACGACGTCGGCGCGCGACTGCATTCGGGGGCGCTGCTCCGTGAGGACGAGCTCGCCCCCTGTGAAGTCCTCGCCAGGCGCGGAGAGCAGGACGGCCACCTGGAGCACGAAGGCGTGCTCACCGTAGAGGTCCTGGTGGAGGCAGTTGTAGTCGCCCTCCCCGTACCGGAGGACGAGCGGCGTCGGGCGGAGCTGGCCGGCCTGGTGACAGCGGTCGAGGAACGCCGCGTGGGTGTCGGGGTATTCCGTGTCAATGCCCATGGTCCGGTTCCACCGGTTGGCGATCGGTGCCAGGCGCTCGTAGAGCGCTGCGCGCAGGCCCGCGACGAGGCCTGGCAGGGGATAGGCGAAATACTTGTACTCGCCCCGCCCGTAGCCGTGGTTTGCCATCACCACCCGGCTACGGAACCGGCCCGCGTCGTAGAGTTGGGTCACCGCCGCGCACTCCTCCGCGGACAGGAGCCCCTCGAACACGGCCCACCCCTGGGCGTCGAGATCCCGCTCCGCGCGCGCCCAGTCGAGCGTGTCGACCTTCCCTGGGGCCGCGCCGCCCTCCCAAACGTCGCTCATCGTCCCTCCGCCTCGCGCGCCAGCAGCGCCCGCTTGCGTTCGACTCCCCATCGATAGCCCGACAACGTGCCGTCGTTCTTGACCACGCGGTGACACGGAATGGCCACGGCGATCGCGTTCGCCGCGCAGGCCGCCGCCACCGCGCGCACGGCGGTGGGGGCGCCGATGCTCCGCGCAACGTCGGTGTAGCTCGCGGTCGTGCCCGCGGGGATCTCGCGCAACGCCTGCCACACGCGGTGCTGGAAGGCGGTGCCCCGTACGTCCAACGGGAGGTCGAACCCAAGGCCCGGCGCCTCCACGAACCCGACCACCCGCGCCACGAGGCCCTCGAAGGCGGCATCCCCGCCGAGGAGCATGGCGCTCGGGAAGCGATCCTGGAGATCGCGTAGGAGCGCGTCCGGATCGTCACCCAGGAGGATGGCGCACACCCCCTTCCCGCTCTGTGCCACCAGGATGGCCCCGAGCGTGCACTGCCCGACGGCGAAGCGGATCTCGGCGTGGGCGCCCCCCGCGCGAAAGTCGCTCGGGGTCATGCCGAGCACCTGGTTGGTATCGGCGTAGAACCGGCCGCTCGAGCGGTAGCCGGCGTCGTAGATGGCATCGGTCACGGTGCTGCTCCGGGAGAGTTGGTCGCGGACCCGACGGGCCCGGTGGGCGGCGGCGTAGGCCTTGGGGGTGACACCCGTGACACCCTTGAACACGCGGTGGAAGTGGAACGTGGAGAAGCCCGCGGCCTGGGCAAGCTCGGCGAGGGTCGGCGCCTCGTCGGCCTGCTCGATCGCGCGGCACGCCGCGGCCACCTTGGCAGCCGCTTGCACGTCGACCGGCGGCTGGCCCGGCTTGCACCGCTTGCAGGCGCGGAACCCCGCTCGCTCGGCGTCCGCTGTCGTGAGGTGGAAGCGCACGTTCTTCGGGTTGGCCGCCCGCGACGGGCAGGACGGGCGGCAATAGATCCCAGTGGTCGCCACCGAATAGACGAAGGTGCCATCGGCGGTCCGGTCGCGCGCGGCAACCACGGCCCAGCGCGGATCCTGCTCGGTGGGGGCGGGTGGAGGGGGGAGCTCGTTCATGGGAGGAATCTCGCACCAGGGGCGAGCGGCCGCACTCCGGTTCTTGCGGTGGAATCGAAAATCGTGGCCGGCTTTCGGGTGGGTGGACGCGGCTCGCGACCGAGCGCGCTGGTCGGACCGGCCGCGCCCCCGCCCCGCGCGACGAGCCCCGCGACGAGCCCCGCGACTTCCTTCGCGACCTTGCTCGGCCTGTAGAATTCCTGGATGAGGCCGCCCTCCAGGGCGCACGCGAGCCCGACGGCGGCGAGGATCCTGGCGGCTCCGGAGTTCGCGGATGCACGGTTAGCGGAGGTCGCGGTCTCGGGGGGCCCCCGGTCCCAGTGGGTGGCTCTCCCGGTCAGGCCCTGCCGGACGCCGACGGCGAGCTGCACCATCGTCCGGGTGTGTCACGGCGGCCCCTGCTCCAGCCCCATGCGGGGGTCCGAAGCAAGGGCCGTGCCGCCCGGATAGCCCCTCCGCGTACGGAGGTTCCCCTGCGCGACGCGATGCCGCTCCGAATTCTAAAGGCGCTCGTCCGCGCCGCGTGGGCCCTCGAGTACGGGCTTCGCCGCGCTACCCGGCGCCTGACGCGCCGACCGGCGTACGCGTTGGCGGGCGCATGCGGCGGCTGCGCCCGGTGCTGCGAGCAGCCGACGATCCAGTCGGGCGCGATGACCTGGCGCGTACCCCTCCTCCGGCGAGCGTTCCTGGCATGGCAACGCCGCGTCAACGGCTTCACGCTCGTGGAGGCCGACGAGGAGACGCGCGCGTTCGCGTTCCGCTGCGCGCACTTCGACTGGAAAACGCGCCGGTGTGACAGCTACGCGTCGCGACCGTTCATGTGTCGGGATTACCCCCGCGCCCTGCTCGATCAGCCGTGGCCCGACCTGTTCCCAGAGTGCGGCTTCCGTCCACTCGCTCCGAACGCCGAGGCGATGCGCGCGGCGCTCGGCCGCACGACGCTCTCGCCGGAGAAGCTCGCGGAGCTCGAGCGCAAGTTGTTCCTGCGGTGACGACGCCGACCAAGCGCTTCCGACACCCAATCACGCGAGGAGACACGGCCGGACAGCAGACGCCATTTCCGAACAGGCAGCCGCGGCGGGCCGTCGATACACAAGCCCTCACAGAGGTTCTGAATGAGCAAGGTGTTGCGTGGGCTCGCGGCAGGGTGGGGTGCGAGCAAGCTCGGAGGGGGCTGCCTCGGAACCGTCGTGGTGTTCGTGCTTCTGTGGTGGCTCTTGGGCAACTTCCAGATTTTCCAATAGCGGCGGGCGATGGGTGGCGCCGAGCACCCAATGGTCGGCACGCCGGCCCCGTTGTCAGGGAATCCACGCCCCCGTCGCGTCGGCCGGCTGCCCGACGCTCACCAGCGCCGCGGCGAGCTCCGACCAACGCTCGGCGGTCATCACCCCCACCCCCGCGGCCCCCGTGACGTAGGGGGTTTGACGCGTCACGATACAGTCCGTGCGGTCCGCCGGCATCTCGGGGTTGAGCCGGGTAATCTCGGCGTTCGCCCTGGATGGATCGGCGAGGTAGGCGTTCCACCCGGTGAGGCTCGCGGCGCGGAACGCCTTGACCCAGTCGGCCTCGGCGTCGCCGCCTCGCACCACGGCGAGCGAACTGTAGGGGTTCCAACCCACGTCGCGACCGGGGAGGAAATTGATCTTCATTCCCGCGCCCTCGGCGAGACAAGGCTCGCTCGAGATGTAGGCCTGCTGCACCAGCGTGGGGTCCGCGGCGAATGCGTCGATTGTGCCTGTCGGCGGCACGATCGCTACCTTGCCATCCCAACCGAAGCGCCCCCAGAGGAACATCTGGAACGGCCCGCCGACTCCGATCGCCACCGGGCCCGTCACGTCCTCGAAGCGGGTGGGACCACCCTCGGCATGCGCCATGAGCCCCACCGGGGAGTCCACGAAGCCGGGGAAGAGCGCCACTGCGTCGAGCCCGCGCGAGCGGCGCACCAGCAGATCGTCCGCGCCCGAGATCGCGACGTCCACGCTGCCATCGGCGAGCATCTCCAGCACATGCACGTGGGGACCGCCGGGCAGGAGCTCGACCGCCAGCCCAGCCTCCTTGTAGGCACCGTCGAGCAACGCCGCGTAATACCCGCCGAACTCGGGCTCGGGCTGCCAGTTGAGCGCCACCTTCACGACGCGGGGCGGTCCACTCGCGGGCGCGGCGGGGGTGGGTTGGGGATCGGAGCAGGCGGACAGGAGCGCGATCAGCATGTTGCGCCCTAGCACCGCTCAATCGGCCCAGCCCCGGCCGCGCGCAAATGGACACAAACGCCGACGGGACCAAACTTGGACGCGCACAATGGCACAAATCGCACCCTGTCAGAGCGCGCCGCCGCACCCGCTCAGCGTGGGTCGCTCACCACACCAGCGAACAGGATCGCGCCACCGCCGTTCTCGCGCACCAGCCAAAGGAACGGCCGGTCGAGGATCACCGGGCCGAAGGGCGGCTCCGTCCACGAGTCGTCGAACGCGGCGTAGGTCGCGGCCGCCGCCTCCATCCCCTTCTCGCCGACGGAGACGAACCCCATCTGCTCCACCGCCGTCAGCGTCAATCCGGGGCTGATGCCCTCGTAGGCGCCACCAAACGCCGCCTCCATGCCGAGGGTGCGGAGGGCGGGCGTAATCTGGGGCTTCCCGTTCACCTCGAACTTCGGCATCTCGATCAGGCACTCTTCGCAGGACCCTTCGGCCGCGATCGCCGCCGCGAGCGTGGGACCGTCGAGCCCGGCGAGCACCTCGTCGAAGCGGCCCACGTCGGGGAGGACGATGGTCATCGTCAGCCCGGTGCCTTCGTCCGCGAACGGGACCTCGACGAGGAGGAAGCCCTCGGCCTGGACCCCGGACATGTTCACCTGGCCGGACATGGTCGGCACCGAGACCTCGGAGCCGTCGGCGAGGTCGAACGGCTTGTCCGTGGTGCTCTCTTCGGCGAAGGGGAACTCCCAACTCGCGTTGAAGTACAGCGCGTTCGCCAGGAGCATCCTGGAATTGGCGATGACGTTGGCGGACACCAGGTTCTTGATGTGGTCCCCCGTGCGCGCGGCGATCCAGGCGTTGATGTCGGCCGCGACGCCCTCCGGGTCGGCCTCGAAGTCCATCTGCTGCACGCCGGTGCCGTACCAGCTCGAGAGCGTGTCGAGCCAGGGGGCGCCCAGCTCGTAGCCGGTGGTGACGAAGATCTGGTTCGTCGAGGTGAGGGTGACCGGCGGGTCGGACGCGGCGTCATCGTGCGCCGCGACGGCCAGGTCCGCGGCGCCGAAGGCCTCGTTCAACGCGGCGTCCTCCAGCGACCACCCGAAGGTGTCGGCGATCGCCGTCTTCGCGTCGCCGGAGGCGCCGGCATGTACCTGCGCCATCACGACCTGGAGGCTCCACGGCGAGATCACCTGGTTGCCGGGCTCCTGCGCATAGACGACGCGGAGTAGATCGAGCGAGAAAGCGGTGTTCTCCGCCGCGAGCAGCGGCAGATTCGCGGTGGACGGCGCGGTCTCGCGGGAGGTCGAGCCCTTCAACAAGGTTCCCGACAGCACGTCATCCACTTGCAGAGCCCCGGTGTCCTCCGGAGAGTCGGTGCACGCGAGGACGAGGGAGAGCGGAAGGAGGAGGGTCTTCATGCGGAACTCCGGTGGACGCACCGACCGGCGAAGCAAGGGCCGTGCCAGCGAGGTGGTTCCCCGTACCCCGACCGGCGGAGGTGCCCGGCCGCGACTTGGGCGACGCGGTCAAGGTCAGGATCGGGTAGCATCCCCCGATGTTGCTCCTCCTCGCCCTCGCATGTGTCGACGATCGGGCATCCACCGAGGAGACGCCCCCGAGCGAGGACACCGGCGATCCCGACGACACCGACTCCGGCGACACGGACTCCGGCGACACCGGGCCGGACTGTAGCGCCGCGGGGCCTGTCCACGTCGGCGGCGTGGTCATCGAGGACGAGGATCCGTCGTGGTTCTGCGACAGCTACGCCTCCATCGACGGCAACCTCGCGGTGAGGCGCCGCACGCTCCCCGACCTCGCAGGGCTCGAGTGCCTGTGCGAGGTGACGGGAACCGTCACCATCTGGAGCACGAACCTCACCTCGCTCGCCGGGCTCGACGGGCTCCGACGCGCCCGGGTTTTGGACATCAGCCACGACGACGCGCTGGTGTCGCTGCACGGGCTCGAGGGGCTGCGCAGCGTCGACCGGATCGAGCTCTGGGGCCTGCCCGTGCTGGTCGACGTGTCCGCGCTGGGCGGGGTCACGGGCGCGGTCGACCACGTGGAGATCCGCTACACGGACGCGCTCCCGGGCCTCGTGGGCTTCGACGGCATCGAGACGATCGACCAGCTCTACATCAGCGACGCCGCGATCCCCGGCGTTGACGGGCTCGGCGGGCTCCGCGTGGTGGGGTCGCTCACCCTCGCCGACCTCCCGGCGCTCCAGGATGTAAACGGGCTGGGCGGGCTCCAAGAGGTGGACGCGCTCGTGCTCTGGAACCTGCCGGTCCTCGGGACGCTCGACGGGCTCGGCGCCCTCACCACCGTCGGGTCGCTGGGCCTCTACGATCTCGACGTGGTCGAGTCCCTCGCCCCACTGAGCGGGCTGATCGACGTGGCCCACGTGGCGCTCCAGGGCAACGATCGCCTGGTGGACATCGGCGCTCTGTCCGCCCTCGGCGCCGACGCGGGCGAGGTGAGCGTCACGGACAACGCGGCGCTCGCGGACCTCTCCGTCCTTTCAGGCCTGCGGACGGTGGACAGCCTCGCCGTAGGCGGCAACGCCGCGGCGTCCTACGCCGACTTCTCGGGGCTCACGGCGGTGGCCCGCAACCTCTACCTCGGCGAGGCCGGCGCGCCCGATCTCGCGCCGTTCGCCGGGATCACCTCGGTCGAGCGCCTCACGCTCTCCGGGCTCACCGTCACGGACCTCGCCGGGCTCGAGAACCTCGCCGCCGGCGAGACCCTTGACGTGCTCGACTGCGATGCGCTGGTCGACCTCGATGTGCTCTCCGACGTGCCCTTCACCTCGGTCACCGTGCGGGGCTGCGACCGGCTGGTCGACCTCTCGGGGCTGGAGGGGATGCGCGGCTACTGGCTCGGCAGTTTCGTACAGATCGAGGACAACCCCGCGCTCACGACGCTCACGGGGCTCGACGGCCTGGTCGAGATCACCACGCTGACCATCGACGGGAACCGGCAGCTCGCCGACCTCTCCGCGCTCGACGGCCTCGTGACCGTGACCGACGCGGCGGCGATCACGAACAACCCCGCGCTTCCCACGAGCGATGCCGACGACCTCTGCGAGCGCCTCGCAGGCCTCGGCTACGGCTGCACCGTGGCGGGCAACGCGCCCTGATCCTGGGTCGGCCGCTTCGGGTGCCGGCTCTCCTCCCCCGATTCTCCGCTGACACGGCTGCTCGCGTCATACAGATCAGGGAGGGCAGGCCCCTTCCAAGTCGTAGCTGGTGTCATCGAGGGCATGGGCAGACCCGCTACGCTCTCGCCGGAGAATTCGCCGAGCTCGAGCGGAAGTTGGCCCTGCGGTGAATATCCGTGTCAGAACCTCAACCGATACCCCACCGCCAGCCCGATGCCCGTTCCGCCCGGCGCCGGACCGAGCACGAGCAGCTCGGCAGGCGCGATGGGGACGAGCAGATCCGCGGTGATGTCGCCGGGTCCGAGCGGGAAGAGCGCGCCGACCTCGGGCTGCACCCACACGGTCAGCACCGCGTCGTGCGTGCGCCCGACCTGGGTATCCGTGTCGAGGGCAACCCAAGCCACCCCGCCCGCGAGGGCGACGCGCAGCCGCGGTCCGTCGGCGGCCCCGAGCACGTCGTAGGCGATCCGCGCGCCCCCCGCGACCACGGACAGACCGGCCACCCAGTCGAGATCCTCCGAGAGGGCCTCGTCCTCCAGGGAGCCGCGCGCGCCGGTGGGGATTCGCGCGTAGACCTCGCCGCCGACGCTGAAACGTGGGGTGACGGCGTAGTCCCCGAGGATCCGCAGCCCAGGCCCGGGGCCGAGCCCCGCCGGTGGGACGGGCAGGGCGAGGGCGAGCCCCGCTTCGAGCCCGACACGTTTGGACGGCGCGTCGGGCGCCGCGGGGGACTCGGAGGGAGGCGCGGCGAGGGCGAGGCCGGCGCCGAGGAGGAAGGCGAGGGCGGCGGCCATCAGTACACCACCTGCTCGACCGCGCTCGTGGCGGCGGCCGTGTCGGTGCGGCCACCCGCGGCGTAGAGGGTCGCGCGGAGGGGCGCGAGGCCGAAATCGGCACGGGGCATCGTGAACGTGCCGCTGTCCGAGGTGCTCGACCAGGAGCCCATCTCGAGGTCCGGCCCGTCGATCGACGACTGGCGCCCGCTGTCCTGGGCGTCGTCCGGCCCGCCGCCGCCCCCGAGCGCGTAGATGTGCCCAGCGGCCCCGAGGCCTTGGAGGTCCATCCGGGCCTGGCCGTTCGCGTCGAGGTTGTCGAGCTCGGTGAACGTGCCCAGGAGCCCGCCCGGGAGGATGACGGCGTACTCGATCGCATTGTCGGCGCCGTCCCCGAGGTCTCCCTCCACCGCGACGAGGTACCGCGGCGAACCCTCGCCGAGCTCCAGCGCCTCGTCGAAGCCGATGGCGAAGGCGCCGTGGTCCATGCGCGCCGCGCCGAGCTGGCCCGCGTCGCTCCAGGTGCCGTCGGCCTCGAGGACCCACACGTCCCCCGCGAGCGCGCTCCCGTCGGTGCCGCCGACGAGCCATGCCCGCGTCACCCCGTCGGCGTCGGGCCCGACGACAGCGACGGCGTGGCTCCGCGGCGCCGGGAGGCGCTCGGCGAGCTCCACCCAGCGTCCGAGGCCGCCGTCGGGCACGAACCCGATCGTCCCGGCCGCGGCGCCCTCGTCGAGCCACGCCGTCTCCAGGATCCCCTCGGCCACGCGGTGCTCCTCGCCTGCCGCCCCGTTCACGGCGTCCGTCCGGTACACGTGGTACGCCACCGCGCCCGGCACGACCGACCAGCCGAGCGCGACGGTGCCCTCGCCGACCTCGAGCCGCACGACCTCCACCTCCGAGGCGAGGCCCTCGCCGCCGGGGTTCCAAGGGTCGTCGTCCGCCATGACGGCCGACACGCGGTAGTACCAGGTGCCCGGCTCCAGGAGCCCGCCCGGCAGCTCATCGGCGTCCACCTCGGGCCGCGCGGCGGCGTCGCCGTCGAGGATGGCGGCCCGCTCGACGGTGTCGAGGGCGCCGGTGCCGTCGTCTCCGCCGATGGCCCACACGAAGCCGTCGAGCGCCGCGAACGCGGCGTCGGCCCGGGGCGTCGTGAGCGTACTCCCGAGGAGCTTCCAGTCCGAGATGGTGCCGAACACGTCGACCTGGGCCCGCTCGACGCTGGCGAGCGGCGCGGCGCCGTCGTCCCCGGCGACCGCCCACAACCAGCCCCGCCCGAGCGTGTCCGTGGACGCGAGGAGCCCCGCGCCCGCCCGCGGGACGTTCAGCGACGGCCCCGCAGCCCACGCGCCGTCCGTGCCGAGCTTCGCCGAGGGGTTGCGGTTCACGAACGCGGCGTAGTCGTCGTAGCTCCCGTCGGGGTTCTCGACGCGCACGAGGTACGCCCCGACGGACATCGTGGTGGTGGGCACGACCGCCTCGATACGCGTGGCGTCGATGACGGTCGCCGTGGCGCTCGTCTCGCCCCCGTCCGCTCCCACGAGGACCAACGTCGCGGCGGGATCGAAGCTCTCCCCGGTCACGACGATATCGGTGGCCTCCTGCGTCGTCCCTGCCTGCGGGAGCACCTCTCGGATGTCGGGCGGCTGCTCCGCGGTCACTACGAATCCGTCGGGCAGGTAGTTGTACCCGCCGTCCGGATTGAGGACGACCACGTCGTACGGGCCCCCCACGGGCATGCCCGCCGCGACCACCCCGGCGAGGCTGTCGCCACGGATGAACGCGAGTTGGTCGAGCTCCGGGTCGCTCACCGGCAGGAAGCCGGCCAGCGCGAGGTACACCCGCGGCGTCGAGACGAAGCCCTCGCCCGAGATCGTCACGGCCGTCGGCTCGCTGGTCCACCCGAAGCGCGGCGTGATCGCGTCGACGCGGATGCTGTCGTCGAGGTGCGGCGGCGGCGTGTCGGTGATCTCGACGGCGTCCGGCAGCGTGTACGGGCAGCCGCCGGGGTTCGTGACGGTGAGGTCGTAGAGGCCGGGCGCCATCGGTGGGTCGCTCACGCCGAGCGTGCCGGCGAGCGTGTCGGGCGCCCACACCAGGTCGGTCAGCGCCACGTCGCCCACGGTCACTCCGGGCACGAGGGGCCCGCCTCCGACGAGGTTCGACGGGAGGGCCGAGAACGCCTCTCCGGTGACGATGAGGCGGTGCGCGTCGGCGTTGTAGAGGGGGCCCGGCGCGGCGGCCCCGTCCTCCACGACGCCATCGACCACCGGACAGGGCTCGGAGCGCCAGGCACACGACACGAGGACGAGGACGAGCAACATGGGGGCCAAGTTAGGTCCGGCGTCTGCTTTGGACCACTTACGCGGGGATTGCGTGGGGCTCCGTCAGTTGATCTGGAACCCGAGCGCCAGCCCGGTCTCGACCTCCCACCCCCGCGCGAAGGCGTAGTCGAGCGGGGTGCCGTCGACCCCCCAGGCGAACGGAGAGCGCCCGCCGCGCGCCTGGACCTCGAACAGGAAGTCCCTGCCGAGCCGGATACCGAGGCCGACCCGGGCGCCGTAGGCCACGCCGGCGGCGACGAGCGGCTGCTCCTCGAGCGTCGTGCCGTCAGCCGAGAGGTGGGCGTCCCGACCCCAGCCGACGCCCACGGTGCCGTAGGGGCCGAAGGTCGGGCGGACCAGCCGCTCCGACGAGACAGGTCGACGATGATTCCGAGATCGACGTGATCGGTGCGCAGATCGTGGGTCCCCGCGGACTCGGGGATCGACCATCGGTCGTGCTTGAACTGCAGGAGCACGCCGAGGTAGCGCGCGCCGATTCCCGTGCCGAAGGTGTAGCTCGAGCGGTGTGTCACCTCCTCGCCCCCGAAGGTGTGCGCCTGGAGGTCAAAGGTCGGGCCGGCGTGGAGCAGGACCCAGCCGGGCTCGTCCATCCGCTCGGGGCGAGCCTTCCTGGGCGGCGGCTCCTCGACGCCGGGGTCCTCGACGCCGGGCTCCTCGACGCCGGGGTCCTCGACGGCGGGCTCCTCGACGGCGGGGTCCGCCCCGGAAGATGCGTCGGGGTCGAGGTCCCGCGTGCCGTCGGCCACCTGCTGGGCACGGGCGAGCCACTTCTCTTCCGCGCCCGGGTACGCGAGCAGCGCGAGGGCTGCGGCGCGGCAAGCAGACCGGTCCTCCCGACGGACCTGTTCCACCATCATCAGGTACCAGGACGCCGCCTTCGCGTCGTCGTCGCGACACACCTCCGTGCACGCCCCGGCATAGTGCAGGGTGCCGTCCTTGTCTCCGGCTTCCCCGAGACGAATCGCCACACCGATGAGCAGCACCCCCGCGTCACCTTCGGGCAGCGCGTCGGCGCTCGCGACGGTGAGGTCCCCGAGGTAGCGGTTCTCTTCGGGCTCCCCTCCCATGCTCTCGATCAGCTCTCGCCTGAAGTTCAGCATCTCGCTGAGGCTCGCCGGCATGAGCGCCTCGATCCGCGCGACGGCCTCGTCGTGCAACGCGAGCTCCTGGGTCGGATCGAAGCCCGCCTCCTCCGTGTCGGCCGACATGCGGGCACAATCGGCGGCCAGCCCGTCGAGCATCGCGCGACGCTCGGCCACCTGCGCGGCCACCTCCTCGGCGGGGTCTTCGTTGCCGATCATCAGGGCGACCGTGCCCGACCGATACCCCTCGGTCTCCTCGAGCAGCTCGACGTTGGCGCGGTGGAGGGCCCAGAGGAGCGCCATGTCGCCCGAGGGCGGAGGGGCGGCGTGGGCGGAAGCGGCGAGGGCGAAGGCGATCAGCATGCGGAGCGAGTTTAGCGCGCGTCGGACCCGCCGTGCGGTCGGCCCCCAACCCCCCACCCGGATACGCCCCGGCCCATGCTGCTCCTCCTCGCCGCCTGCACCGCGCCTACCCACGACTCGGGTGACACCGGCACACCTGCCAACCCACCGGTCAACCAGGTCGCCACGCGCTTCGAGGTGGCCGACGAGGACGAGGCCTTCGACCTCGACGGGGACGGCGCCCCCGACAACGCCATCGCCGACCTCGCCGGCGCGATCGACAGTTTGGTCGCCGAGCGGCTCGCGACCAATGTTCACGTGGTCGTCGTGCAGCTCGCCGATGTCAACCGCTGGGCGGAGGATCCAGCGATCCAGGTCGGGCTGTTTCCCGCCGTAGACGCCGACAGTGACGGGAGCGACAACGCGAGCGGGGCCGAGGTGTTCGATGCCACGGGCTTCCTCGACGCGGAGGGGCGCGCGCTCGAGCCGGGGAGCGCGGCGATCGAGGGAGGCCGGTACACCACCAACGTCCCGACGAGCACGTTCCAGGTGGGGAGCTTCGTGTTCGACGTGGCGACGGGAGTGTACGTGACGGGCACGCCGACGGCGGGGGGCCAGACCGGAGTGGCGGGCATCGGCGTGACCACCGAGGCCCTCACCCACGCGCTGACCCAGGAGGGCGTCGACGAGGCGATTATCACGCTGCTGACGGACCGCGCCGACCTCGATCTCGACCGGGACGGCGTCGTGGAGAGCGTGTCCATGGCCTTCACGTTCGAGGCGACGACGTGCCAACTGGAGATCGTCGGCCCCTGAACCGCGGAGGAGCCTCGGGAGTAGGTCCGTGCGCCGCTCTGGGGTAGAACAGCGCGATGTCCCTCCTCGCCGCCGCCTTCCCCGTCCTCCTCTTCGGCTGCACCGCCCCGACGAAGGCGCCCGACGACACGGGCGGGGAGGACGACTCGGCGGCCGCGAGCCTCGTGCACGAGCCCGAGATCTGCGGGCGTCCGGAGGTCACGCTCGTGCCGAACGGCGCTGGCTTCATCGCCACCACGGCGCACTACACGCTGCACATCGATGGCTTCGACCAGATCGAGAGCGAGAACCTCGCGGCGCTCGCCGAGACCGCGTGGGAGGGCTTCGGCGCGTTCTTCGGCGCCGACGTCGCGGGGCCGCTCGAGGCCTACGTCGCCGCGGATCAGGCGGGGTTCGTGGCGCAGCTCGCCGCGGACGGGATCTCCGGGCTCGACGGCGCGGGCGGCTATTACGATCCCGGCACCGGCCGCGCCTACCTCTTCCGCCAGGCCACCGCGTACTACAGCCGCGTGTTGCTCCTCCACGAGCTCGTCCACCAGTACCAGGGCCACGCCGGCGCCACGGCCGGACTCCCGCCCTGGTACGTGGAGGGCCTCGCCGAGGCGCTCGGCCGCCACCACTGGGACGGCACCTGCCTCGAGCTCCGGGTGCGGCCGCTCCTGTCCTGGGAGGACGCCGCCGCCGGAGCCCTCGCCGAGCTCCAGGCCGGCGTCGACGTCCGGGCCGTGCTGGCCGGCGGCGACGCGAGTCGGCCGATCGCGCAGGAGCTCGTGCGACTGCTCGCCTCCGATCCGGCGTTCGCCGACGGGTTCGCGGACTGGCGCGACGCCGTGGCCGCCGGGACCTCCGCGACGGACCTCGACCTCTTCGCCGCGACCGTGGCGCCGGTGGACGAGGTGGCCGCCGCCTTCGAGGCCTGGGTGCCCGTCGACCAGGAGGCGATGAAGCCCATCTGGCTGGATTGGATCCCGGAGGGCGACGCCTCGGCCCGGGGCTACTCCGACGCGAGCTCGGCCGTGCGCGTCAAGGAGGGTATCGACATTTTCGCCATGACGACGGATGCTCCCACCGGCGCGGCGAACGTGGGAACGGTGTACGGCTACGACCCCGCCACGGGTGACACCGAGCTCGCCTTCGTCTCGGCGGACGGCAGCGTCTCGCGCTTCGCGGTGCTGGCGGGTGTCGTGACCTGGGATGTGCTCGGGACCGTGTCCGTGAGCGGGGGGGTGGCGTGGTCGCAGTCCGCGGGCGAGGGGGCGACCACCGTCACGATCGGAGACACGAGCGTCGAGCTGCCGCGCACGCTCGCGGCGGCGGGCGGCCTCGCGCTCTACAGCGCGGACGCGGTGTTCGAGGCGATTTCCTGGCGGTGAGCCTGGGGTGGGGCGGCCGAGGGCGGGCGAGGGCGCCACTCGGCGGCGGAGATGGCGCCAGTCCCTATCGGATGAAGGCCGTCAGAAGCGGTCGACGACCTCGAGGATTGGCGGCCCGTTGCGCTCTCCCCGCAGCGCGCCGCTGCGCTCGAGGGCGTCGAGGAACGCCTCCGTCGTCGTGCGCGAGCAGGCCGGAGCCACGTGAAAGCTGTCCACGAAGCACTCCGCCGTGAGCGGCACGCAGGTCATGTCGATCAGGTCGGCCCCAGCAGACGCGACCTCGCTCGCCAGCGGGGACCCCGGGCGCGACGCGCACGTCCCTCCGGTGTACTGCGGCGCCAGTACGAAAACCGCCCGGCCGCCGTGGGTGCGCGCCAGCTCGGCCAACTCGCGCACGAACAGCACCGGCGCCACGAACCCCTGCGGCCTGGCCGACCCTTGCGGCTTGCCGGGGGGCGTCGGCGGGGTCACGGAGAACCCCCCGCCGCCGCGCTGGCCGTAGGACTGCAGTCGGGACGCAGCCATGCGCACCTGCGCGGCGCCGGAGCCGCCGTGGACGGCCGCGACCGTCCGGTGCACCACGGTGTCCAGGAGCGCCTCCCGAACCTGGACGCGCGCGTCCAGCGTCCGCTCCCGGGTGGCCGCGAGCGAGTTGGATCCGTATACGCGCTCGACCACGAGCGGATCGTGCGCACCCGCCAGCTCGAAGTACATCTGTCGCGACATCGCGTCGACGTCCATGTTGGCGGCGAACATGGCCGTGGTCGCGTAGAAGACGACGACCCGCGGCCGGTGCCCCTTGCCGAACACGTGGTCTCGGAGTTCCAGGAACCAGTGGCCCGCGAACGTGCCGTCGTGCGCCAACACAGCCGCTCGGAGCGGCTGCCCCGCCATCCAGTCGCGAACCACCACCGGGTCGATGGCCGCGGCTGCCACGGAATTCCCGAGCACGACCACGTCGACCGGCGCCGCGGCTCCGAGCTCCTCGGAGAGCCTGGCCGGGAGCTCACCGTCCGTGCGAGCAGGCACGGCGAAGAGCGCGGCGAACCCCGCGAGGAACACGAGCAGGAACGCCCCCGCGACCCGCGCGTCAAAACCGGAAATAGATGAAGTCACTGGCCGTGTCACGGGAAAAGAGGAAGATGACCAAGGCACACGCGCCCCAACCCGCGCCCAGGAGGAAGGGCCGCTCGTCGATTCGGAGGTTCCGTCGCGCCAGGGCCCGCTCGACGACGAGCGCGAGGACCAGGGCGCCGCCGCAGAGGGCCGCGACCGCCGCCATCGCCGTCGTGAGCACCGCATGTTCGGCAGTGCCGACCCAGGGCGCCTCGGTGACGATCCATCGCAGCTTGGCCAGGCTCTGCTCGCGGAACAGGAGCCATCCCAGGCAGGTGAACCCGAACATCACCACGATGGCGACGGGGCGCAGCCGCGGGTGGGTTCGGACGCGCGCGGGGATCAGGGCGCCTCCCACGCGATAGGCGGACAGGAGCGTGGCGTGGTACCCCCCCCAGATCACGAAGTTCCAGGACGCGCCGTGCCAGAGTCCGCTCAGCAGGAGCGCGCCGTAGGTCGCGCCGAGCCGTCGCAAGGGGCCTCGCCCCGAGCCGCCGAGCGGGACGTAGAGGTACTCGTGGATCCAAGAGGACAAGGAGATGTGCCATCGACGCCAGAACTCGGAGGGGCTGGCGGCGAGGTACGGGTGCGCGAAGTTCTTGGTGAGCTCGAGCCCGAGCATCCGGGCCGTGCCGCGGGCGATGTCCGTGTACCCCCCGAAATCGGCGAGGATCTGGACCGCGAACCCGACCGTGCCCGCCGCAATGAGGAGCTTGCTCGGCTGCTG
Source organism: Pseudomonadota bacterium (assembly GCA_030685065.1). Classification (GTDB taxonomy): domain Bacteria; phylum Myxococcota_A; class UBA796; order UBA796; family SXON01; genus CAJBVW01. Next base: position 204,466 of record JAUXQH010000054.1, on the reverse strand, counting down.
CATGGCGAAGACGCTCCCGACGTACATGCCGATGGTATCCGCCACAACGATCTTCTTGACTGCCCCCCAGAAGGCGAGGCCGAGGCCCGAGCGCACGCGCTGCCAGTCGAGCGTGCGTACCGCCTCGACCTGGGGCAACAGCGACCGCGCGCGCTCGATCGGCCCCGCTACGAGCTGGGGGAACATCACCACGTACGTCGCGTAGTCGAGGAGACTCCGCCGGGGCTGCAGCGTCCCCTTGTACACGTCGAACGCGTAGCTCATCGTCTGGAACGTGTAGAACGAGATCCCGACGGGCAGGACGATCCCTAGGGCCGCGACGCTGGGTCGCAGACCGAGCTCGGCCTGGAGCGCGGCAAAGCTCTCGATGAAGAAGTCCAGGTATTTGAAGATGCCGAGGAGGAGCAGGCTCCCGACCACGCTCAACGCGAGCAACGCCTTTGCCCGCTCCGGATAGCGTTGCATCGCGAGGCAGACGGCGTAGTCGAACAACGTCGAGTACGCGAGCAGGATGAGGAACCATGGGTGTACGCACCCGTAGAAGTACAGGCTCGCGACCAGGAGGATGGCGTTCTGGCCCACGCGGGACGGGAACGACCAGTACGCCGCGAATACGACGGCGAAGAACCCCAGGAATTGGACTTGCACGAAGGTCATGGGCCCCTGGATCTCGCTCGCGTCGGAGCGCGCGGTATCATGGCTCCTCCCCGAACACACGTCGCCTCCCCTACCCCGCGTCCCGGAGGCCTCCCGGTGGCCGAGCACCGGGCCGCGCGCTTACAGCGGACGCGTCCGGAGATCGCGTGCACCTCTTCCTCCTCGCGTCCTGCCTCCTTCCGCTGGCCGGTTGCGCCGGACAGGATCCCGCCGACGGGAAGGCCCCCGACGACACGGCGCCCGTCAGCGGCGTGGACGCGGACGGCGACGGTTTTGTGACCCCCGACGACTGCGACGACGCCGACCCCGCGATCAACTCCGCGGCCTCCGAGGTGTGCGATGCCGGCGACATCGACGAGAACTGCAACGGCGTGGCCGACGACTCCGATCCCACGGTGACGGACTCCCTCCGCTGGTACGAAGACGGCGACGGCGACGGCTACGGCCCCACCGACGCCCGCCCGAGCTTCGACTGCGATCCGCCCGAGGGCAGCGCCGACAACACCGAGGACTGCGACGATCTCGACGCCGCCATCTCGCCCAGCGCGCCGGAGCTGTGCGACGAGGCCGGCGTCGACGAGGACTGTGACGGCCTCGTGAACAACGACGATCCGGACCTCGCGAGCGAGGGCCTCGGCACCTTCTACCTGGACGAGGACCGCGACGACTACGGGGACGCCGCCACGACCACGACCGCGTGCGTGACGCCGGCCGGCTACGCCGACGTGGCAGGGGACTGCGACGACACCGACCGCGACATCAACCCCGGCGGCGTCGAGATCTGCGACAACGGCATCGACGAGGACTGCACTCCCGGGGGAGGCGGCTGCGGCGTGTGGGGCACCACCGACCTGTCGACCCGCTCGCGCGCCGCCAAGCTCACCGGAGAGAGCGCCGGAGACGGCCTCGCGGATACGAGGCCGGCGCGGGACCTCGACGGAGACGGGTACGACGATCTGCTCGTCGGCAGCGCCGCGGCGGAGGGAGGCGCGGCCGGGAGCGGTGAGGCCTACGTGCTGTACGGGCCGCTCTCGGGGCGCGTGCGCGTCCAGGACGCGGACGTACGGGTTCCCGGTGCGGGCGCGGACGACGCCCTCGTGCCCCTGATGGCCGGCGTGGACGCCGATGGCGACCGCGCTCCCGACCTCCTCGTCGGGGCGCCGGGCTACGGCGCCGACAGCGGCCGCGTGTACCTGGTCGGGGGCGCCTTCTCGGCCACCGAGGAGGTCTCCGCCGCGCCCATCGACTGGGTGGGCGACAGCGCCTCCGACGCCTTCGGCCGGCTCGGGGGCTACGGCGACTTCGACGGGGACCGATACGAAGACCTGGTCTTCTGCGGGGCCGACACGATCTGGGTGTTCGACGGCCCGGCCCCCTCGCTCGCGGCCCAGCCGGCGGGGTACGCCGATGCGATCTTCAGCCTCGGCTCCGTCGGGAGCCTCGACGTGTACGACTTCGATGGCGACGGGATGGACGACCTGCTCGTCGGGGATCCGAGCGACTCGGGCGGCGCGGCGTCGGCGGGCGCGGCGCGCATCGTGTACGGCCCGCTCGGAGGAGTCGCCCCTCTCGCGTCCGTCGCGGAGGTGGTGTTCGAGGGCTCCTCGGCCGGGCAGGGCGTCGGGAGCGCGGTCGCGGGCGGGGACGTGGACGGCGACGGCTACAAGGACGTGGTGCTCGGCGCCTCCATGGACGGAGCGGCGGCGTCCGAGGCCGGCGCCGTCTACCTCTCCTTCGGTCGGTTCGCGAGCGAGGTAGATCTCGCGACGGCCGTGGTGCTCACCGGCGTGAGCGCGGGCGACCACGCCGGGGCCTCGCTCGGCCTCGGCGACTTCGACGGCGACGGCGTGACCGACCTCATCGTGGGCGCGAGCGGCGACGACGAGGGCGGCAGCGAGGCGGGCGCGGCGTACGTGGTGTACGGCCCTATCGAGGCAAGCGGGAGCCTGGCCGACGCCGACGCAAAGCTGGTCGGGGAGGACGCGGGCGACGCGGCGGGCGCGGCCGTGGGACGCGCCGGTGACATCGACGGGGACGGGATCGACGACCTGTTCGTGTCCGCGCCGGGTGACGACGAAGGCGGGAGCGACGCGGGAGCCATCTACCTGTTCGGGGGGGGCGGCGAGTGACGAGGCGCCGCCCCCGGAGAGGGGCGGCAGGGCCCCTCCCCGGACGGGGGTGTGTCGTTACCGGCAGGTGTTGCGGGCGGCCTCGCGCGTCAGGTTCGCCTTCTCGGTGTTGCCGATCAGGCCCGCCTTCTTCACGTCGTTCGACGCCTGGGTGACACAGCTCACGTACTGGCCGTGGTTCCGGTAGTCGCACGGGTCACCACAGGTGACCTCCACGCGCTGGACACCGGAGCAGCCGCCAGCGTCGTAACTCACGTCCATCGGCGTGCCGGGGCAGACGTCGGTGGCGTCGCTCACGCCGTCGGCGTCGTCGTCGCCATCACAGGCATCGCCGGAGCCGTCGCGGTCCTGATCCGCCTGGCTGGCGTTCGGGAGGAGCGGGCAGTTGTCGGAGATGTCGGCCCGGCCGTCGTTGTCGTCGTCCGCGTCACAGACATCGCCGTAGTCGTCGAAGTCGGAGTCGGCCTGGTCGGTGTTGAAGTCGACCTCACAGTTGTCGTAGTCGTCGACCGTGCCGTCGCCGTCCGTGTCACCCTCGCATGCGTTCCCGAGGCCGTCGCCGTCGGCATCGACCTGGGTGGGGTTGTAGTCGTCGGCGCAGTTGTCGAGCGCGTCACAGAAACCGTCGTGGTCGGTATCACCGGTGATGGTGTCGTCGAAGCCGGGGCAGAGGTCCTCGTCGTCGGAGACACCGTCGTTGTCGGCGTCCGGCTCCAGGGAGGTGACGACCAGGGTGAAGCCTTCTCCCGCCCCGTTGACGGAGAACCGGCAGTAGTCGCCGTTGTCCTTGTAGTTCGAACCGGAGAGCTGCACGGAGGCGAGCTGGAGGCTGGCCGGATCCAGGTGATCCCGCACGTCGGCGAACAGGTCGGTGCCGGCGAAGCCGACGCTCCCGGAGAGGATCCAGCCCGAGTCGCTCGGCGCGTAGAAGTAGCCGCCGACCTGGCTTCCGTTGCCATAGTACTGCTCGGAATACTCGTCGAACGCATGGTACCAGCCGGCGTAGTAGGGCGTGGAAACGCCGTCCAGGTCCAGCGTCTCGTCACCGAACGTGACCGACCAGGTGTTGGCCCACAGCACGGACTGGTAGAAGTAGGTCCCCCCGGCGTAGGTGTCCTCCCAAACCGAGGCGTTGTACATGACGTATTCCGACGCATCGTCGTACGTCGCCTCGAACGCGACGTCGTAGGTCTCGACGTAGATCCCGGAGTCGGGCGTGTAGCACTCGGCGGTGACCGTGCCCGCGATCGTGAGGCTCACGCCGCCGGTCGCGAAGTCGCCCGCGTCGCAGCCGTCGGGGATGCCGTTGCCGTCGAGGTCGACGGCGTTGGACGACCGCGGGCAGGAGTCGAGGAGGTCGGTGATGCCGTCGGCGTCGTAGTCGTCGACGCAGCCGTCGCCGTTGCCTGCGTCGTAGCCGGATGCGTCGACCGTGGGGCACTGGTCCGCACTTTCGTTCACGCCGTCGCCATCGGAGTCCCCGGACGCATCGTAGATGGTGACCTGGAGGTCGGTGGTCGGATCGGTCCCGAGCGCGGACACCGTGCAGAGGTCACCGGCCGCGTTCTCGACGTTCGCGAGATTTGCCGCGAACGCCGACAGATCGACATCGCCGGCGAGGATGCGGCTCTCACCGTACGGGCCGCTCTCTTCCAGGAGCTCCGCGCCCGTCCGAATCACGCTGGCGGTGACGCCGCCGAACGTGGTGCCGGCCGATAGGTCGAGTTGGTCGGTCAACCCCGCCTGGTAGTAGTTGGTGCGGACCACGCCTGCGCCGTAGTACCGCGAGAGGTTCGACTCGACGCCCACGTAGAGGTGGTAGTACGCCGACCCCTCCGTGATGTGCAGGTTGTCGTAGTAGTAGTTGGCGTAGCCGGAGATGGTCGTGAAGTGCAGGCCGAACGGAAGCGTGTCGGGGTAGGTGGAGCTGCCGTCGTCGCAGAGGGCCTCGACCGTGCCGGTCAGGGAGATGGTGGGCGGCGAGCCGGCGTGGGCCTGGCCGGCGCCGACGAGGCCGAGCGCGAGGGAAATGAGCAGGGGGGCGAGGAGGCGGTGGAGCACGGGGATCTCGGGGGTGGGGGGGCGGGCGCGCGAGGATAGACCTGACAATTGGGTCAGCGCCACAGGCCCGTGCGGGCGCGTGCTCGTTGGTATTTGCGGATGCCGGAAGTGATTTCTGCCTAAAGTTCTCGCTCGTGCGTCCGGGTCAAAGTCTCGTGTGGAGCGCGCGGCGCTGGCGGCGGCGCGACCTCTCCGCCCGGTCACCAGCGACGACGTCCGCGCGCTTCAGGCCCGCTCGCTCCACGCCGCGCGTCGGCCCGAGCTCACGATCGCAGGTTCGGAGGAGCGACAACGGGAGGCCGACGCTACGAGGGGCCCGAAGCAACGGAGGGTCCGCACCTCCGACTGAACCCCCGACCACGCCGAGGAATCGCGAACATGGCCTCCTCCAGCAAGCATCCTGCGGACAACCACGATTTGATCCGCGTCCAGGGTGCCCGAGAGAACAACCTCAAGGACATCAGCGTCGAGATCCCCAAGCGGCGCCTGACCGTGTTCACCGGCGTCTCGGGATCGGGCAAGTCGTCGCTGGTGTTCGGCACCATCGCGGCAGAGTCGCAGCGGATGATCAACGAGACCTACAGCGCTTTCGTGCAGGGGTTCATGCCGACGCTGGGCCGGCCTGACGTCGATGTGCTCGACGGGCTGACCACCGCCATCATCGTCGACCAGGAGCGCATGGGCGCGAACGCGCGCTCGACCGTCGGCACGGCGACCGATGCCAGCGCGATGCTGCGGGTGTTGTTCAGCCGCGTCGGCAAGCCCAGCGCGGGTCCGCCCAACGCCTATTCGTTCAACGTGCCGTCGGTCCGCGGGGCGGGATCGATCTCGGTCGAGAAGGCCGGCGGAAAGAAGGCCGAGGTGCGCACCTTCGAGGTCAACGGGGGCATGTGTCCGCGGTGCGAGGGCATGGGCTCGGTGAGCGACTTCGATCTCACGCAGCTCTACGACGCCAGCAAGTCGCTCAACGAGGGTGCACTCAGCATCCCCGGCTACAGCATGGACGGCTGGTACGGCCGCATCTTCCGCGGGTGCGGCTTCTTCGACCCGGACAAGCCGATCCGGGACTTCAACAAGAAGGAGCTGGACGACCTCCTCCACAAGGAGGCGACGAAAATCAAGGTCGACGGCATCAACCTCACCTATGCGGGCCTGATCCCGACCATCCAGAAGTCCTTCCTGTCCAAGGACGTCGATGCGATGCAACCCCACATCCGCGCCTTCGTGGAGCGGGTGGTGACGTTCACCACCTGCCCCGAGTGCGGCGGCACCCGGCTCAGCGCGGGCGCCCGGGCCTCGAAGCTCGCGGGGATGAACATCGCCGACGCCTGCGCGATGCAGATCAGCGACCTCGCCGGGTGGGTCGGCGCGCTGGACGAGCCGTCCGTCGCGCCGTTGTTGGCGTCGCTGCGGCACACGCTCGACGCGTTCGTGGAGATCGGGCTGGGCTACCTCTCCCTCGACCGGCCGACCGGCACGCTGTCGGGCGGTGAGTCCCAGCGGACCCGGATGATCCGCCACGTCGGATCGTCGCTCACGGATGTGACCTACGTGTTCGACGAGCCGACGGTCGGGCTGCACCCCCACGACATCCAGAGGATGAACCACCTCCTGGTGCGGCTGCGGGACAAGGGCAACACCGTGCTCGTCGTCGAGCACAAGCCGGAGGTGATCGTGATCGCCGACCACGTGGTCGACCTCGGCCCCGGTGCCGGCACCGCGGGCGGCAAGGTGGTCTTCGAGGGCACCGTGGAGGGGCTGCGCGCCAGTGGCACGCTCACCGGGCGGCACCTGAACGACCGGGCCTCCACCAAGCGCTCGGTGCGGAAGCCGTCGGGGGTGATGTCGGTGCGCGGCGCCCGCACGCACAACCTGAAGGACGTCGACGTGGACATCCCGCTCGGCGTGCTGGTGGTGGTGACCGGCGTGGCAGGGTCGGGCAAGAGCTCGCTGATCCGCGGCTCGGTGTGTGGCCGGGACGGGGTTGTCTCGGTCGACCAGACCCCGATCCGTGGCTCACGGCGGAGCAACCCGGGCACGTACACCGGGCTGTTGGATCCGATTCGCAACGCCTTCGCGAAGGCAAACGGCGTAAAACCCGCCCTGTTCAGCGCCAACTCCGAGGGCGCCTGTCCGACGTGCAACGGCGCCGGGGTGATCTACACCGACCTGGGGATGATGGCCGGCGTCACCACGGTCTGCGAGGACTGCGAGGGCCGGCGGTTCCACACGTCGGTACTGGACTATCGATTGGGCGGGCTCAACATCGCCGAGGTGCTCGATCTTTCGGCGCAAGAGGCGCTCGGCTTCTTCGGCGCCGGCAAGGCGCGCACGCCAGCGGCGCACGCCGTCCTCCAGCGCCTGGTCGAAGTGGGGCTCGGCTACGTGCGCCTCGGCCAACCCCTGACCACGCTGTCCGGCGGTGAGCGGCAGCGGCTCAAGCTCGCGACGGACATGGGCGCCGAAGGCGCGGTCTACGTGCTCGACGAGCCAACCACGGGGCTGCACCTGGCCGACCTCGAGCAGCTGCTCGTGCTCCTGGACCGACTGGTCGACTCCGGCAAGTCGGTCGTCGTGATCGAGCACCACCAGGCAGTGATGGCGCACGCCGATTGGATCATCGACCTCGGGCCGGGCGCGGGCCACGACGGGGGGCGGGTGGTGTTCGAAGGCACCCCGGCCGGTCTCGTGGCCTCGAGGTCGACGCTGACCGGCGAGCACCTGGCGGCATACGTCGGGGGCGGTCCGCACGCTGTCCCCTCTCGCTGAGCGAGTCCGCGCCTACGGTAGCGTTGCCAGAGTCCGTGTTGCACTGCGCCCGGAGTCTTCCGAGCGCCAAGCCGCGGCGCCGGCCTGCGACTCGGCCCTGTGCTTCAGCGCGGCCGCGTGCCGATCGAACGGTGAGGACCTGCTCCCTCCGGGCCCGAACCATCCGAATGCTGTCCAAGAAGCCGGTCGCCTCGTACACGAAACGGGCGCCGGCCGCTCCCGGCGGCACGAGCACGCACACCCGGTCTTCGACGGCCCTCTCCGTGCCATCCGCCCAGCGCACCTGCAGGTGCAGCGGGCTGCCGACAGCGACGGGGGCCGGCGCCGTGATCCGGACCACGAATGGGTTCCACTCCGGGTAGGCCTCGAAGTCGAGCATCAACCGCCAGACCACCGCGATCGGCGCATCGATGTCGACCTCGCTCGCTGCCCGCATGCCTCACCCCGCAACAGCGGAGCATACGAGCTCTTCGCGCACCGCCCACGGCGCCGCGCGGTCCCCACCCAACGCTCCCAGCGCCGCGATGCAAGGCATCACCACCTCGCGCCACCCGTCCAGCGCGAGCTGGTCGAGCCGGCGATCGGGAAGGAACCCGTGCGCGACGAGCCCGGGCTCGGCGGCCGAGTCCCCCGGCGCCGGAACGCCCGGACCGGTCGCGAACACCGCGGCGACGGCAGCACGCACCGGGGCTCCACCGACCTCGATCGCCCAACGCACGGTCGCCCAGGCGATCGCGGCGTGCCGGGCCTCGTCGCGCGCGATCCGCGTCAGCACGTGGCGCACGGCGGGATCGGTGGCGTCCCGCAGCATCGACTCGGCCAGCCACGCCGCGAGCGTCTCCCCGACACACCCCTCCTTTGCGGTCATCGCAGCCAGCTCGGCGAGGCTCGACGCGATCGGCGCTGCGACTCCCATCGGGAGCGGGCCCGGCTCGATCGGCGCGCCCGCGTAGGCGGAAGCGAGGGCCGCGCACATCCGGGTGTGTTGCACCTCCTCCACGATGGCCGCCTGGGCGCGCAGGAGCAGATCGAGCGGCGCGCCGTGCGCGAGAAGATCCAGCGCAAAGCGGTGGAAGCCGGCCACCGAGGAGTGCTCGGACAACATATTTTTCGTCCAGAACGCCGCCAGCGCCCGGCGTTGGTCGGCGGACACGCCCCGCAGGTCGGGTGTCATCGGGGCAGCGGGGTGCCACCCCGCGCCGGGCCGGGCTTCCGCGGACCGCACCGAGCCCTCGGCAACGTAGGGGCGCCCGTAGGCGCAGCAGCTGAAATCGTGGCACTCGACCGTGACGGGGTAGCAACAGTCCGCTCCCGTGCCCTCGCCGTGCACCGACACGACCGTGCACGCGAAGCTGTCAGCAGCGAGCATCGACAGGGCGTCCGTGGCGGAGGGGCAGGAGCCCGCGGTGTCCGCATCGCCGGTGTCCGCGGGGAGACACAACTCGGTGTCATCCGTCGTCATCTTCGCCTCCGAGACACACGGGCTCCAGCAGCCGGCCGACATGGTGACGCCGAGGGTGGCGAGGAGGTGGGTGCGCAGGCGGGAGGACATGGAACACTCCGGGACGGCGAAGTGTAGCGAGAGAGGAGCGCGGTCGCGCTCCGGGACTCGTGAATCCTACCCCTCGCCGGCGTTGCCCCCGAGGCCGACGCGTACGGAGATCTCGTGGCCGGAGCTTCGTCGAGCCAATCCGGTTACCGCCCCCCCATGTCGCCCCTCCTCCTCCTCCTCGCCTGCTCCGGCCCCAAGCCCGTCGACACCGGTGACACGGACACGGACACGGACACGGACACGGACACGGACACGGACACGGATACGGATACGGATACGGATACGGATACGGACCTCGGCACCTGGTACGCCGACGTCGACAACGACGGCTTCGGCGATCCCGACGCGCCGCTCGCCGCGTCCACGCAGCCCGACGGGACGGTCGACAACGCCCTCGACTGCAACGACCTGGACGCCACGGTTCGGCCCGACGCTACCGAGGTCTGTGACGGCGTCGACAATGACTGCGACGGGCTGACCGACGATGACGACCCCGGGGTGGACCTCCGTACCGGCAGCGTGTGGTTCCTGGATGCCGATGGAGACGGGCACGTGGGCGGCGACTCGAGCGTGCTCGCGTGCGCGCCCCCGGCGGGCGCCGGCGGCGAGGAGGTGATCCGCGACTGTGACGACGCCGACCCCGCGGTGAACCCCGACGCCGAGGAGGTGTGCGGCGACGCGCTCGACAACGACTGCGACGGCGCCGCGAGCAGCTGCCGGCTCGTGAGCGGGAGCGTGTCTCCCGCCGACATCACCTTCCTGGGGCGGCAGTCCGGCGACCGGATGGGTAGCTCCGTCACGCTCGCCGACATCGACGGCGACGGCTCCCTCGACCTGCTCGGCGGCGCGCCCGGCTCGGAGCTCGACCCCACGCACACGGGGGAGGTCACGGCGTGGACCACCGCGGCCACGGGCACCGTCGCGTACGCGGACTCCTTCGGCGGCGCCACGATCGGCACCGGCGCCTCTTTCGTGGAGGCCTCCTTCGGCAGCACCTTGGCGCGCATCGGCGATCGCGACGGGGACGGTGACGACGAGTGGCTCGCGGGCGGGCCGGGCTACCGCGGGCACAACGGCGGGTGGGGCTATGGCGAGGGCGCGAGCACCTTCCCGAGCACGGCGACCGAGGCCTGGGCCGGGGACGTAGGCAACGAGTGTGGGCGCGCGATCGCCGCGGGCGCCGACGTGACGGGCGACGGCGCCCCCGACTGGGCCGTCGGCTGCCCCGAGAGCGGCGCCGGCAAGGTGCACGTGTACAGCGACCTCACGACGTACGTCACGGTGACCGCCGAGGGTCGTCAGTTCGAGTTCGGCGGCGCCATCTCGATGGCCGACTTCGACGGCGACGGCGTGGGCGACCTCGCCGTCGGCGCGGTCGACGAGGAGATGATCTATTGGTTCGCCGGCCCGCTCGTGGACGGCCCCCTGTCCGCGCTCTCGGACGGCGACGCACCTGGCACCAACGCGGACGGCGTGCTCGCCACCGTGGGCGACATCAACGACGACGGCTACCCGGACCTCGTCGCGGGCGCCGGGGAGAGCGACGACTCGTACTTCTTCGCCGGCAGTGCAGGCGATCTGCTCGGGCGCGGGTTCGACATGAACGCGCACATCGACGCCGCGGTGGGCGGCGATCTCGACGGCGACGGCGTGGACGACCTGGTCGTCGCGTCCTCCCAGGCCAACGAGGTCCACATCGCCTACGGACCCGTGGCCCCGACGTTCCCCGACAGCGCGTGGGTGCAGATCGACGGCGTGCGCTCGGGCGCTTTGGGGAGTGACCTCGCCCTCGGCGACCTCGACGACGACGGTGTCCTCGACCTCGTGATGGGGGACAGCGACGACAGCACGGCGGGTGCGGGTGCCGGCGCGGTGTACGTGCTGCTCGGACGGTAGCTACAGCCCCACGGGCGACGCACCGCGGCCGCAAACGATCGTACAATACCCAAGCAAGAACGCCCGCCCTCCGGCGAACCGAAGGGCGGGCGTACGAGTTGCGCAAATATGGTCGGGGTGACAAGATTCGAACTTGCGACCACCTGAACCCCATTCAGGTGCGCTACCAGGCTGCGCTACACCCCGGACGCAGACCTTCTATCCCGCCCGCTCCTCGCGTCAAGGGCTGGGCTTCACTCCTCGGTGAGCTCAGTGGTCAGGCGGGCGATGCCCGCGCGCAGGTCACGCACGCGACGCAGCGCATCCTTCAACATCTCGCGGTCCACACCCACGCCCTTCGCGGACTCGGAGCCCTCGAGCAGCACCTTGCGTGCGCCGGCGATGGTGAAGCCCTCTTCGTGCAGGAGCTGCCGCACACGCAGGAAGCGCGACAGGTCGCTCTTGCGGTACAGGCGCTGGCCCGAGCTCGACCGGTGGGGCCGGAGCTTGAACTCGGTCTCCCAATAGCGGAGCACATGCGCTTCCACCCCCACCAGCTCCGCCACCTCGCCGATGCGGAAGTAGAGCTTGTCGGGGATGTCAGCCACGGCCTAGCCTTCGGACCGGCCGGTGTTGAGCGACTGGCGCAGCACCTGCGAGGGCTTGAAGGTGAGAACACGGCGCTTCGGGATGACGATGGCGACGGTCGTCTGCGGGTTGCGCCCGCGACGGGGGGACTTGGAGCGCACCATGAAGCTGCCGAAGCCGCTGATCTTGATGTTCTCGCCGGCCTCGAGGGTCTCCTTCATGCTGTCGAGGACAGCCTCGAGGAGGTCTCCGCTCTCGGTCCAACCCAGGCCAGTGAGCTGGCGGACACGCTCGACCACCTCGGCCTTCGTGACCGTACGCGCGCGTTGCCGCTTCTCAGTGCCCGCCATGGCTACTCCTCGGATGCGACTTCCTCGTACAGGAGGAACGTCAACGTGTCGGTTCGCTGCTCGCCGTCCTCGCCCTGGGACTCGAGCTCGAACACCCAGTATCCCTCGCCCGCGCTGTCTCGCTCGAGATCGTACTCGTCTTCGCCACGATCTCCGCTGTCGGTGCGGACGGTAACCCTGTCGATATCCTCGGCGTAAGCCTCGGAGATCTCGACCGATACCCGGTGGATCGTGCCGATGGGGCCGGCGGACGGGCTGACGGTGCCGCTCCCGATCTCCACGGCGCCGGTGCTGCTCGTGAGCACCACCGACACGGCCTCGGGGACTTCGGTCACGCCGTCGTCATCGAGGACGTACCGGGTGTCCGAGCCCACGTCAACGGAGACGCTCTGGTCGTCTCCGTTGTATTGGAGGTAGGTCACGTCGTCAGCGACTACGCAGGCGGACAGCAGCGCGAGGGCGACGACGTACATCGAACTACGCAGCCTGGCGCGACTGGACCGTCTTCACGACGGCGGCGAAGCCTGCCGGATCGTTCAGGGCGAGGTCGGCGAGGATCTTGCGGTCGATCGTCACGTTCGCGAGCTTCATCTGGTGGATGAAGCGGCTGTAGGTGATGCCGGAAGCGCGGAGCGCCGCGTTGATGCGGACGATCCAGAGGGCGCGGAAGAGGCGCTTCTTCTCCTTGCGGCCACGGAACGCGAACCGCTTCGCGCGATCCGAGTGCTCCATCGCCTGGCGGAGGCGCTGGCGGCCGAGGAAGAAGCCCTTGACCCGCTTGTAGAGGCGGTTCTTGCGGACGCGAGAAATTGCTGCGCGCTTTACACGTGCCATCGTAGGATTCCTTGAGTTTGACCGGGTCCCAGCGGCTGCCCATCAGGATGAGGGCGTGCGCGGTAGCGGTGGAGGGAGCGTTCTAGAACTTGTAGGGGATCAGGCGGGCGACGTTGGCGTGGTCGCAATCCTTGATGTACCCGGTCTTCTCGAGGTTGCGCTTCGTGTCCTTCGAGACGTGCTCGAGGCAGTGGCGGAGACCGCGCTTCTTGAACTTGATCTTGCCGGTGCCGGTGACGGAGAAACGCTTCGCCGCGGCACGGTTGGTCTTCATCTTCGGCATGTGAGCTCCGTGAAACTTACGATTTCTTCTTGCCGGGGGCCAGCAGCATGACCATCTGGCGGCCGTCCATCCGCGGGGGCATCTCGACGATGGCCGCGTCAACCAGCATCTCGGCGAGCTTCCGGCACTGGCTTTCGCCGATGTCCCGGTGGGCGATCTCGCGACCGCGGAATCGGACGGTGACCTTGACCTTGTCGCCGTCTTCGAGGAAGCGGCGAACCGCGCGCTCCTTGACGTCGAAGTCGTGGTCGTCCGTCTTGGGGCGGAGCTTGATCTCCTTGACCTCGACGATCACCTGGTTCTTGCGGGTCTGAGCGTCCCGCTTCTTCTTCTCGTACTTGAGCTTGCCGAAGTCGGTGATGCGACAGACGGGCGGACGCGCCATCGGCGCGACCTCCACGAGGTCCAACCCGCGCTCACGCGCGAGAGCCATCGCGTCCTCGGTGAGGAACTCGCCGAGCTTCTGGCCTTCCTCGTCGACGACGAGCACGCGCGGGACGCGAATTCGCTCATTGACGCGGGGCTCATTTCGTTCAGGGACCAGGTTCTGATCGCGCCGAGGAGGACTCCGCAATTATTCTCCGGATTCGAGAAGTGGGCGAACAGCAGGGCGTGCCCACTGCCGAGAACGTCGAACGCTAATAACGAAAGGCGGGCGCGTCAACGACGCGCCCGCCTACCCGATGGGGGGATGGTAGGCACGGCCGGGCTTGAACCGGCGACCCCCGCCGTGTCAGAGCGGTGCTCTACCACTGAGCTACGTGCCTTCAGGTCCCACCCTATTAACCGAACCAACGGCGGCGTCAAGGAGCCGACGCACCACAATCTCACCGATGGCGGCGGCGGCGGCGGCTGGAGCAGGCGCGGTGCCCACGAGCCGCGCCAGCGTCGTCACCCCGCCGTCACGGATGCCGCACGGGGTGATGAGGCCGAAGCCCCGCAAATCATTCACCAGGTTGAGCGCGAAGCCGTGCAGCGTCAGGCCCCCGCGAAAGTGCAGGCCGACGGCGCAGAGCTTCTCGGAGCCGACCCACACGCCGGGGTAGCCCTCCCGGGGCCCCGCCATCACGCCCTGCGTCCCCAGCCACTCCACGATCGCGCCCTCCAACGTCGCGATCGTGCGGCGCACGCCGATCTCCCGCGCGTCGATGAGCACGTACCCGACGAGCTGTCCGGGCTCGTGGCACGTGGCCAGGCCCCCGCGCTCCGTGGCCGCGAGGTCGTAGCCGGCGGCCGCGATGCGGGCGGGGTCGAGATCAAACACCCCGCGACGGCCGGTCGTGACGACGGGATCGTGCTCGAGGAGCCACACCTCCTGCCCCACCCTCCCCTCGCCGAGCGCGTCCCGGTGCGCCCGTTGCGCCGCGAGCGCCTCGACGTACGGCACCCGTCCGAGCCAGCGCCAGCGCATCACCCGAGGTACGTCCGGCTCTGCCGGTACGTCAAGAGTACGTGTGCCGCGACCACCGCGAGCGCGGCGGTGACCGGGAGCGCCACCACGAGCCCCCACAGACCCAGGACGTTGCCGGCCACGATGAGCGCGACCATCACGACCATCGGGTGGAGCCCGACGCGATCGCCGACGAGCATCGGCGTGAGGAAGGTGTTCTCCAGCAGCTGGCCGAGCCCGAAGGTCGCAGCGACCACCATCACGTGCCAGTCGAAGCCGAACTGGATGAGCGCGAGCCCGACGGACAGGCCCGCCCCGATCATCGGGCCGATGTAGGGCAGGAGGAACAGGACGCCCGACAGGAGCCCCATCGTCACCGCGAGATCGATCCCGGAGACCAGGAGCCCGACCGTGTAGAGGCCCGCGAGGATGGCCGCCACGAGCAGCTGCCCCTTGAGCCACGAGCCGATGCGGCCGTCGATCTCGGTGGCGATGCTCCGGACGATCGGCCGGTGTTTCACGGGGATCAGGTCGTCCACCCAGGCCACGATGTGCGGCCAGTCGCGCAACAAGTAGAACGTGAACACCGGAAGCAGCGTGACCGTCAGCACGGACAGCACCACGTCGAGCCCGCCGCCGGCGAGGCGCCCGAGCCACTCCTGGATGCTCGTTCGCGCGTCCGGCGAGAGCTTCTGCAGGTAGCCGGGGAGCTCGCCCGCGAACGCCCGCAAGTTGGTCGGGAGGACGACGCCGAAGCGCGTCTCGACCTCGTCGAGGAGGGGGCCCACGCGGCCGGAGACGCCGGTCAGGTAGGGGGAAACCTCGGCGCCCACCTCCCCGATCTTTCGCGCGAGGCCCGGCAGCACGATCCCCACCGCGATGAGCACGGTCGAGCTGGCCAGAAAGCCGATCGCGACGATCGCGCCCTCCCGGGAGTAGCCGCGCGCCTGGAGGCGGCTGACCAGGGGATCGACGAGGTAGGCGATCACGGCGGAGGCGATGACGACGGAGAGCAGCGATCCGGTGAGGTAGACCAACACGGCTACGATACCGACGAAGGCGAGCCCCCATCGCAGTCGGCTCCCCCAACCGGCCTGGGGGAGGGAGACCGGTCGGCGAGACGCGAGACCGTTCGTACCCGCCGAAGAATGCGCGCCACGACGAATCATTTGTCCACCACGACCACGACGTTGCCTTGCAAGAGGAAGGGCGCGTCCACCGCGGCCTGGGCAACCCGGGCGGCATCGGCGGCATCGAGGACCAGGTCCGTCTTTGCGGTGACGCTCTGGGCTCGCACGAAAAGCGGCTGGCCCCCCGCGCGCCGGCCGGCCGCGACGTCGGCGGGGTCGGTGACGTAGACGACCGGAGTCCGCTGCGAGGCCGCGAGGACGGTCATCGCGGCGACGCTGTACAGGGTTTCCCCGCCGGGGCCCTGGAGCCGAGGAGAGAGCGCCGGGGAGAGATCGAGGCCACGCGCGTCGATGACGAGGCCGCTCGTGGGAGCCGTGGCGGGCGTGGTGCGGTCCTTGCCCTTCGCGAGGCTGACCAGCGCGGGGCGCAGCCAGGCCTGGAGCGGGAGCGCCCCCTCCATCTCCACCCCGCCGGACATGTAGTAGCGGACCTCGTAGACCTCCCACAACATCAGGTTGTCGTCGATGCGGTCGGCGACGGCGTCCTTCGCGTCGAGGAGATCGGCGGCCGTGAGGTCCGCCGAGATCCGCACCTTGCGCGCCATCGCCAGCATGCGCGGCCCGAGCCGCTGCCGGGCGTCCCCCTCGAGCGTCTCGAGATTGACGAGCACGCCTCCCGACGGCACGCCCTCAGCCGAGGCGAGGAGGCGCAGCGCCGTCCAGTCGATCCGGCCTTCGGACAGCTCCTGGATCACCGGATCGAAGGCCCAGGCCGAGCTGGTGAGCGCGGCGAGGCTGGCGAGCAGGACGATCACGAGAGCCTCAAGGCGTCGGCGCGGCCGAACAGGGCGCGGACACCCTCGACCAGCTTCGGCGTCGCCGCGACGCGAAACCCCTCCCCCGCGCCGATACGGGTCTTGAACAACCCGGGCTCCTCGAGCCACACCCTGAGCGCCGCCGGCCCGCGGTTCGACTCCAATATCCCCTGGAGCAGCGCGAACTTGGACTCCTCCAGCTCATGTGTCTGGATCGAGATCTCGACGAGCGACGTCGAGCGCTCGCGGAGGTCTTCGAGCCACTCTGCGCTGTCCGCGAGCACCTTCGTCTCGTCCACCTTCTGCTCGACCGTGCCGCGCAGGAGCACCGGCCGGCCCGCCTCGAGCACCGCCTGCGCCTTGGGAAGCGCCTTCGGGAAAAACAGGCACTCGACGGTCCCGTTCATGTCCTCCAGCGTGACGAAGGCCATCTTGTCCCCCTTCTGGGTGCGGATCACCCGCATCGCGGAGACGATCCCCGCCACCGCCACCTTGGACTTGTCGTCGATCCGGCGCAAGCCGTCGATGGGGGCCGACGCGAACCGCGCGACCTCCTCCGAGAAGGCCTCGATCGGGTGACCCGTGAGGAACAGCCCGAGGGTCTCCTTCTCGAACTTCATCCGCTCGCCGATGGCCCACTCGGACACCTTCGGGAGCTTGAACGAGGGCGCCTTCATCGCACCACCGAACAGATTCACCTGTCCCGACGCCTTCTCGGCCTGGGCGTGCTGGGCGGCCGCCATCGCGTCCTCGAGCGCCGCCATCAGCCGCGCCCGGGGATCGCCGAGCGAGTCGAAGGCGCCGCACTTGATGAAGCTCTCCAATACGCGGCGATTCACGCGGCGATAGTCGAGACGGTTCAGGCAGTCCATGAAGTCCTTGAACCGCCCGCCGGCCTCCGTCCGCGCCTCCACCACGGAGGCCACGGCGCTCTCGCCCACCCCCTTCACCGCGTGGAGCCCGTACCGGATCGCCTTGCGATCGTCCCTCCGCACGTCGAACGGGCCCACCGAGGCGTTGATGTCGGGGGGGAGGATCTTCATGCCGGCCCGCCGACAATCCCCGACGTACACCAGGATCTTGTCCGAGTCTCCGGCGTCGATCGACATCAGCGCGGCCATGTACTCGGCGCGGTGATGGGCCTTGAGCCAGCCGGTCTGGTAGGCCACGTACCCGTAGGCCGCGGAGTGGCTCTTGTTGAAGCCGTACTCGGCGAATTTCTGGACCAGGTCGAACAGGTCGGACACCTTCTGTTCGTTGAATCCCTTCGCGACGGCGCCCGTCATGAAGCGCGTCTTCTGGCGCGCCATCTCGACGGCGTCCTTCTTGCCCATCGCGCGACGGAGGAGGTCGGCCTCTCCGAGCGAGTAGCCCGCCAGGACCTGGGCGATCTGCATCACCTGTTCCTGGTAGACGATGGTGCCGTACGTGCTCTGGAGGACCGGCTTGAGCTCCTCGAACGCGTATTCGACCGGCTTGCGGCCATGCTTGCGGTCGATGAAGTCGTCGACCATGCCCGACGAGAGCGGGCCCGGGCGGAAGAGGGCGACGAGCGCGATCAGATCGTCGAGGTTCGAGGGGCGGAGGCGCGTGAGCAGATCGCGCATCCCGGAGGACTCGACCTGGAACACGCCCAGGCCGTCCCCCTTCTGGAACAGCTTCCAGCTGTCGAGATCGGTGTCGTCGATCTCCGCCATGTCGATGCGCTCGCCCGTATTGCGCTCGATCATCGCGACGGCGTCGCGGATCTGGTCGAGCGTCTTGAGGCCGAGGAAGTCGAACTTGATGAGGCCGATGCTCTCGGCCGACTTCATGTCGTACTGCACGACGGGGCCGCCCTCGGGGCCGTCCCGGTAGAGCGGTGCGAGCTCCACGAGCGGGCGATCGGCGACGACGACGCCGGCCGCGTGCACGCCGACCTGCCGGGCGAGGCCCTCGATCCGCTTCGCGAGCTCGTAGACGCGGCGCGCCTTCGGATCGCTCGCGAGCAGGGCCGCGATCTTGGGCTCCTGGGTCAGCGCGTCGGTCAGCGTGATGTTGAGGACGTTGGGGACGAGCTTGGAGAGGCGGTCCGCTTCCTGGAACGACAGATCGCACACGCGCGCCGCGTCGCGCAGGGCGGCCTTCGCCTGGAGCTTCCCGTAGGTGATGATCTGGCTCACCAGGGGCGGCGTGTACTTCTGCCGGACGTGCTCGATGACCTCCTCGCGGCGATCCTGGGCGAAGTCGACGTCGATGTCGGGCATCGAGATGCGCTCGGGGTTCAGGAACCGCTCGAAGAGCAGCTCGAAGCGCACCGGGTCGATGTCGGTGATGCGCATCGCGTACGCGACCAGCGAGCCGGCCGCTGATCCTCGGCCGGGACCGACGGGAATCGCGCGATCCTTCGCCCAGTTGATGAACTCCGCGACGATCAGCAGGTAGGCCGCGAAGCCCATCTTGATGATCATCTTGAGCTCGAACTCGAGGCGCTCGAAGTACGGAGCGTGCTTCTCTTCGGGGATCCTCAACAAGCGGAGCTTGAGCCCCTGCCGCGCGTACCAGCAGTAGTAGCCGTTGAGGCTGCCCGCGGTCTCGGGGCGCGGCGGCACCGAGTCGAGTGGCATCTGAAAATCGATCGGAGGCGGGAACGCCTGGTAGAAGAACGCCCAGTTGGCGTCGGTGTCGGCGTCGGGCTCGGGATCCGGCGGGGTGGAGGCCGGAAAGTAGTAGGTGCTCGTGTTGAACTTGAAGTGTCCGCGGTGCGCGATCTCGTGGGCGAGATCGAGGGCCGGGCCATCGTCCGGGAAGAGCGCGCGCATCTCCTCCTCTGACTTCAGGTAGAGCTGGTCGGTGACCGCGCGGGGCCGCTTCGTGTCGTTGAGCGACGCGCCCATGGCGATCGCGTTGAGCAGATCGAGGCTCACCGCGTCGCGGGGCTTGAGGTACCGCACATCGTTCGCGACGACCGTCCGGAGCCCATGCACGCCAGCGACGCGCCGCACCTCGGCGTTGTGATCGCCCTGCCACTCGAGCCCCTGATCCATCAGCTCACAGAACAGGCGCTCCGGGCCGAAGATCTCCGCGAGGGGCACGATGCGCGCCTCGTTCTCGACGCCCAGGCCTCCGGCCGCGCGCCGGATGGCCCCGCTCTCCCCGGCCGTCAGGCACATCAGGCCCTGGTTGTGCTCGCGAAGCAGCTGCAGGTCGATCCGCGGACGGTAGTGAATGCCGTCGAAGATCGCGCGGGTGATGAGCTTGCACAGGTTCTTGTAGCCGGCGTCGTCCTCGACCAGCAGGACGACCTGGTGCGCGCCCGCGAGCCCCTCCCGCGAGGCGATCCCGCGGGGGTCGACCCAGATCTCGGCGCCGAAAATCGGATGGATCCCCGCGTCCTTGCACGCCTTGTAGAACGTGACCGCCCCGTAGAGGTTGCACGTGTCGGTCAGCGCGAGGGCGTCCATTCCGAGCGCCTTGGCCGCCTTCGCGAGATCCTTGGGCGAAGGCACGCCGTTGAGGAGCGTGAACTGGGAGTGGACGTGAAGGTGGGCGAAGGACATGCGGAGGCGAATCTATCGCGGAGGCGACCCGGGACACCGCAGAAAGCTGTAGGACTCGGCCCCCATCGAGGTACCTTGCGGCGGCATGGGCACCCCTTTTCTCCCGTTCCTCCTCGTCGGCGGGGGCGAGCTCTGGCTCGCCGGGCTGGTCCCCGCGTGGGCGGCGTGGGCGTTTGTCTGGGCGGGTGGAGCGACCACCTGGGTGAGCCTCGCGTACCTGCTGCGGCGGCCCGGAATGCTCGGGAAGGAGGCCCTGCCGAGGGTCGCCTTCTGGGCGCTGCTGCCGTTCTTTCTCGTGGCGCGAGGCGCCGCGCGAGCGGGTGCTCGGGCGATGCGGGAATGGAAGATCGAGCTGGTGCCCGGGCTCTGGGTGGGGGGGTGGCCTCGCCACGGCGCGCCGGGCTACGCGCAGCTCGATCTCACGGCCGAGCTCCCCCGTCGGGGGGCAGCGCTGCGGTATCGGTGCGTGCCGATGCTCGATGGTGCCGCGCCCGAGGTCGCCGTATGGCGCGCGGCGGTGGAGCAAGCCGTGTCGTGGCGCGCCGAGGGGCTCCCGGTGCTCGTGCATTGTGCCTACGGGCACGGTCGTAGCGTAGCCGTGTGTATCGGCGTGATGGTGGCCGAGGGCCTCGCGCCCACCTGGCAGGCAGCGCACCAGGTCGTCCTCGCCGTGCGTCCGCGCGCGGTGATGACCCCCGCTCAGCGCGCCATGGTGGCGGCGGCCGTTGCGACCCTCCCGCCGCCTCCCGCGACCCCCTGAATTTGCGGCCGGACTTGGGCGGGCACGCGCCCTGCGGCGGGGTATCCTCCACCCCATGCTGATCTTCATGCTCGCCTGCTCCGCGCCCAACGACAAGGACTCCTCGGCCGACGACACCGGCAGCGAGACCGTCGACCCGAACGCCTACCTCGAGGGCACCGCCCCCCTGGCCGAGGTGTCCGGCGGGGACTGCCCCACGATCGACGGCGGAGGGGACGTGGAGCTCGTCTCCAACGGCAAGGACCGCACGGTCAAGCTGATCCTTCCCGAGGGCGGGTCGGCGGGCAAGCCCGTCGTCTTCGTGTGGTATCCGCTCGGCGGAACAGCCAGCTACATGATCAACGCCCTCAGCCTCCGCGAGTACGCGGACACGGTGGATGCCGTGGTGGTCGTGCCGACGGCGTCGGGCGATCTGGCCTACGAGTGGGCCTTCGTCTCCGCCGCGGAGGGCAACGACGACCTCGTCCTGTTCGACGACATGCGGACCTGCCTCTACGAGCAGCTGGACATCGATCTCGGGCGCGTGTCCGCGATGGGGTTCTCGGCGGGCGCCTTGTGGACGAGCTACCTCGGCGTTCACCGCGGGGACACCCTCTCTACCATCCTCCCCTTCTCGGGCGGCACCGGCTCGGGTGTGACCTACGCGACGCCCGCGGCCCCCTTCCCCGCGCTCCTTCCCTTCGGGGGCGCCTCCGACCTCTACGGCGGCGGCGTGATCGACTTCCAGCAGACCACCACCAACTTCGCGACCGATCTGACGGCCGACGGCCACTTCGTCGTCACGTGCAACCACGAAGGCGGGCACACCATCCCGCCCGAGGGGCGCGACATGATGGATCTCTGGCTCACGGCCCACACGTTCGGGGAGGCTTCTCCGTTCGCGAACGGGGACCTCTCGGAGCTCCCGGACTACTGCTCCGTGTTCACCGCTCCCGGCTGATTCGTCTGACTACGGCTGAAGGTAAGGCACGGTCACGGTGAAGCCGAAGGCCTCGTGTTTGCAGTCGCGGTCCACGTCGTCGTCGCCCGTGGTCACGAAGGCGAAGTCGTAGCGCGCATTCGCGATGGCCGACAACGAGAGCTGGGCCACCAGCGCCTCGTCGAACCGCATGGTGATCTCCCCGGGGGTCTCGGTGGCCGGGATGTCGCACTCGGCGGACCCGCCCGCCTCGCCGAGGCAGTAGCTGTCGTAGCCGTCCCCGACGGAGTGGTAGTCGAAGCCGACCACGCGGCTCCAGTCCCAGGTGTGCAGGTCCCCCTCGGCGGCCAGCTCGTCCACCGCCGGGGAGAAGCTGGACGCGAGCACGATGTCGTTGAACGTGAAGAAGAAGTGGTCGTCGTAGACCATCACCTGGATCTCGTCCGGAACGATCCCGGAGAAGTCGAACGACATGTCGCAGATGACCGCGTCGGTCGGGAGCTCCAGGGTCTCGACCTGCTCCACGCGCGCGGTAAGCAGGCCGTCGGCGGGGCCCTGGTTGTCCCCTTCCTCCCACGGGCAGGCCCCGGTCTGCGCGGGAAACACCACGTCCAGGGTGAGCTCCTCCGGCTCGTACTGCTCGCAGGCGTTCACGATGTCATCGGAGGTCTGCAGCGCGCCGAGGTCGACCTTCTGGTCGGTGCACGCGACGATCGCCATCAGGAGGGTGGGGGTCATGCCCCGAAGTGTACATCTTGCCGACGCCCATGCGGTACAATCCCCCCGCGAGGCCGACCCACGTGGCCTCCCTCCGGAGCATCCGCCTGCGTACCGCCGCCCTCGCCGCCGCCCTCCTGGGAGGATTCGGCGCCCTCGCGTTCCCCTCCGCGGCGCTCGCGGCGTGCGAGCCTCTGAGCGGCGAGCGTTTTCGGCTGCTCGTCGATGACGCCGAGGCGGCCTGGACCCGGCTCGACACCGCGGCGTTCACCGTGTGGACCGACTCGCTCGCGGCGTCGTTCCCATGCCTCGCGGAGACGACGGAGCGCGCGCTGGTGGCACGCTACCACCGGCTCCAGGGCCTCCGCGCCTTCATCGTGCGGGACAGCCCACGGGCGCGCGCCGCGTTCGCCGCCACCCGTGCCGTCGAGCCCGCCGCGGGGCTCCCCACGACGTTCGCGCCGGAGGGCCATCCGCTCCAGGCCGAATTTCGCGCCGTTCCGCTCGACAGCGTGATGACCGAAAGCGTGCCGCAGGCGGCGGACGGGACACTCTCCTTCGACGCCGCCGTCGGACGGGATCGGCCGCTGAACATCCCGACCGTCTTCCAGTGGCGCGGCGCCGACGGCGCCGTGCGTGCCACCGCCTACGTCTGGCCCGACGAGCCCCTGCCCACCTACCCGATCCGCACCCCGCTCCACCTACGCCGGTCGTTGATCCTCGGCGCCGCGGCGGGCGGGGCGGTCGCCGCGGGTCTCGCGGTGACCAGCTTCCTCGCCGAGAGCGCCTATGACGACGCGGAGACGTGTGCGGAGGCCCGGCAGCTCTACACGTTGACGAACGCGAGCGCCGGAGCCGCGCTCGGGCTGGCGATCGCAGCGAGCGGAACGGCTGTGGTGGCGTTCACCGTGCCGTTCGGAGACTGAGTCAGGATGCTCGAGGCAGGCCGGCAGGTCGGGAACTACCGCGTCGAGCAGCTCATCGGGCGCGGTGGGCAGGGCCTCGTGTACCGCGCGGTGCACGTCCAGCTCGGCAGCGTGCACGTGCTCAAGGTGTTGCAGCTCGACCGGGGGCCGCTGCGGGAGCGGCTCCTCGACGAGGGCCGCATCCAGGCCCGCCTGCGCCACCCGAACCTGGTGCCGGTCACCGACGTGGTCGAGGTGGACGGCGCGCTCGCCCTCGTGGCCGAATTCGTCGCGGGCGTGCCGATGGACGCGTGGGTGGCGGCCGAGCACCCCTCGCTCGACACTCGCCTGGACGTGTTCCGGGGGGTGTGTGCCGCCGTCGGGTTCGCGCACGGCGCGCGCGTCGTGCACCGCGATCTGAAGCCCACGAACGTGCTCGTGGAGGTGGTCGAGGGGCGAGCGATCCCGCGCGTGACCGACTTCGGCGTGGCGAAGCTCCTCGATCCGATCCCCGGTCAGAGCGTCACCCTGCCCGGGCTCCCCGTCGGCACGCCCGGCTACATGGCGCCGGAGCAGCTCCGTGACGCCTCCTCCGTGGACGAGCGGGCCGACGTGTTCGCGCTCGGGTGCCTGCTCTACGAGCTGGCCTGCGGCATGCGGCCCTTCCCCGACCGCGATCTCGCGACCTACGCCGCCGCGCTCACGACGGGCGCGTTCGTGGCGCCGGACGACTGCACGGACGGGCTCCCGCCTGAGGTCGGGCGGACGGTGGCCGCGTGCCTCCGGATCGATCCGGGCGCGCGGCCCGCCGACATCGCCGGCGTCGTCGCCCTCCTGGACGGCGCGCTGCACGTCCCGCCGCCCACTCACCCCGCCGCCCTTCCCGCGGCATCCCCTGCGGCCCCGCCGTCCGGCCCGCCCCGGAGGACGCCCACGCGGGTGGACGAGGGCCCCCCTCCCCCATCGGACACGTTCGTCCCGCTCGGCACCTTCGGTTCGGGGGCCTCCGTCGCTTCCCTCGCCCCGATCCCGCCCGTCTCCATCCTGCCGATGTTCCGCCCGCGGCGCCGCACCCTGCGCTGGCTGATCCTGATCGGCGCGATCGTCGCGACCGCGGCCTCGACCGCGGCCGCGAGCGCGTGGTTGCTCGGGTGGCCTCGGGCGGAGTCCGAGCCGCTCGCTGCCGTGGCGGTCTCGCCCCCATCGCCGGTGGCACCCGCGCTCCAGCCCGACGGAGCCGTCGTCCCGCCGCCGACTTCTCCGCCCCCCGAGGGAGCCCCGAAGGCGGGCCCTGTCGCGCCTCTCCCGCAGCCGACGGGCGTGCGCGCTGCTCCCGCCAGCGGCCCGAGCTCGGCGGGCATGGCGACGGAGCCCCCCATCTCGACCGCCGAACCCCGCGCTCCGCGCCCGGGAAAGGCCGTGTCGTCGGGAGACGGCACCGTTGTCTGGCTGACCGCTGGCGATCGCCGCCATTCGCCCGACGAGGTGCCGGCGGGGCAGTACACGATCCTCGCCCGCTTCCCCGGCGTAGACGAGCTCATCACCGCGGGCTCGGTCGCGATCCAGGCCGGCCGCACCACCCGCATCGTGTGTGGCTCGGCCCAACAGATGTGCCGCGCCGAGGAGGGCCCATGATCACGTTCCGCCTCGCTCCCGCGCTCCTCCTGACGGGCTGCTTCATCGGCGCCGAACGCCACGAGCAGCGTCTCGACGCCCTCTGCCCCGATACGGCCGCGGACACGGACACGGACACCGATACCGACACGGACACGGACACGGACACGGACACCGACACCGACACGGACACCGACACCGACGCGCTCAGGGGGCCCCTCACCGGGACGATGTCGATGACGGTCGAGGGCGAGACCAGCCCGGCGGACACCTGCGCCGGCGATGTGCTGCTCGATGTCGACGAGGACTCGCTCTCGGGCACGTTCGTCTGCCGCTTCGACGGCACGCTGAGCCTCTACGACGACCAGAATGGCAGCGTCGGCGGGGACCTGGGCGGGGGCACCCTCCTGTTCCTCACGGACTTCGACACCACGGTGACCTGGAGCGGCAGCATCGGTGACGAGCCGTCGTTGACGGGGTCGTTCGACGTCTCCGGGGTGGCCTGGAATCTCGACGAGCTCCACCTCGTCGGCAGCTTTCGCGCCTCCCCGGACGGGGGCTGATCAGCGCCGGCCTCAGGTCCGGAACACGTGCACGAGGCGGAGGCGGATCGCGTGGTTGCGCCGCTCCAGGAACGAGGGATCGAAGCCCACCTCGAGCAGCTCGCGCCGGAGCCGGTGGAGCAGGACGTTCAGGTTGTTCGCGTCCATCCGCTGCGCCTCGCGCCCCCAGACCCCCACCGCCAGATCGCCGTCCGCGAGCCAGCCCTGGCGCGACTCGGGCACCCGTGCCGCGCGATCTTCCAAGAGCCGCACCGCGAGCGCGAAGAGGATCACCGCCCGGTTCTCCGCGGACACGCGGTGGGTCAGGCCGCGCGCCGGATCCTCCAGCACCACCTCGTGCCCAGTCGGGCCATCGAGCGACACGTGGAGCCGATACGCGTCGGTGAGCGTGCGCTCGCCCACCGTCGGGACCTCGGGGCCGTTGGCCGGGAGGATGCGGAAGTGGCGTTCGCCGACCGTGAACGCCACGCCGGCCTTGACCAGGCGCCGCTGCCCGTCCTCGAGCTCCAGCTCCGCCCCGTCCGAAAGCGGGCGGACGTTGAACCCGCCCACGCCGTCGAGCGGCAAGGAAAGGTCAGCGTCGGGACCCGTTCCTACACGGAGGGAGGCTTCGGGCACGGTGACGGAGGCCCCCGTCTCGAGCACCTCGAGGCGCCAGGCCGGCGCCTCGACCGGCACCACCGGAGCCGTGCTGACCACACGGAGCCGCGAGCGGCGCCCCAGTCGGAGGATCTGACCGGCGCGCACCAGACCGTCGCCATGCAGCCGCGCGTCATCGATCCATGTCCCATTGGTGCTTCCACGGTCTTCTACCCGGATCGCGCCGCGTTCGATCCAGACCCGAGCGTGGTTCCAGGAGATCGTGTCCTCCGAGAGCACCAGCGCGTTCTCCGGGCCACGCCCGATGTACAGCGGCCGCTCGCCGAGCGGAACGCGAGGATGCGCCTGATGAAGCTCCTCCCCTGGCTCCGGCAGGAGCTCCAGGTACAGCGTGGGGATCATCGCGCGGACGTCGTGCACATGGGAACCGGCTTAGCCTCCTTCGCGCCAGATCCGCCACAACACGCCGCTGCCCGTGCCCTGGTTCGGGAGGGAGCCGGCGGGCTCCGCCGCGGGGGGTAGGTGGCCCTGGTGACAGCCCGGTCACGCCCGAGACGAAGGCCAGGCCGACGTGCCCGAAACCGGCGTCGCGCGAAAAGTCCAGCCCGCTCGTGCCGCCGTCGGAGGGAAAGACCAGGACCGGCTTCTCCGCCCCGGAGAGGAGGTCCGCCTCCGGCGGGCCGTACCACAGCCCCCGCGACGGGCCCAATCGGCACCGCGGAGCAGCCGAAGAGCATCAGGAAAAAACCCGGGGCAATCCACATCATCTCGCCGAGGCCCGACTTGTGGAAGAACATCTTGTCTGGTCGACGCGCCTGGGAACCCAACCACGGCCGCCAGGAGACAAGCCCCGCCATCTATACAGGTGAAAGCTCCTTCGTCGACCCATCGCCGAGGGTGAAGAAAAACGTGGCCCCCTGTTCGGGCACGCCGACCCCGCGGATCCGGCCGCCGTGACGCTCGACGATCCGCTTGACGGTGATCAGACCGATGCCATTTCCCTCGAACTCGTCCAAACGGTGCAGCCGTTGGAACGCCATGAACAGCTTGTTGGCGTAGGCCATGTCGAAGCCGGCGCCATCATCCCGCACGAAAAACGCTCCGGTTCCCCTCTCTTTTCCCACCTCGATGACGGCCTTCGGGTGGTGGGCGGTGAACTTCCATGCATTTCGTAGCAGGTTCTCCATCACCACGCGCAGCAGCCGAGGGTCTCCTTGGGTCATCAGCCCGGGCGCGACCCGGATGTCCACACACCGCTCGGGGCTGGCGCTCTGGAGCTGGGTCAGGCACTCGGACGCGATCTCGGTAAGATCCACCGAACGAAAGCGCATCTGCGATCGGGTGCAGTGGGAGAGGCCGAGCAGGTCGTCGATGAGCTGACCCATCCGGACCGCCGCGGCCATCACCCGGCCCAGGTCCTCCCGGCCCACGGAGTCGAGCTGGTTCGCGTGATTCAGTAGGAGCGCGGCCGAAAACCCGTGGATACTGCGGAGCGGCGCACGCAGATCGTGCGCCACGGCCGAGTTGAACATCTCGAGCTCGTGGTTGGCGAACGCGGCTGCGGCGTTCGCCAGGCGCAGCGCGTCGGCCGTCACCCGCAGGCTGTGGTTGGCCTCGCGCAGGGCCTCGGCCTGCCGCTCGAGGAGGGCCCGGCTGCGCGCGAGGTCGACGAACACCGCCACCTTGGCCCGCAGGGTCTCCACGGCGACGGGCTTGAACACGTAGTCGACCGCTCCGAGGGCGTAGCCGCGGGCCGCGTGCTCCTCGGACTGGTTGATGGCCGTGAGGAAGATGATGGGCGTGTGCTTCGCGCGTGGTCGGCCCCGGATCAGCGCCGCGGTCTCGAAGCCATCCATCCCCGGCATCTGCACATCCATCAAGATGGCCGCGAACTCCCCGTTCAGCAGACAGACGAGCGCCTCGTCCCCCGAGGCCGCCGTGACCACACGGGTGCCCGCGCCCTCGATCGCGGCCGACATGGCGACGAGGTTGGCGGCGTTGTCGTCGACCAGGAGCACCTGTACGACGATGGGGGGTTCGTGGTTTTCGGGGCGGGACACGCGCTGCCGGTATAACCAAACGTGGAGGAGGCAGGGAAGGACGCGCGCGGTCCCAGTGGGCGCGGTCCCAGTGGGCGCGGTGCCAGTGAGCCGGCTCCGAGTGAGCGGGCTGAAAGCGCCCTCGAACCGAGGCCGCTTAGGCTTCACCAGGCGATCTACGACGCGAGCACGGGAGCGACCGAGATGAGATGTGACATCATCCTGTTGGTGGAAGACAATCCCGAGGATGTGACGCAGACCCTCCGGGCCTTCGATCGGAATCAAATCGCCAACCAGGTGGTCGTGGCTCGCGACGGCGTGGAGGCGTTGGACTACCTGTACGGCACCGGGATCCACGCCGGACGGGACACTTCGGTCCAGCCCGGGCTCGTGCTGCTCGATTTGCGGCTCCCCCGCCTGACCGGGCTCGAGGTGCTCGAGCGGCTCCGCGCCGACGCGAGGACGGCGCACGTCCCCGTCGTCGTCCTGACCTCGTCCTGGGAGGAGCGCGACATGGTCGAGAGCTACTCCCTCGGCGCGAACATCTACGTGCGCAAGCCCGTGCAGATGACCGACTTCCTCAACGCGGCCAGACACCTCGGATTGTATTGGAGCCTGTTGGAATCGGGGCTGGCCCTGCTCCACCGGGACACCCTCTTCGCAGCAGCCGCGCCCACCGGCCCGCTTCCGGCGCGTTCCAACCTCCCGCCGACGACCCTGATGTGGCCGATGGACGTCCTGGTCTCCGGGGGCGAGCCCCTGTACCAGGTGGTCTGGGATGCGCTCGCTCCCCTCGGCCACCGCGTGACCCACGCGAAGGACGCCAAGAGCACCTTCGCCGTGCTCCACCTGGAGCTCCCGGACGTGCTCGTCGTCGATGACCTGCTCGCCGACATCGCGGGCGCCGAGGTCATCCGCGCCCTGCGCCGCTCCCCTCAGCGCGACCGCGCCACCGCGATCCTGCTGGCCCAGGACGTTGCCGGCGCAGAGCAGGACCTCGATGACGATGCCGTCCGTGTCTACGCGCCCCCGATCGATCCCGCGGTGCTGATCGCGCTCGTCGCGGAGCTTTGCCAGGAGCGCCACCGCAGCATCTGGCTGCCGGACAACGAGGATCGCCTGCCGGAGCCGGACGAGCCCACGGGCTGACCCCGCCCCTCCCCCGCCCGCCGACCCGTGAACCACCGCTGGCATCCGGGCTGGCATCCGGGCTGGCATCCGGGCTGTCACCCGACTACCAGCCGAACAACAGCCGACACGCCTCCGCGAGGATGACAAGGCCCGCGACACCCAGCACACCGAGCGAGATGGCCATCAAGGATCTGGGAATCGACGACATGAAGCACCCCTCGCGGAGGGATCTTCGACCAGGAACGAAGCAAGCAAGCGCGAGCGGGTGTCTCGCCCAACCGTAGGAATTCAACATGTTCATCCCCTTCCTTTCCTCCCTGATCGCCTGCGGCGCGGGCCCGACCGACACCACGGCCGCGGACGCCGCGCTGCACGCCTGTGAGCACGCCGGCGAGTCGGAGGGCACGCTCCCCGAGAGCGAGACGACGGGAAACGCCGTCGTCCTTCCGATGGACGGCGAGCCCTATACGGCCATCCTCGCCGACTCGGTGGCGTCGTACCTCGCGGTGCAGATCGAGGCGCCCACGCTCGCGATCCTGTTCGTGGGCACCGCCGATGTGGCCTTCGATCTGTTCAATGGCGAGGAGTCGGTCGGCCTCCCTCCGGCCGCGCCCGTGGAGAGCTGCCCGGAGGACATCCCCGAGCACTTCGAGATCGACTTCGACACCATCGGCACCTGGTACATCCAGCTCGGCCCCACGACGGTGTCCGATGCCGTGGTCTCCCTCGCAGCGGCCGAAGCATCGTGATCGACATGACGCTCCCTCAATCGCTCATCAGGTAGATGTTGGGCCGCAGGTCGTCCTCCGGCGACCGACGCCAGTGCTTGAGGAGGATCTGGTAGACCAGGATTCCGGTCTCCCCCTCTCCCCAGAGGAGGTACCGGAACGCCTGGGTCATCGGATTCTCGCGCGTGAGGCCGAGGATGATGCTGATCGGATCGAGCTGCTCGGAGAGATACGCGATGGTGTTCGCGACCGCGACCGCGTTGTAGACGGTGATCCGGAAATCGTCCCCCAGACGCTGTACTCGCAGCTGGACCGGCGTATCGAACTGGCTCCGGTCCTTGGCGAGCTCCACGTGGAGAAACGCGATCGGCCCCTTCAGCGCGTAGTGTCGCCGCAGCCGCGCCTTCACCCGCGCGTACACCGTATCGGTGTGTTTCACCGTGACGAAGTGAACCTTTCGCGGGCGCATCTCCTCCCAGAGCTCCTTCGACTCCGGGTTCAGGAACTCGAGGCGCTCCACTCGCAGCTCGGTGGCGCGGCGGAAGCGCGAAACGGCCCCGAGCGTCACGATCGCGCCGATGAAGATCGACGAGATGATGAGCCCGTCGGGACGCTCGATGACGTTGTCGACGAGGGTGAAGGCGAACACCGCGGTGATCAGGGCGAACGGGAGCGCCCGCCACGGGGGGACCCGTTCGGCGCGGGCCTCCTGCCGGAGCGCCAGCGTCACGGCGACGGCCGCCGAGAGCATGAGCGCGAGGACACCGGTGGCATAGGCGCCGCCTTGTGCCTCGACATCCGCGTCGAACACCCACGTGACCACCACGTCGATGAGGAACAGCAAGAGGATCAGCGGCCGGGAGAAGCTGACCCAGTGGGGGGCCATCCCGAAGCGCGGGAGGTACCGCGGGATCAGGGTCAGGAGCGCGGCCATGGCCGAGGCCCCCGCGAACCAGAGGATGAGGATGGTGGAAGCGTCGTAGATCGTGCCGAACACGTCCCCGAAATAGGTGTGGGCCAGCCACGCGAGCGCGCGCCCGGACGCCGCTCCCCCTTCCCGCCACTCCGCTTCGGGGATGAGCACGGTCGTCGACACGCTCGACCCGATGAGCAGGGCGCTCATGATGAGGGCGGCGGCGGTGAGCATCCGGCCCGCGGCGCGGATGCGGCCGGTGGGGGGCCCGCCGGGGAGATGGGGAGGATGGGTGGGATCGGGCGGAGTCCCCTCCACGAGCGGCATGACCGTCACGCCCGTCTCGAAGCCGGACAGGCCCAGGGCCAGCTTCGGGAAGGCGAAGATGGAGGCGACCATCAACGCCGTCCAGCTCCCGCGCATCTCCAACGAGCGCTCCCAGTTGGCCCAGGCCTCGGGGTGGTGCGCGACCTCCCAGAGCGAGCGCCCCACCACCAACGTATTGAGCACCAGATACGGGACCGCGATCCACGTGGCCAGGCCGATCGCCTCGCGAAAACCGACCAGGAAGACGAGGGCGAGCAGCGCGAGCATCCCGATGGTGAGACCCATCTCATGGCCGTGCAGCCAATGCTCGAGAAAGGGGTTCTCCACCGCGTGGGTCGCGGCGTCCGCCGCGGAGAGGGTCATCGTGATGACAAAATCGGTCGTCGCGAAGCCGAGCAGCGCCAGGACGAAGAGCTTGCCGGGCCACCCGGGGAGCAGGTTCTCCAACATCGAGATCGAGCCGTGCCCGAGGTACGAGCGCCTTGCCACCTCCCGGTAGATGGGCAACGCCCCGAACAGCGTGACGAGCACGAGGACCGTGGTGGCCAGGGGCGCGATGGCACCCGCCGCCAGGAGAGCGATGCCGGGTTGGTAGCCGAGGGTCGAGAAGTAGTCGACGCCCGTGAGCCACAACACGCGGTACCACGGCCACTCCGGGTGCGGGCCGTGCTCCGCTTCGCTCCCGTGCCGAAGCCAACGGCTCAGGGGCGAGACGCTCGGCGGAGGCTCGGGTGATGGATGGGCGCTCTGCATGCGGCGACGGCTAACGTGCACCCGATCGGGCCGCCTGTGTGTAATTTCAGGTGCAACGGGGTCTAATTGCATTCTGCAACCCACTTCGTGCAGATTGCAAGGTCCAGGACGGTTCGGGGAGGGTTTTGGCCGGGTAGGCCGGCGGCACGCGTCTTGCTCTCCCCCAGGGCATGCTTCCGAACCGTATCGACCGCTTCGCCCGGGTCGCCCAACCCACACCGCGCCCGATCCACCTCACCCTCGTGCCCCCGCTCCTGCACGGTGGGGGCCCACCGACGGGCCCTGCCCCCGAGGCGCCGCTGCCCGACTGGCTGGACCTGCTCCTCTGCATCGTCGCGCCCTGCCTCGTGGCGCTGCTCGTGATCGGCGGTTTCCAGGTGGCGAGCTGGCTCTACGCCGCGGTTTGACGTCCTACCGAGGCACCTCCATCCAGAACCGCGCGCCGACGCCGTCCGCGTCCGTCACCCCGAGGCGGCCGCCGTGCGCGAAGGCAACCTCGCGCGCGATGTAGAGCCCCAGGCCCACCCCGGCGCCCTCCTCCTCGGCGCCCCGCACGAAGGGATCGAAGATGCGGTCACGCTCTGCGGGGGGCACGCCCGGCCCCGCGTCGTCCACTTCGAAGCGCACCCCCTCGGGGCCAGTGACGGCGCGCAACCAGACCGTCGTGTCTCGTGGGGCGTGACGGATCGCGTTGATCGCGAGGTTGGTCAACGCGACGACCATTCGGGGCCGGTCGACCGAGACCGGGGGAAGGTCGGGCGACACGGCCAGACGAACGTCAACCCCCGCGGCGTCGGCCGGGGTGCGCACCGCCTCCCAGACGAACGTCAACAAGGAGGCGGGGGAGACGGGCGCCCGGCGCAGCACCACCCGGCCCTCCTGGATCCGGGACAGATCGAGCAGATCCTCGACCAGCGCGCGCAGCCGCTGCACGTCCTCGCGCGCGGTCGCGATGAGCTCCCCCAGCTTCGGGTCGAGAGGCCCGCTCACCCGCTCGTCGAGCGCGAGGTGGAGTGCCATGCCGAGAGACGTGAGCGGCGTGCGCAGCTCGTGCGCCACGGTCTGGACGAGGTTGCCCTTGAGCTCGTCCAGGCGTCGCAAGCGGGTCACGTCCTGCAGCAGCACGGTCACCCCCACGAGCTCGCCGGTGGCCGCGTCGTTGATGGGGGTGGCGTGCGGGAGGAGGGCCCGCTCGCCCTCGGAGCTGTCGATCACCACCACGCCCGAGAAGTCCGCGGGGATCACCGGCCGGCCGATCTCGACGACGGCCGCCCGCGCGCGCTCCACCGCCAGCTCGAGCTCCGGATCCAACTGATCGAGCCGGCGCGTACGTGTGTCGATGGCCAACAGTCGTCGAGCGGCGCCGTTCGAGGCGCGGAGCTCGCCGCGCAGGGTGAGCACCAGGACAGGATCCGCGAGGCTCTCGATGGCCGCCTGGGCGGATTCACGCGCCCGCGCCAGCTCGCTGTCACTCGCCTTCCGATACAGGCGCAGCCGGGATGCCATCTTGTTGAACGCGTCCGCCAACGCATCGAGCTCCTCCACCTGGGTGTGGGGGAGTTGGATGTCGAGCTGTCCGTCCCCCACGCGCTCCGCGCTCTTGGAGATCGCCCGGAGCGGCACGGTGAGCCGATGGGCCAGGAGCCCGCCCAGACCGGCGGCGCCGGCCAGGCCCGCGAGCGCCCAGACGAGCCAGGCGCGGCGCGCGGCGACGGCGCTCGCAGCGGCCTCGTCGCTCTTTCGCACCATCGCGTCCTGGTTCAGGGCGAGCACGCGCCCAGCCTCGTCCTTCACACGGTTGAACGCCGGGAGGAGGGCGTCGAAATAGATCTGGCGGGCCTCGTCGGGCGGCGCCGCGCGGTAGGCCGCATGAACCGTCTGGAAGTCGGTCCAGGCGCTCCTGAGCGAGGCCGAGATCTGGGCCTCGCCGGGCTCCGTCACGTTCGACTCCTGCACCCGGAGCTCGGCTTCGAACGCGGGCGCGTGCTCCGCCACCATCGCCTCGGCACGCTCCGGGCTCCCCGCCACCCCGAAGAGGGCGGCGGAGTCGAGCCGCTCGATCGACTCCTTCATCCGCTCCGCGGCGAGCACCGAACGGTAGTTCTGCGCGAGGATTCGCTGGCTCTCGGCGCCCAGGCGTTCCACCGTGCGGCCGCCCCACACGAGCAACACGAGGATGACCACGAGCGCCGGGAGTTGGGCGAGGAGGATTCGGGTCTGGAGCTTCACGGCCGGCTCGCCGCCACGCGGGCAACTGGGGGATGCAACCTCAGACCCCTTCCCACCGCTTTCGCTTGCGCCAGAGCGTGGCGGGATCGATCCCGAGCACCCGCGCCGCCTCCTCGGGGCGCCCGTGCTTCGCCAGCACGCGCAGGATGTGCTCGCGCTCGATGGCCTCCAACGGAACGTCCCCTCCGAGCACCGGCGCGCCGTCCGCCAGGGGGATGGCGCCGGGCAGGAGGCGGGCGTCGACCACGTTCCCGGTGGCGAGGATGACGGCGCGCTCCACCGCGTTCCGGAGCTCGCGCAGGTTTCCGGGCCACTCGTGCGCGAGGAGCCGGGCGAGCACGTCATCGGCGAAGCGGAGGGCCGGACGCTTCTGCGCGCGCCCGAAGTGGGCGAGGTAGCCGCTCGCGAGGCGCGGGATGTCCTCTCGGCGTTCACGCAGCGGGGGGAGCGTCAGCTCGATGACGTTCAGGCGGTAGAGGAGGTCCTCCCGGAAGCGGCCCGCGCGGACCTCCGCGTCGAGCACGCGGTTGGTCGCGGCGAGGATGCGCACGTTCGCGGTGCGGGTCCGTACGTCGCCGACGCGCTCGAATTGGTGATCCTGGAGAAACCGCAGGAGCCGCGCCTGCACGGACGGGGAGATCTCGCCGACCTCGTCGAGGAAGAGGGTCCCCCCTTCGGCGGCCTCCACGCGGCCGGGGGCGTCCTTCACCGCGCCGGTGAAGGCGCCGCGTACGTGGCCGAACAGCTCGGCGGCCAGGAGCTCCTCGGAGAGCGTCGGACAATTGACCACCGCGAACGGCCCACCCGCGCGGGGGCTGTGCGCGTGGATGAACCGCGCGAGCACGCCTTTCCCGGTCCCGCTCTCCCCGCGGAGCAGGACCGGCGCCTCGGCGCTCGAGACCCGACGCGCGAGATCGAGCACGGTCTGCATCGCCGGGCTCTCGGTCGTGAAGTCGGCCTCCGGCACCTCGCGAAGCCGGTCTTCGAGCTCGGTGATCCGCTGCCGGAGCCCGCGCTCCCGCCCAATCTCGTCGAGGAGCGCGCGGATCTGCTCGGGCTCGAAGGGCTTGGGGAGGTAGTCCCGCGCGCCGCGCCGCATGGCCTCCACCGCGGTCGGGATGGACGCGAAGGCGGTCATCAACACGACCTGGAGATCTGGCGCGAGATCGAGCATGCGTGGGAGCAGATCGAGCCCGGAGGTGCTGCCGAGCTTCAGATCCAACAACGCGACGTCGAACGTATGGGCGCGAAGCGCCGCGATCGCCTCCAGCGACGTGGCCGCCGCCTGCGCCGAGTGGCCCATGGACTGCACCAGAACCGAGAGCGTGAGACGGATGTTCCGCTCATCGTCGATGACCAGCACGCGCAATGACATGGCGCCCCTCCCATAGCCCGCGCGCGCGCTGAAAGATCCGTGTAATCTCCCCGCCATGAAGCCCGTGCTGCTCGTCCTGGCCTCCCTGCTCGTCGGCTGCGACTCGTCCGTCATCCGCACCGTCAACGACACGGGCGCCGAATCGGGCGACTCCGATTCGGACACCGAGGTGGACTCCGACACCATCGAGGTGATCGGCGGTGACGACGACACCGCCGCCGACACCGACACCACGGACGACGACGACGAGATCTACGCCGCCTTCTTCGACCCCACCGTGATCCAGACCGTCGACATCACCCTGTCGGATCGCAACATCCGCCAGTTGAATTTCGGCACCGAGGGCTACGTCCAGGGAGACGTGACGATCAACGGGGTGTTCTTCTCCGAGGTCGGCGTGCGCCTGAAGGGATCCAGCACCTACCAGGATCTCAACTGCGACGACGGCTACTGCAAGGCGGCGTTCAAGATCAAGCTGAACGAGTTCGTCGTCGACCAGCGCTACGGGGACCTCGAGCGCATCACGCTCAACAACATGACCTCCGACTACACGCAGAGCAAGGAGGTCATCGTGTACGACCTCCTCAACCGGCACAGCCAGCTCGCGTCGCGCTGCAGCTACGCTCGGGTGACGCTCAACGGCGAGCCGTGGGGCCTGTACGCCAACCTCGAGAGCGCGGACGACCGCTGGCTCCGGCGCCGCTTCTCCGATGCGACCGGCAACCTCTGGGGCACGGCCGACTACTACGGGGACTTCTACACGCAGTACCTCGACACGGGGTGGGTCTCCAAGAGCGGAGACGGCGACCCGGCGGCGCTCCAGGCCGTCACCGCGGCGCTGGACACCTACCAGGGGGACTTCTTCGGGGAGCTCGGGGGCCTCATCGACGTCGACCAGTGGCTCGAGTACTGGGCCTGGTGCGCGGCGACCGGCAACTACGACGGATATCCGTTCACGCTGAACGACGTGCTCATCTACGCCGACCCCGCGAATGAGGGGCGCATCGCGTTCGCGCCCTGGGGCACGGACGAGTCGTGGGACGAGTACGAGTACTCCGGCCGCACGTGGAACGTCGTGGGGGGCCGGCTCGGGTACGCCTGCATGTACGACGCCGCCTGTGTGACCGAGCTGCAGACGAAGATCGGCGAGGCCGTGGTCGCCTACGAGGCCTCCGACATCATGGCGATCGCGCAGGCCGCGTGGGATCTGTCCGAAGCGGACGCATCCACCGACCCCAAGCGCCCCTACACACCCGACTACGTCTGGTACTATCGCGACTATTACGAAGGCGTGATGCCCGGCTACGGCGACTACGTGCGGGCCAAGGTCGGCATCTGACCTCGACCGGGATCTTGCCTCATCTTTCTCGAAGATGCGTTCGAGGCTCGCCGTTCGCCCTCGGCACTCCTACTCTCCTCTCCGGGAGGTGCCATGGCGGAAGAACGAGTCAGCGGGGGAAAGGGCAACGGCAAGGCGGCGGCGGTCAAGGCCACGAAAGGCGAGGCCGCAGGCAAGCCGAGGGTGGCGGCCACCAAGACCGGCGGCGCCAAGACGGCCAAGGCGGCGGACGCGGAGTCGGGCCCGGTGCGGGGCGGACTCGCCCAGACCGTGACGCCCGACGCGGCGTTGGCCAAGGTCATCGGCGGGGATCCGGCCACACGCGCCGAGATCACCAAGCGCATCTGGGAGTACGTCCGCAAGAACGCGCTCCAGGACAAGAGTGACGGGCGGGTGATCCACGCGGACGAGCGCCTGAAGCCCGTGTTCGGGGGAAAGGAGCAGGTCACCATGTTCGAGATGACGAAGCTCGTCAACCAGCACGTAGGCTAGGCCAAGAGGCGGAGGTCGGCGGCAGGAGGGCCCTGCCGCCGGTCCGAGTCAGGGGCACTCGGCGTCGGCGTAGTCGTCCTGGTTGTTGGTCTCATCGCACTCTTCGATGACGCCGAGGCCGGTCCCGTCATCGTCGATGATCGCGAGGAAGCCGTTCCGGCCCACGTCCCCGGGGCTGAGCTCGAACGTGACGCCCGCGAGCATCCGGCCCGGCGCGATGGCCGGCAGGACCGCCGTGCCGACCAGGCGGTCGGGGCGGTCGTCCGCGTAGAGGGACAGCACCGCGCCCGGATCGACACCGACGCCACCCTGGTTCGAGACCTGGACCGACACCTGCACCGGGCCGTAGTCGCAGTCCGCCAGGCAAACGTCGGTGATCGTGGCGACGAGATCGGGCGAGCCGGGCTCGTCGGAGGCGACGCGCGCCCGGTACACGCCGAACTCGGTCCAGAACGGATCGGGCGAGGCCGGCACGCTGCCGTCCGGCATCACGTTGGTCATCGCGAAGTCGTGGACCGCCCAGGTGCTGCCCGCGGCCGGCCACCCGTCCCCCGCGTGCTCGATGACCTTGAGCACGCCCCAGGGCGCGCCGTAGTTGCTCACGAACAGGATCTCAGCGTGCTCGTCATCGTCGATGTCGGCCACGGTCGGGTACTCGAACACGGTGCCGGAGCGGTGCTGGCTCTCGACGTAGCGTTCGGCGCCCGTCGCGCCGTCGAAGATGGTGAACGTGGTCTGGTCGGCGAAGAGCACCTCGAGCGCGCCGTCCCCATCGACGTCCCAGCCCGAGCAGCCCGCCAGCCCGGACGTGTCGTCCATCGGGACCGACCAGACGGGCGATCCGTCGAGGTTGTACATCACGAGGGTCTGGTAGGCGGGCCAGGCCACCTCCGTCGCGCCGTCCCCGTCGAAGTCTCCGGCACAGGGCGGCCCGGGCTGCGCGCTGCTCCCGTAGCGGACGCTGTACAGCTGCGTGCCGTCGTGGTCCCAGAGCGACCAGTTCTCCCCGACGAACCCGATCTCGGCCTCCGGGTCGGCGTCTGCCTGGAGGATGATCGGCCAGAACCCGTAGGTGCCGCGCTCGCGGGTGGTCCAGAGGGTCGATCCGTCGCTGTCGTACGCGGTGCCGGCCAGGAAGATCTCCTGGTCACCGTCCAGATCGACGTCGGCCACCGCGGCGATGCGGTAGGGGTTCGAGACGGGGGCGTTGAGGCTGAAGGCGATCGAGCCGTCCTCCCCGTTGATCACCAGGTCGTCCGCGATGACCTCGGGCCGGCCGTCGCCATCCAGGTCGGCCACGCTCACCATGGGGTAGCTGGTCGAGGTGGGCGCGCGGGAGGCCTGCCACTTGCGGGTGCCATCTCCCTCCAGCGCCATCGGCCGCCCGGAGGTGTCGAAGCCCACCACGTCGGGAAAGCCGTCGGAGTCGATGTCGGCGATGAGCACGCCCCCGGAGGGGCTCGCGTTCGGGTAGGACCACTTCTCGATGCCGGTCGCGCCGTCGATCGCGACGATGTAGCCCCGCGAGCCGAAGGCGACGATGACCACCTCGGGCGAGTCGTCCGCGTCGATGTCGCCGTCGCCATCGTCGTCGTCGAGGTTGCCGATCACGGGCTGCGCGTAGGAGTTCATCGCGCTCGGGTCGGCCGCGGGCGCGCTGAAGGTCCACTTGGTCCGCACGTTCCAGGGATCGGTCACCGTGCCGCCGCTCCCGCCCGAGGTGCCGAGGCAGTCCTCTCGGATGGCGATCGCGCCGGCGACCCCGGCGTCCATGTCCGGACAGAAGGCGTCGAGGCAGTCCGCGCGTCCGTTCCCGTCGGCGTCGGAGAAGCCCTCGTCGATCTCCCCGTCGCCATCGTCGTCGACGCCGTTGCAGGCCTCGTCCACCTCGCCGTCGCCGTCCTCGTCGATGGGCGGCTCGTCGGTTGCGCCGGTGTCGACGCCCGCGCGATCATCCTTCGAGGCGAATCCGTTGTCGACGGAGCATGCGGCAAGGAGCAGCAAAGGGGCGAAGCGTCTCAATTATTCTCCAGGTTCCCTGCGGCCGGGCTCGGGGTGGGCAGGGTAGCACACAAAGCGCCCCGTCGCGCTCTTCGCTCGGAGAGCCAGGCCGGAGGAACCAAACACTTCTACAAGAGGACGCGGCGCAGATGATGCCGCGCATCCTTCCACTCTTTCTTCCTCGTGCCTACCTCGATGTGGTCGCGCATGGGTTATCGGCGTCCACCGGAGGTTGAGTCAGCTTGTACCTTACTATTTACCACATCCGGAGGGAGCTTCAGAAGGTCGTGGTCCACCTGGCCGGGGGCCTCCTCGCGGGCGCGGGCGTTGGCCTCCAGCGGGGCGCCGCGCTCGGCGTGGCCACCGGGGTAGCCCTCGCGAGCGCGATGGCGTCCAGGGGGGTCTCCAACGGGTCGTGTCCCGATGTCTCCTGCGTTGTCGCGGGCCCCGTCCGGGCGGAGCCTACTTCCCGATCGACCGCCAGTCCAACGCCCCCTTCCCTCCCAAGTCAGGCTGGCAGACCGGACAGAAGAAAGCATCATGCCCATGCACCCCGGCGCTCCGGATCTTCGCTCCACACCGTGGGCACGGCTCCCCTCCCCGATTCCGCACCGCGAGGAAGTCTCGGACCTTCTCGTCCAATGGAGGATCACGGCGAGCGATCTCTTCCCGCGCCTCCCTGAGCACCTTCACCATCGCCGCGTGAAGCCGATCCAACTGTTCGCGCGACAAGGTGCTCGTGGTCGCCTTGGGGTGGAGGCCCGCCTCCCAGAGGGTCTCGTCGGCGTAGGCGCTGCCAAAACTATCGATGGTGTTCTTGTCCTTCAGGAACACCTTCACCTGCTCGCGGCGCTTTTTCACCAGCTCGCCCAGCCGCTCCCGCGTGAACGCCGGCCCGAGCACATCGATCCCCACGGGCAACAAGCCGGGCACGCTCGCGAGGTCTCCAGCGGGGACCAGGTACACCTTTCCCATCTGCACGTCGTCACGGTAGCGGAGCTCTTCGTCGCCCTCTCCGCCGCCCAGCAGCCCCCAGACGACGGCGAGGTCTCCCGAGTCCTTCTGCCCGGCGCGCGCGAACGAGAAGCGCCCCGCCAGCATGAGATGGACGACCATGTCCCACTCGCCGTCGAACGTCACGACGACGAAGTGCCCCATCCGGCGCACGTCCCGAACCGTGCGGCCCACGAGGACCTCGAGCCCGAGGGGCGCACGGAGGACCACCGGCTTCCGGACGCGGACCCCCGTGATCGTGGTCCCGATCAGCCGCCGCGCGAGGATGGGGACCTGGTGCTCGAGGTCGGGGCGCTCAGGCATCGGACCACCCGCTTTCCCGAAACCCCTCCATGACGATCATGGGGCGACCCTACCACCGTTCCGTTCCGGCGATAGGCTCCCGCGATGAGCACCTCTTCCATGACCGCCGCCTTCCCGCCGTTCACCGAGGACCACGCGCTCCTCCGCAAGCTGGTCCGTGACTTCACGCTCACGCACCTGACACCCCACCGCTTCGACTGGGACAAGGACGGCGACTGGCCCGCGCGCGAGATGTTCAAGAAGATGGCGGAGCTCGGGCTGCTCGGCATCCGCTTCCCCGAGGAGTACGGCGGCGCCGGGATGGACTGGTGGGCGCACACCGCGATGATCGAGGAGCTCTGCCAGTCGCGGAACGGCGGCGTCGTCATGTCGATCTTCGTGCACACCGACATCAGCACGCCGGTCATCAACGAGATCGGCACCGAGGCCCAGAAGCAGCAGTGGTTGGTCCCGGCCATCCGAGGCGAGAAGATCGGCGCCCTCGGCATCACCGAGCCCGGCGCCGGCTCGGACGTTGCCAACCTCCAGACCACCGCGCGCATCGACGGCGATCACTTCGTCATCACCGGCGCGAAGACCTACATCACCAACGGCGCCTTCGCCGACTTCATCATCCTCGCGGTTCGCACGGGGGATCCAGGCTTCGGCGGCGTGTCTCTCGTCATCTTCCCGACCGACACGCCCGGGTTCACCGTCGGCAAGAAGCTCGACAAGTTGGGAACGCGCTCGGTCGACAGCTCGCTCCTGCATTTCGACGAGTGCCGCGTGCCGGTCGCGAACCTGCTCGGCGCGCTGAACGGCGGCTTCGTCCACATCATGCAGAACTTCCAGGGGGAGCGCCTGGTCGCCGCGATCATGGCGTACAGCGGCATGGAGATCCAACTGAAGGACGCCATCGCCTACGGCCAGACCCGCCAGGCGTTCGGCAAGCCGATCGGAAAGTTCCAGGTGTGGAAGCACACGTTCGCCGATCACCTCACCGGCCTCGAGGCCGCCCGCTGGCTCACCTACCGCGCGGTCCAGAAGATCAACTCGGGTGAGGATCCCACGCTCGAGGTGTCCCAAGCCAAGCTCTTCACCGCGGACATGGCGCAGAAGGTGGCCTACGACTGCCTGCAGTTCCACGGCGGGTACGGCTTCATCGAAGAGTACGATATCTGCCGCGCGTTTCGTGACGTCCGCCTGTTGACGATTGGCGGGGGGACGAGCGAGGTGATGAAGGAGATCATTGGGAAGTGGTCGGGGTTGTAGGTTCGAGGCTCGGAAACCCACAGGCCGGCCTCTTCCGCCGGACTGCCCCCACGCCTACGTTCCGCCTGCCCCCCAGGCCCATAGGAGGGCCCATGAGTAACCGACCTTCTCGCCTGATGTTCAGGCAGGCATCGTAACGCGTATGTGTTGTATGATGCCGTCATTTCGGCGAAGGCGTCGTATCACCTACGCTTCCTTGCCGGCGCCATCGAAGCGCACGGCGACCTCGGGGATGCGGCCGACACTCGGGCCAGCTCACCACTCCGCCGGCTCCAGCAACGCCTGCACCTCCGCGAAAGGCGTGCCTTCGTCGATCGCCTCGAGTCCCTCCACCCGGGCGCGGGCGTCGCTCTCTCCGGAAGCCACGACGAGCCGCTTCTGCGGATCCTCGACATCCTCCGGGTCGTCCAGCACGTGCGCGCCCCGGTCTCCGCCCAGCGCGCGGAGATCCCGGGCGAGCCCCTCGAGTTGGCCCAACACCTCGGCGAGCGCGTCGGGATCGACCTCCTCGGCGCGCGCGAGCGCCCGTACCGCGGCGCGCGTCCGCGTGAGCCACCGGGCCACGTTGCCCGCCGGCTTCGAGCCGCCGGCCTTCCCCCTCGGCGTCGGCGCCGGCGCGACGGGCCTGACCTTCGTCGGCTTCGGCTGCGCCGCCTTCTCCGCCTTCGCGGCGGCCCGCGTGAGCTTTCGCTCCCACCCCACTGCCCGCGTGCGCTCCCACGCGCTCAGCCACGGCTCCGCCAGGAGCCGCGCCACGTCCGGCAGCGCGGCCTCGGGCCGCCCGGCCTCCAGGGCGTCGTTCACGAGGTGCTCCACCCAGAAGCAGGTGGTCGCTCCGTCCTCCGTTGCCCACGCGATCTCGACGGCGCGCGTCAGCGTCGGCAGCCGCGCGATCGCGGGGAGGAACCCGGCGCCGAAGCGACCGAACGCGAAGGCGCGCTCGACGGAAGGCGGCTCGGCCGCCGCGAGGGCGATCGCCTCGTCCAGGGTCTCGTCTGCCTTGGCGGACCGCCCGGCTGAGAGGTGTCGGCGGGTCTCCTTGAGGAGCTCTTCGACGGGGTCCACGGGTCACCTCCGCGGCCCGGATAGCCCGGGTACGGCGCCGACGCGAGCGCGCCACGGGCCGGTAGGGAGGAGGCTCCCGTTGCCCGACGATATCGCCGAATTCCCGATCGGGAGCTAGGAGGTGTCGGTGATCTGGGTGGCGCTCGCTTGCTCGTCGGACCCCGCTGCGACGGGCCCACCACTCGTGCCGGCGGCAGACCGGCGCGCCCGCGCCTCCGGCGCCGCCCCCCGCCCCGCCGACAACCAAGTGACCCTGCCCGCGAATGGCCTCCAGGCCGCGCGCGAACGTGGCTCGGCAGGGGTCGCGGAGGGACGAAGGCGCATTAGTTCAGCTTTTCCCGGCGCATCATGTCGCCTGTCCGCTGCGGTCGCGTTGCTGCCGCTCCTTGCCCTGTCGGCCTGTCTGGCCCCGTCCGTCGGAGCCGAGTGCGAGAAGGGCGCGTCACGTTGCGAAGGCGACTTCGTCCAGGTCTGCGACTGCCCCAACCTCGGTGGGAGTGGCCCCTTCGCGATGGACGTTTGCACCGGGGCCTACCAGTGGCGCACCCGTCTCGAGTCGTGCGCCGCCGACGCCAAGATCTGCGCAGAGACCCCTACCGGCGTCGAGTGCGTGTACGCGAACGGAGAGCCTCCCCCGCCCGATCCGTGGACACGCCTGCCCGTGTCGATGCACTACGGCGTGCAATCGGCGGAATCCCTCGGCTTCGACGTGAGCGAGCCGAAGTGCCGTCCTGGGAGCGCGCTGATCGCCGCAAAGGAGGAAGCCACGCTCCCACCGGTTCGCGAGGCGTGCAGCGTCGACTTGTCCCGTGGAGGGCATACCGTCGTCGTGACATACTTGGAATTCGGTGACGTCGAGGCCGCGGCAACGGGGGTGGGCGTGCTGCGTGCGCGCGGCGATGGCGGCGATCCGGACGAATCCTGCAAGGGCGGATGCAAGGCGCTCGTGTCGGGCTGGGTGGAGGACGAGGCGGTGTTGTGGGTGACCACCGGCGCCCTCGCCTGGGAGGCGGACGGTTGCGAGGTGCTCCGCGGTTTCCCCCGCGCCCGGAGGGGGATGTACAGGTGCGCCGGCGTCGATCCGTGATCACATACCGGACCGTCGGCGACGCCCGAGTCGTGCGGGAGGCGTCGGAGGTGAACTCCGTGAAGCCAGAGCGTCGCAAATCCATCTGCTTCTGCGCGCGTTCTGCGCCGGCCCTGTGCGCCGCGATCAGCCGGCCCTGTGCGCCGCGATCAGGAGGCCTTGCCGGGCCCCGACGACCGATGATTCTCGCCTTCATGTGAATCCTCCGGCCCCCTCCCCGGCTCTCCCCGGCAGACGGATCCATTCCGGAGACGCCTCGGAGATTCCCATGTCGCGCCTGCTCCCCCACAACGAAGGCACCATCGACCGCACGCTCCGCGTGATCGTCGGCCTCGTGCTCCTCTCCCTCGTGTTCGTCGGCCCGAAGTCGCTCCTGGGCCTCGTCGGGCTCGTCCCGCTGGTTACCGGGGCGCTCGGCAGCTGCCCGATCTACACGCTGC
The DNA here is from genome assembly GCA_030685065.1 of Pseudomonadota bacterium. Taxonomy (GTDB): domain Bacteria; phylum Myxococcota_A; class UBA796; order UBA796; family SXON01; genus CAJBVW01. The sequence continues at coordinate 159,929 of JAUXQH010000054.1, read as the reverse complement.
TCGGGATTGGCACGTGCCCGGTGAACAAGTCGACCTCCTGACCGACCGCGCGCTGCTGGCGCGCTGTGGCTCGGGTGACCGTGACGCCTGCGGCGCGTTCCTCGCGCGTCACCTCGACGCCGCGTTTCGCTACGCGCGCGCGCTCACCGGAGACCCCGTGCTCGCCGAAGACGCCGTCCAGGACGCCTTCGTCGCGGCGATGCGCGGGGCGTCGGGCTTCGCTGGCGGAGAGAGCGCGCGCGGCTGGATCCTGACGATCACGCGCAATTCGTGTCACCGGCAGCACCGCCGCCGGGTGGGGCAGCCAGCGCGCTTCGAGGGGCTCGACGAGCTCGGCGTCGCCGCGGGATGGGGCGCCGATCCGGAGGAGATCATGGTGGCCCGCGAGGATCGCGCGGCGTTCACGCGAGCGCTGGGCTCGCTCGGCCCCGACGACCAGGAGATCCTCGTCCTGCGCGATCTCGAGGGGCTCTCCGGCGACGACGCCGCCGCGATGCTCGGCGTCCCGCTCGCCACGATGAAGACGCGTCTGCATCGAGCTCGCCTGCGTCTCGCGGGCGCGCTCCGCGAAGGAGGTCTCGGTGTCACATGATCGCGAGGTCGGTGGCCTGCGCTGCGGCGAGGTGCTCGCCCACCTGTCCGAATTCCTCGACGGCGAGGCTCCGCCCGACACGGTCGCGCGCATCTACGAGCACCTCCGCGGCTGCGACTGGTGCGAGCGCTTCGGCGGCCGCTTCACCGGCATCGTCACGACCCTGCGCCGCACTCTCGCGACGCCCGAGCCGGTGGATCCCGGGCTCCTCGAGCGCGTCGCGGCGCGGCTCCACGACGAAGGGTAGCCGCACCGGCTCAAGCTGGACAACATCGTCGAGGCCTATGAGCTGTTCGCGAACCAGCGTGATGGCCTGCTGAAGGTGGCGATCAAGCCCGGGTGAAGTCGTGACGACCTCCCCGATGCCGAGCGGCAGGGACCCAACACACACCCTTCAGTGCCAGCCCCTCAGTGACAGTAATTCTGCCCATCGACGGTTGAGACCGACCAGGGGTAGGTCCCGACCCCCCTGAACCGCGCCAACTCCTGGTGGGTCGCCGTGTCGATGATCGCGACCTCACCCGTGCTGGAGATGGGGAGCAGGAGCCGCCCGTCCGGCGTGGTGGTGCCGGTCTCGGTCGTGCCGCCCACGTCGAGGGTGTCGAGCACCTCGCCGCTCTCGCGGTCGAGCACGGCCACCTCGTGGCGGGTGCGGTTCAGCACGAAGGCCTCGCCGGGCGCGGTCGCGCTGAAGTTGACCCCGTAGACCTCGCTGTCACCCGCCGCCCAGATCGCCGCGGTGCCGTCCGCGCCGATGCGGGAGATGGTCGAGGTCATCCAGCTCGGGACGAAGGCGAAGGAGTCACCGCCATCCTCGATGAGCGGCGAGAACGGATCGACGAACGCGGACCAGGTCTGCGAGCCCACTGACACGTCGGGGCCACGCTCACCCGTGACGGTGTCGTACACGATGACCTTGCCGGTGGTGAAGTTCGACGCGAACAGCACGCCGTTCGGGTCGATCTGGGCGTCCGCGTAGCCGCAGGGATCCCCTTCGCAGGGGCCCTCGAGCAGGCCGTCTCCGACGAGCGTGTCGATGACGGTGTAGGTCGCGAGCTCCACGATGGAGATCTGGTTGCCGCCGATGCTCGGGATGTACGCGTAGTCGCCGGAGAAGCGGGCGAAGTGGGGGAGCGTGATGGCGGGGTCGGTGATCGCGTGGGTGATGGTGTCGGTCTCGGTGTCGAGGACGACGACGGTGTTGTCGTCTTCGGCCATGATCCAGAGCTCGGAGCCGCCGGGGCGAAGGGCCATGTGCGTGGCGTGGTCACCGATGGGCATCGTCTTCTTCACGGTGAGCGTCGCCGCGTCGATGATGACGAGGGCGTCCTGCTCGGCGGCCGTGGTGTAGATCGTCTTGCCGTCCATCCCGACCATGGCCATGTGGTTGCCGTTGACGGCCCCGTTCGTGACCGTGGTGTCGAGCGAGCCGATCTCCTCGAGCGTCTCGTAGTCGAACACGAACATCTCGTTCGACTCGTTGGAGACGACGTAGGCGCGGTGCAACAGGTCGGCCGACTCGGCGGCGTCGAGCGGATCGGAGGGCGTGCAGGCGAACAGGGCGATGAGGGTCATGCGGTCTTCTCCAGGGAGGGGCGCCCGGCGGCGGGCAGGTGGAACAGGGGTGTGCCGTCGACCGGATCGTCGACGCGGCGGAGCACCACGCCGAAGGCCTCGGCGAGGTTGGAAGGGGTGAGCACCAGGTGGGGCGAGCCCGCGGCGAGGACGCGGCCGGCGTGAAGCAGGACCACACGGTCGGCGTGCGCCGCGAGGTCCAGATCGTGGGTGGCGACGAGCGCGGTCCGGCCGGAGAGCACGTCCCGAAGGGTCGCGCGGCCGCCGAGGTCCAGGTGGTTGGTCGGCTCGTCGAGCACCAACAGCGAGGCGCCGACCGCGAGGCAGCGCGCGAGGTGAACCCGCTGGCGCTCACCGCCCGAGAGCGTGGACATCGTGCGGGTCGCGAACCCGGCGAGGCCCACGGCGGCGAGGGCCTTGCTCACGCCCGGCCCGCCCAGCGCGACGACCTCACCGACCGTGAGATCGAAGGCGACCGACTCGTGTTGGAGCAGGCACGCCACGCGGGTGGGATCCGGGCGGCGCAGCGGCCGCCCCGCCACGATCACCTCGCCCTCGTACGGCAACAGGCCGATCACCGCGCGCAGCGCGGTTGTCTTTCCGGATCCGTTCGCCCCGAGGAGCGCGACGACCTCGCCCGCCGCGACGTGAAGGTCGAGCCCGTCCAAAACGACGCGGTCGCCGAGGCGCACGCGGAGGTCCCGCGCGGTCAGCATCCGGCCTCCCCGAATTGGTAGGCGCGGCCGCGCAGGAGCCAGAGGAAGAAGGGCCCGCCGACCGCGGCGGTGACGAGCCCGACCGGCAGCTCGCGGGGCGTCGCCAGCGTGCGTCCGAGCGTGTCCGCGCCGAGCAGCAGGAGGGCACCCAACGGGAGCACGATCCCGACGAGCGGGCGGTGGAGCGCGCCCACGCGCATGCGGGCGAGGTGCGGCGCCGCGAGCCCGACGAACCCGATCGGCCCCGCCATCGCGACGAGCGCCCCGGTCAGCGCCGATCCGAGCACGATGAGCGCCACGCGCACGCGGCCGACGTCGACGCCGAGGGCAGCGGCGGTGTCCTCCCCCAGGAGCAGGCGGTCGAGCGAGGGCGCGACGCGGATCGCCCACGCCGTGCCGGCCACCACCAGGCAGCCCGCGACGCCCGCCCCCGGGAGCGAGACGCTCGCGAGGCTTCCCGCCGTCCAGAACAGCGCCGCGCGCACCACGCTCGCGTCCGGCGCGAGCTGCAACAGGAGCGCCGTCGCCGCGCCCAGCACCGAGGCGACCGCCACCCCCGAGAGGAGGAGCCGGGTCGCCCCGGTGCCTTGGGCGAGGCCCCCGACCAGCGAGGCGGCCGCGAGGGCGCCGACCGCCGCGGGGAGCGCGGGCGGCACCATCGGCGCGACGAGCACCGCGAGCACGGCCCCGAGCGCGGCACCGCTCGACATCCCCAACACGAAGGGCTCCGCGAGCGCGTTCCGGAGGAGCGTCTGCATGAGCACTCCCGCGAGGGCGAGCCCCGCTCCGCCCACGACGGCCCCGGCGACCCGCGGCAGGCGCAGCGCTACGATCACGGCCGGATCGACGCCGGCGGGCCCCACCCCGAGGGCGAGCGGGATCACCAGCAGCAACGCCAGCCACGCGAGCTTCATCGCGCCGCTTCGATCGCGGGGCGCAGCCGGTCGGCCGCCTCGACGATCCGCGCCCCCTCGAGCGCGAGCGCGAGCGGCAGGGTGATCGTGGGCACATCGCCGAGGTGGGCGCGCACGGAGGCGATCTTCGCGTCGGTGTCGGCCTGGCCCTTCCACGCGTAGTCGCTCACGACGACGAGCGCCGGGCGCCGCGCCGCGACGGCCTCCCAGCCGACATGGGCCCAATCGGTGTCGAGATCGGTGAAGAGGTTGTGCGCGCCGAGCCGCGTGAGGAGCTCCCCGAGCGGCGCGCGTCCGCCCATCGTGAACGGCGGATCGCAGCAGTCGTAGAGGAACACGGGTACGTCGCCGACGACCGGCGCCGGTAGTTGGGCCTGGAGGCGGGCGACGTAGGCCTCGGGCGCGGCGTCCACCGCGGCGGCCACGGCGCCGATCTCCGTCCAGAGGCCCGCGAGGCCGGCGGGATCGATCCACACGGCGCCCGGCAGATCGGCCAGCTCGGGCTGCTGCTCGGTGACGACGTCGGTCCCGAGCACGCGGGTGGGGTGAAGCGCGAGGATCGCCTCCTCGGACACCGGCCCGGAGGGAAGCCGGGGCACGTCGCGCACCGCGGCCTCGGCCTCGGGAGAGAGGAACCGCGGCTCGGTGATCGCGATCAGATCGCCTGCGTGGCCGAGCCCCACGACGATCTCGGTGGTCGTGTCGTGCAGGCTCACGACGCGCGGCCCAGTGGGCGGCGGCGTCGCCACGCAGGCAAGGAGCCACATCACGCGCGCCCCCCCGGCGCGACGGCGTCCTCGATCCCGGCCTCGTCGAACGTGCGCATCTCCGAGAGCGTCCGGCACGCGGCCTCGACCAGCCCGATCGCGAGCGCGGCGCCGCTGCCCTCGCCGAGCCGCATCCCCAGGTCGAGCAGCGGGACCAGGCCGAGCGCGTCGAGCACCCGGGCATGGCCCGCCTCCGCGGATCGGTGCCCGGCCAGGAGGGCCTCCTGCACCGCGGGGCGTCGGCGCACCGCTTCGAGGGCCGCCACGCCGGTGATGAAGCCGTCGAGCAGGACCGGGATCCCGCGGAGCGCCGCCTCGTCGATGACCCCGACGAGCCCCGCGATCTCGTATCCGCCGAGCGCGCAGAGCACGTCTCCACCCCGCGCGACGCCACGCCGAACGGCGTCTACCTTGCGACTCCACGTCTCCGCGCCGATGCCGGTTCCGCGGCCGACGATGGCTTCGGGGGGCTCGCCGAGGAGAGCGCACGCCATCGCCGCGGCGCTCGTGCTGTTGCCGATGCCCATCTCGCCGACGGCGAGGAGATCGCAGTCGGGGACCAGGCGGCGGCCCGCGGCGATCGCGGCGGCGCACTCCTCGCTCGTCATGGCGTCCTCCACCGCGAGGTTCCGGGTGCCCCGGCGCACCTTCGCGTTCACGATGCCGGTCGCGACGTTTCCGTCCGCGTCCCGGAAGTCGTGGTCGACCCCCAGATCCGCGATGGTCAGCGCGATCCCGTACTGGCGTGCGAAGGCGTTGATGGCCGCTCCGCCGGCGACGAACTGGATCACCATCCGCGCCGTCACCTCGCGGCGATAGGCGCTGACCCCCTCCTCCACCACCCCGTGATCGCCCGCGCAGAGCACCAGCGCCTTGCGCTGCCAGCGTGGGTAGGACACCCGCTGCACCGTCGCGACCTGGAGGGCCGCGAGCTCGAGGCGGCCTAGGCTGCCCGGCGGCTTGGTGAGCTGGGCGTTGCGCTGCTCGGCGGCGGTCGGCGCCGGCACGCTCGGCGGCGGCTCGCGGGTGGACGGGAGAGTGGCGGAGGCCTCCCACCGGTCGCGGAACACCAGCTCGCGCAGTGGGAGTCGCGCGCGCCAGCCGACGGACTGCAGCATCGGCTCGGGCGCGAGCTCGACCGGCCAGCCGAGCGTCAGGTAGGCGATGACGAGGACCCGCTCGGGGATCCCGAACATCCCGCGGATCGCCTCGGGCTTTAGGATGCTGACCCACCCCACCCCGAGGCCCTCGGCGCGGGCGGCGAGCCAGAGGTTCTGCACGGCGAGGCACGTGGAGTAGGCGTCGGTCTCACGCATCGTGTGGCGGCCGAGCACGTTTCCGCCGCGATCGGGATCACAGGTCACGATCAGGTTGAGCGGCGCGTCGAGGATGCCCTGCAGCTTGAGCGCGGCGTAGGTGGCGGCGCGATCGCCTGGTCCACCGGCTCCGGAGGTGTCGACATAGGTCGAGCCCGCCGCGATCGAGCAGGCACGGACGTGGTCGTAGACGTTCCGCCGCAGGAGCGGATCCTCCACGAGCAGGAAGTTCCACGGCTGCATGAAGCCGACCGACGGGGCGTGATGGGCCGCGTCGAGCACCCGGGCAAGTACGTCCCCGGGAACCGCGTCCGGGAGGTAGGAGCGGACGTCTCGGCGGGTGTGGATCGCCCGGTACACCGCGGCGCGCTCGGCGGGATCGAAGCTCATGTCCGCCATGCGAGCTCCGCGGCAAGCCCGGCGACGGCGCCGATCACGATGGTCGCGGGCGCGCCAATCCCGGCGTCCGCCACGCGTCTGGCGATGTCCGCCAGAGTGCCGTGCACGAACCGCTCGCGCGGAGTCGTGGCTTCCTGGACGACGGCGGCCGGGGTGTCGCCGGGCCGCCCCGCGTCGATGAGCCGGCGCGCCAGCTCTTCGAGGTTGTTGAGCCCCATGAGGATGACCAGGGTGTGGCCGCTCTCGACCATCGCCCGCCAACGCAGCGGATCCCGCACCAGCGCCTCGCACTCGTGGCCGGTCACGATGGTCACGGCGGCCGCCATGGTCCGGTGCGTGACCGGGATCCCGGCCATCGCCGGCCCCGCCAGCGCCGAGCTGATCCCGGGGACGACGATGTAGGGAATGCCGGCTTCCTTGAGCGCGAGCATCTCCTCGCCGCCCCGCCCGAACAGGAGCGGATCCCCGCCCTTGAGCCGGACCACGCGCTTGCCCTCGCGCCCGAGCCGCACGAGGGTCTGGTTGATCTCGTCCTGCTCGGCGAGGTGCTTTCCCCGCCGCTTTCCGACGTCGACGCGCTCCACGCGCGCCGGGATCGAGCGGAGGATCTCGGCCGACACGAGCGCGTCGTGGACCACCACCTCTGCCCCATCCAGGAGCTCCCGCGCACGCACGGTGAGGAGCCCCGGATCGCCGGGGCCGGCGCCGATGATCGCCACCACGCCGCTCATGGAGCGCTCGGCTGCGGGGTGTAGAAGCGCTCGACGCGCTCGGGCGGCGCGCCCAACACGTCGTTGACCTCGTCGAGGCGCGGGCCGTCCCCCGCGAGCCACCACGTCGCCGCGGTGGGGGTGGGCGCCAACCGAGGCCCCACGTCGACCTCGACGCCGGCCGCGCGCCAGCCGTCGATCCGCGCTTGCATCGACGGCTCGGCTGTCTCCCAGCACAGGCGAACCTGCCGGCCGCGCGCGAGGCAGGCGTCCACCATCGCTCCGAGCGGCGAGATCCCCGATCCGGCGGCGAAGAAGGCAGCGGGGCCTTGGCCGTCGTCGAGCTTGAAGCGCGAGCCCCAGGGCCCGGTGAACCGGAGAGTCACTCCGGCTCCCTGCGCCGCAAGCCACCGAGTGGACGGCCCTACCGTCGCCACGAACAGCCGAAACCGTCGCTCCCCCTCCAGCTCGGCGAACGACCACGCCCGGCGCAGCGTCTGCCCCGGCCTCAGCGGGTTCGACAGATCCGTGTGGAACGCGCCCCACTGGCCGGGGAGGGCCCCGAGGGGCAGCTCGGCCTCGGCGTAGACGGTGTGGAACCGCTCGCCGGGGGTTGCCTCGAGCACCGTGGCCGTGCGGACCTCAGACATGCTCGGGTCCAGCTTCGTCCGAGCCCGGGTCGTCCGAGCCCGGGAACACCTCGTGCAACAGATCGTGCGTGTCCTCGATGTCCAGGTAGAAGCGCTCGAGCTGCGCCGCGGTCCGCTCGACGTCGCGAAGCACGCCGCGCACGGTCACGACGAGGGCGCGGTGGTAGCCCAGCAGGGGATCGTCGGTCGACATCGCGGTGACGCGGGCCTCCAGCTCGCTCGCCGAGGCCTCGAGGGCCCGACGGATGGCGGCGAAGTCACGCGCTTCGGACAGGCGGCGGAGCGGGCCGTCGACCTCGAGGAGCGGGCCGACCTCGGCGATCTCGTGGGTGAGCTCCGCGGCGGGACGGGTGCCGAGCAGGGTGTGGAGGGAAATGCGAAGGGCGGCGATCTCGTGGCAAGCCATGGTTTTCATCCGAGGACAAGGTCGATGAGCCGGCCGACGGGCCGGTCCTCGACGAGGTGGGAGGTGAAGAGCTCGGGGACATCGTCCATCGTGACGCGCCGGTACCAGACGCCGTCGGGGTACACGGCGACGACCGGCCCCTCGCCACATCGGCCCATGCACATCACCCTCGTGGTGCGGACGGCGCGATCCAACCCGGCGTCCCGCAGGCGGGAGCGCAGGGCGAGGAGGACGTTGACGCTGCCGCGGTCGGCGCAGTCGCGGTTGACACAGACCAGCACGTGGCGCTTCGGCGGGACGTGGCTGTGCGTGGGGGCATCGACCGGAAGGGTCAGGTGCGCCGCGGCCTTGCGCAGCGCCTGGGTGCCGCCGAGGTCCTGGGCGAAGCCCTCGAGCGGCACGCGGTACTTGCACGCGTCACAGGCCATGCCGCCCGTCCCGGCGACCGCCTCTTCGACCCGCTCCAGCAGCACGTCCACGATCGCGGGGTGCGTTCCGACCGGGCCCGCCATCGCGACGGAGAGGCGCGGATGGAGCACCGCGAACTCCGCGATCTGGGCGCGGAGGCGGTCGGCGAGCACGCCCGGGTAGAGCAGGTACGGGAGCACCACGAGCGCGCGCGGGCGGCGAGCCAGCAGCGCGACCAGGGCGTCTTCGATGTTGGGGGTGGTCACGCCGACGTAGGCGACCTCGACGTCGAGCAGGCCGCGACGCTCGGCAAAGAGCCGGGCGATCTTGTGGAGGTCGGCGTTCGCGTCGGGATCGGACGATCCCCGGCCGACGAGCAGGACCGTCGTGCGTTCGGGCGGCTCCTCGGGCGCGCCCTGCCGCGCCTCGGCGAACCGATCGGCCAGCGCCCGCACCATCCCCGGGTGCACCCCGAGCGGCCGCGCGGCGAAGAAGCGCACGCCGGGATGCCGGAGACGGGCCCGGGCGATGGCGAGCGGGACGTCGTTCTTGGCGTGCGCGGCGGCGAGGAGCACGGCCGGGATTGCGACGACCTCGTCGGCGCCGGCGGCGACGGCCGCGTCCAACGCCTGCTCCGCGCTCGGGGTCGCCAGCTCGATGAAGCCGACCGTCACGCTCCCCGGGAGGCGCGCGGCGAGGGTGTGGATCTCGGCATTTCCGTCGCTCTTGCGGGAGCCGTGGCCGAGGAGCGCGAGGACCCTCATGCGGCCCTCCCGCCCGAGACTTTCGCAGCTGGGAGGAGCCCGGTGAGGTCGACATGGCGCTCGACCAGGTCCGCCGCGGCGTCGCACGCAGCGAGGCGATCCCGCTCGGGCGAGGGGGCGGCCGAGTCGAGCCCGCGGCGGACCCGAAGCGCCGCGACCAGCGCCTGCCGAACCGGAGCGCTGTCGAGCAGGCCGTGGAGGTAGGTGCCCGCGACGAGGCCCTGGATGGCGCCGTCGGGCGCGCCATCCGGCGTTTTCAGGTGCACGAGCGGCGAGACGGACGCGGTGCGCCCATGGTGGATCTCGTAGCCCTCGACCGTCAGCCCCGCGGGGAGCAGCCAGCCCGCGCACGTGAGCCCCGCCACCGGCCGGACGCGCTTCTCTTCGGCGTAGGCGGTCTCGACCGGCAGGAGATCGAGCCCAGCCTGGTCGCCGAGCCGCCTACCGAGCATCTGGAGGCCCCCGCAGAGGCCGAGAATCGGGGTCTGCCGTGCCGCCGCGGCGAGGACCACCCGATCGAGGCCGCGCGCCCGCATCCACCGCATGTCCGCCTCGGTGTCTCGGCTTCCAGGCAAAACGAGCAGATCCGAAGTACCGACGCGCTCGGCGTCGATCTCGTAGCGGACGCCCACGCCGGGCTCACGGGCCAGCGCGCCGAGGTCGGTGAAGTTCGCCACGGTCGGGAGGCGCAGCACGCAGATGTCCACGGTGCCTACCGAGGAGCGGATGTCCTGGCTGTCCTCCTCCTCGATCGCGATGTCGGGGCGGTAGGGCACGACGCCGCGGACCGGCAGCCCGACCCGCGCCTCGAACGGGGCGATGCCGGGACGCAGGATCTCCGGGTCGCCGCGGAAGCGGTTGATGAGGAGGCCGCGGACCCGCGCCCGGTCGGCCTCGTCGAGCAGCGCGAGCGTGCCGTACAGAGCGGCGAACACGCCGCCGCGATCGATGTCCCCCACCAGCAGCACTGGGGCGTCCGCGTGGTGGGCCATCGTCATGTTCACGAGATCGCCCGCCCGCAGGTTGATCTCCGCGGGAGAGCCGGCGCCCTCGATGATCACGAGATCGGCGTCCAGTCGGGCATAGGCCCCGGTCACCGCCTCCCACCACTCGGCGCGGCGGGCCCGATAGTCCCGCGCCAGCATCGTCCCTACGGATCGGCCAGAGACGACGACCTCCGAGCCTCGCTCGCTGACCGGCTTGAGCAGGATCGGGTTCATGTCGACGTGCGGCTCCTGCCCGCAGGCGAAGGCTTGCGCGGCCTGCGCACGCCCGATCTCGCCCCAGCCACCGTCGAGCATGCGCGCCGGGGCGGCGTTGTTGCTCATGTTCTGGGCCTTGAACGGGACGACCCGCAGCCCCCGCCGCGCGGCGAGGCGGCAGAGCGCGGTACAGAGCCAGGACTTCCCGACGCCGCTGCCGGTGCCCTGGACCATCAGCGCTTGCATGCGGCCACCAGGTTCGTCGCGAGCGCGGGGTTGGAGCCGAAGTGAGCGTGGACGTAGCTGCCGAGCACGTTCCCCTTCGCCCAGCCCTCGACCCCCTCCCCTCCCCGACCGGTCATCCGAAAGGCGGGCGTGAGCGCCGGCGGCGCGGCGAGCTCCGAGTAGTGAAACTCGTGTCCCCGAAACACCGTACCCGCGGGCCCGAGCGGCGTGGCGGCCGTCGTGGTGACCTCGCGGTACCCCAGCGTGCGCAGCCGACCGGTCATGCGCGTCTGCACGGGCAGCACCTGACACATCGGCGCCCCGTCCAATGTGTCACCGAGGTACATGAGCCCGCCGCACTCGGCGTAGATCATCCCGGGGAACGCCCGGATCGCGTGACGCATCGACACATTCGCCGAGAGCACGTCGCGGTGCTCCTCGGGGTAGCCACCGCCGAGGTACAGGCCGTCGAGGTCGGCGGGAAGCGCGGAATCGGCGAGGGGCGAGAAGGGCACGAGCTCCGCGCCGGCCTCCCGCAACAGATCGAGGTTGTCCTCGTAGTAGAAGTGGAACGCGGCGTCGTGGGCGAGGCCGATCCGGACCCGGCCCACCGCGGACGGCGGGGAGAACGCCGGCACCACGGGCACGCGCGCCATCGCGAGCAGCGCGTCGAGATCGAGGGCCCCGGCCCACGCCGCGAGGTCCTCCGCCCAGCCCGGACGCGCCGCGGTGTCTCCGGTCACCAGGCCCAGGTGGCGCTCGGGAACGGCGAGGTCCTCGCGACGCCCGAGGGAGCCGATACAACGCACCGACGGCACGGTCTCCATCGCTTCGGCGAGCAGCGAGCCGTGGCCCGGGCTCCCGACCCGGTTGAAGATCACCCCGGTGACGTCGACGCCCGGCTCGTACCCCGCCAGCCCCGCGACCACGGCGGCGGCGGTGCGCGCCATGCCGCCGGCGTCCACGACGACCACCACCGGCACGTTCAGCCACTTCGCGAGCTCCGCGCCGGACCCTTCGAGGCTGCGCGGCGAGCGCCCGTCGAAGAGCCCCATCACGCCCTCGATGAGCGCGATGTCGCCGCCGTCCTTGCCGCCGGGGGCGCCCCGTGCGAACGAGGCGAGGACCCCGTCGCGGCCGGTCATCCAGCCGTCGAGGTTGCGCGACGTCCGCCCGGTCACGACGCGATGCCAGGTGGGATCGAGGTAGTCGGGGCCGGCCTTGAACGTACGGACGTCGAGGCCTCGGGCGCGAAGCGCGGCGGCGAGGGCGCAAACCACCGTCGTCTTGCCCGAGCCGGAAGACGGGGCGGCGACGAGTACGGTCGGGATCATGGGATGTCCTTGAGGGCGTTGAAGGCGGGGATGAGCTCTGGACGCTCCTTCGGGACCATGACCTTGAACAGCACCTCGCCGGCGGTGTCGACGAACGCGACCGTCCGCACCGCGCGTCCGCTCGCATGCCCTGCTTTCGTCGTGACGAAGGCCGTGGCGACATCCCCGACGTTGAGGTGCAGGTGCACCCGTTCGTCCTCGTCGTTCCACCAGACGCCCGACTCGCGCACCGCACCCAGGTCACTCATCACCTCGGCCACGCAGCTCCGCGACCGGAGGATCACCCGGATCCGCCCCCACGTGCGCACCGCCGCCAGCGCCACCGCGCCGTCGATCCGCACGGTCCGCCCCGCGCCCACCAGCATCGCGAGCGCCTGGCCCTCGGAGAGCCCGAGGCGGGCGGACGCCGCGCCGAGCGAGAGGCCTCCTGCGTCGAGCAGATCGAGGAGCGCCTGCATCAGAACTCCACGCCCGGCTGCGCCCGGATGCCGCGTTGATACGGGTGCTTCACCAGCTCGTGGCGGGTCACGAGATCGGCCGCTGCGAGCAGCGCCTCGGGGGCGTAGCGACCGGTGCAGACCACGTGCATCCCGGGCGGCCGTTCGGCGAGGAAGGCCAGGAACTCGTCGATGGGGAAGAAGCCCTTGCCGAGGGCGATGTTCACCTCGTCGAGCACGAGCACGTCCACGCCGGACGCCACCGCCGCGCGCGCGCGTTCCATCCCCCAGCTGGCGAGCTCACGCTGCCGCTCGTCGGAGCGCACCTCCCAGGTGAAGCCCTCCCCGGCGCGCTCGACCGGGACGCCGAGCCGCTCGAGCGACCGCAGCTCGCCGTACGTGCGCGAGCCCTTGATGAACTGCACGATGTGGACCCGAAGGTCGTGCCCGACGGCGCGCAGCGCGAGTCCGAACGCGGAGGTGCTCTTGCCCTTCCCGTCGCCCGTGTGGACCAGGACCAGGCCGACGCGTTCCTTGTTCTCCGCGACCACCCGCGCCTTCGGATCCGGGGGGCGCACGGACGCGTTCGGGGTCTCCCTCATCGTGGCACCAGGGCGACCGCGACCGTGACGTTGCCGCGCTTCTGCTTGGTGACGAGGCAACGCTGGGCCCCGGCTGCCAGCATCGCCGCGGGCTCCGACACGCCGTACACGCCGACATGCCGGAACACCGCCTCGGATCGCGCGAAGGGAGGCGCCTCCTCGTTGATCGTCCGCGCGTCGACGGCCAGGAGCGGAACGCCCCGCGCCCGGGCAAAGGCGACGAGCCCCGGCTCGTCCTGCTTGAGCGTGATCGTCGCGAGCGCCCGCACCGAACGGGGAGAGAGACCGGCCTCGCCGAGCACGGCGTCCACCTCCTGCGCGATCTCCGCTTCGGTCGTGCCGCTGTTGCACCCGATACCGACCACGAGCACCTTCGGGCGCAGCCAGATCGTCGGTGTATCGGTATGTATCACCCGATGTGTCACGCCGATCCCGGCGTCGAAGCCGTCGAGTGTGTCAGTGACATGCACGTTCTTCGCCGCGTACTTCGCGATGTCGGTGAGTGATACATCGGTCAACACACCCACACGTCGGGAGTCGACGAGGGCGCCGGAGACCACCTTGAGCGCGTCCCAATTCTCGACGTCGGCGCCGATCTGCTTCGCGAGCACGTCGGGGGCGAGCGTCTCGTTCACGTCCGTGCCGGTGGTGATCACCGGAATAGCTCCGACCGCGTCCCCGATCAGACGCGCCAGCTCGTTGGCCCCGCCCAGGTGCCCGGAGCACAGCGCGATCGCGAAGCGGCCTTGGATGTCCATGACAACCACGCCCGGATCGAAGCGCTTGTCGATGACGTGCGGCGCGATCATCCGCACGGCGATGCCGGCCGCGCCGATGAAGATCAGCGCCTCGTGCTTGCCCCAGGCCGCATCGACGATGGGCTGGAGCTTGTCCTGGAATCGGACGTAGTGCTCGGGGGCGCCCTCGGCGTACTTCGCCGTGACGTACACGGTGAGCTTCGCCGGGAGCGAAGCCTCCAGGCGGCGCGCGAGCGCGACGCCCTGCCGGGTGACCGACAGGACCGCGATGTCGTCGAGGCCGGAGGTGAGGCTCATACGGAGCCCCCGCCTACCGGGCGGCCCTCGTTGTCGAGCACCAGCGACCGGAGCGGCTTCTGCCCCGGCTTGAGCTCGGTCGTCGCGAGGTCGTACTTGTTCGTGTACCCCCGCGGCGTGATCATCTTGCCGGCCGCCACGTAGGTGTTCGAGTTGCCCACGAGGATGGTGGTGAGCATCCCCACCTCGAAGTCGCAGACGTGCTCGAGGTCGGTCAACACGACGCTCTGACGGTCCCGGTAGGCGCTCTTCACGATCGCGACGGGGGTGCTCGGCGCGCGATGTGCCAGCAGCAGATCCCGCGTGGCGGCGAGCTGCCAGTCACGACGCTTCGACTGGGGATTGTAGAGCGCCACGACGAAGTCACCTTCGGCGGCGGCACGCACCCGGCGCTGGATCACCGGCCACGGGGTCAGCAGATCCGAGAGGGAGATCGTGCAGAAGTCGTGGGTGAGCGGCGCGCCCACGAGCGAGGCCACGGCGTTCACGGCAGTGACGCCGGGCACCACCTCGACCTCGACCTCCGGATCCTCGTCTCCCAGCCAACCGCGCTCGGCGAGGACCTCCATCGTCGGCCCGGCCATCCCGTACACGCCCGCGTCTCCCGACGAGACCAGCGCGACGATCTTCCCCGCGCGCGCCATGTCGTACGCGAGGTGGACGCGGTCCAGCTCCTCGCTCATCCCCTTCTTGTGGACCTCCTTCCCCTCGAGCAGGTCTTCGATGAGCTTGATGTAGGTGACGTACCCGATGACCACCTGCGCCTCGGCGATCGCGTCGCGGGCGCGGAAGGTCAGGTGTGCGTCGGCGCCGGGGCCGAACCCGATGAGGAGAAGCTTGCCTCGCGTGGGAGCGGTCATGGGGTCTCTTCCTTGGGGGCGTCTTGGGGCGCGTCTTGGTGGGGTTCGGCGGGCGTCGCCTTGCGGAAGCGATGGGAGAAGTCGGAGGCGTACAGGCGGCTCTCGTGGCCGCCGCGAAACCGCAGCTCGGGATCCAGGGCCGGGCCGACCAGGACCATCGCCTGCTCGCGCATCCGGGCCTCGCGCACCTGGGCGGCGATCGTCGCGAGCGTGCCGCGGAGGATCCGCTGCTGCGGCATCGACGCGTACTGCACGATCGCGACGGGCGTGGTCTCGGGCATGCCCGCGCCGATGAGCTCACGGGCCAGCTTGTCGGTGAGCGTCGCGGACAGGTACAGGCAGAGGGTGCCGTGCCCGGCCAGGTCGGCCAGCTTCTCCCCCGGCGGCATCGAGGTCCGGCCCTCGACGCGGGTGAGGATCACGGTCTGGGTGAGCTCGGGGATGGTGAGCTCCGCCCCCAGCGCCGCGGCCGCCGCGAACGCCGAGGTGACGCCCGGGACGACCTCCCACGGCACGCCGGCTCGCTCGAGCCGCACGATCTGCTCGTGGATGGCGCCGTACACGCTCGGGTCGCCGGTGTGGGCGCGCACGACGCGCTCGCCGGCGCGGGCGTGGGTCACCAACCGGCGCTCCATCTCGTCCAGATCGATGCCCTTGCTGTCCTCGATGACGGCACGGAGGCCCGCGAACATCACGTCGGGCACCAGCGACCCGGTGAAGAGGACGTAGTCGGCGGCGTCGAGCAGGCGGCGGCCCTTGACCGTGATGAGCTCGGGATCGCCCGGGCCCGCGCCCACGAAATACACGGTGCCGGGCTTCATGACGCTTCCTCCTCTTCGATCGTTGCCTGGAGGCTCTCGACCAGTAGACCCTCCACGAAGGCAAGGGGGCGCCCCACGAGCACCGTCGTCAGGTAGTTGAGCCGGCGATCCCGGAACTTCTCCAGGTCGCGCGTGACGATCTGCTGCTCGGAGGACCCGCGGGACACGAGCGCCGCGTGGTCGTAGCGGCCGAGCTCCTTGAGCAGGTCGATGACCCTCGGGAGGACCCGCGCCACCTTCATCAGCACGACCACGTCCCACTCGACCAGCGCGTCCCGGAGCGCGTCCTCGTGCCACGTCGCCGGGATGACCGCGATGCGCTGGTCCCCCTGGCCGAGGGCGATCCCGGTGAGCGCGGCGGCGGCGCACATGCTCGACACGCCGGGCACGACCTCGACCTCCACCTCGGGGGCCTCCGCGCGGAGCAGCTCCCACACGTGCAGGAACGTGCTGAACAGCATGGGATCGCCCTCGGTGACGAAGGCGACATCGTTGCCGGCGCGCAGCTCCGCCGCGATCTCGCGGGCGTTCTCCCGCCACACCGGGATGAGCGAGGCCCAGTCCCGCGACATCGGGAACACTTGTGCCAGCCGACGTGTGGCCTCGGGGATGTGCTCCCGGACGATCCGCCAGGCGTAGGACGATGCCCCCGGCTTGCACGCCGGGTAGACGACGACCGGGATCGTCGTGAGGATGCGATGCGCGCGCAGGGTGAGCAGATCCGGCGCGCCGGGGCCGACGCCGAGGCCGTAGAAGCGTCCGATCTTGACCTCGCTCATCGGGAAGCCTCAACGATCCACACGGGGTTCAGGGCTTCGAAGCGTGTGAGATCGAGGATCGGGCTGGAGCGACACACCGATACATGTGTCACGGACCAGGTCGCGCCGGCGGCCTTGAGCGCGCTCACGCAATCGGCGAGGTTCTCGATGGTGGCGGCGTTGACGACCAGCCCCCCGCCGGGGCGCAGCCGACCGAGGAGCAGGTGCACCAGCTCCCCCATGTTCCCGCCCGATCCACCCACGAAGACACGGTCGGGATCGGGCAGGGCGTCCAGCCCCTCGGGCGCCTTGGCGTGCACGACCTCGACCTGCGGCGTCGCGAAGGCAGCGACGTTCAGCCGGATGATCTCGCATGCGTCCTCGTTCTTCTCCACGGCGAACACGCGGGAGGCGCCGAGCAGCGCCATCTCGATCGCGACGGATCCGCTGCCCGCGCCGATGTCCCAGGCGACATCCCCCACCCGCAGGCCCAACGCGGCGAGCGAGAGGGTGCGGACCTCGCGCTTCGTGATGAGCCCCTTCTTCGGCATCTTCTTCTCGAAGGCGTCGTCGGCGGTGTGGGGGATGGTCCGGCGCGGGCGCTTCGGGGCGAGGAGCACGACGACGTTGAGCGGATCGGCCTCGAGCTTCGCGAGGTCCCGGATCGACACCTTGCGGATCTGCTCGTCCTCTCCCAGCCGCTCGCACACCCAGGCATCCCCGTCGCGATCGCCGAGCACGTGACCGATCGCGGCGGGCGTGTTCGTCGCGTCGGTGAGCACCGCGACCTTGCCGCTGCGATCGAGCGCGGCGGCGACATCCGGCATGGGGCGCCCGTGCCCGGAGAGCACTTCGGCGTCCTCCCACGCGAGACCGATCCGCGCGAAGGCCTCGGCCACCGACGACGGCGCGGAGATCACCAGGACCGCGGGGAAGTGGCGGCAGAGGAAGCCGCCGATCCCGAAGAACAGCGGATCGCCCGAGGCGAGCACGACGCAGCGCCGGGCGGTGTTCGCGGTGAGCAGGGGGCGCACCTCGGCCATGCGGCCCGTCAGATCGAAGCGCTCCGTGCGTCCGGGAACGGCACAGCTCTCGACCTGCTCGAGCAGGCGCGTCCCGCCGATCAGCAGCTCCGCGGCGGCGATCGCCTCACGCGCCTGCGGGGTGAGCTGTCCCCCGATGCCGACACCCACGACGGTGATCATCGGCGCGGTGATCGTCGGCGTCATCGGAGGTCCCCCGTCGCGATGTGCATGAACGCGTGCAGCGCCGCCACCGTGATCGTCGAGCCGCCCTTGCGCCCGCGCGTGACGACGTATGGGATCGCCGTCTCCATGATCGCCTCCTTCGATTCCACCGCGTTCACAAAACCCACCGGCATGCCGAGAACCAGGGCGGGGGTCACCCCTTCTTCGCGATGGAGGCGGACGATCTCGAGGAGCGCGGTCGGGGCGTTCCCGATCACGACGACGCCGCCTTCGATCAGCCCCCGGGCGTGCGCCTCCCGCATGGACTCCACAGCGCGGGTGGTCGCGCCGGCCTTGGCGCGGGCGATCACGTCCTCGTCGTCGATGAAGGTGTGCGGCGTGCAGCCGAACGACGCGAGTCGGGCCGCGTTCAGCCCCACGACGATCATCTTCACGTCCGCGATGATCGGCGCGCCGGCGCGCAGGGCCGCGCATCCGCGGGCTACCGCGTCGTTCCCGAAGCGCGTCGTCCACTTGAACTCGAAGTCCGCGGTGGCGTGGATGATGCGACGGACCACCTCCCACTCGGCGCGGTCGTGGTCGTGCGGCCCGGCCTCGCGGTCGATGATCGCGAAGCTGTCGTCCTCGATGGCGCGGCCGAGCGCGGTCATCTGGCGCAGATCATTCATGGAGAAACCTCCCGAGCGCGGGGCCGCTGAAGTCGACGAGGAACACCTCGACCCGCATCGGCCCCTTCAGGTGAGCGGAGAGCACGATGGAGACCCGCTCGCACAGGGCGTCGAAGAAGCCGTCCAGCCCCGCGGCGACCACCAGCTCCTGCACGTGGCGGCCGGTGTTGCCGGCGGCGATCGCGGCGCACAACGCGTCGTCGGCGCCCACCCCGCGGGCGACCTCGCCGAGCAGCGCGGTGTTGACCTCGGAGGCGGCCGCGTGCGTCATCGTCCGCCCGTCGGCCATCTTCGAGAGCTTGCCGATCATCCCGACGATGGTGGCGGCGCGCATCCCGACCCGGACCGCGTGGTCGAGCGCAAACCCGATGAAGTCCCCCATCTGGACGAACGCCGGCTCGGGCAGGTGCGGCAGCAGCTCCATCGCGAAGCGCTCGGAGCGGCCGCCCGTGGTGAGCACCACGTGGTCCGCGCCCTGGTTGTGGGCCACGTCGATGCCCTGGGCGACCGAGGCCCGGAACGCGGCGGTCGAGTACGGGTGGACGATGCCGGTGGTGCCGAGGATCGAGAGCCCGCCGAGGATGCCGAGCCGCGCGTTCAGCGTCTTCGTCGCCAGCTCCTCGCCGTTGGTGATGCCGAGCGTGATGTCGGCGCCGTGGGGCGTCAACCTGGCGACCTCGTCGAGGATGTTCAGCCGCGGGCCGTCGTTGATCGCCGGGCCGCCCACCGGCAGGCCGAGCCCCGGCTTGGTCACGACGCCCACGCCCTCGCCGCCCAGCAGCTCGATCCTGCCGTCGTCGCGGAGGCGGACCTGGGCCCAGAGCTCGGCGCGGTGGGTGCAGTCGGGGTCGTCGCCCCCGTCCTTGATCACCGCGGCGTACCCGATGTCGCCGCGGCGCTCGGCCACGCGCACCGGGAAGCGGACCCGATCGCCGTTCGGGAGGGTGATGAGCACCGAGCCGGCGAGGGTGTCGTAGCGATCGGCCGTCAGCTCCGGGAGGGGGCCCTCCCAGGGCTCGAGCCCCGCCCCGACGAGCACCCGCGTCGCCGCGCACACCGCCGCGCAGGCGTTCGCCCCGGTGGTGTAGCCGGTGCGCAGTGGCCTCTTTTGGGAGGCGGATCCGTCGGGTCGGGAGCGTTGCACGGGGGGGAGCCTCGTTGAGAGGTCCCGACGTCAGGAACGGGTCCGCCGCGCACTCGCCCCCGCCGCTCCGTGAAGAGTGACGCGACCGACGAGCTCAGGCGCTCGACCCGGAGGCGAGGACTGAGGCGGCGGACGCGGTCATCCCGACACCGGGGAAGGTTGCGCCCACCTCCGGTCGGGGTCTCCCGACTTACGGCCTTTATCCCCTCCGCCTTCCCAGGTTTTCACCCAGTGGCCCACGTCCGAGGACGCTGTGGAGGGGCATGACCGATCACGGTAGCGGGCCTGTTCCGGGTTCTCACCGGATTCCCACCGACCAGAAGTTGCGCGGCGTGGATACCGCACCCTGGCGGCGCGCGCAAGAGACCGTCGAGGTCGAGTCTGAGAGAGTGACGGTCGGAGGCCGATCCATTTTCTTCGACCTTGCGCGCCGGCGGAGGACGGGCCATCAAGACGCCCCCCACCGGTGCCGAATGCCCCTGCCCGAGCCGCCGCCCGTTCATGGAGGGGACGTCCTGCGCGCGGCCGCCGAGTGTGGTCGCGATCCCGCCACGGTCCTCGATTTTTCCGCGAACATCCACCCCCTCGGAGCGCCTCCCGCGGTGCTGGACGCCGCGCGCGCGGCCGTCGCGGACAGCGGCCGGTATCCCTCCCCCCGGGCCGAGCCCCTGCGCAGCCTCCTGTCCGAGCGGCTGGGCGCCGAGGTCGTGCTCGGAAACGGCGCGACCGAGCTCCTGCGGGCGGCCGTGGCCGGGTGCCGCCGCGTCTGGGTCCGCGCGCCGTCGTACCTGGGCTACGCCGAAGCCGCCTGGCCGGCTGAGGTGTGCTGGGGAGACGAGGCCGAGCCGGGCGACGCGATCGTCGTGGGCCGGCCCAACAACCCCGACGGCCACCTGCCGTCCGTCGCCGAGGTGGCCGCCCTGCGTCGCCCGGGCGTGCGCGTCGTCGTCGACGAGTCGTTCCTCGGGTTCACCGATGCGCCGAGCTGCGTCGGGCTCGACGACGTCGTCGTCGTGACGAGCCTGACCAAGACGTTCGGGATCCCCGGGCTGCGCCTCGGCTGGGCCACGGGGATCGACCCGCGATCGGTGCCGACGTGGACCGTGAACGGCCCCGCCCTCGCCGCCGGCCTCGCGTGCCTTCAGAGCTGGGACTGGCCTCGTCGCATCCCCCTCGATGCATGGCGCACGACCCTGGCGAAGGAGCTCGGACGCTTCGGGGAGGTCGCGGGGGGCGCCAACTTCCTGCTGCTCACGCTGTCCGCGCCTCGCGGGCCGGAGCTCCGGCTCCGTGCGTTGCGCGACCACGGCGTCCTCGTCCGTGACGCCTCGAACTTCGCCGGGCTCGACACCCGACACGTGCGGGTCGCCGTGCGCACCCCCGCCGAGAACACCCGGCTCGCGGAGGCGCTCGCGTGCACGCTCTCGTCCTGATCCTCGCGCTCGCGCTCGACCGCTGGGTCGGCGAGTACCCGAACCGATGGCACCCGGTGGTCTGGATCGGGACGGTCATCCGCGCGGCCGAGGCGCGGGCTCCCGTGCGAGGTCAGTTCGTCTACGGGCTCGGCATGGCGCTCCTCATCCCCCTCCTGTTCGCGGCCGTCGGGTGGGGGGTCTCCCGGGTGCCCGTGCTCGACGTGATCGGCGGGGCGCTGCTGCTGAAGGGGTGCTTCGCGATCCGCGCGCTCGGAAGGGCGGGGGCGGTCGTGGCGGACGCGGTGGAGGCGGATGACCTGGCCGGAGCGCGCGAGGGGCTACGAAGCTTGTGCAGCCGGGATCCTTCGACGCTCGTGTTTCCGGAGCTCATCGCCGGTGCCACGGAATCGCTCGCGGAGAACGCGTCGGACAGCATCGTCGCCCCGCTGTTCTGGTACGCGCTGCTGGGGCTGCCGGGCATCGTGTTCTACCGCGCCGCCAACACGATGGACTCCATGATCGGCTACCACGGCCGCTACGAGTGGCTGGGCAAGGCCGCCGCGCGGCTGGACGATGCGCTGAACCTCGTGCCGGCCCGGCTGACCGCGCTGCTCCTGCTGGTGGGCGGGGGGCTCGTGGGCGCCGATGTGCGCGGCGGATGGCGAGTGATGCGACGCGACGCGACGAAGACGGAGAGCCCCAACGCCGGGTGGCCGATGGCGGCGATGGCAGGATTGCTGGGCGTTCGTCTGGAGAAGCCCGGGCACTATCAGTTGGGAGATCCCCAAAACACCCTGGGTGGTGGCACGATACGGCAGGGCTGGCGCATCGTGAGCGCGGCGCTCGTGGCCGGAGCGCTGGCATGGGCAGTGGTCGTCGCCGCACGTTTCCTGGCCGGGACCGAACGCTCCTAATACGAGAAAAGCCCCTTCCGTTGCCCGTCCCAACTCGCAACCCAGCGGTCGAACTCGGACGCCGGCATCGGCGCTGCGATGAAGTTGCCCTGTGCCATGTCGCAGTCGGTCGCGCGCAGGAGATCCCAATCGGCACGGTCCTCGACCCCCTCCGCGACGACCTTCATTCCCAGGTCCCGAGCCATCCGGCGGCTCGCGTCGAAGATCGCGCGGAGCGAGGGGTCGCGGCATGCGCCGTGGACGAAGGTACGGTCGATCTTGAGCTCGTCGAAGGGGAAGTCGCGGAGCTGGGCGAGGGAGGAGTGCCCGGTCCCGAAATCGTCCACGGAGAGCTGCACGCGCTTCAACCGGAGGCGCGTGAGGATGTCCAACGGTGCGCGCGCATCGGGCATCAGCCGGCTCTCGGTCACCTCGATCACGAGCTGGGTCAGCGGGACCCCCTCCGCCTGGGCGACACCCGCGACGAGCTCGGGAAACTGCAGGTTGGCGAGGTTGTCCATCGAGACGTTGACCGCCATGTCGAGGTCGAGGCCATCGTCGCGCCACACACGGGCCTGCCGCAGCGCCGCGGTCAGCACCGAGCTGGTGAGCGCGTCGATGAGCCCGTGCTGCTCCGCGGTGTCTACGAACTGGTCTGGAAGAACCAGGCCGTCCTGTGGGTGCTGCCAGCGCACCAGGCTCTCGACGCCCAGCACCGCACCCGAGGCGACATGTACCTTCGGTTGGTAGTGGTTGACGAGCTCCCCCGCCGCAATCCCACGATGCAGTTCGTCCCGTCCGTACACCTTCGGGCGGGCCGTGCGAATCGGCGGCATCCGCGACCGATGACGTTCCAGCACCCTCGTGAATTGGTCCGCCGTGACGGGCTTGTGCAACGCCCCGATCAACTGGAGCTGGTGGGCCCGGGCAAGTCTGGCCGCAGTTTCGAGTATTCGCCCGTCCTCGCCGCTGATCAGCACGAGACTCCCGCCATATGCGATCTCGGCGAGGTGTCGCACGAGCTGCACGCCATCCATGTCGGGCATCTGTAGATCGCAGATGACCAGCTCGATCGCGTCGCCATCGGCCGCGAGCACGGCCAGCGCGTCCAAAGCGCGCTGACACGGGACCACGTCCGTGAACCCCTTGGTGGCCAACTGCCGCACCACCAGCTTCAGCGCAAACGGCTCGTCGTCCACGATCAATATTTTCATCTGGAGCCTCCGGCCATCGGAATCCAATCGTGTGCGGGGATGGGGGTTCATGGTGTGTTCAAGAACGAGGTGATGGCCTTCCCGACCTCCGCGAGCAACACCCGGATCAGCGCCACCCAGCGCTGGATCCCGGCGTTGTGTCGGGAAGCGCACGCGTTTTCGAGCGCGACGCACGCGTCGGCCAGTGGAATCGCCCCGACCGACCGAGAGGCGGACTTGAGCTTGTGCGCGGTGGACGCGACGCTCCGTACATCGTCCGCCGCGAGCCCCAATTGGAGCTCGGCATCGGAGAGACGAGCGGCGACCAGGTACTCGGACAGCAGATCGCGTACCGTCGCCTCGTCGCCGCCGACCAGGGCGCGCAGCACGTCGACGTCCACGGGGTGACGGACGGTGGGCGCCACCACGTCCGCCCGCTCGGGCGGCGACGCCCCCGGACCGGAAGCGGACGGCAACCACCGGTCCAACACGGCACGTAGCGCCTCGAGCCGAACCGGCTTGGTCAAGTACGCCTGCATCCCGATCGCGAGCGCCCGGGTCTCCTCCCCGCGGAGCGCGTTCGCCGTGAGCGCCAGGATCGGCATCGGCGGCGCCCCTCCCTCCTCGCGGCGAATGGCGGTCGCGAGCTCGTATCCGTCCATCTCGGGCATGTGGAGATCGGTGAACAGGAGCCCGTAGCTCCCCTCCCGCCACAAGCGCAGCGCCTCGGCGCCGTCACCGGCGAGCTCCGCCGTATGGCCGAGGAGCGCCAGCTGATACAGGATGACCTTCTGGTTCACCAGGTCGTCCTCGGCGACGAGGATGAGGCGGCCCTCGGCCCGGGCGACTGCGATGTCCGGCGAAGCGGCGCCTTCGTCCAGCCGCCAGTCTCCCGCCTCCTGCACGACCTCGGGTGAGGCGCGCCCCGCGGCCACCGCGACCGCGCGCAGGAACGGGCCTCGTCGCAGGGCGTTGCCGTCGACCGTGACCACGCCGGCCTCTACCTGGAGCGGCACGCGACTTCCGCGGGCAATCAGCAGGTGACCGGTGTCCAGGGACGCGGGGAACACGGCATGGAGCTCGTCCGCGGAGGGGCGCACGCGACCTACGTCATGGATCACGACCGCCCGCGGGAGAGTCGCCGCCTGCCTCGCCGCGTCGTCCTGCCCGGAAGCCCGGTGTACGCGCGCGCCCGCCGATTCGAGGTAGATCTGTAGATCGTCCACGGAGATCTCGGAGTCTTCCAGGAGGATGCAGTCCAGGTTGGGGAGCTCGGGGAACGGCTCCGCGCCCTGGCCGACCGCGCTCTCGATCGGCAGGCTCACGGTGAAGACGGACCCGGCGCCAGGGGCGCTCTTCACCGTGATCTCGCCTTGCATCACCTCCACGATGCGCTTGCAGATGACCAGTCCGAGCCCCGTCCCTCCGAAGCGCCGCGTGGTGGAGAGCTCCCCCTGGAAAAAGGGCTCGAAGAGCTGCGCCTGCATCGCGGGTGACATGCCGATGCCGTTGTCGGAGACCTGCAGGACGAGCCGTGCCGGCTTGTCCTCCCGGACCTCGACACGGACTGCCACACGCCCCCGCTCGGCGCCGCTGCCGCTGAACTTGATGGCGTTTCCGATCAGATTGTTCAGGATCTGCCGCAGCCGCGTGACGTCGGTCCAGATCGCGACCGGCACCGAGGGCCCGACGAACAGGTACAGGTCGACGCCCTTGGACTCGGCCAGGGGCACGAGCGACGCGGACACCGCCTCGACCACCTCCAGCACGGAAACCGGAGCGCGCTCCAATTCCAACCGTCCCGCCTCGATCTTGGAGAAATCGAGGATGTCGTCCACGACGCGGAGCAACGAGAACGCGGAATCGCAGATGGTCCGGACGATGTTGGTCTGGTGCGGCGCGAGCTCCCCTCGCGCAAGCACCTCGACCATGCCGACGACCCCATTCATCGGGGTTCGGATCTCATGGCTCATCGCGGCCAGGAACGCCGACTTGGCTCGGCTGGCCTGCTCGGCGTCCGACTTGGCCCGCTCGAGGTCGCCGTTGGCGGCCTGCAGGTCCCGCGTGGCCTCGGCCACCCGCTGCGCGAGCAGGCCACGCTCGGCGTCGATGGCTCGATTGTGCTCGGTCATCCTCTCGTCCGCCTGCATCCGCTCGGTGATGTCCAACGAAAGGACGAAGATCCCCTCGCGAACCGGCTGCACTCGCAGGTCGAACCCGCCGCGGGCTCCGTCCGGTCGCGTGAACTCGTTGTTCCACCGGTCGGCCACCCGATCGACCATGCAGCGGCGCAGGCGTGCGAACCACGGCAGGTCCTCGATGCCGGGGAAGGCCTCCATCATGGTGCGACCGAGCAGCTCTTCCTTCGGAACGCCCCCCTGCCGCGCGACGGCATCGTTCGCATACAGGTAACGCCAGTCGAACCCGATGATCTGCGTGCCCTCGCGCATCGTGTCGAGCGTGTCGTTGTGGCGCTGCCGGCTCTCGAGGAGCGCGGTTTCGGCGCGCACGCGCTCCGTCACGTCCCGAACGGCGGCGACGACAACCGGGCCCCGATCGGTGTCCATCGGCGCCACGCTGATCTCGATCGGGAAGGTGCTTCCGTCCCTCCGGAGCCCGAGGAGCCCCTCGCGGCCGGGCCAGGCCCCGAGCGGCGAGGACGGCGACGCGTCCGGCCACGGCCCGGCGGAGGGCCCCAGCCTGGCTCGGGGCATGAGGATCTCGACCGAGCGCCCCTTCACCTCGGCGCGGGGCCAGCCGAAGAGCGCCTCCGCCTGCCGATTCACCCGCACGACGGTGCCATTCGCGGCGATCATCAGGATCGCGTCGGGGGCAAACTCGAACAGCTCGCGATTGAAGCGTTCGCTGGAGGAGAGCGCGCGAGTGCGCTCCTGCACGATCCGCTCCAGGCTGGTGTTGAGCAGGCGCAGCTCCTCGCGGCTCGCTTGGAGGGCGCGCTTGGACGCGTGTTCCTCTCCGACATCACGAAACACGAGCACGACCCCGCGCGTCCGGCCGTCGGGGCCCCGGATGGGCGCGGCGCTGTCGGCGATGGCACGCTCGCTTCCGTCCCGCGCGATCACCGCCGTGTGGTTCGCCAGGCCCTGTGTCCTGCCCGTCCGCAGAACGTCCTGCACCGGCACGACGGCGGGCTCCCGCGTCTCTTCGTGGATGATCCGAAACACGTCGTCGACCGGCCGACCGACCGCTTCCCCCTCCGACCAGCCCGTGAGGCCCTCGGCGATCGGGTTCAACCGCGTGATGCGCCCCTCGGAGTCGGTCGTGAGGACCGCATCGCCGATCGAGCGCAGCGTGACGTCGAGATCCTGCTCCGCCGCGTGCCGTGCCCTGAGCTCGCGTTCGAGGTCGGCCGTCCGTGCGGCCACCTCCGCGCGAATCACGTCCGTCCGCCCGGCCGCCCCGAGCGTGGCGAACGCGACGAGGAAGGCGACCACCGCCGAGACGACGCCCAGCGCCAGGGCCAGCGGGCTCGCGTCACCCGGCCGGAGCGGAGAGACGGTCTGCATCTCCACACGCCAGGACCGCCCGGCGAACTCCACGTCTGTCTGCCACGGCGGCGCCGTGTCTCGGTGCAGCGCTCCAGCCAGGATCTGCCCGGGCGCCCCGTCCGTGAGGTCGATCACCCGAAACTCGAGCCCGCGCCTCGCCGCATCCGCCGACAGGTCCGCGAGGGCCTCCGAAACGTCGAAGACCCCCCCCACGAACCCACGGAGGGCGTCGCGGCGCTGCTCGACGGTGGCGCCCTCGGCGGTGAAGCCGGATCGAGACACCGACAGGAAAACGGGTACGCCCAGCCGACCCGTCTGGATCAGGGAGACCGGCCCGGCGGCGGCACCCAAGCCGGTGTCCCGCGCCCGGTCCATCGCCTCCCGCCGGAGCCCCTCCGAGCCCAGGTCCACACCCGGCAGGCTGACCGCGCCCGTCGGTGGTTCGGCAAACAGCACCGGGAAGTACACCGAGCGGGTGCCGGCGGGGCTGACCCGCCCCTCCGCGGAGATCTCGGTGACCTCATCGAAGTCGCCCCAGGCGGCCCGCAGGGTCGCCTCGAAGGCTTCCCGGCCGTCCCCCGGGACGCGGGGCGCCCACTCGACGGCGAGCACGCCCGGCTGCCGCACGATGTACCTCGTGAACGCGGCGAACTCCTCGCGGGACACGTCGTCGCTGACCGCGAACAGGCGCTCGATGCCCTCCATCGCGCCGATGAACTTCGGCAGCGTGGGGAATCGGGTGTCGTACACCTCCTGCATGGCGGCGATCGCGGCCACGTGAGCGCGCTCCTTTTCGAAACGCCTCAGAAGGTAGCCGGCCGAGACGAGCAATCCGCAGGCGATCACGAGGGGCAGCCAGAGCCTCCGACCCCCGCGCGTGTGCAGCGGGCCGGAAGGCCAGGCGGCGAGCACCAGCGGCGCGAGGAGCAGGACCCCGAGGGTGTCGCCGGACCACCAGGCCAACCACCGGGCCGGGGCGTCGGCCACGGGCAGCCGACCGAGCGCCAGCATGGCCCCCACGCCGGCGGAAGCCGAGAGGGCGCATGCCAGCGGCCCGCCCAGCACGAGGAAGCGCCAGATGTCGCGTTCGCGGGCGAGCGGAGGCTGACGCACGAAGAACAGCCGCGTGAGCCGAGCGCCCACGAACGCCTGGAGCGTGCAACCGGCGGCGGTGAGCGCGGCGAAGGCGGCCCCCGAGGCGGATGTGTCGAGCCAGAGATTGAACGCGAAGGCGCCCAGCCATACGCCGGGCCATCGGCGCCCGCCCGCGATCAGCAGCGCCGCGAGCGCCACGCCGGCGGCTGGACGTAGGGGCGTAGCGTACCCTGGCGACAAACCAAGTATCCAACCTAGACTTTCCGCACCGACATAGGCAACCGCGATGAGGAGCCCTATTCGGAGACTTCCCACCCCGCCGTGATCTACTTTTTCATGGATAGTCAAGGCCCGCCTGAGGTACCGCATAATGACACGTTCGTTGCAACCGTGTATTTCCGGTTTCGTCTAACGACGTACACCCGTGTCGCGCCTGCGTCTCCGATTGTCGCTGCCCGAGGAGCGTTCGGGAGACGGCCCTACGCGCCCCACCCAAACCGCGCCCTGGCTGCCTCGAACGGCGCCACGGTCGTCTCTCCGTCCAGGCAGAGCTCGGCCAGGATCCGCCCGGTCAACGGCCCGAACTTGAAGCCGTGGCCCGAAAAACCCGCGCCCACCGTGACCGCCGCGGACGCCGGGTGGTGGTCGAGGACGAAGTCCTCGTCATCGGTCACTGTGTACAGGCACCGCTCCGTCGCGAGCACCTCGCGCGGCGGCGAGACCAGGTGCTCCTCGAGGAACGCGAGGACGTCCCGCGTCTCCGGTGCGTCGACCGGCGCGTCGGGATCCAACGCGGGGGGGCCGTCGAGCACGTGCTTCGCCGCCTTGATGCCGGGCCGCTGAAACGACGGGAGGCCATAATAGAAGTCCCCGAGGCCCCGCCACGCCCACAGCGGGAACGCTGCCGCATCCCCGTCGACCGCGAGGTGCACCACCGTCTGCCGGACGGGGGTCAGGCGGCCTGCCAACCCGGGCAGGA
Organism: Pseudomonadota bacterium; assembly: GCA_030685065.1. GTDB lineage: Bacteria > Myxococcota_A > UBA796 > UBA796 > SXON01 > CAJBVW01. The sequence continues at coordinate 131,314 of JAUXQH010000054.1, read as the reverse complement.
GGCGCCCCGCCCAAGCGCCGGCGGTCACGATGATTCGCTCCGCCCGCAGCGGGCCATCCTGGGTGTCGACCACCCGCGAGATAGGATCGACCCCGAGCACCGTGGCGCCCTCGATCACCGTGGCCCCCGCGCGCACGATCCGCGCCAACGCGGCGATCGTGTCGGCGGCGGCGACGATCCCGGCCGTGCGATCGTGCAGCACGCCGAGGTCTCCGGGAAAACGGAACACCGGGAAGCGACGGCGAGCCTCCGCCGGATCGAGGGTCTCGACGTCGACGTCGATCCCCGCGAGCGCGTCGAGGTAGTCCTGAAAGGGACCGCCGTTGGGCCCGAAAAGGCAGGCGTCCCGACGATGGATCAGCCGGGTGGCGGCATCGGCCTCGAGCGCGGGCCAGGCCTCCGCGTGCGCGACCTGCATCAACCGCACGTACACGGCGTCCGCGTAGGCGGAGCGCGTGATCCGCGAGGCGCCATGGGAGGATCCGTGGTCGTGGCCGAGCGTGAAGCGCTCGACGAGGCCGACCCGCTTCACCCCGCGCCGGAGCAGCCACCACGCGGCGCAGAGCCCGTTGAGGCCCCCACCGATGACGAGGACGTCGAATTCTCTCATCCTCGCTCCTTACCGATGCACGAGGCCCAAGCGATCGCGGCATTGGTCCACGGTCGCGATCTCCCGCCCCTGGTCCCGGATCATGCGCACCGCCTTGGCCACCAGGTCTCCGTTGGAGGCCGCCATCTGCCCCGGCGAGAGGTAGAAGTTGTCCTCCAATCCGACGCGCACATTGCCCCCCATCGACGCTCCGGCCGCGAGCAACCGCCACTGATCGAGGGAGAGGGCGATGACCTCCCAATCGCTGTTCGGCGGGAGGGACTCCACTTGTCGCATCAGTTGGGCCACCGTACCGGGCACCCCGCCGATGACACCCATGATCAGAGAGACCTGGAACGGAGCGGCCAACAGCCCCATGTCGATGAGCGGGTAGAGGCTCCCGACGTGGCCCGCGTCGAAGCACTCGCACTCGGGCTTGATCCCGGCGGCGTTCATGCCCTCGAGCAACGCGCGGATCTCGGAGAACGGGTTGGGAAACACGAAGTCGAACACGAAGCTCTTCTTCTTCGCGTTGTACTTCGCGTAGTTCATCGACCCCATGTTCAGGGCCGCCACCGCCGGCTTCACCGCGTGGAGGTACGCGAGCCGCTTCTCGATCGACACGTCCAACGCGCCGGTGGAGAAGTTGATGATCACGGGGCATTCCGCCACGATGGCGTCACGGATCGCCTGGTAGTCGACCACCTCGAAGCTCGGCGCCCCGTCGGGCGAGCGGGCGTGCAGGTGCACCGCGGCGGCGCCGGCCTCGTAGGCGCGCTTTGCCTCGGCGGCGTATTCTTCGGGGGTGTAGGGGATGGCCGCGCATTGGGCGCGGTTGGCCACGACGCCCGAGAGCGCGGCGGTCACCATGCACGGGCGGGAGGGATCCTGATTCGGGCGGGCGTAGAGGTCCATCAGCGGTCCTTCCAAGTGGGGGTGCGCTTCTCGAGGAACGACACGAATCCCTCGGCGGCGTCTTCCGTGTCCATGACATCGCCCAGGCGGTCAGCCAGGAGCGCGAGCGCTTCGTCGAGGGGGAGATCCGCCGCCTGTCGCCAGGCGTTACGGCCGATTCGGGCGGCGGAGGGGCTTCGAGCGACGATGGCGTCCGTATAGGTAGCGACGGCGGAGTCGAGATCCACCCGCGGAACGGCGCGGTTGACCAGGCCCAGGCCGACAGCTTCGGGAGCGGTCAGCTTGCGCCCCGTCAGCGCGAGCTCCATCGCCTGCTTGCGCGGCAGGTCACGGAGGAGGAAGGCCCCGATCATCGCGGGCCACATGCCGACCGCGGTCTCCGGCAGGGAGAGCGACGCGTCGTCCACCATCACGGCGAGATCACACGCGAGGAGCAGCCCCACGCCGCCCGCCACGCAATGCCCGTTGAGGCGCGCGATCACGGGCCTCTCGAAGCTGGAGATGCGCCCGAGCAACCGCGCATAGGACCCCGCGGCGACGCGACGCCCGAGGGGGTCCGCAGCCACCTGGGCCAGGTCCGCCCCGGCGCAGAACACCTTGTCCCCCGCCCCGGTGAGCACGATGACACGGGCGTCCACCGCGGCGTCCAGCGCGGCGTGGAGCGCGTCGATCGTCGCGAGATCGATCGCGTTGCGGACCGCGGGGCGGTCGATGGTGAGGGTGGTGACACCGCCGACGGCCGACGAGACTTGGATCATGACGCCTCCACCACCACCAGTTCGTCGCCCGGCCGCACCTGTTGCCCCGGCACCGCGCGCACCGCGGTCACGACGCCCGCGCGTGGGGAGCGCAGGGCTGTCTCCATCTTCATCGCGGCGACGGTGACCAGCTTCTGGCCGAGGGTGACGATGTCGCCCACCGTCACGAGGACCTTCACCACCGTGGCGGGCATCGGCGGGGTCACCTTGTCGGGGAGCGGAGCCGCGGCGCCCCTCCCCACGAGGAGCTTCACGCGGCGCACCCGCCCGTCGATCCAGACCTGGTCCCCCGCTACGAACGCCGCGCCCCCGCCCGCCCCCGGGCGCGCCGTTCCGCCGGTCGATCCCGGGGCTGCCGTATCGACCACTTGGGTCCCCACTTGCACCTTCACCGCCACCTCCCGAGCGTGGCCCACGGCGAGGCCTCCGTGACACGACCTGTTCCGCTGCCGCTGAGCGTCGGGCCCTGCCGCGCGTTCTCCCACGCGACGGCATAGGCGACAGCGTCGACCTCGGGAGGCTCCCAAGCGAAGCGCTCGAGAAAGTCGGTCGTGGTGTCCCCCGCTGCGAACATCTCCGAGGACACGACGTCCCGAAGCAGCTCCGCGGTGGTGTCCACCCCGAGCACCACCAGCTCCGAGAGCGCCCGCGCCATGCGCGCGGTGGCCGCGGCGCGATCCGGCCCGTGCACGATGACCTTGGCGAGGAGCGGATCGTAGAAGAGCCCCACCTCAGATCCCTCCTCGACCCCGGCGTCAACCCGCACGCCCGGCCCGACCGGGGATCGCCACCGCGCGATGCGTCCGGGCGAGGGCAGGAATCCACGCGCGGGGTCCTCCGCGACGATGCGGCACTCGATCGCGTGCCCACGCGCCTCGATCGCGACGTAGCCGAGCGGCTCGCCCATCGCGATGCGAAGCTGCTCCCGCACGATGTCGACGCCCGTCACGAGCTCGGTGACCGGGTGCTCGACCTGGATGCGCGTGTTCATCTCGAGGAAATAGAAACGGCCGTCCCCATCGAGGAGGAACTCCACCGTGCCCGCGCCCGTGTAGGCGACGGCACGGGCGGCGTCGACCGCGGTGGCGCACAGCCGAGCACGAGTGGCGGCGTCCAACGCGGGCGACGGCGCCTCTTCCACGAGCTTCTGGTGGCGCCGCTGGATCGAACACTCGCGCTCGCCGAGGTGCGCGATGGTGCCGTACAGGTCCCCGAGCACCTGCACCTCGACGTGGCGCGGCCGCTCGACGAGCTTCTCGGCGTACACGCGCGGGTCTCCGAACGCCGTGGCCGCTTCGGATCGCGCCTCGGCCAGCGCCTCACCGAGCGCGTCCGCCGAATCGACCCGCCGCATCCCCTTCCCGCCGCCGCCGCCCACCGCCTTCACGAGCACGGGGAACCCGAGGGCGGCGATGGTGTGGGGGTCGTCGGATTCCACGCCGGTGACGACCGGGACGCCGGCCAGCCGCATGCGCAGGCGCGCGCCCACCTTGTCGCCCATGACCGAGATGACATCGGGCGCGGGGCCCACCCACACGAGACCCGCCTCGAGCACCGCCCGCGCGAAGGCCGCGTTCTCCGCGAGAAAGCCGTAGCCCGGGTGCACGGCGTCTGCGCCCGACGTTCGGGCCGCTTCGAGCAGGCGGTCGATCGAGAGATAGCTCTCCGAAGGCGGCGCGGGCCCGAGCCGCACGGCGTCGTCGCAGGCGCGGACGTGCGGCGCGTCCACATCCGCGTCCGAATACACGGCGACCGTGGCGATCCCCATCTCGCGGGCCGTCCGGGCGACGCGGATCGCGATTTCGCCCCGGTTGGCGATGAGGAGGCGATGGATCGGCATCGGGCGAAGATAACCGCCCGCGGGGAACGACCTGCGGTATCCTGGGTCCCCGCCGGAGGTTCTCGTGTTCCTTCTCCCCCTGCTCGCGTGTGCCGCACCCAGTCCTTCCGACACGGCCGCCGCAGACGCCGAGGCCGCCGACACCGGCTCCCCCGACACCGGTGCGGACGCCGATACCGCCGAACGGGACGAGGCCTCTTGCGACGCGACGATGCTCGGGGCCGTCGCCGCGGGCCCGATCACGGTGGATTGGAGCGCCAAGATGCCGCTCGACCGCGCCGACACGATGGTGTTGGTGGGGAGCGCCGCCGAGATGAAGGCGCTGGCCTGCGCCGCCGCGCTCACCCAGGGCGATGTGCAGGAGTTCTGGAGCTACGACGCAGCGCACGACGCCGTGACCACCGCGGGCTCCTTCGATCTCACCCCCTTCGTCGGCGGCTCGCTGTTCATCCACGTCTCGGGCCCCGCGGGAGACACGGCGTGGTTCGTGGACATCGAGTCCGCCGGGGCCGCGGCGCTCACGCTCGAGTAGCGGCCCGATTAGACCCTGCTCATGCTGCTCCTCCTCACCGCCTGCACGTCCACGCCTGACGACTCTGGCTCCTACAGGGACACCGACGTTCCCGCCCCCGGCGAGCTCGCGGTGTCGATCCCCGCCGCCACCTCCTCCACGGACGACCCCCTGGTTGGCCGGTGCGCCTGGAAGCTCGATGTCTCCTACGAGTGCGAGAATCCCAGCCCCGAGGTGCGCTGGGAGAACCCTCCCGAAGGCACCGTCGCGTTCGCGTTGGTCTTCGACGATCCGGACGCCGGGGAGTTCGACCACTGGGCGGTCGTAAACCTCCCCACGGACGCGACCGGCCTCGAGGCGGGAGTGTCGGGGCGCGGCCTCGGCGGCGGCCTCCCCACCGGGGCCTACGAGCTCGAGAACGGCTCCGGGTTCACCGGTTACCTCGGTTCGTGCCCCCCAGAACCCCATGTGTATCGCTGGCGGCTCTGGGCGCTCTCCGAGGCGCTCCCCACCGACCTCGACCGCTTCAGCCAGGTGGAGAACCAGGCCGCCGATGTCGCGTTGGGCGTCGCCGAAACCTGCCACATCTACGGGCCCCGGTCCGAGTAGCAGCCCACTCACATCCACCCGCTCACATCCGCCCACTCACATCCGAAACGTCCCATACCCCACCGGGTTCTTCCACGGCGTGTTGCGCGTGGCGGCGAGCGAGAGCCCGATCACGTCCCGCGTCCTGGTGGGGTCGATGACCCCGTCATCCCAGAGGTTGGCGGTGGAATACCAGGCGTCCCCCTCCCTCCGTGACGCCTCCTCCATCGGGCCCTTGATCATCTCGGCCTCTTCCGCGGTGATGAGCGGCTGGCCCTCGCGCGCGCGCTGGGCGTTCTGGACGCTCACCAGCACCGACGCGGCCTGGGCTCCCCCCATGACGCCGATCTGCGCGCCCGGCCACATCCACAAGAAGCGCGGCGAATACGCCCGGCCGCACATCGCATAATTACCGGCCCCGAAGCTACCCCCCACGATGACGGTGATCTTGGGCACCGAGCAGGTCGACACCGCGTTGACCATCTGGTGGCCGTGCTTGGTGATCCCCCCGCGCTCGTAGTCGCGGCCGATGATGAACCCGGCGATGTTCTGGAGGAACAGGAGCGGGATTCCGCGCTTGTCACAGAGCTGGATGAATTGGGTGGCCTTCTGCGCACACTCGGAGAACAACACGCCGTTGTTCGCGAGGATGCCGACCTGGTAGCCGTGCACATACGCCCACCCACACACGAGCGTGGGCCCGAAGCGCTCCTTGAACGGCTCGAACTCGCTCCCGTCCGTGACACGCGCGATGAGCTCGCGGATATCCCAGGGGGTGGACAGATCGGGGGGCACGATGCCGAGCAATTCGGCGGGGTCGTAGAGGGGGGGGCGCGGCGGCCGGGTGGCCACCAAGGCGCGATCGGGAGGGGGGAGGCGCGCGACGATGGCGCGGAGGTGCGCGATCGCGTCGGCGTCGTCCTTCGCCCAATGGTCGCTGACACCCGAGACCCCACAGTGCATGTCGGCACCGCCGAGCTCCTCGGCCGTGACATCTTCACCCGTCGCGGCCTTCACCAGCGGGGGCCCGCCGAGGAAGATGGCGCCGGTGCCGGTCACGTGCACGACCTCGTCGCTCATCGCGGGGATGTACGCCGCGCCCGCCGTGCACAGGCCCATCACCGCGCTGATCTGCGGGATGCCGAGCTTCGACATCACCGCCTGGTTGTAGAAGATGCGGCCGCCATCGTCGAGGTCGGGGAACACCTCGCTCTGCAGCGGAAGGAACGCACCGCCCGAGTCGATCAGCGACACGAATGGCAGGTTGTTCTCCATGGCGATGGCCTGGAGGCGCAGCCCCTTCTTCACGCCCAGCGGATAGATCGTGCCTCCCTTCACCATCGCGTCGTTTGCGTTGATGACACACTCACGCCCGCTGATGACACCGATCCCCGCGAGGCTCCCCGCCTTGTGAACCCCCCCGTCGTACATCCCCCGGGCCGCGAGCGCCCCGATCTCGAGGAACGGCGTGTTCGGATCGAGCAGCTGCTCGACGCGCTCGGCCGCGGTGAGCTTGCCCTGCTCGCGGTGGCGGGCGAGCGCGCGTGCGGATCGATCGTCCCGCGCGACGCGGAGCTCCTCGGCGAGGCGCACGAGCAGCGCCTCCTGGTGGATACGGTTCGCGGCGAACTCGGGCGACGCGGGGTCGACTTCGGTGGGGAGAACCTGCATTGGGGAGATCTAACTTGTGCCTGCGCGCCGCGGGTGTGCCTGCGCGCCGTGGCGGCCCCCGCGCCTACCAGCGGAGAAGCGGCGGACGGTCCCCCCTGTCGGCCCGCACGAACGGAACGGCGAAGCGGGCGACCCTCCCGGTCGACGTGCACAGGAGCCGGGCCGGTACGGAGAACGGGTCTCCGGTGACACGGTGGATCCCACGCACGAACACGGCAACCCCCAAGCGAAGCGGGCTCGGACGAATTCCTCCGGTGATCGACACCGTCCACGCGGCGCTCGGCGTCTGGGACGAGGCGCACGCCACGGTCCCCTCCCCCTCGCGAATGTAGGCGGACAGCGCGTCCGAGACGGCCTCCGGGACCACCGACACGTTCGAGAGCTCGACAAAACAGGCGACATCTTCCGGCAAGCGCATCGACCACAGCTCCACAGGCGAGGAGCATAGGCACGCCGAGCGCCCCCACCCGGTTACCCATCCGGGATGTTCACCCTCCTCCTCCTCCTCGCGTGCGACCCGGGCAACCAGGCCACCAACGTATGTCGCGACCGCCGCGAGGCCCTCGATGGGCTGTACGCGCGGTACGGCGGGAGCGCCGTTGCCGAGGGGGCCCGGACAGGCCTCCTGGGGGACGCCGTCACCGGGATCGACCGCACCCAATTCGAGAAGAAGTGCATCGCGCTCGGCCGTGGTGCCCACCCCAACTTCGCGGCCAAGAAGGCGAAGGACTTCTTCGAGGAGCCGACAACCCGGACCGAGTGCCAGCGCGTGGTCGATCTGGAGGACAAGCTCAAGGCGCTCAACCGCGAGCTCCCCGCCGACGCCCAGGTCACCTGCCCGTAGCGCCGCCGCCGATGTACCGCGTCCTCGACTTCACCCGTGTCCTCGCCGGTCCGTGGGCCACCCAGGTCCTCGGCGATCAGGGCTTCGACGTGGTCAAGGTGGAGTCGCTCGCGGGCGACGAAACCCGGGCCTTCCTCCCGCTGCGGCAGGGCGAGAGCGTCTACTTCGCCTGCACCAACCGTAACAAGCGCAGCGTGGTGCTCGATCTGAAGCACCCCGACGGCATCGCGCTCGCCCGACGCCTCGCGGCCCGCGCGGACGTGGTGATGGAGAACTTCCGCCCCGGGGTGATGGATCGGCTCGGCCTCTCCTACGACACGCTCGCTGCCGACAACCCCGGGCTCGTGTACGTCGGGATCAGCGCGTTCGGCGCCGGGCCCTGGGCGGATCGCGCCGGCTACGACCTCGTGGTGCAGAGCGTGGGCGGCATCGCCGCGCTCACGGGGGACCCTCCGCAGAAGGCCGGTCCGAGCATCGCCGACCTCGCGAGCGCGCAGGTGGCGGTGCAAGCGGTGCTGTTCGCCCTGTTGGAGCGCGGGCGAACCGGGCGCGGCAAACGGGTCGACATCCGGATGATCGACGTGGCCCACCACCTGCTCGCCTACTACGCCTCAGCCTGGCTCAACGCGGGCCAGGCACCGCCGCCGCCGTCCAACCGGCACCCGTCGATCGCCCCGTACAACCTGTACCGGTGCGCGGACGGGTGGCTGGCGATCTGCTGCGCGAACGACCCGCTGTGGGAGAAGCTGCGTGGGGTCCTCGCCCTCCCCGCCCACGCCGAATGGGCGACGATCGCCGGCCGTGTCGCCGATCGCGAGCGGCTCGACGTCGCGATCCACGCGGTGCTCGAAGCGGGCGCGACCTCGGCCTGGGAGGCGCGACTGGCGGCCGCGGGCGTGCCATGCGGGGCCGCGCTCTCCGTGCAGGAGTCCCTCGATCACCCCCTCGCCGAGCGGATCACGGCGGGATCGTGGTCCTTTCCCGCACCTCCCCTCGCGGCCGTGGCGCTGCGTCCACCCCCGCGGCTCGGCGAACACACGGACGAAGTGCTGCGGGAAGCCGGGCTGCAGGCCGATGAAATCGGCCGACTTCGCGAACGGGGTGTAATAGGGTGAGCATGTGAGGCGTTGAGGCCGCATGCCCAGTTCCACCTCGAACTCCCGCTTCCTCCCCCTCGCCGTGCTCTCGAGCGCCGTCGCGCTCCTGCTCGTGGCGCCGTCGGGCGCACCCGCTCCCCAGTCTGGGGACATGGTGCCCGCGGAGGCCGGCTCCTCCCCCGCGCAGATCGCGGTCGACTTCGTCGATGGGGTGGACCTCGCCCTGGTGCGCGCGGCCGCCGATCGTGCGGGGGTGAAGCTCTCCTTCGCCACGTCCGTGTCGGAGGACGAGGCGCTCTTCGTGGCGGACGCCGCCGACCCCGCCGCCGCGCTCGCGGTGTTCCTGGCGGACCCCAACGTCGAGGCCGCCGAGCCCGTCCTGGAGATGACGGCGTTCGAGGACATCCCGGAGGTCGCCCTGGCCGCGGGGCCCACCGCGGGCCCCGCCCCCGATCCCGCCCCGCGCATCTTCGGCTACCCGAACGACCCGATGTACGAGCGGCAGTGGAACTTCGCGCTCATCGGCGCCCCCGTGGGCTGGCGCGTGGGCGGCGGCGCCGGCGTGGTGGTCGCCGTGATCGACACGGGCGTCTCTCCGCTTCCCGACCTCCCGGCCGAGCGCATCCTGCCCGGACGCTCCTTCGTCCCAGGCGCATCGACCGCGGCGGACGACAACGGGCACGGCACCCACGTGGCCGGCACCATCGCGCAGGCGACCCACAACGGCGTCGGCACCGCGGGCATCGCACCCAACGTCACCATCCTCCCGTTGAAGGTGCTCGGCGCCTCGGGCGGCGGCATGTCCACGTGGATCGCCTCCGCCATCGACGAGGCCGTCGACCAGGGCGCGGACGTGATCAACCTGTCGCTCGGCGGCGGCCACTCGTCCATCATCGTCACCGCGGTGGAGAAGGCGCGCAAGGCCGGGGTCGTGGTCGTCGCCGCGGCCGGCAACACCGGGCGCCAGGGGATCGGCTCCCCGGCGGACGCGCCCGCGGCCATCGCGGTCACCGCGGTCGGCCCGAACGACACGCTGGCGCCGTACTCCTCGTGGGGCAAGGGCGTCGAGATCGCGGCCCCGGGTGGGGACAAGACCGTTCCGGGCGGCGGCATCGTGCAGGCCACCATCCAGAAGGGCGGCACGCAGCAATTCGCGGAGTTCCAGGGCACCTCGATGGCGACCCCCCACGTGGCCGGCGCGGCCGCCATCCTCATCGGCGCGGGCGCCCAGAGCGCCGACGAGGTCGAGCGCTACCTGAAGACCACGGCCGACGGCCGCGAGGACCCCCTCAAGTTCGGCGCGGGTCGCCTCGACCTCGGCGCCGCGGTTCGCGCGCTCCTCCTCGCGAAGCAGGGGCTCCTCTTCGCCGTGGGCGCGCTCCTCACCCTCGGGCTCGGGCTCCTCGGCGGCCTCCCCGGGCGCGTGCGGATGGTGTCGCTGCTGTTCGGCGCCACGATCGCCGGTGGCGTGTTCTTCCTGCCGCTGCTCCCGTTGCCGCCGAGCACCTGGCTCGGTCTGCTCGGGCGGCCCTTCCTCTCGTGGCCGGGCCCCTTCTGGTCGGGCTTCCCGCTCTGGCAGTCCTGCCTCCTCCCCCTCGGCCTCGCGGTCATCCTCGGGCCGAGCAAGGCGCTCGGTCCCCTCGCCCTCGGCCTCTGCGGCGGCATCGGCGGCTACCTGCTCTACGGCGCGGCCACCGGCGGCACGGACCTCTGGTGGATGCCGATGGGCTTCGATCGCACCTGGCTCACCCTCAACGGCACCGTGTGCCTCCTCGCGGGGATGGCGGTTGCCGGGATGCAGAAGATGCGTCGGCGGGCGGCCTGATGCAACGCACCAAGCTCGCGGGGCGGCTCGAACGGCGTGACCTGGAGGGCGGCGTGTGGATCCTCCATACGCACAAAGGAGAGGTCACGCTGTACGGGGATGTGCCCCACACGCTCGCGGGCCACCACGTCGAGGTCGAGGGCGACACCGACGAGGGCTTCGGGTTCGCGATGACGGGGCCCGCGGTGACCGTGCGGACAGTTCGAAAGGCCTGACGGGGAAGGCGTGACGGATTCGCGCCCCTGACTGTCCGAAAGCGGACGGTCAGGGGATGGCGATGACGTACGACTCGTCGAAGAACACGCCGGGCCAAGGCCCGTTGTACGCGCCCGTGTAACAGACGCTGTCGGCGCACGCCGAGTCACACAGGGCATCGTTGAGGGGTTGGGACTCTCCGGTGCCCCAGTGGAGCACCAGCGCGTCCAGACCCATGTCACAATAGTTCTGGTCCGTCGCGACGATGCCGATCGTGTCCCCGCGCTGGGCCTCGATCGTGACCGGCGGCAGCGTGTCCTTGGTACGGTTGGAGTCCGTGTAGGCGGCCACCCCGTTGACCGTGAAGGTCACGTCGTCATCGATCCCGAACCAGTCGAACACGGACTCGCCACCGCTGATCGTGTAGACCACCGGCTCGTCGTGGGGCCACACGGTCACGACCGCGCTGTCCTCCCCGACCAGGCCCTCGGAGTCGTAGCAACGGAGGGTGACCTCGACCTCGCCCACGGGGAGCAGGCCCGCACCGGTCACCGCGCCGGTGGCGTTCACATCCCCGAGGTCCACCCGGGTGCCGTCCGCGAACCAACCACACAGGAGGTTCGTCGCCGGCTCGTCCCCGTCGAACACGTACCCGGTGAAGTTGACCGACGCGTCGTCCATGAAGTATTCGCCGTTGTCCGGATCGAGGATCTCGACCACGGGGGGCTCGTTTTCCGTCGGGTTGTCAACGGTGTTGCCGAACAGGCGGACGGCGGCGACCGGCTCCGCCGGATCGTTCGACTCGATGTAGAGCTCGCCGACGTACTCGGCGGTGTCCGGCGGGGTGAACGTGATGTCGATGGGGAAGGAGAACCCACGCGTGACGACGTAGGGATCGGCCCAGTCGAGCGGGAGCCCCAGCGTGTAGGCCAGCGCCTCGTCACCCGGGAACGCGGCGCTGGTGACGCGCAGGTTGCCGGAGCCAGCGGCGGTCACGCGGGTGGTCAGGGTGACGGACGTTCCGGGCGCGACCGTGCCGAAGTAGAGCACCTCCGGATCGATGTCGATCACCGGGAGCACGCCCATCGCCTCGAGCTCGATCGTGAGCACCGGCGTCACCGGGTCGTCGCTCGTGAGGACGACCGTACCGAAGTCCTGCCCCTCGACGTCGGGCGTGTAGCCGAGCTCCAGCACGCCCTCCTCGTCGTGGCCGAGCAGCGCGGGGAACGCGATCACCACGAAATCCGGCGAGCCGCCCACTCCCGCCACCACCGACTCGAACGTCAGGTCTCCGTAGCCCTGGTTCTTCACCCGCATGCCGAGCCGGCTCTGGTCACCGAGCACGACCTCGCCGAAGTCGGCCCGCGCGGGCGTCACCACCAACTCCGGCTTGCCGGCGTTGAGCGCCGGACCATCGGTACAAGCGAGGAGGAGGAGGAGCATCGGACCCTTGCTGAACCGCAAGCTATAAAGGATCCAAGGCCGATCGGCCACCCTCCGCGATCCCCCGATCCCCGGAGCGGGATAGACGGCGGCGTGCCAACCGATCCCGTCGCAGCCTGGAAGCACCTTCTCTACACGCGCGCTGCCCGACGCCCCGAGGAGCTCGCGCTCGCCGCGCACTCCCTCTACGGCGGCCCGCCCCCTTGGACCACGCAGGAAGACGCCGGGCAGCTCGACTTTCTCGACTTCTTCGTGATCGAGTGGGTCGACGCCGAGGGGTGGACCGAGGTGGAGCACGCCGTCCGGGAAGACGTGCTGCCCCAGGAGGCGCTCCGCTGGCCGCGCGAGGCGCGCAGCGCGCTCTGGGTGGTGGATGGGTGGGAGGGCGACAACGTGCTCCTGCGTGACGTGCGCACCGAGTCCGAGGTCGCCGTCACCGCGCCCGGCGCCCAGGCCGATCTGGTGCGTCGCACCGTGATCCGCGCGCGGGTCGTGCCCGTGGGGGACACCCTCCGCTTCTCCGGCGAGCCGGACGTGTACGACGCGATGGGGGTCATCGCCCGCCAGGATCTGCTCCGCCAGTGGCTGGAGGGGCCCGAGCCGGCCCTGATCGAGCACCTCGCCGCCCTCCGCGCCGGGTTCTTGCGGCAACGGGAGGAGCGGGACGCCTGGATTCGCCACTTCGGATCGGACGAGCTGGTCTTTCCGAACGCGAAGGACATGGAGAACCGGCTGGCGCCGTTCGTGAGCTACCTCAACAATGAGCACCGGTTCCCTTCGCTCGGCGGGCTCACACGCGCCGAGGCCTTCCGCACCGACAAGGGCGCGGATCCGACGATCATGCAGCTCGCGCTCGGCCCCACGTTGACGGGTCCGGGCCGCCCCGGCGTCATCTACGACGCGGTCGAGGGCATCCACTTCCTCCCCTCGTACGGCGAGCTCCTCGCCCACCTCCGCGACGAGGAGGCGCACCCGGACGTGGTGCGGATGTACCTGGACGACCCGGGGATCACCCGCCTGCCCTTCCGCCGCGCGGGAGTGACACGAGCGCTCGCCCGGCTCCTCGTTCGCCCGGAGGACGAGCCGTTGGACCAGCTGCTGGCGCCCTACAAGGCCGCGAGCGGCCGAGCCTCCCCGAGCGTCCTGCCCGGCCTCGAGGACTGACACGCACTTGCGTCAGCGCGCGTCCGTTTCCGTCTCCGGGAGCGTGATTTGTCTCGGTATGGCAGTTTTGTCGTGTATAGGGCTCGTCAGTTGGGAGCGATGAATGGCTGGGCCCGATGACCGTGTTGAAATCAGCACGGCGGTGGCGGTGCGTGGGGACATGGGCTTCTTCTTCGGGTTGCTCAAGTGGGTCGAACCTGCGCGCCTGATGATCGAGGTTGACGCCGAGCTCGAGCCGGGCGACGAGGTCGACGTGCGCATCACGCTCGCGCCCACCACCTCGACCGCGCTGTTGAACGCCGTGGTGACCCGACCGCTGGTGACGGCGAGCGGCGAAACCCCCCGCTACCTTTTCGGTATCCGGCGGATGGCCGCCGATGAACGCGCGCTCCTCGACGATTGGATCCGGAACGTACGGAACCGGGGGACGTTCGCGAGCTTCGAGACCGTCTCCACCCGCTCGTCGGACTCCGGCAACGGCCAGTCCAATCCCGACGTTCGGCGGGCGCTCGAGCGGATGGCGCGAAAGGGCAGCGGCACCCCCTCCCCAGCGACCGACCCCTTTGGGGTCCGCTCGGACATCTCGACCGCCGTCACGCGCGCCACCGGCCGAGGCGCCATGCGGGACGCGCTCCACGGGGCGATCTCTCGCGGCACGGCCGGGCGGTCCGCCGAAGGCGCGCAAGACTCCCCCGCACCGAGCACCCCGCCCGCGAGCCCCCCCCTCACGAGTGGCCCGGGCCGCGTGGTCGCGTCCGGCGGCACCTACCCGGGCTTCGCCGTCCCGAACGGCGCTCCCACACGGGACCCCTCCTTCGCGGTCACCCAGACACGCACCTCGAACTGGATGCAAGTGACGTGGGAGGGGCGGGCGGCCTTCGACCGGGACGCGCGGCTGCAGCTCTGCAACTACGTCCTCGTGCTCGTGCCGGGAACCCAACCGCTCCCCCAGCGACTCCCCGACCAGGAGCCGCTGCGGATCATGCTCCGCCATGCGGAGATCCAGCTCGAGTGCGCCGCCACCATCAAGGCCTACGGTCCTGACTCGGCCACCTACCGCCTGATGCTCGACCCGCTTCAGATCGCGACCCTCCGCCAGTGGGGCCAGGACTACATCGCGAGGAGGTGAGCCTCGCGCCCCGATCGGCTACGGCTGAAAATAGGTGCGGAGCAAGCGTCGCAAATCCGGCTGCGGGCCGATGATGGCCGCCCCCGCTTGCGGGGTCCCTGTCGCGATGAGCGCCGCGCGGAGCTCCGCGGGCGTCCACGGCTCTCCCGTGAGCTCGATGGCGATGGACTGCGCGATGGCGGCGATCGCCGCGATCATCGGCGAGGCCCCCGAGGTGCCGCCGAAGGTTCGGGTGTAGGCCTGGCGGGCGTCTTCGTTCGGGTAGTACAGGTCGGCCAGCGCGGTGCCGTACTCTCCGGAGGTGGCCGTCACGATGCCGTCGTACCAGGCCTGCACGTCGAGCCGCGCGCCGTGGGACGAGCCGCCCGGGAACCAGCTCCGTGCCTCGAACCCGCTCCCGGGGGAGGCGCCGCCGCCGACCAGGATGGCGCCCGAGTCGTGGGAGCGGTCGAACCATCCTTCCCACGCGGCGTGGTCCAGATCCTGGGCTCCGTTTCCGCCGGGCTCGACGACCACGATGCCCGCCGCGACCGCCGCCTCGATGGCGGCGAACACGGCGGGATCCACGCTGACGGGGCAGTAGGCGCCATTGGCGTAGGACTGCTGTTCGATGAGCAGCACGTCGCCAGCGCGGAGCAGCTCGGTGGCCCCGGCGATGGCGGCGGCGATGTCGTACGCGCCCTCCTCCGTGAAGGGCGAGATCACGAGCGGCTCGACGCTCGGTGCGGCTCCATCGATTCCGTATCCGTTCACCCCGCCCACGAGCTGCCCGAGCACGGAATTGCCATGGTACAGGTACAAGTGCTGATTTTCGCCCCACGCGTCCGCGCCGAGGGCAGCCTCGAGATCCTCGTGCTCCTCGTCCCAGCCGTACTCGATGTCCGCGATGGTGACGTTCTCCCCCCGGCCGCCCGGCCAGCGCGCCGCCTCCGCGAAGCCGAGGCCGGGGAACGCGTCGAGCCAGTCCTGGTCCCCCCGGAGGTCCGGCGTGATCGGATCGATGTCGGCGGGCGGCGGCATCGGGGAATAGCCGAGCCAAACGTCGGCCACGCGCGGATCGGAGAGGAGCTCGGTGCCGAGCAGCTCGGCGTCCGGCGCGTCGACCCGCAGGAAGCGGGGGAGCGAGGCGGCGACGGGGCGGACCCGGGCGGGGCCGATCAGCGCGTCGAGATCGTGCCAGTCGACGTCTTTGGCCCAGCGGGCACGCTCGCGGGGGGCCGGCGCGTGGAGCTCCACGTAGAGCACGTCGGTGCGGCGCCCCTCCTCCCAATACACGGAACTCGGCCGCGCGGAGGCCGTGCCGATGAGCCCGGCAGAGCCAAGGAGCCCGGCGAAGCCCACGAAACGGGCGGCGCTCCGCGTCACCGCGCCCACCACCGGCCCACGGCGAACGGGAACCGCGTCGGCGGGTCGACCGGCTCGTCGGAGGGGTAGTCCGGATCGCCGGGGAGGAGCACCCACACGCTCGCGTCCGCGGAGCTCAGGTCGTCGATCTTGACGAAGCGGGGGCAGATCGGTGGGAGCGGGCGCCGCGCCGCCAGCGCCGCCGCCACGTCGGCATAGGGCAACAGCTCGACGAGCGTGCGGAGCGTGGGGGGCGCGAGCGGCAGCGTTCCGGCCTCGGCGCGCGTGAGGGCGTCAGCGGGGCGGAGCCATGCGCCCGCCACCGCCTCCTGCCCGTCGATGCGGGCCTCCGCCCCGGACGGGAGCGCGGCCACGAAGAACCAGGTGTCGTAGCGCCGGGGCTCGATCTCCGGGGTGATCCAGTGCGACCAGGGCACCAGCCCGTCCAGGTGGTAGGCCTCCGCGTCCCCGAGGCGTACGCCGGCCTCCTCCTCGAGCTCCCTGGCGGCGGCAGCCCGGAAGTGGCTCGGAATGCCGTCCTCCCGCGTGAGCCGCACGGCCCGCGTGGCGTCTTCCGGGTCGACACGACCACCCGGGAACACCCAGGCGGCGCCCATGAAGCCGACCGCGCGGTTGCGCTCCATCATCCACACCTCCGGACCGTCGGGCGTGTCGCGGAGGAGGATGACCGTGGCGGCGGGTCGAAGATCGGCGGGCTTGCCGTCGGGGGGATTTCGGTCGCGGGGCATGCGGTCGTGTAGCGCGTCTGCCCGACCGCGGCCGATCCCGGGTTCATCGAAAGACAAGTGGACCTCCGCCGCGCGGTGCTCAAGCTATTTCGGAAATCCAAAGGTTCGAGAAACATGATCTCGATGTGGCTCGCTACCGCCGCAGTGTGGATTGCTGGCGCCGAGGCCGCCGCCAACGCCGACGCCGCTCCCTCGCCGGACGGGCGTGCCCTCCACACCGTCATCGACCCCGCGTTCGAGGGGAACGGTCCGGGCGGCGGGTTCTTCGCGAACGGGCGACGCCTGGGCGCCGTCACGTCCTCGATGGACGCGACCGGAGTCGTCGCGTGGACCGTGCGTCCGCTCCGGGTGGCGATCGTGCTTCCCACCGAGATCGGCGCCGACCGCATCGTCGGGCTGCCCCCCCGAATCGACGGCCGCTTCGTGCTCGCCGACCGTCGGCGGGGCGGCCTCGGCGTCGGAGCGGCCATCGACCTCCCCTTCCCCTTCGTCACGGGCGGCGACCGGTCGACGAACGCGCGCCTCACGCTGGGCGTAGGCAAGAAAGAGACGGTCGTCGCGGTCAATCTCGGCGCGACCCTCGGTGTTCCCCTCGAGGCCTTCACCTGGGCCGTCGGCGGCGCCCTCCCGCTCACCGGGCCGCTCGGCGCCTTCGCGGAGATCGAGGGGGTGGCCCCGGTCGCGCTCCAGCTCCCTCGCCCGTCCCTGGGTGCCCCCGCCTGGATGGGCGCACGCGTGGGTCTCCACCTCGCCCCGGTCCGGCCCCTGGTCCTGACCGTCGCGGTCGCGGGGAGCCCGGCCTCGCCTTTCCCCACGCTTTCAGTGGGCGCTGTCTGGATCCCGAAGCCGAAGCCGCGCCGCCCGCGCACGGACGGGCCGGATCGCGACAATGATCGCGTGGCCGACAGCGTGGACGCGTGCCCCGAACAACGAGAGGACTTCGACGGCGGCAACGACGCCGACGGGTGCCCGGACGGCGGTGCCCGCACACCCTCCACTCCCGACGCTACTTGGTAAACCGCACCCCGGCCGACGCCAGCCCACCCGGGGTACGCTCCCCGGGAAGGCAGTGGACATGCGGGTGCCTGCCCGGTAGGCTTGCGCCGTCAACACCATCGTTCGGAGAAGGGATGAAACACGCACGCCTCCTGCCGCTTGCAATCGGCCTGTTCATCCCCTTCCGTGCCCTCGCCGCCTGGCCCGCGGACGATGCCTGGCTCGCGTTCCAGAAGGGCGGGGTCGATCTGTACGACGTGCCGCTCGACCATGTCCACGGTGACGGCGCCGACGGCAGCGTCGACCTGGTGGGGGACGCCACGCTCGTCGCGCCGGTAGCCTATTGGTACGCGGACGACCTGGCCTTCTACGTGCGAATGCGGGTGAACGAGGATCCGCGGCTCACCCCCTCCTCCGCCACCCTCCGGTCGAGCGGCTGGGGCTTCCTGCTCGACACCGACGGCGAGCCGACCACCTACGAGTACATGCTCGGGCTCACCGGTCCGGGCACCCTCTGGCTCGGGGAGAACACGCTGGACTCGGGGCAGGGCCCCTACGACCAGGCGGAGGCCTTCCCGGAGACCTGGCTCGACCCCGTCGGGGATGACCTGGTGCGGGTCCTCGACGCCGGCACGACCATCTCGAGCGCCGCCGACTACTTCATCGACATGCAGTTCGACCGGGCGACCCTCGACCTGGTGACCGGCAACGCGCTCGACGCGACCTTCGGCGTCGTCATCATCACCGAGCACCTCCCGCTCGTGGTCTCGCTCGACAACGACATCGCCGGGAAC
This sequence comes from Pseudomonadota bacterium, assembly GCA_030685065.1. Classification (GTDB taxonomy): domain Bacteria; phylum Myxococcota_A; class UBA796; order UBA796; family SXON01; genus CAJBVW01. The sequence goes on along the minus strand of JAUXQH010000054.1, from coordinate 112,862 downwards.
GACGACGGCGCGGGCCCCGGCGCCATGCCCGACCACACGACGGACGCCATCGGCATCGACCAGGACGGGGACGGCCTGACCGACCCCGAAGAGGGCGTCATCGGCACCGACCCGACGGACGGTGACTCGGACGACGACGGCCTCGGGGACGGAGAAGAGGTCGACCTGACCACCGACCCCCTTGCGTGCGACTCCGACGGGGACGGCCTCTCCGACGGGCTCGAGCGCGGCGTGACCACCCCCCTGGCGGACACCGACACCACCGCCGGCTGCTTCACCCCCGACTCGGATCCGACCACCACCACCAACCCCCTCTCCATCGACACGGACGGCGGCTCGCTGGCGGACGGGCTCGAAGACCCCGACAGCGACGGGTTCATCGACCCGTGGGAGACGGATCCGAACGATCCGTCGGACGACGTCGACCTCGACCTCGACGGCATCCCCGACGGGACCGAGCTCGAGTGCCCCCTCGACGGCACGGCGGACGATCAGGACGGCGACGGCATCCCCGACGTGGTCGAGGGCCTCGGCGACTCCGACGGGGACGGCCTGCCCGACTTCTGCGACGACGACGATGACGACGACGGCATCCCCACCGAGGTCGAGGGTGGCGACGACACCGACGGGGACGGCCTGCCCGACAACGAGGACACGGACTCCGACGGCGACGGCATCCCCGACATCGACGAGGGCACGGCCGACGACGACTGCGACGGCATCCCGAACTACCAGGACTCGGATCCCACCGACGGCCCGTGCGCCGACACGGACGGCGACGGCCTCTCCAACCAGGCCGAGGAGGACTGCGCCTCCGATCCCACCCTCCCGGACACCGATGGGGACGGCATTCCCGACGGCGACGAGTCCTGCGAGGACGACGCCGACTGCGACGACCTCCCCGACATCCTCGACGCCGAGCTCGATCCCGACGGGTGCGACAGCGCTGCGCCCGACGACACCGGCGGGGAGCCGGCCTGCAACTCGGGGGACGCCTACCTCGACTGCGGGCAGTACGCCGGCGGCGCCTGCTCCGTCGTCGATCCGCGCGTCGCCCTCTTCCCCGCCCTGCTGGCCCTCGCCGGCGTGATGCGCCGCCGCCGCCGCACGGTCGTGGCTGCCGCCGCCATCGGGGGCACCGCCCTCGGAAGCGTCGGGACCGCGTTCGCGCAGGACGAGTTCAACGCCCAGCGCTTCCGCCCCGTGGCGGACGGCCGCTCGCTCCTCTCGGTCGAGGACGCCTCCGTCCCGGGCCCGGGGCTCGGCGGGGGCTTCTGGTTCAACTACGCGGCCGATCCCCTCGTGTACCGCTTCGATGACGGCCAGGGCGAGACCCGCCTCACCGGAGACGTGGCGACCGCCAACCTCGCTGCGTTCTTCACGCTCTCGCGGTTCCGCCTCGCCGTCGACATGCCCCTGCACCTCGCCGCCGGCAGCGACCTCGGATCGGGCGGCTTCAGCCCGGGTGACCTGCGGTTCGATCTGAAAGCCACCCTCGTCGACCGCGCGAAGACCGGGTTCGGCGTCGGCGCCGCCGTCGATCTCGGCGTCCCAACGGGCAACGAGGCCGCGTGGCTCGGAGACACGGGCCCGACCTTCGGCGGGCGCATCATCGCGACCGCGGGGCGCAAGCGCGGCATCCTCTCCGCGAACGTCGGCGTCCGGAGCGGGCCCCCCGCCGAGCTACTCCCCACGCTCCAATGGGGCACCCGCCTGTTCTGGGGCGTCGGCGCGGGCGTGCCCGTGGTCGAGGAGCTCGACGCCTTCGCCGAGATCGACGGCGAGGTCTCGTTCACGGGGCTCGACGCGCTGGGCGCGGCGCCGATGGAGTGGCGGGCGGGCGTGAAGTACTACCCGCGGGCCGAGATCGTCCTCACCGGCGCGTTCGGCACCGGCCTCACCTCCGGCGTCGGCGCCCCCGACTTTCGCGCGGTGGCCGGCCTCGCGTGGGTTCCGGTCATCAGGCGCGAGGCCGACGTCGTGACCACGACGAAGGGCCCCGACCGCGACGGGGACGGCATCGAGGACGCCAAGGATCTCTGCCCCGGCCAGCCCGAGGATCGGAACGGCCGCAACGACGACGACGGCTGCCCCGACGCGGGCCTGACCCCCACGCGCATCCAGGTCATCGACCCGCGCGGTCAGCGCGTGGCCAACGCCTCGGTCGAGCTCGTGTCCGGCCCCGAGTCCGGCCGCTACGTGCTCGGCAGCGGCGAGATGACGCGCTCCTTGCCGCCCGGAAAGTACAAGGTGATCGCGCTCGCCGACAACTTCGACGACGAGACGGCCGTGATGGAGGTACCCGACGCCGATCGCTTCGAGCACACCTTCACGCTCGACCCGATCATCGCCGGCGGGCGGCTCATCGTGCTCGCCGAGAACGAGCAGGGGCTGCCGGTGTCGGCGCTGGTGACCGTGCTCGGCGGCGGCAAGAAGTTCACGACCGGCCCCGACGGCGTCGGGGAAGAGCGCCTCCCGCTCGGCGCGGTCGAGGTCTCCGTATGGGCCGAGGGCTACCAGGCCGAGCGCGTGAAGTCGACGATCCTCAAGGAGGAGCCGAGCAAGGTGTCGGTCGTGCTGAAGAAGGCCCGCGCCGTCGTGAGGGACGACCGCGTCGAGATCCTCGACAAGGTGTTCTTCGAGTTCGACAGCGCGACGATCAAGGCCGAGAGCTTCCGGATCCTCGACGAGGTGACGGCGATCCTGATGAACCACCCGGAGATCACGCTGATCGAGGTGCAGGGCCACACCGACGACCAGGGCACGGACGAGTACAACCTCGGCCTCTCCGATCGCCGCGCCGGCGCCGTGCGGGACTACCTGGTCACCGCCGGCGTCGAGGCCGCCCGCCTGCTGGCGAAGGGCTACGGCGAGTCCGACCCGCTCCAGCCGGGCATCAGCGAGGAGGCCCGCGAGGCCAACCGTCGCGTCGTGTTCCAGATCCGCAAGGGGGGCACCGGCGCCGCTGTGCGCCCCGCGGATACGACGGGCCCGTCCGACCGCCCGCGCGGCCAGGGCGCGGGCAAGCCGCCGCGCCCCGAGGACCGACCGAAGCCCCGGTAGGCCATGCGTCGCGCGGACTTGAAAATCCTTGACGGGGACGCTATCGGTCCACCTATCTGCGACGGCAATAACGGATGGGCTCGAAGCGCGACGACGCCAGAAACTCCGCGCCCCCCGTGCTCGGCTTGCAGCGGATCTCCTCGCTTCCAGGCGACGAGAACACGCGAAAGGTGTTGGTGCGCCGCCACGGGCCCGACCGCAAGATCGTCGTGCTCACGCTTCGCGTCGTGGCGGGGCGCGACATGCTGCGATTCGTCACCTTCCAGCACGTGGACGACGTGACGATCGGCCGCGACGAGGGCGGCGCGCTGGTGCTCACCGACGCGTCCGTCTCCCGCCGCCACGCCCGCATCACGTGCTCGGAGGACGGGCGGGTTTTCGTCCAGGATCTCGGCTCGACCAACGGCACCGCCGTCAACGGACAGCCGGTGGAGACCGCGGAGATCCGCCCGGGGGACCACCTCGAGATCGGCGCGGTGGCGCTGCGCCTCGATCTGCTGAGCCTGATGGAGGTGGAGCACCTCCAGACCGTCCTCGACCGCCTCGAGGCCAACAATCGGGATCCCCTCACCGGCCTGTTGAACCGCGGCTGGCTCGACGAGGAGCTGCCCACCCAGGTCGACGAGACCACGCGCGCCGGCCTCGACTACGCCTGCCTGTTCGTGGACATCGACAATTTCAAGTCCGTGAACGACCGCTTCGGCCACCAGGTCGGGGATGACGTGCTGGTCGGCGTGGCGCGCCTCCTGATGGTCGGCGTGCGCGAGTCGGACGCATGTGTCCGCTACGGCGGCGAAGAGCTCCTGATGCTCCTGCACGGCACCGGCGAGGCCACCGCGATGGAGGTCGCCGAGCGGGTGCGACGCTCGATCGAGCTGCACGACTGGGCGCGCACCAACCCGGGCCTCGAGGTCACCGCCTCGATCGGGGTGGCGGGCGTTCGGCCCGGCGAGAGCGTGAAGGAGTGGATCAACCGCGCGGATCGGGCGTTGTACGCGGCGAAGGCCGCAGGACGCAACCGGGTCGTCCCCGCGGCTTCCCTCCAGTAGAGGGCTCGTGTGTGGAGCCGGCGGGCCACGCGGCCCCGTTCGCGGATACGTTCGGCGTCCGAGGGACTCGCATGAGCGTGTTCAAGTCAGGCTTCTTCGACACGATTCGACGCTCCTTCGCGGGCGGCGACGACGAGCTCGGCCGCGAGGACCTCCTGCGGCAGGTCGAAGAGGGCATCCTCGCGTTGAAGCGGCACGCGGCGCGTGGACGCGAGGTGTTCCCGGCGGGGGTGCGGGTGGACATCCGCGCGGCCGAGGGCAGCATCGTCACTCTCCGCGGTTTTGTCGCCGACCCCTCCTTCGAGCGGGATCTGGAGGCCCGCCTCCAGAACCGGCTGGTCGCCAGCGAAACCCTGCCGGCGCGCCGCTACAAGGTCGAGCGCGGCGAGCCCGCCGGGATCACGATCCAGGAGGACGAGCAGGCGCTCGGCGGCATCCTCGTGGTCGAGGGAGGCGACAACGACGGCGCCCGCTTCCCGGTCGACCTGGCCCGCAAGGAGTGGCGGATGGGGCGTGGGCGCTGGCACCAGGAGCACCCGGACGACCAACGGCTCCCGAACGACATCGTGTTGACCGACTCGCTCGCCTGGATCAGCCGAGCCGCCGCGATCCTGCGCCGGAGCGGCGCGCTGCTCGAGGTCGAGGCCCGCCAGCAGGGCGAGTTCCTGATCGTGGTGCGGCGGGACGGCACCCAGCTTCGTCCCGCCATGACCGCGTCCGGGCGGCTGCCCCTGCGCGTCGGTGACAGGGTGGAGCTCCACGACGGACACGACGGTCGCGTCGTCCTCCGTCTCGACGCGGCGGAGGGGTAGTTGCTCAAGCCGATGCTCAAGGCCGAGAGTCCGGATCGGTTCCGGGCCGACTTCTCGAAGGTGAAGCGAAAGGGCAGCTGGTTGGGCGCGTTCGCCGAGGTGCTCGGGAAGGCCTTCGAACCGCAGCCGGTGGTCGTGGTGGACGCCTGGGCGATCGGCCAGGCCGTCACCGCCGCCATGGTCACCTGCCCCTTCAAGAGCGCCACCGGCCAGCCCCAGGTGTGGAACGAGTACCGGGTGTTCCTCTCCCGCGCCGATCACGACCGGCTCCGCCCCATCGAGCAGAGCCTGCAGAAGGACCTGGGGCCCATCCTCTACGAAGAGCTCGTCCGCATCGACGCGGTGACGGTCGGCGCGCTCACCGTGCGCCTGCTCGTCGACGACGCGGACGAAGTCGAGGCCGGCCACGGGGTGCTCCACGCCCGCCACGTTCCCGACGCCCAGGCCGCCGTACCCGGCGCCGGCGAGATCACCGTGCGGCTGGACAAGCAGAAGCCGGCCGGGTCCGGCGCCGCCCCGGGGGCGCTCTCCCCGAGCCTCTCCGCCGGCGGGCTCGGCACCGTGCCCGTCGGCGCGGTGATCCTGCGCGCCCCGACCGGGGACATCGTCCTCCGCGGGAGCGTTCGCCACGTGCTCGGTCGCGCGCATCCCCACGCGGGCAGCGACCATGTCGCCATCCCCGGGGCGGGCCCCCGCATCAACCGCCGGCAGGTCATGGTCCGGGTCGACGGGGACCACGTCGAGGTGTCCCGCGAGCCGGGCGACAGCAACCCCGTCACCGTCGGCGGGGCCGCCCTCGCGCCCGGCCAGGCCGTCCGCGAGAAGCTCCCCGTCGAGATCGTCCTGTCCGGAGGCGAGATGAAGCTCACCGTCCAGCGTCCCGCCGGAGGGGGCCCATGATGACCGCCTCCGCCCGCACGCACACCGGACGCGTGCGCCCGCACAACGAGGACGCCGCGGTCTGCCGCCCCGAGCAGGGGCTGTTCGCCGTGATCGACGGCATGGGGGGCCAGGAGGCTGGCGAGGTCGCCGCCGCCATCGCCGCGGCCGCCATCGCCGAGGTGCCGAACCTCCCGCACCTCGCCAGCGAGACCGTCCTCACCGCCGCGATGAAGGAGGCCCGCGCCCGTATTCTCCGACAGGCCGAGGCCGAGCCGTCCCAGAAGGACATGGGCGCCGTCGCGACGGCCGTCCGGATCGAGGACAACGGGCGCAGCATCGCGGTCGCGCACGTGGGGGACACCCGGGCGTGGATCACGAACGCGAAGGGGGTGCGGCAGCTCACCCACGACCACGTCGCCACCGGCGACAGCGCGGGTGCCAGCAAGCGCCCGGTCGCCCGGGACCTCGGCCGCAAGACGATGGAGGGGGACTGGGTGGAGACCGGCCGGTTTCCCATCGCCCGGGGGGACCTCCTGGTGCTCGCGAGCGACGGCCTGCACGACGCGGTGCCGAAGGAGGAGCTGGCCTCCGAGCTCGTGCGCCTCTGGAGGGAGGGCGGAGACGCGGACGCGGCGACGGCCCGCCTCATCGCGCTCGCGCTCGCGCGCGGAGGGCCCGACAACGTCACGGTCGTCGCGGTGCGGATCGGCCGGTTCCGGCGCGGTCGTAGCCCCCGGCGCCTCGGCTTCGCCGTCACCGTCGGCCTGTTCGTCGCGATGGCCGCGCTCGCGGCGGTCGCCCTCTTCGGGCGCCGCCTGCCCCCCGTCGTCCAGCTGCCGGATCGGGTAGCCGTCGTCACGCAGTTCGGATCCCCCCCGCAGGTCCAGGTCGAGGCGGGCAAGACCACCACCATCATCGGCGGGGCGCACCTCGACGTGCGCGGCACCCAGGTGCGGGGGATCGACTGGCGGGTAGAGGTGGGCGAGGGCGCCACGCTCGATCTCGAGCTCACGACGTTCGAGCTCGAGGGCGCGCTCACGATCGTGCTGGCCGAGGGGGCGAAGCTCCACGTCGAGGACACCCGCGTGAAGGCGGGCTCGGTCCGGATCGTGAGCACCGGCACCGGGGAGATCACCCTGCGAGACGTGTTCTTCGAGACGACGGGCGCGCCGGGGCCCGCCTACGAGGGCCCCGTGGTCCCCGAGCAGACCCACGTCATCGTCCTCGGGGAGGCGCCCCCCACCCCCGAGGCCCCCGAACCGCCCGACGCCCCGCCGATCCCGCCGGCGGAGGGCGCGTCCCCGAAGGCGCCAGGCACGCCGTGATCCTGCTCCTGGTCGAGCTCATCCTCCTCTGCGCCGTCGCGCTCGCCGGCTGGTTCGGCGCACGCTTCGCCATCGACGGCACCCTCGCCACCGCCGCCGCGCGCGCCCAGACCGGCGACTCCGCGCTGGTGCGCGCGGCCGGCGACGAGGCCGCCCTCTGGTTCGCGGGCGGGCTCTTGCTGCTCGCCCTCGTCCGCGGCGCCACCGGGCTCCGCGGCGGCCGACACATCCGGACTCCCCTCCTCCTCCCCGCGATCGGGGCGGCCGCGGGGCTCGGGCTCGTCGTGCAGCTCGGCTACGGGAGCCCCTTCCGCGCGGACTGGCCGGGCCCCGGCTTCGCGCAGGGGGTCTTCTACGGCTGTGTGGCGGCCTCCTCGATCCTGGCGCTCCCCGGGGACATCGGCGCGTGGATCTCGCGCGGGCGCTGGCTCATCGGGGGCGGCGCCCTCGCGCTGCTCGTGGCGCTCGCCCTCTTCGGGGAGTCCCCCGGCCGCTCCGGCCAGCGCATCAACCTCTTCGGCACCCAGCCCATCGAGCTGGTGAAGGTGGGGGCGGTCCTTTTCGCGGCGGACGCGCTCGGGCGCCGCGCGGGCAAGATCCGCTTCCAGCGGGTGCGCGCGGGCATCCTCCGCCTCCCCCGCCCCACGCTCCTGGTCCCCGCGCTCGTCGCGTTGCTCGCCACATGGGCGGGCCTGTTCCTCGTCAAGGACCTCGGTCCCACGCTGATCCTCGCGGCGGTGTTCCTCGGGCTCTTCTACCTGGCGACCCGCAGCCCCGGCTGGGTGATGCTCGCGCTCGGCACCTTCGGCACGACGCTCGCGCTGCTCGCCGTGTCCCCCGAGCTCGCTCCGGCCGGCACCGTGCAGACGCGCCTGCGGATGTGGGCCGATCCCTGGCTCAATGGCCTCCCCAACGGCGACCAGCTCGCGTTGGGCTTCTGGGCGATGGCGGCGGGCGGCTGGAACGGCAGCGGCCTCGGCACCGCGTTTCCGGGCGGCATCCCCGCGGGCCACACCGATCTCGTCTACGCCCATCTCATCGAGGAGCTCGGCGTGCTGGGGGGCCTCGCGTGGCTCGTGCTCCTCGGCGTCGCGGTCACCGACGGCCTGCGCGTCGCCGCGCGCAACCGCACGCCCGAGCGCGCCCTGATGGCCGCGGGCCTCGGGATGCTCGTGGTCGCGCAGGCCGCCACGATCCTCGGGGGCACCTTCGGGGTCATCCCGCTCACCGGCGTGGTGGTGCCGTTCCTCTCCTTCGGCAAGACCAGCATGGTCGCCTTCTGGGCGATCGCGGCCCTGCTCGCCCGGCTCGGGGACGACGGCGAGGCCCGCGTCGCGACGGACGAGCTCCGGGAGATCGCGGGCGGCGTCCGCCACGTGCAGATCGCCGTCGGCACCCTCACCGCGCTCGGCCTCGTGGCTACCCTCCTCGCGGCCGTGGTCGGGCGCGACGAGACCAGCCTGCGCGGCGTCGTGACCACCCTGGCAGACGGCACGCCCGTCCTCCTCCAGGATCGCCGCCTCTCGTCCATCGCGGCCGCGATCCGCCGGGGCGACATCCTCGACCGGAACGATCAGCCCCTGGCGACCTCCCCCGTCGCGGGCACCCGCGAGAACCCCCTGGGCGACGCCCTCGGCACCGTCCTCGGGCCCGCCGGTGGCGGGCTCCTCCGCGCGAAGTGGAGCATCGAGCGGCAACAAGAAGCGCGGCTCCGCGGCTACCCCGACAAGGCCGACGGCCCCGCCATCTGGCTCGGCGCCGTCGGGGATGTCGAGCGGCTCCTCCTCGCCGTGCCGTCCGCGGCAAACGAGGCCACCTCCGAACGCGCGCACGCGCAGGCGGCCTACACGCGTCTGGGCGGCGCCCCGCCCTCGGGTACGGGCGCCGACCGCATCCGCCGCGTCGCCCTCGCCACGCCCGATCTCGCCACGCTCCTGCCGCTCGCGCGCCTCCCGCTGGTCGAGCGCGAGGCGGCCATCCAGGTCCTCTCCGCGGACGTGGCCCAGCGCTCGGTCAAGCTCACGCTCGACGCGCGCCTGCAGGCCGCGATCGCGCCCCTCGTCCGCGCTGCGGCGGCCAAGAGCAGCGTCGGCGCCGCCGCGCTCGTCGTCCTCGATCCGGCCACCGGCGAGGTGCTCGCACGCGCCCAGTGGCCCGACTACGACCCGAGCGGCGCCGCGTGGCGGAAGCAGCGGCTCGCGGCCGATCCGAAGTTCATGGGCATCTACGGGGCCTGGTCCGACAAGACCGGCGCGCACGGCGTCTGGCAGGCGGGCTCGGTGTTCAAGGTCCTCTCGGCGGTCGCGGCGGCCAAGGCGGGGCGGGTCGAGGCGACCGCCGCGCGCACGTCGCAAGCCGACTCCACCTCGTCCACCTGTCCCGCCGCCGCCTCGCCCCGCTTCCCGTGCAACACGATGCATGACGGCCGCCCGTCCTTCACCCTCCCCGCGTGGAGCCGCCCCATCCACGATCACGGCGACGGCGGCGCCCGCGGCGATCTCGACCTCGTCGCGGCGATCACCAAGAGCTCCAACGTGTTCTTCGGTCAGCTCGCGCTCGACCTCGGCCCGGAGGCCTATCGGGCGCTCCGCGCGGCGGGCGTGGAGTTCGGCAACCCGGGCCTCGACCAGGAGCGTGACGGCGACTTCACCGGCCTCGGCGCCCTCGGCAGCCGTCGCCTCGCGCAGACCGGGTTCGGCCAAGGCGCGGGCTCCTGGAACGTCACCCAGGCCGCGCGGCTCGTCGGCGCCGTCGCCGCGGGCGGCACCTACCGCCGCTGCCCGCCCGACCTCGCCTTCGGCGGCGTCTGCACGGCGGCTCCGCTCCTGGACGCGCCGGAGGCCCTCGCGCCCGTGCTCGCCGGGATGGAGGGCGTGATGCGATCGGGCACGGGCGCGCGCCTCCCGAAGGTCCCCGGGGTGCGCATCTACGGCAAGACCGGCACCGCCGACGCCCCCGGCACGCGCGACGAGGCCCCCTGGAAGATCCGGCCCGCGCAGGTCACGCTTCCCCACTCGTGGTTCGTCGCCATCGCGGAGCCCGACGCGGCCCCCTCGTGCGGCGCGGAGACGCCGGGCCGCTACGTCGTGACCGCGGTGGTCCCCCACGGAGGCTTCGGCGCCTCGGCGGCCGGCCCCCTCGCGGTCGCGGCCATCAAGGAGCTGCGCACGCTCGGCTACCTCCCGGCCGCGACGACCGCGGCCACGCCGTGACCGCATGAGCGTCCCGGCGCCCGAACCGCTCCTCCTCCGCGAGGTGCCCGGCTCCCGCCGCGTGTCGCGGACGTGGATCGCGGGGCGGGAGTGCGTGACGCGGGTGCTCCTCTCGACGCGCGTGCCCACCGATCTCGGGCCGCTCGTCGAGAAGATCGTGCTCCAGGGGCACGGGAGCATGCTCGGGCTCATCCCGGACGACCTCCAGCTCACGCTGGAGGGCTACCGCGTGGCGGCGCGCCTCCCGCGGAACCTCGGCCCTCCCCTCCCCTGGACCCGGGCCGTCGCCGCCGGCGTAGACGCCGACGGCCACATCTCGATCTCCACCTGCTGGATCGAGGGCGATCCCCTCCACACCCTCCCCGCTCCCTCCCCCGAGCTCGCCGGCGCCCGCGCGCTCGACGCCCTCCGCATCCTCGTCGCGCTCCACGCCTGCCACGTGACCTACGGCGACTTCAAGTCCGAGAACCTCGTCCTCCGCCCGGACGGGACCATCGCCCTCATCGATCTCGACACCCTGCGGGAGGTCGCTCACGCCACCGCCTACGCGCCCACGCGGGACCTGACGCGCAGCTGGGCAGCCCCCGAGCAGGAGCGCGAGCAGCGGACCTACCTCGCGAGCGACCTCTGGTCCTGGGCGCAGCTGGTCGAGTACATGTTCCCCGCCGGAGCGCCGGCCGGCTGGGTCCTGGCGCTCGAGGCCTGCCGGCTGCACGATCCGCTGCGTCGGCCGCGTACCGACGGCCTCCTGGCCCACCTGGAGCTCGGCGCGCCGCTCACCGATTGGCTCGACCGCCCCACGCCGCCGCCGCCCGGCTCGGCGACGGAGCGGGTAGCCGAGGCGACCTCTCCGGGCCCGAACGCCCCCGGCGATCGCCCGCCGTTCGAGACCGAGCGGGTGCCCGAGCACACCGGGGACACGGGCGCTCGGGGCCTTGCCGGCGCGGGGGCCCTCCGAGAGGTGACGAGCCCCACCACGGGCACCGGCTCCTACCCCGCCCGACGCCGGGTCCAGGCCGGATGCCTGTGGAGCGCCGCGGGGGTGTTCGCGCTCCTGGCGGCGACCTGTGGGGGCCTCGGGTTCACCTGGAACCAGTCACAGATCGCGGACGCGAACACCTCCGCGGAGGACGCCCTCTCCGCCATGAAGGCGAACAAGACCCGCCCCGAGCTCAACCGGGACAAGTCCCAGCGCGAGCAGCTCCGGATCCTGGCCGAGTCCGCCGCGTCGATCCGCGTCACGCCCCGGTCGGCCGCCGTTCGTGCGCTGGCAACGGTGTGGGCGCAAGGGTTCCAGGACACGAGCGAGGGGTGGAACCCCGACCGCTACGCGACGGCGTTGGCCGCCGTCGAGCCCGTCGCGGCCAGCCGCGAGCCCGAGGCCCTCCTCGCCCGAGGCACCCTCGACGCCGCGGTGTGCCGCCTCAACCGCCTCGACGTAACGGCCGCCGTGCACTGCCGCCGCGCGCTCGATGCGCTGCACGAGCTTCAGAAGCGCCTGCCCGCGGGCGCCGAGCACCACTGGCTGCGCGTCGAGGGCGCCTGGTCCGAGGTGCTGGTGCGCAGCGAGCTGGTGTCCCAGGCGCGGGTGGCGGGCCTCCCGACCGCTTTCGAGCAGCTGGACGCCGCGCGCGCCGTGTGCGCGCAAGCCGAGGATTGGCTCCCGTACGCCCCCGTCAACGGCCCCGAGCTCTTCGAGGATTGCCTACGGCTGGCGGGCGCCGCTTCGGACGTCACGCAGTATCTGCACTGGGCCGATCTGCTCGTCCGCGCCGATCTCGCGGACGGCGCCCTGACCTCGTCCACCCTCAAGCACCTCTACGCGGGGGGCGGTCCGGGCTGCGAGGGGACGACGATCGAGAAGCGCCGCGGCGACTGGCAGATCAAGGGCCAGGCCTGGTGCGTAGCCCTGGGACACGCCGCGCGCGGCTGCTGGGATCTGGCCGATGTCGTCGCATGGCACGACCGCTCGGACGACCCCGACCACCCCTGGGACACCCTCCTCGCCGCAGCCCCCTCCACCTCCGCGTGCGTGCGCTGAATGCGCCCCATCATCTACGCCACGCTCTCCATCCTCCTCGCGATGCTCGGCATCGTGGGGGTGCGCGAGGCCCTGGGCTTCCGCCGAGCGAGCGAGGAGCGTGAGCTCCGCATGGTGCGTGACCGCGTGCTGCTCGTCACCGATTGGTGGGAGGACGCGGTTGCCCAGCAGGTCGACCTCTGGCTCACCGATCTGTCCTCCCGCGACCGTGACGCGATCCGCGAGCGCGAGCAGTCCTTGCGGGCCAACCGCCCGTGGTTCGACGCGTTCTACCTCTGGGAGGAGAACGAGGTCAACTGGCCGCAGCAGCAGCAGCCACCCGAAGATCTCGCGCTCCTCCGCTCGGACACGTGCCTCGCGGCCGCGAGCCAGCAGGCGGGAAAGGTCGACGCGACCCAGGCCGCCCGGCTCTACCACGGCTGCCTCGGGCGCAGCCCCCCGGTCGCCCTCCTCGCGGCCTCCGAGTCCGCCGAGCTGTTCCTGAACGCGGATCAGCCGCTCGCGGCCGAGCGGGTCATCCGCGACCTCGGCAGCCTCTTCCACATCCCCCTGCACGACGCCGCCACCTACGGCGTGAGCGCGCGCCGCCTCGTCTACCTGCGCCTCCAGCTCGCGCGCGCCGCGGACAACCTGGGCCGAACCGACGTGGCCGAGCTCATCGTACGGCAGCTCGCGTTCGAGGTCGCGTTCCTCGACGGCGCGGCGCTCGAACCGCTCCTCGACGACCTCTGGGTCTACCCCATCTCCCGCGACTGGCGGCAGTACGGCGGGCCCTCACTCGGAGACGACGACGAGCTGTACCTCCGCGCCAAGCGCCGGATCGCGGTCTTTCAGGAGGTCCGCACCCGGAACTGGGATCTCCGGGACGTCCCCACGATCGCGGAAGGCCCGCGCTTGCTCGTCGACCAATACGGCGATCCGCCGTACCTCCTCTTCTTCGCGCGCCTCGAGATGGGGGCGCTCCTCGCCGGGATCCAGCTCGATCAGCCGGCCCTCATCGACAACTTCCTCGACACCGTGCCCGCGGAGCTTCGCCCCTTCGTCTCCGTGCGCGACCCGACCGGTCGCGTCCTCGACGGGAACGATGAGCCGCTGGCCGCCGAGGTCGCGTTCACCCGCATCCTGCCTCACCTGCGCGTGGGCGTGGCGGCCGGGGCGCTCGCTCCCGACACCGGTCTACGCACCGCGTTCGTGCAGCTCCTCCCCATCGGGATCGGGATCCTGATCGGGGTCTTCTCCCTGTTCGGCCTCATTCGTAGCGACCGCGAGCAGGCCCTCCTGCTCGAGCGCCAACGCGAGTTCATGACCCGCGTGACCCACGAGCTGAAGACCCCCCTCGCCGGCATCCGCCTCATGGCCGAAAACCTGGAGATGGGCAGCTTTCGCGACACGTCGCAGCGCGAACAATTCGCGCGGCAGATCGTGAAGGAGGCCGAGCGGCTCGGCAAGCGGCTCGACGAGGTCATCCGCGCGGCCAGCCAGCCCGAGAAGGAGGGGCGGGAGGTGGTCGATCCCGTGGAGCTCGCGCAGCAGGTCGCCGAGCGCTGGCGCCCGCTCTGCGAGCAGCAGGGCGTGACGCTTCATCTGGACGCGCCCCGCGGCCAGGCCGTCATGCTCGGGCGCCCGTCCTACCTGCGTGACGCGCTCACCAACCTCGTCGACAACGCCCTGAAGTACCGGAAGCCCGACCGCCCCGGCGACATTTGGATCCGTGTCCACGGCGACAGACGGTGGGTACAGTTCGAGGTGGAGGACAACGGCATGGGCGTGCCCGCCAAGATGCGGAAGGCCATCTTCGAGCGGTTCCGGCGGGTGGAGGGCCCCGGCCGCGGGCTCTCCGGGGGGCACGGACTTGGGTTAGCTTTCGTCGCAGAGGCTGTGCTTCTACACGGCGGCAAAGTAGAGTGCCGCGAAGGCGTCACCGGTGGCGCCCGATTCATCATGCGCGTGCGACGGAGGTCATAGATGGAGACGCTTGGGGCCAGCATCCTGGTCGTCGAAGACGATGAGACACTGGCGATGGGCCTGACCAGCGCCCTGGAGCACGAGCGCTTCACGGTTACCCACTGCGACAGCGGCGAGGCCGCGCTCGACTCCATAGAAGACGACGTGCCCGACGTGCTCGTGCTCGACGTGATGCTCCCCGGGATGGACGGCCTCTCCGTCCTCAAGCGGGTGAAGGCCGACCACCCCGAGCTGCCGATCATCCTGCTCACCGCGCGCAGCGCGGAGGTCGACCGCGTGCTGGGCCTGGAGCTCGGCGCGGACGACTACGTGGTCAAGCCCTTCTCGCTGCGCGAGCTGATCGCGCGCGTGAAAGCGCGGCTGCGCGCCCGCCCCGCGGCCGTGCGCGCCCCCGAGGTCTACCGGTTCGGCAAGAACGAGGTCGACCTGCGTCGGCGCATCCTGATGCGCGACGGGGATGAGCACCGCATGACCACGCACGAGGCGGGCGTGCTCGCCTACCTCATCGCGAACCGCGGGCACGACGTGAGCCGGGAGGACCTCCTCCAGCACGTCTGGGGCTACTCCCCCAGCATGGCGACCCGCACGGTCGACAACCAGATCCTCAAGCTCCGCAAGAAGGTCGAGGAGACCCCCTCGGACCCGCGGCACATCCTCACGGTGCACGGCACGGGCTACCGCTTCGAGGAGTGAGTTCATGCGCTAGCGGGGGGAGGGCTGGCGACGAGGCCCGCGAACGGCTACCGTTCGCCCGCTCGGAGTCCCCTCATGCGCTCATTGCTCCTCGCCCTGATCCTCGCCGGTTGCACTGCTCCTTCGGGCGACGACTCCCCGAAGGACACCGCGGACGCGGATACGGACACTGACGCGGACACCGATGCGGACACCGACGCCGACACGGACCGGGATCGGGACGGGGACACCTACCCGGCCAGCGTCGACTGCGACGACACCCGGGCAGACGTGAACCCGGGCGTCAGCCTCGATGTCTGCAACGGTCGGGACGACAACTGCAATGGGGACGTCGACGAGGACCCCGATCTCGCCTGGTACCCCGACACGGACAATGACGGCTTCGGCGATTCGGGCGAGAGCCCCGTCATCACCTGCACGCCCGACTCAATCGAGTTCGCGACCAACGCGGCCGACTGTGACGACACGGACCCCAGCACGTTTCCCGCCGCCGACGAGCGGTGCGACAGCCTCGACAACGACTGCGACGGCGTCATCGACAACGGCGCCGACGTTGCCACCTGGTACCCTGACGGTGATGGCGACGGCTACGGCGACTCCCGCGCCGCCGGCGAGCTGACGTGTGATCCCGGCCTCGGGAGCTTCGTCACCAATGACGACGACTGTGACGATGAGCAGGCGGTGGTGTCACCCGACGGCGTAGAGCTCTGTGACGAGATCGACAACGACTGCAACGGGGCGGTGGACGAGAACGAGGCCGTGTGGAGCGCCTTCTACGAGGATGCCGACGGGGACGGCGCCGGGGCCGACTCCCTGGTCTACGGCTGCACCGCGGAGTCCTCCGGGGGCGCCAGCAACGACTGGGACTGTGACGACCGCGATGGGAGCGAGCCGGTGTTCGTCGATCCGGACGGGAGCAGCCGCGGCACCGGGCGCCTCACCAGCCCGATCAACCTGATCCAGACCGCCATCAACGTGTCCGACACCTGCGTCATGGTCGCCGCCGGCACCTACAACGAAGAGCTGAACTTCTTCGGTCGCAACATCACCGTCGCGAGCATCGACGGCCCGGATTCCACGTTCATCCGCGGCGTCGGCAGCGCGTCTGTCGTGACCTTCCAATACGGCGAGACAGAGGAAGCGGTGCTCCAGGGGTTCACGCTCTCGGGCGGCACCGGCTACCTCATCTACACCTACTCGTCCTATCTGTCCGGCACCGTCACCCACTATGTGTACACGTACGACTACGCGGGCGGCGGCGTCTATATCGAGAGCTCGAACCCCAGCCTGGTCGACCTGGTCATCACCGACAACCTGCTGCCCGAGCAGAGCAGCACCTCGGACGACTACGGCAGCTACGTGTACGACATGTCCTACAACAGCGCGGGCGGCGGGATCTATGTGAGCAACGGCGGCGCGATCCTCGAGGATGTCCTCGTCCAGGAGAACTACGCGTACAGCGGCGGAGCGATCCAGACCGCCCAGAGCGACGTGTACGGCACGCGCGTGGACATGTCGGGCAACGGCAGCACGTACCCGACGGTGTGGCACGAGTATGGCACGATGAGCCTCGATGGTCTCGTCTTCAACGCCAACGAGTCCGAGGGCGGCTACGCGATGTTCTTCACCGCGGGTGGCCTGCTCGAGATCCGGAACGGCGCGCTGCTCTCCGGTGACTACGGCATCTACAACGCCGGCTCCGACGTGACCCTCTCCAGCACCGTCGTGAGCGGAAACACCGTAGGCCTCTACGATACGAGCGGGGGCGAGTACGTCTGGAACCTCACCTACAACGACGTGTTCGGGAACGAGACGGACTTCCTGTACGTGACCGATCCGACGGGCGTGGATGGGAATGTGTCCGTCACCCCCCGCTTCACCGATTGGGTGGACGACACGGATCATGTGTACGACGATCTGACGCTTGGGAGCCGCAGCACCCTGATGGACGCGGGGGATCCCGATCCGTCCCGGAATGACATGGATGGGACGGTGAATGACATCGGGCCCTACGGGGGGCCGGCGGGCTCGGACCGGTAGATGGGCACTCCGTATCGCCTGGTCCGCGCCTCCGTGTTGGCGGTCGCGCTCGGTTGGGCCGGGCGCGCTGACGCGGGCAACCTCGACATCCGCTCGGCTGGCGCGGAGATCGTGGTGATGAGCGGGTCGGAGCTCGCCGGCACCACGCCGCTGGTGCTGCACGACGTGAAGGGGCTCCGCGTGGAGCTCGGCTTCCGCGGATCCACCTTCGCCGCGACCGTGTTCACCCAGTGGGTCTACGTCCCCGAGATGGGCACGGCCTACCTCACGGTGGACCTTCCGGAGCGAACAGCCACGCGCACCATGCCTCCGGCGGACGCGGAGCCCATCGCCGCGCCGGTCTCCGCCCTGCCCGAAGCGCCGCTGGTGACCGCGTCCGCCCCCAGCCTGGCACCCGCGCCGCCGCCCGTTCCGTCGGTGACAGCCCCTACCCAAGCGTCGATCGCCACGGCCAACCTACAAGCCGCGATCCGGGCCGCGCCGCCCCAACGCAACGCGACCCCTCTCCGCCTCATCGTCAACGCCAGCGTGACCGCGATCGGCGCCGCGGGAGCCCTTGTCGGAGCGGCGGACTTCGCTGCGGCCGGAGAGGCGTTCGGCCGGTACAGGGCGGCGGAGAGAGACACCGTCGCCGAGCGGATCTACGTCCTGGAGGTGGAACCCAAGCGCACCCAGGGGTACATCATCGGTGGCACGGGGATGGTGGCGCTGATGGCGGCTACGGGCCTCTGGGTGACCACCCGATTCTGAGCCGCGCGGGCCCCGCTCAGGCGCGGCGCCGACGGAGGGCGAGCAGGCCGAGCGCGAGGAACGGCGCCAGGGTGCCGGCGACGCCTGTGCTGTGGCAACCGCAGAGGCTTCGGCTTCGATCGGGGTTGGTGTCGCACTCGGGTACGCCCTCGTCGATGCGGCCGTCGCAGTCGTCGTCGACGGAATTGCAGGACTCGTCGGCGCCGGGGAAGACGGATGCCTCGGCGTCGTCGCAGTCGCTGTCGGACACCGCCGAACCCGCGTCCGAACAGGCCAGGTCGGCGCTGACGTAGGCGTCGGCGCCACCGAAGCCGTCCTCGTCCGTATCGGCGTAGCAGGTTTCCCCGCCGTCGCAGTCCTGATCGACGCCGTCCACCGGCACCTCCGACGCGCCGGGAAACACGTCCTCGTCCTCGTCGTCGCAGTCGTCGCCCACGGGCGCCACGCCCTCGCTCGCACAGTCCAGGCTCGGGTCGAGCCGGCCCTCCGCAACTCCGTGGCCATCCCCATCGGCGTCGACGTAGCACAACTCGAGCCCGTCACAATCCTGGTCGAGGCCATCCGCGGGCAGCTCCTCGGCGCCGGGCCAGGTGCTCGCGGAGGCGGGATCGCAGTCCGTGTTCACCCGAGACTCACCCGGGCCGCCGCACGCCAGATCGGTGCCGTCCACCACGGTCGTGTCGCCGAAGCCGTCTCCGTCGATGTCCAGGTAGCAGGCATCCACCCCATCGCAGTCCTGGTCGATGCCATCGACCGCAACCTCCGGCGCGCCGACGAGCACCGACGCGTCGGAATCATCGCAGTCGTTCGTCGCGTCATCGATCGTGCCTTCGGCCCGATCGCCACAATCGGTGTCGACCGACGCCCGGGTGTCGCCGGACGAATCCAATGTGCCGTCGTCGTCATCGTCGTCGTAGCAGGTTTCGGCGCCGTCGCAGTCCTGGTCGACCCCGTCCCCGACGATCTCGGTGGCGTCGGGGTGCCGGGTGGCGTCCGTGTCGTCACAGTCGGTGGTGGGGGCCGTCGAGGTGGCTTCGTTCGCGTCCCTGCAGTCGGTGTCGGTCGAGGCCCGCGTGTCCCGTGTCGAGTCGAGGATGCCGTCGTCGTCGTCATCCTCGTAGCAGAGCTCGCCCCCGTCGCAATCCTGGTCCACCTGGTCGCCCACCACCTCCGCGGCGCCCGGGTGGGTGGTTGCGCTGGTGTCGTCACAATCGGTGGTCGGATCCGCGCCGCGGCCCTCGTAGACATCGGAACAGTCGGTGTCGGACGAGCTGCGCAGATCGCCGGTCGTGTCGAGGTAGCCATCGTTGTCGTCGTCGTCGTAACAGAGCTCGGCGCCGTCGCAGTCCTGGTCCACATCGTCGCCCGCGACCTCGGTGGCACCCGGGAGAACCGTGGCGTCCCTGTCGTCACAGTCGGTGGTAGGGTCGCCTAGCGTGCCCTCGCCCACATCGGCGCAGTCGGTGTCCGCCGAGGACACCGTGTCCCCGGTGGAATCGAGAAAACCGTCGTCGTCGTCGTCGTGGAAACAGGTCTCCGCACCGTTACAGTCGGAGTCGATGCCGTCGCCGGTGATCTCGGTGACGCCGGGGCGGATCGTGGCGCTGCTGTCGTCACAGTCGGTCGTGGGGTCCGTGGAGAGGCCCTCGTAGGCGTCATTGCAGTCGCTGTCGGAGGACGCTCGGGTGTCACCCGTGGCGTCCAGGTACCCGTCGTTGTCGTCATCGTCGTAACAGGCGTCGTACCCGTCACAGTCCTGGTCGATGCCATCACCGACCGCTTCCGTGGCGCCCGGATGGATTGTCGCGACCGTGTCGCTACAGTCGGTCCTGGGATCGGCGGCGAGCCCCTCGTACGCGTCCGAACAGTCGGCGTCCGCCGAGGCGCGTGTGTCGTTGCTCGAGTCGAGGTACCCGTCATTGTCGTCGTCGTCGTAGCAGGTCTCCGCGTCGTCGCAGTCCTGATCGATTCCGTCGGCTACGATCTCGGTGGCGCCCGGGTGAACGGCGGCGTTGGTATCGTCACAGTCTTCGGTGGCGGCGGACCCGGCGACATACCCGTCCCCGTCGGCGTCCGCGACGCTCGCCCCGTGGACCACGTAGGCGCCGCCTGCGTTGCTGGCGTAGTCGACCCGCGCCTGCCAGGCGCCGATGTACATGTCGTCCGCGCCATCCCCGTTGACATCCCCCGCGGGCCCCGCGACCGAGCCGACGTAGTCGTAGATCGCGGCGCCGGTGAAGGTGCCGGTGACGGCGGAGGACAGGCCGCTGGCGCTGCCGAGGTGCAGCTCTACCTGCCCGAAGCGCCCCGCGGAGATCGAGCTCCCGAGGATCGCGTCGTCGTATCCGTCCGAATTGACATCCCCTACGTAGGACGCCGAGTAACCGAAGAAATCCGCGGAGCTGCTCTCGAAGGTGGCGGTCGCGGTGGAGGGCAGACCGGTGGCGCTGCCCTCGTACAACGACACGATGCCATCGCCGTAGTTGTAGCCGCTGTCGCCGACGAGCAGGTCGTCGTAGCCGTCGTCGTCGTAGTCTCCGATCGGGCCGAGGTCCGCGGCGATGCCATCCCCCGAGTAGCCGCTGGTCCCGTAGATCGTCGTGACCACCGTGGACGAGAGCCCGGCCGAAGAGCCTAGGTAGACACGAACCTGCCCCCATCCGCCGCCGAAGTTGCCGTCCACGACGGCGGCGTCCGCGTAGCCGTCTCCGTTGAAGTCGCCCGTGCGCACGTAGTCCACGGCCGTCGACGCGAAGCTCGACGAAGCGGTGGTGACCACGGTCGATCCATTTCCGTCGTACTCGTAGATCGTTCCGCCGGCGTACCCGGAGGTGGTGAGCACGTCGAGGTTGCCGTCTCCATTGAAGTCGGCGAGCGCGACGGAATAGCCGAACGACTCGGCGCCGCCGAGGGTCACGCGCTGGTTGTACGCCGTGGACAACCCGGAGCCCGAGCCTCGGTAGATGTAGAACGCCGAGCCGGGCGCGCCGACGAGGATGTCGTCGTAGCCGTCCTCGTTGACGTCGCCGGTGACCATCGATTGGCCGAACCCGGAGATCGTCTCCGTGAGCGTGGTCGACACCGCGGCCGACAGGCCGGAACTGGATCCGTCGAAGACGTAGACGCTCGCCCTGCGGGACTCGCCGACCGCCATGTCGGAGTAGCCATCGTTGTCGAAGTCGCCGGAGGCGAACGACCGGCCGAGGTAGTAGTCGGCGGTGGTGCCCTGGATCCGCCAGGAATAGCTGTACACCGTCGGGTCGACGTGGATCGGCCACACGGCGCCGGTGTCGTCGACCCAAACGCGGAGCCCGTTCGCGGTCGGCTCCATCCACGCGTCGAGGGTGCGGCCCTCGTCGTCCCACGCGGCCAATCCGCCGAAGGTCAGGGTGCGGGAGTCCGTGACGAATTCGAGGCTCTCGGTGTCGTCCGCGGCTCGAACCCGGGCACCGATGACGTCGAGGTCCAACGCGATCGGGCCGGCTCCGTCGGGCGCCGTGGCGAGATCCCAACCAACCTGGAGCGCGCCCGGTCGGGGGGCCCACCACTCGAGGAGGCCATCGCCCCGGTCGTACTCCAGGCGCGGGGCGCAGGTCGCGGGCGACCCGACGGCATCCGGCGCGCAGTCGCCGAGCGCGGGGGCGCCGCGGGAGCCGGCCCGGGCCTGTCCCTCACGGCCCCAGGAGGAAAACGACAGCTGTACCAGCTCGCCGCCGAGGTCGAGCGACATGCCCGCCGGCGAGAACGAGGCCCGCGACCCCATCATCCGGTCGTCCACCTCGAACCCCTGCTCGCCCGCGCGGAGGGGCACGCTCTCGGCGTCCAAGCGGTTGTTCCTCGGAGCCGCGCCCTCGGGCGGGGTCGTGGCGAACATCTCCGGCCGACACCCGCCGGCGAGGATCAGGAGCAGGGAGGCCGGCGTGAGCGCGTACATGCAAGGCACTCTGGAAGAAGGCCCGGAGTGTACGCCGAACAGGGCGCCCCTGTCCTACAGCTCCTCGATCCAATCCGCGAGCCGCTTCCGGACCGGGCCAGCGGACTCGACATCGCGACGATCCACCAGGAGCTTCTTGGCCTCGGCGCGTTTTCCGGTGCGGCTCCCGATATCGAACACGGCGTTGGCCGCGGCGATGCGTACGCTCTGCAGAGGGTCCGCGAGGTGCTTCGCGGGCACCGTCAGGCTGCGGCTCCGCTCGCCGATGGCGCCGAGCGCCTCGAGCCGCGCGTCGTCCCCGCCGTGCGTGGCGACCCAAGCCGCGGCGGCCTCGTGGTCGGCGGCGTTCCCCGTGCCGCGCTTCCAGCGCGCCCGAACGACGCGCCAGGCCTTGAACTGCACGGCCGAGTCGCTGTCGTTCTTCAGCACCCAGACGATGGCGTCGGTCATCGACGCGTCGGTCTCGTACCGAACCAGCGCGTCCATGCGTGACTCCGACGTGCCGGACTTCAAGGCCGCCGGAACCTGGTCGACCGTGAATTCACCCGTGGTGGCCGCCGGCTCTGAGAGGGACGCGGCCGAGGTGGCGGCGCGCGCGCCCTTGCCCCCGCCCACGAGCGGGATGGCGTCGAGCGCGGCCTGGTCCTCGGCCGTGTAGACCCGTGCGGCGGCCGGCTCGGGCGCGTCTCGCTTGATGCGGTCGGGCGTGATCCGGGCGAGGTCCGGCCAGATCTCCGCCACCTTGGCGCTCCCGACGATCTGACGGTTGTCCGTACCGGCAAGCGGCGGGCCGAGCAGCACCATCTGCGTGTCGACCGCGAGCCCCTGGCCGGCACCGGCCTTCACCAGCGCCTGCCCGTCCTGCCGCGTGACCTCCCACACCGTGGGTGCCTCGACGAGCGCCACGACCGGCTCCTCCGCCGTCGTGTCGCCGGCCCCGCCGCACGCCAGCGTGAGGATCAACGAGCCGAGGAGGATGAGGGGGGTGACCGCGCGCATGTCTGCCTCGATACGAGCGCGGGGTCTAACGCGGCCCGCTCACCACTCCTCGATCTCGCGGCAGGTCTCGGCGTCACACGACACCTTGGTCACGCTCCCCGGGTTGACCGTGACACCGCGAACCTGCACGGTCTCGCCGTCGGTCAACGTGACATCCGCGGTGTAGTCGCCGACCGCCACCTCGCCCGCGCCGAACACGCCGGGCGTCCCGGTCAGGATGATCGCCGAGGCCTGGCCGTCCAACGCGACGATCCCCGTTCTCATCATGCCGCGCGGGCTGGACGCGGGGGGACCCGGCTCCTTTCTCGGAGCGGCGACAGGCGCCTTCACCATCGCGGCCGGGGGCGCCTCCGCGGCGGGCACCCGGGTCGTCTCCGTCCGCGTCGCCGCCGTCGGGGGCGTCTCCACCGAGACCGTCGCGACCGCCACCGTCTCCGCCGGCGGAGGCTCCACCGCCGGAACCTCCACCGGCGGAAGCTCGGCGGTGACCGGCTCCACCGGCGGGATCTCGGCCGTCGCCTGGGGGGGAGGCGCCGCCACGAGCTCGACCACGGGCGGCTCGAGGACGGGCGCCTCGGCGCGGGTCGATTCGCTCCAGATCCACCACCCGCCGAGGCCGCCGATCGCCAGCGCGAACACACCGAACGTCCCGAACGCGAGCGTGCCGGCGGCCGCGAGCATGGCCGTGCGAGGTGCGCCGCTGGAGCGGCCCTGCACCCGCAGCGACATCTCGCTGGGCCGCTCGATCATGACGGTCCCCACCCTGCCCCCGCTGTCCGCCTGCTTCTTCGCGCGCATGGCCGGCGGCACGACGCGCTCCGCCCAGTCCTCGAGGATCATGCCGCCGAGCTGGCCGCGGATCCGCGAGAACGACCGCGCGCAGTCCTTGGCGGACGGCCGCTCGCCGGGCGAGTGGGCGAGCATCGCGCAGACCAGATCCCGCAGCGGCAGGCTCGTGTCCCGGATCTGCCGCCATGCCCCCGCGAGCTTGATGCCCGGCGGCACCCGCTCGAGCTCCATCGGGCTCTGGCCCGGCGGCTCTCCCGCGAGCATCTCGAAGAGCGTGACGCCGAGGGCGTACACATCCCCCGCGAAGGTGTCCTCCCCGCGGAACCGCTCGGGCGCCATGTAGGTCGGCGTGCCGAAAACGGCGTTCGTACCGCCCGCTTCGCGCGCGGAGAAGTCCGCACGCGCCACCCCGAAGTCGAGGAGCTTCACCTCTCCCTGGGCGGTCACGCGGATGTTCCCCGGCTTCACGTCGCGGTGGACGAGGCGGATCGGCCGGCCGTCGGGCCCCGGCTGGGTGGCCGCGACGTGCAGGGCGTTGGCGATCTCCTCGGCGATCGCGAGCGCGACGCGCGGCGGGAACGGCCCGTCGGTCAGGAGCGCGCCCACGTCGCACCCCTCGATGTACTCCATCACGACCGACCAGTGGCCGTCGAGCTCCACCAGGTCGTCCACGCGCACGATCGCGCGGTGGCGGATCATGGAGAGCATCCGCGCCTCGTCACGCAGGCGCTCGAGCTGCCCGGGGATCGCGGACTGCTCCGGGCGCAGCACCTTGATGGCGACCGGGCGGCTGATGCCGGTCCCGACCGTGTCGGCCAGGTACACCGCGCCGAAGGCGCCGCGCCCCAGCAGCTCCGTGACTCGATAGCTTCGCGCGCCGTTCATCCGGGCGGACGCTACCATGCGGAGGCTCCGCCGTGCGGGTAGAATCCCCGGGCGGGTAGGAATGATCCCTCCTCGTGCCCTCCCCCTCCCGCTCCGTCGTACGCTGGGGCTTCCGGAGTCCGATGCCACGCGCTCGAAGCCTGTTGAAGCACCGCACGGGACGCTGGTCCTGGTCGTGCGCCGGCCTCGTGGGCGCCCTCTGGTTCGCGGCGTGTGACGCCCCGGAAGAGGACACCGCGCCGGCCGAGGTCGTCCTGGTCGACGACGACGGCGATGGTTGGCCGCTCCCCCTGGATTGTGACGACACGCTGCCCGGCATCCATCCCGGCGCCTCGGAGCTGTGCAACGGTAGTGATGACGATTGTGACGGCGTCGTGGACGATCACCCGGCGGACGGGCTGTGGAGCTGGCTCGACCTCGATCGGGACGGTTGGGGAGACCCCGCGACGCGTGACCTGTGGTGCGGAGACTCCGAGGACATGGCCCTCCCCTGGGTCACGAACGACGGGGACTGTGACGATGGAGACGTCACCATCCACCCCTTCGCATGGGAGACCTGCGACGACCCCGCCGATGAGGACTGCGACGGCAGCGCGAACGACCCCGGCGCCTCGAATTGCGCGCTCTGGTACGAGGATCTCGACGGGGACGGCGTAGGCATCGAGCGGTCGTCGTGCCTCTGCGAGGCCGAGGGCAACTACCGCGCCGAGGTCGATGGCGACTGCGACGACGAGGACGACACGCGCGCCACCGGGTGCGGGCTCTCCGGCGCCCGCACGCTCGGCGTAGGCGACCTCGCGATCATCGGCGCGGACACGATGGACTTCGCCGGCACCTCGCTCGCCGCCGCGGGCGATCCGGACGGGGACGGCTGGCCCGACCTGCTCGTCGGGGGCTCCGCGCTCGATGGCGCGCCGCCGAGCTGGTCGCTCCTGCGGGGGCCCTTCGACGTCGACCGGGACCTGCGCGCGCCGAGCGCCACGTTCTCCGAGGCCACCCTGTCCTCCGCCTTCTCGCTGCTGGTGGCGGGCGGGGTCGACCTCGACGGGGACGGCGGGGACGAGCTGGTCCTCGGCGCCTACGGGACCGTCGCGGGCACGGCGAGCTGGGCCGGCGTGGTGTACATCATCGGCGGAGCGCTCGCGGGCGCGGTGGATCTGACGTTCGCCGACGCCCACCTCGTGAGCGCACGCACACCCGCCCGGCACACGATGCGGCTCGCCCTCTCGCCCGACACGGATGGGGACGGCCTGGGCGACCTCCTGGTGGGCGGGACGTGGAGCCAGTCGGTCTGGCTCTTCACGGGCCCCCTCGAGGGGGCCTTCGATCCGGGGGCCGCCGCGTGCACGCTCGAGGGGCTCACCGGGGACATGGGGAGCAGCGTGGCCTCCGCCGGCGACGTCGATGGGGATGGCCTGGCCGACATCCTCGCGGGGCTTCCCTCCTCGGGCGATCAGGCGGAGGGGGCGGCCTGGCTGGTCGCGGGCGGCACGAGCGGCGTGGTCGGCGTGGACGATGCGACCGCGGTCCTGACCGGCCCGGCGGCGCGGGCGGTGGCCGGCGTGACCGTCGCCGGGCCCGGCGATGTCGACGGGGACGGCTACGACGACGTGCTGGTGGGCGGCCCCGCGGACGTGGACGGCGTGCAGGAGGCCGGCAGCGTCTGGCTCGTCCGCGGGCCGCTGTCCGGGGAGAGCTCGCTGTCGTCCGCGGACGCCCGCATCGACGGCGTGGCCGCGATGGACGGGGCCTACGTCATCCAACGCGTCGGCGATCTCGACGCGGACGGCGCGGCGGACGTGGTCATCGGCGCCCCCAACGACGACTCGGTGGCCGACCGCTCCGGCGCCGCCTTCGTCTTTTTCGGGCCGGTGACGGGCACGGCCCGCAGCACGGACGCGCAGCTGCGCCTCTACGGGACCGCCGCGGGAGACGCCGCGGGAACGGTCGTCAGCTCCGCGGGTGACCTCGATCTGGACGGCTACCTCGAGCTCCTCGTCGGCGCGCCCGGGATCGATCTGGGCGGCCTGGACGCGGGCGGCGCGTTCGTGGTTCACGGGGGTGCGCGGTGAGGACCGTCGCCATCGGCTTGTTGCTCGCAACCCTGCCGCTCTCCCTCTCGGCGTGCGAGTGGGTGCTCCTCCCGGAGGACAGCACCAGCTACGATCTCGACGGGGACGGGTGGAGCTCGTCGAACGACTGCGACGACTTCAACAAGAACGCCTACCCCCTGGCGCACGAGTCCTGCAACGGCGTCGACAACAACTGCAGCGGCTCGGAGGACGACGCCTCCGACGCCACCCTCTGGTACGCGGACCTCGACTCGGACGGCTACGGAGACCCCGGCGCGCCGCTCTCCGCCTGCGACGCGCCCCCCGGCTACGTGGAGTCGCCCTTCGACTGCGACGACAGCGATCGGGACGTGTTCCCCGGCGCCAGCGAGCTCGGGTGCGCCGATCCGAAGGACTACAACTGCGACGGCTTCCCCTCCTCGTTCGACAACGACGGGGACGGGTGGATGGGCTGCGAGGACTGCGACGACGCGAGCGCAACGGTGTTCCCGGGCGCGCCCGAGACCTGCAACGGAGTCGATGACGACTGCGACGGCGCGCTCGACAACGGAGACGCCTCCTATCGGACGTGGTGGCTCGACGCGGACGGGGATGGCTGGGGGGGCCCCGCCGTGTCAATCGAGGCCTGCGGCCGACCGAGCGGGTTCAGCGCGACCGACACCGACTGTGACGACCTCGATCGGACCCGCCACCCGGACGCGCTCGAGGCCTGCGACGGCGCGGACAACGACTGCGACGACCAGGTGGACGAGCCGGACACCTTCGGGAACACCCGCTGGTACACGGACGCGGACAGCGATGGTTTTGGGGACGATGACGATTGGGAGGCCTCCTGTGCGGTGCTGCCCGGCCGGATGGCCCTGGGCGGCGACTGTGACGATGCCGACGCCTCGATCCACCCCGAAGCGGCCGAGATCTGCGACGGGCGCGACCAGGACTGTGACGAGATCCCCGACAACGGCGCCACCGACACGTCGACCTGGTACACCGACCTCGACCGCGACGGATGGGGAGACGAGGGAAACATCGTCCTCGCGTGCGCGCAACCTCCCAACTGTGTCGCCGTCCCAGGCGACTGCGACGACGACGAGAGCCGGATCAACCCCGACGCGTCGGAGCGGTGTGGCGGAGTCGACGAAAACTGCGACGGCGCGCTGGACGAGACCGGCGCCCTCGGCGGGACCGCCTGGTACGCCGACCTCGACGGCGACACCTGGGGCGACGACGCGGACGTGACCTTTGCATGCGCCGACGTCCCGGGCCGGATCGCGCGCGGCGGCGACTGTGACGATGACGACGCCGCCTTCAGCCCGAGCGCGCTCGAGATCGACTGCCTCGACCCCTCCGACTACAACTGCGACGGTTCTTCCGGCCGTTCGGACCTCGATGGGGATGGGTGGATCGCCTGCGAGGACTGTGACGACGCCTCCTCCGCGCGGAGCCCCGACGCCTCGGAGACGTGCAACGAGCTTGATGACGATTGCGACGGTGACACGGATGAGGACGCCCCCGGCGCCGTGACGTGGTACCTCGACCTCGACGGGGACGCCTTCGGGGACCGAGGGTCCGCGCTGGCCGCGTGTGAACAGCCGGACGGCTACGTCGCGGATGACGCCGACTGTGACGACGGCGACGCGGATGTGTCCCCCTCCGCGCTCGAGCGCTGCACGACGACCCAGGACGACGATTGTGACGGGGATCCAAACCGGGGCGCGTCCGATTGCATCCCCTTCTACGCGGACGTGGACGGGGACGGCTACGGCGCGGTCGAGGACTGCCTCTGCGAGGCCGAGGCCCCGTACACGGCCGCTATGGACGGTGACTGTGACGATGGTGACCCCACCAGCAACCCCGACGGGATCGAGGTCTGCGGGGACGGCGCGGACAACGACTGCGACGAGGTCGCCGCCGGGTGCGGCATCGCGGGCGAGCTGGCGCTGGCGGACGCCGATGCCAAGCTGACCGGCGCCGCCGCGGGAGATGGGTTCGGTGCCGGAGTGGTCGGGGCCGGCGATCTCGACGGGGACGGCTACGCCGATCTGCTCGTGGGCGCGCCGGGCGTGGACGACGCCGCCGAGGGCGCAGGCGCCGTCTACCTCTTTGGCGGTCCCCTCGCCCCGGCCGGCACCGCCGCCGACGCGACGTTCACCTGGCTCGGCGCCGCGGCCGGAGATGGCGTCGGGCTCGCCCTGGCCGCGGGCGACCTCGACGGAGACAGCGTGACGGACCTGGTGTTCGGGGCGAGCCTCGAGGGCTCGGCGGGCGCGCTCGCGGGCGCTGTCTACCTCCTCCTCGGCCCCGCGGACGGCGGAAGCCTCGCGGACGCGGACGGGCGTTACCTCGGCTTCGATGCCAACGATCTCGCGGGACAGTCGGTGGCGATCCTGGACGACGCCGACCTCGACGGAGACGGAGAGCTCGCGGTGGGCGCGCACCGGGAGAGCAGCCGCAGCGGCGGGGCGGGCGCGGTCTACGTGATCGACTCGGCGCCGCTCGGCGCCGGCTCGCTCGACGACGCGACCGCCATCTTGACCGGCGGCGCCCCGAACGACTTCTTCGGGCGCGCGATCACCCGAGCGGGTGACCTCGACGGCGATGGGCTCGGCGATCTGGCGGTGGGCGCCTACGGCGACGACACCGGCGGCACCGGGGCGGGCGCGATGTACATCTACCTCGGGCCGTACGCGGGGCTGGTCCCGACGACCTCCGCGGACGCGGTCCGCATCGGCGCCGCCCGTGGCGACAGCGCGGGCTTCGCCCTGGTCGGCGGGGCCGACATCGACCTCGACGGCTACGACGACCTCGTCATCGGCGCCGCCACCAACGATTCCGCGGCGTCGAACGCCGGCGCCGCCTACGTCGTGCGCGGTCCCGTCCTCGGCGCCGGGAACCTGAACGCCGAAGCCGCCCTACTCGGTGAGGCCGCGAACGACGGCGCCGGCGCCGCGCTGGCCGTCGGAGACCTCGATGACGACGGCTTCGCGGACGTGATCGTCAGCGGCACGGGCACGACCCACGGCGGGGTCGGCGCCATCTGGGCCGCGTACGGACCGCTCTCGGGCATCCTCTCGTTGTCCGACGCCGAGGCGGTCGCGCTGGGCGAGGATGCCACCGACAACGCCGGCAACGCGCTCGCCGTGCTCGGCGACGTGGATGGCGACGGCTTCCCCGACCTGATCGCGACGGCCTCGGACGAGGACAGCGCCGGCGCGGACGCGGGCGCCGTCTACCTGTTGAGCGGGGGCCCGGGGCTGTAGGAGCGTTCGGGCCGCCCGGGGTGCGGCACCAGGCCGCGGATCCCCGAAGACCCGCCTACTTCCTCTGCTTCTTGCGCGCGCTCCGCGCTTCCTTCGTCTTCCGACGACGCGCCGCGAGATCTTCCTTCGTGAACGCCGGGAGCGCGGGCAGCCCGTCCTCGCCGCCCACGCCGCCGCCCATGCCCATCGCGCCGGCGCCGCCCATGCCGCCCGCCTGCGCCATCTGGGCCATCTGGCGCTGCATCTGCTTGGCCTGCTTCATGTTCCCGAACATGCCGGACATCGTGCCCATCTGCTTCATCATCTGGCGGGTCATCTTGAAGCGCTCGTACAGCTCCTTGACCTCCGACAGCGAGCGGCCCGAGCCCTTCGCGATCCGCTTCATCCGCGAGTCGTTCAGCTTGTCGGGGTGATGGCGCTCCTGGTTCGTCATCGACTGGATCATGGCCTCGACCTTGACCAGCTCGTTGTCGTCCAGCGCCTCGGGGGGCACCTGGGACATGATCTCGTCCATGAACGGGAGCTTGGACATCACCTCCTTGAGGCTGCCCATCGACTTGATCATCTTGAGCTGCTGCGCGAAGTCGTCGAAGGAGAAGTCCCCCTTCAGCATACGGACGGCGTCCTTCTCCGCGGTCTCCTTGTCGATGACCTGCTCGAAGTCCTTCATCAGGCCGACGACGTCCCCGAACCCGAGGATGCGGCTCGCGAGGCCGGCGGGCCGGAACTCCTCGAGCTTGTCGAGCCCCTCGCCCATGCCGAGGAACATCACGGGCTTGCCGGTGACGTGCTTGATGGAGAGCGCGGCGCCGCCGCGGGCGTCCCCGTCGAACTTGGTCAGCACGAACCCGGAGAACGACAACCGGCGATCGAACTCGGCGGCGGTGCGCACGGCGTCCTGGCCGATCATCGCGTCACACACGAACAGCACGTTCTGGGGGTTGGTCCTGGCCTTGATCTCTTCGAGCTCGTGCATCAACGTGTCGTCGATCGCGAGCCGCCCGGCGGTGTCGAAGATCACGACGTCGCGACCCACGTTTCGCGCCTGGGTGACGGCGGTGGCGCAGAGCTGAACCGGGTTCATCCCCTTGATGGAGAAGACGGGAACGTTGATCTTGCGGCCGATCGTCGTGAGCTGGTCGACCGCGGCGGGCCGGTAGATGTCGGCCGCCACGAGGAGCGGCTTCTTGCCCAGCTTCGCGAGGTGCCGCGCGAGCTTGCCGGCGGTCGTCGTCTTGCCGGATCCCTGCAGGCCGACCATCATGATGATCGTGGGCTTGCCGTCCAGCGTCAGCTGCGCGTCGCCCGGGCCCATGAGCTCCTCGAGCTCGTCGTAGCAGGCCTTGATGAAGTAGTCGGCAGGTCCGACCTGGAACCCCTTGGGCGCCTTGATCTGGACGACCTTGCCGAGGGTGCGCTCCTTCACGCGTTGAAGGAAGGCCTTGACGACGTCGAGCTCGACATCGGCTTCGATGAGCGACACGCGCACATCGCGGAGCGCGTCGGAGACCGACTCCTCCGAGAGCTCGGCCTTGCCCTGCAGCTTGAGGCGGGCGTTACGGAATCCGCGAGAGAGGGTTTCGAGCATGGCGCGCGTCTAACCTGTCGCGGTTAGAGACGGCACATGCAGATCGAAGAGCATCGTTTCCGTCAGATCGTCGTGACCGCCCTCAAGAACATCGCGACCGAGGTCGACGCGATCGACTCGGATGACCTCGACCCCAAGCTCACGGATGGCGTGTTCCAGGTCGACTTCGAAACGGGAGGCGTTTTCGTGCTTTCCCAGCAGGTGCCTGTGCGGGAGCTCTGGTTGTCCGCGTTCTCGAAGGCCTGGCACTTCCGCTACGACGCGGGGGCCTGGTTCGAGCGCGACACCAACCAGCCGCTCGAAAAAGTCCTGTCCGAGCTCTTCACCAAGCGCCTGGGCAAGCCCATCCAGTTGGCGAATCCCGGCCCCGTGTCGTAGGCGGAGCGCCTAGGTGCCGCGCGCGAACGCCAACGGCCTCGAGCTGGAGTACGACAGCTTCGGAGAGGGCCCCGCCATCGTGCTCGTCATGGGGATCGCCACCCAGATGATCTTCTGGGACGTGGCGTTCTGCGAGGCGCTCGCGGCACGCGGCTTCCGCGTCATCCGGTTCGACAACCGTGACATCGGCCTGTCGACTCGGCTGTCCGACGCGGGCATCCCCGACCTCCGGTGGATGATCGCGCGCGCCGCGATGGGTCTCGCCGTGACCGCGCCCTACTCCTTGTCCGACATGGCTGCCGACGTCGTCGGCCTCCTCGACGCGCTCGACCTCGAGCGCGCGCACATCGTCGGGATGTCGATGGGCGGCATGATCGCCCAGCACGTCGCCATCGAGGCCCCGGAGCGCGTCGCGTCGCTCACCTCGATCATGTCTACGCCGGGGGGGCGCCGGCACTGGATCGGCCAGCCCCGCGCGCTCTCGACGCTCCTCGGCTCCAGGCCCCAGAGCCGTGAGGAGGGGGTAGAGTTCCTCGTGAACGTGCTCCGGGTGCTCAACGGCCCGACGCTCCCCTTCCCCGAGGCCGAGGTCCGCACCCGCGCCGCCGAGGCGGTGGCGCGCGCGTGGCACCCGGCGGGGTTCCCGCGCCAGCTCGCGGCCATCCTCGCGTCGGGCAACCGGACCGAGCGGCTCGCGGGGGTCCGCGCGCCGACCCTGATCATCCACGGAGCCGAAGATCCGCTGATCCCGGTGTCCGCCGGTGTCGCGACCGCGCGCGCGATCCCGAACGCCACCCTGCGCATCGTGCCGGGGATGGGGCACTCCCTGCCCCCCGTCGTCTGGCCCGAGGTGCTCGACGCGATGGTCGAGCTCGCCCAGCACGCCGCGCGCACCATCCGCTGATCCTCGCGGTCGTCGGCAGCCGGGGCCCGCTACGACCGCCCCGTGCTCCCGAACCCACGATCGCCGCGATGCCCATCCGCCAGCCGCTCCACGAGGCGCAGCTCCGCGGCGGGCACCGGCGCGAACAGGATCTGCGCGATGCGCTCGCCGCGGGTGACGACGAAGGGCATGGGTCCGTGGTTGATCAGCGGCACCTTGATCTCCCCCCGGTAGTCGGAGTCGATCGTGCCCGGCGCGTTGAGCACCGTGACCCCGTGCTTCGCCGCGAGCCCCGAGCGTGGCCGCACCTGGCCCTCCCACCCGTCCGGGATGGCGAGCGCGATCCCCGTCGGGACCACCCGCCACTCGCCCGCCGGAATCGTCAGGTCCTCCGCGGCACGAAGATCGAAGCCCGCGGAGCCGGGGGTGGCTCGCGCGGGCAGCGGGAGGCCCTCCCCGTTCGGGAGGACCTGCACGTCGATCATCAGCATGGCTCGTTCACCAAACAGGGTTGCTCACCGATGCTGGGGGCCCGAGGAGACTATGTGTCCTCGAGCGCTTCCTTGCGGGAGAGGCGGATCTTGCCGGCCTTGTCGATGTCGATCACGCGGACGAGCACCTCGTCCCCCTCGTTCACTACGTCGGTGACCTTGTTGACGCGCTCCTTGGCGAGGTGGCTGATGTGCACCAGGCCGTCCGTGCCGGGGAAGATCTCGACGAAGGCGCCGAAGTCCGTCACGCGCTTGACCACGCCCACGTACAGCTTGCCGATCTCGGCTTCAGCCGTGATCTCGCGGATCATCGCGATGCACTTGGCGGCCATGACCTGGTCGGTCGAGGCCACGTCGACCTTGCCGGAGTCGTCCACCGTGATGCGGCAGCCGGTCTTGTCCTGCAGGCCGCGAATGACCTTGCCGCCCGGCCCGATCAGCTCGCGGATCTTGTCGGACTTGATGTGGATCGTCGTGATCCGGGGGGCGTAGATGGAGAGCTCGGGGCGGGTGGCCCCGAGGGACTTCGCCATCTCGGCGAGGATGTGGAGACGGCCTTCGCGCGCCTGGGCGAGCGCGCGGGACATGACCTCACGGGGGACGCCCGAGATCTTCGTGTCCATCTGGAAGGCGGTGATGCCCGTGGTGGTGCCGGTCACCTTGAAGTCCATGTCGCCGAGGTGATCCTCGTCGCCGAGGATGTCGGAGAGGACCGCGAACTCGTCGCCTTCCTTCACGAGGCCCATCGCGATGCCCGCGACGGCGGCCTTGATGGGCACACCCGCGTCCATCAGGGCGAGCGTGCTGCCGCACACCGAGGCCATCGACGAGGAGCCGTTGGACTCGAGCACGTCACAGGTCGACCGGATGACGTAGGGGAACGCCTCCTGGGCGGGCATGACGTACTGGAGCGCGCGGTGCGCGAGCGCGCCGTGCCCGATCTCGCGGCGCTTGGGGCCGCGCATCGGGTAGGCCTCGCCGGTGCAGAACGGCGGGAAGTTGTAGGTGAGCATCCAACGGCGGAAGCTGCCGACGGAGCCGGCCGAGTCGATGCGCTGGGCGTCGTCTTCCGTGCCGAGGGCCACGACCACGAGGGCCTGGGTCTCGCCGCGGGTGAAGATCGCCGAGCCGTGCGCGCGGGGGGAAACACCCACCTCGCACCAGATGGGGCGGATCTCGTCGGTGGCGCGGCCGTCGATGCGGATGCCCTTCTCGATGACGCGCTTGCGCATCTCGGTCTTGACGATCTTGTCGACCACGTCGGAGGCCTGGGCGCCCACCGCGGCGGCGAGCGTCTCGTCGTCGATGCCGGAGGTGGCGGCGGCCACGCCGGCGACCTTGGCGGCCTTGAAGGCGTCGCGGCGCTCGGTCTTGCCGGCCACTTCGAGCGCGGCTTGCACCGCGGAGACGGCCACGGCCTTGATCTTCTCGACCACGGCGGCGTCGACCGCGGCGGGCGCGGGGGCGTCGCGCTTGGTCTTGTTCCCGGTCTTGGCGCGGAGCTCGTCGATCGCGGCGCAGATCTTCTTGATTTCGCCATGGGCGAGATCGAGCGCGTCCATCATCGCGGCCTCGGAGACCTCCTTGCCGCCGCCTTCGACCATGCACACCGAGTCGGTGGTGCCGGCGACGACGAGGCTCATGTCCGCGGCGTCGATCTGCTCGCGGGTCGGGTTGACCACGAAGGCCCCCTCGACGCGGCTGACGCGCACGGCGGCGCAGGACTGCTTCGCCGGGATGTCGGAGACGTGGATCGCGGCGGATGCGCCGCAGACCGAGAGCACGTCGGGCTCATTGGCGGGGTCGAACGACACGACGGTCGCGATGACCTGGGTCTCGTAGCGCCAGGTCTTCGGGAAGAGCGGGCGGATCGGGCGGTCGATGACGCGGCTCACGAGCGTCTCGCGCTCGTTCGCGCGGCCCTCGCGCTTGAAGAAGCCGCCGGGGATCTTGCCGTACGCGCCCGTGCGGTCCATGTACTCGCAGGTGAGCGGCATGAAGTCGAAGCGGGTGGGCGCCGTGCCGGCCGTGGCCGTGCAGAGGACGATGGAGTCGCCCTGGCGGATGGTGACCGCGCCGTGCGCCTGCTTGGCGTACTTGCCGGTCTCGATGATGATGGGGCGGCCGCCGATCTCGACGGTGACGGAATGGATATCCATGTAAAACCTCGTTGGAAGGCCCTGATCGGGATTCGACCGGGCCGGACTTGCGCGCCCCGGATTCGTCCGGGAGCGTCGCAGGAATCCCCACCGCAAAGGTTCCGTCGTTCACAGGCGCCGTAGACCTGCCCGGAATGAGCTCGAGCCAATCGCCCAATCGAGCACCGGGTGCTCGATGACGTGGCCGCGCTCAGCCCGCGGAGATCTGCGAAGCGGAAGAACCTCTTCGGAGGGGGAGAACAGGAGCCGGTTCAGACGAGGCGGCTTCGGGAGAAGCGGCCTCGGGAGAACCAGTCTCGGAGAACAAGTGTGTAAAAGAACGAACGGCAGCCGAAGCTGCCGTTTCCTGTCAGCGGCGGAGCCCCAGGCGGCTCACGACCGTTTCGTAGCGCGTCCGGTCGATCCCCTTGAGGTATCGGAGGAGGCGGCGACGCTGGCCGACCATCTTCAGGAGGCCGCGACGCGAGTGGTGGTCCTTCGCGTGGTCCTTGAAGTGGGGCTGCAGCTCGTTGATGCGCTCGGTGAGGAGCGCGACCTGGACTTCGGGGGATCCAGCGTCGACTTCGTTGATGCGGAACTGGCTGATGATCTCAGTCTTCCGCTCGCTCGTCATGGCCATGTCAGTTTCTCCTTTGCTACGTCACCGCTGCCGGGTGGGCATGGCCTGAAGCTGTCCGCCGCTGACCGGCAAACTGACCGCTTCATCCCGCCCGGTGGCAGTGATCGGGTTCGCGGCGGCAAGTAGCCCGACGTGTGTTTCGCGTCAAGTGTTTCCTGGCTCCCGCGCGAGGTCGGGGCGAACCGCCGCCGTGCGTGCGCGCGCCTGCTCTCGGCGCCATTCCTCGACCCGGCCGTGGTTCCCCGAGAGCAGGATGTCGGGAACCGTCCATCCACGGTGCTCGCGCGGCCGCGTGTAGTGCGGATACTCGAGCGTGCCGGCGGACGAAAAGGACTCGTCGGCCGTGCTCGCGGCGTTCCCGAGCACGCCGGGGAGGAGGCGCGCCGTCGCGTCGACCACCACCAGCGCGGCGTATTCCCCGCCGGTGAGCACGTAGTCCCCGATGGAGACGGTCTCGTCGACGAGGTGCTCACGCACCCGCGCGTCCACCCCCTCGTAGTGACCGCACACGAGCACGAGGTGCGGGAGGGAGGCGAAGCGCTCCGCCATCCGCTGGTCGAAGCGGGTGCCCGAAGGCTCGAACAGCACGACGTGGCTGTCGGGGCGGCGAACGGCGGCGATGGCGGGATCGAGCACGTCCACCCGCATGACCATGCCGCTGCCACCGCCGAAGGGGGCATCGTCGACCGTGCGGTGGCGCCCGATCCCGTGCGCGCGGATGTCGTGCACGCCGAGCTCGAGGTGCCCCGCGTCGAGCGCGCGGCCGATCATCGAGTGCCTCAGCGGCCCCTCCACCATCTCCGGGAAGAGCGTCAGCACGTCGAAGCGCATCACTCGCCCGGGCTCAAGGCCCCGACGGCGAGCACCACCCGGCGACCGGGGACATCCACCGAGCGGACGTTCTCCGGCGAGGCGACCACGAAGGCCTGACCCGCGTCGGTCTCGATCACCCAGACGTCGCGCTCCTGACCCGCCACCACGTCGGACACCTTTCCGAGCGCGGCGCCGGCCTCGTCGAAGACGGGCAGGTCGATCAGATCGTGAATGTAGAACTCACCCTCGGCGGGGGGCGGCAGCACGGCGCGATCGACGACGATCGCCCAGCCCATGAGCCCGGCGGCGGCCTCGGGGGTGGTCACCCCTTCGATCCGCACGAGCACGCGCTTGCCGGCGCCCGGACGGGCCACGACGTTGACGTCCTTCCGCACGCCGGCCGGGGAGACCAGCGTGACGGTGCGGGCGGTGAACAACGTCTCGCCCTCGCGATGGTGCAGCATCACGCGCACCTCGCCATGGACGCCGAAGACGCCATTGACCTCGCCGAGGACGACCTCGTCCAGGGGGCTACTCTTCGCCGCTGGCGGCGGCGCCGAGAGGGATCAACTCGAGGACCGCCTTGCGGCGGCCGGCGGCAGCGGAGAGCACCGCGCGAATCGCTCGCAGGGTGTCGCCTTCCGGACCGTTTACACGAGCGACGTCTTCCCGCGCCACCGAGAGCTCGATGAGCACGGAAGCCTCGCCTTCGACCGTATTCAACCGCACCGCGTCAGGATTCCTGACGAGGCCACGGACGAGGTGGTCGACGACGGCCTTCACGCCTGGCTCTCGGCCGGGGGAGCGGCCGCGCGGGCCTTCTTGAGGAGGCTCCCCACCGTCTCCGAGGGCTGGGCGCCCTTCGAGAGCCAGTAGTCGGCGCGCGCCAGATCGATGTTGACCACAGGGGGCTCGGTCATCGGGTTGTAATGCCCGATGGACTCGATGCTGCGGCCATCACGAGGGGAGCGGGAGTCAGAAACGACGACGCGGTAGAAGGGCTTCTTCTTGGCGCCGAGACGGGTAAGGCGAATGCGGACCATTCAATCTTCCTGGGCT
Organism: Pseudomonadota bacterium; assembly: GCA_030685065.1. Classification (GTDB taxonomy): domain Bacteria; phylum Myxococcota_A; class UBA796; order UBA796; family SXON01; genus CAJBVW01. The sequence goes on along the minus strand of JAUXQH010000054.1, from coordinate 75,104 downwards.
TGCGAGCCCGCGCCTTTATGGGCTCGGGGCGCTCGCGTCAAGCGTTGCGTTGGCGTGGGGCTCTTCTTCTGCAGCGGAGGGCCCCGGGTGGGCCCCCCTACGGGTGTCACAGCGGGATGTTTCCGTGCTTCCGCGGCGGGTTGGAGTCCCGCTTGTTCTCGAGCGCGTCGAACGCCTCCACCAGCCGCGCACGGGTGTCGCGCGGCATGAGGATCTCGTCGACGAAGCCGAGCTCGGCGGCGCGGTAGGGGTTCGCGAACCGCTCCTTGTAGGTGGCGACCAGCTCCGCCTTCTTGGCGACCGGATCGGCAGCGTCCACGATTTCGCGGCGGTGGATGATGTTCACGGCGCCCTCGGCGCCCATGACGGCGATCTCGGCCGTGGGCCACGCGAGGTTGAGGTCCGCGCGCAGGTGCTTGCTGTTCATCACGCAGTAGGCGCCTCCGTAGGCCTTGCGGGTGATGAGCGTGACCTTCGGCACGGTCGCCTCGGCGAAGGCGTAGAGGAGCTTGGCGCCGTGCTTGATGATGCCGCCGAACTCCTGCGCCGTCCCCGGGAGAAAGCCGGGCACGTCCTCGATCACCCAGAGCGGGATGTTGAACGCGTCGCAGAAGCGCACGAAGCGAGCGGCCTTGATCGAGGCGTTCACGTCGAGCACGCCGGCGAGCACCGCGGGCTGGTTGGCGACCACGCCGACGCTGCGCCCGCCCAGCCGGCAGAAGCCCACCACCACGTTCGCGGCGTACTCGGGCTGCACCTCTAGGAAGCCCCCGTCGTCCGCAACGGCATGCACCAGGTCCTTGATGTCGTACGGCTTGTTCGCGTTGGAGGGCACGAGGTCATCGAGCGCGGGGATGATCCGATCCGGAGGATCGTCCGTCGCCTTGCGCGGCGCCTCCTCCAGGTTGTTCTGCGGCATGTAGGACAACAGTTCGCGCGTGACAGCGATCGCGCCCGACTCGTCCGGGGCGGCGAAGTGCGCCACGCCGCTCACCTGCGTGTGCGTGTCGGCACCACCGAGCCGCTCCTGTGTCACCTCCTCGTGGGTGACCGCCTTGATCACGTCGGGCCCCGTCACGAACATGAAGCTCGTGGAGCGGGTCATGACGATGAAGTCGGTGATGGCGGGGCTGTAGACGGCGCCGCCGGCGCAGGGCCCGAGGATCGTGGACAGCTGCGGAATGACGCCGGAGGCCATCGTGTTGCGGAGGAAGATGTCCGCATAGCCGCCGAGGCTCTCGACGCCCTCCTGGATGCGCGCACCGCCGGAGTCGTTGAGGCCGATGACGGGCGCACCGTTCTTGAGCGCCAGATCCATCACCTTGCAGATCTTCTTCGCGTACGCGCCCGAGAGCGATCCGCCGAACACCGTGAAGTCCTGCGCGAACAGGTAGACGAGGCGGCCGTCGACGCGACCGTAGCCGGTGACGACGCCGTCCCCCGGGATCCGCACCTGGTCCATGCCGAAGTCGTTGCAACGATGGACGACGAACTTGTCCAACTCACGGAACGTGCCCGGGTCGAGGAGCAGGTCGACCCGCTCCCGCGCCGTCAGCTTCCCCCGCGCGTGTTGACGCGCGATGGCGTCGGGCCCGCCGCCTTCCTCGGCCTTGCGGTTCATGCGCTCCAGGCGCTCCAGCATCTGGCGGCGTTCGCTGTCCACGCGTACTCCCATCCGGAGGGCACCTCCCATCCGGAGCGCCCATGTAGCACGCGCACACGCTTGTGGTTCGTCCACGGTGGCGCTACCGTGGCGCCGTGGCAGGAGACCTCATGCGCAGCCCCCTCATGTTCCTCGTACTCTTGACCGGCTGCACCGGGCCTTCCGACAAGGCGGACACGGGAACCAACCCCGACGACACCGGGGACACCGACACCGTCGAGTACGATCAGGGCTGCATCACGGTCGACGGCGGCGGCGGCTACGCCAACATCAACGATGCGATCACCGTCGCGCCCGAGGGCGCCGTGATCGCCCTCTGCGACGGCACGTACGAGGAGGCGGTCATCGTCGACAAGGCCGTGACCCTACGCGGGGCGTCGGTCGACGGCACGTTCCTCACCGGGCCCGGAGCGGACATCCCGCTGACCATCACGGCCACCGGCGTCACGGTGGAGAACCTCGTCGTCACCTCCGCCCGGACCGGCATCGATCTGAAGCGCGACTCCGAGGCCACGCTCTCCATGATCACCATCGCCGCGGCGGGAAGCTGGGGCGTCTCGGCCACCAACGCAACAGCGGTCATCACGGGGCTCACGGTCGTCGAGCCCGCGGCCGGCGGGGTGCAAGTGTCCGGCGGCACCGTGTCCCTCACGGACTCCTCCTTCGAATACCCGGGCGCCTACGGGATCGACATCACCGACGACGCCGTGGTGTCCGTCACCAACACGACGATCACCGGCACCGTCATGCTGTCGGACGACATCTCGGACGGCTACGCGGTGCAGATCGACGGCGCCTCGCTCACGATGACGGGCAGCACCATCGCGGGCGCGGACGGCATGGGGATCTCGGCCAACGAGGCCGACATCGTCCTGGTGGACACCACGATCCAGGACGCCGAGTTCCTCGCCCTCTTCGCGTTCGACAGCACGTTCGACCTGTCGGGCGTGACGGTCACCGGCTCGCTGCTCCAGGGCATCTACGCCCAGGGTCCGAGCTTCACGATGGTCGACTCCACGATCACCGGCGACTCGGCGCTTTCCTGCAGCTACCTGTACGCCGAGTGGGGTCAGTCCGGAAACCCCTGGTGCGGCGGGCTGCTCGTCGCGGCCGACACCATTGATCTTTCCGGCGTGTCCGTCAGCGGCTACAACAACTACGGGATGCTCCTCCAGCCGAGCGTCGCAGATGTCGCGACGGTGTCGGTCACGGGCGGCACGGTGAACGATGCGGGCCGCTGGGGCGCCTACTTCTACGCCACCGAGGGGACCATCTCCGGGCTCACGGTGTCGAACTCCCGGGAGCCCGAGATCCTGGATCCCTGCGCCGGCTACATCAACCAGTCCGCCGGCTTGCTCGCCGACTCTTCCGACCTGACGCTCGACAACGTCACCGTCACCGGAAACGCCGGCTGGGGCATGAGCCAGGTCCTCAGCACCGCCGTCGTGTCGAACAGCCTCTTTGACGGAAACGGCTGCTACACCTTCGTGAACTACCAGAGCGTCGCCACCCTGACCGGGAACACGTTCAGCCACGGCGCCGCGAACGGCGGCATCTATGACAGCGCGGGCGTCCTGGTCGTGGACAGCAACACGTTCAGCGACAACAGCTCGGGCGACTACTCCGAGTACGACTACGGCCACTACATCTACACGTACGAGGCCAGCGGAGGGCAGGGGCAGGACCTGTTCGCCTACGAGACCGGCTCGCTCACCGTGACCAACAACACGTTCGTCGGAGGCGACTCCAGCGTCACCGCGTACCTCGGCGCGGCCGTGGAGATCACCGGCAACACGTGGACCGACTACGAGGGCACGATCTTCGCCGCGAGTGATCTCTCGGCGCCGGCGATCTTCGCCGACAACATCGTGGACGACGTGGCGGGATCGGTCGTGCAGTCGAGCTACTCCGAGGTCGAGGTCGAAAACGTCCAGGTGGGCACGACGCGCGCCTCCGAGGTCATCTCGGTCACCTACTCCTACGACTACCCCGACGACGCCTCGGACTTCAGCGGCAGCTACACGACGCAGACCGCGTCGACCGTGTTCTACGCCTCCGGCTACTACTACGACGACGGCACCACGATCACGGAGGAGTCCGCCGCCCTGACGCTGCGCGACGTCTCGGTCACGAGCGCCTACAGCTCCGTGATCTACGCCTCCGACGCCTCCATCGACGTGTCCGGGCTCGAGGTCGGGTCCACCGGGGGCGCGATCCTCAACGGCTACTGGTCCGGCATCGCTCCCGACGTGGAGATCGACGGTCTGACGGCCGGTGCGGTCGCCTCCTCAGCGGTCACGCTGAGCAACGCTCCCGTCACCGATTTTGGGTCGGTCAGCCTGTCCGACTTCCACGTCGAATCGACGGGGGGAAGCGGCGTGACGGCCAGCTCCATCGGCGCGCTCACCCTCACGGACGTGACCTTCGGGGATGTGTCCGGAACCGGCGTGTCGACGGTCGCGCGCTCCAACGACTACTACTACGACTATGACGACGACGGGACCTATCTCGGCATCGTGTACGTCGACTTCGACGCCGCCACCGAGGTCACCATCGACGGCCTCTCCATCGGCTCCGCGTCGGGCAACGGCCTGTCGTTCCAGGGAGGCAGCGCCGCCATCTCCGGGTTCACCGCCTCCGGCGTGAGCGGCAACGGGATCGACGCGAAGGGCCTGACCGCCCTCGTCGTGAGCGACTCGACCCTCACCGCCCCGGGTGGCACGGGGTTCTTCAGCACGGACAGCTACTCGTACTACGCGTACGAGGCCGGCGCGACGCTCATGGATGACGGCAACACGGCGGCCTCCCTGACCAACACCACCGTGACCGACGCGGGGGGTAACGCCTTCGTGTTCGACGGCGGCTCGGTCACGATGAGCGGGGTGTCGGGCAGCTCGTCCACGTCGAGCGGCCTCTCGCTCGCCAACGTCACGGCCGACGTGCAGGGAAACACGTTCTCCGGGAGCCCCGAGTACGGGATGACCTGCGCCGAGACCGTCACCCTCGCGGAGTGCGCCACGAACGACCTCTCCGGCAACACGCTCGGCACGCAGCTCGGCTGCTCGGAGAGCTGCGCCGAGTAGCCGCGATCAGGGAACGGTTTCGGCCCACCCCTCCGCGGTCAGCGCGAGCGCTCCGGTGGCGTACCACCAGCCGCCGGTCGCGCGCGTCTGGCCGTCCACGCGCCACTCCAGCAGCACGTCGGGGGGCTTCCCCGCGCCGACGATGGCACGATCGGGGCGCCCCATCGCGAGCACCCCAACGTCGGCGCGTCGGGCCGCGAAGCCCGCATCGGGCGGCGCCAGGGCGCTCGGGACGGGCACCGTGCCCGCCAGGGGCCGGAGGGGGGTCACGGGGAGGGCTCCGGGCGGGGCCTCGATCTTGACCGACACCGGATCCAAGGAGAGCCGTGCACCGCCCGCGGTCACGACGAACGGGCCGAGCGTCGAATCGCACGGGCCTTCGGCGCGCAGATCGACGGCGAGTCGGCGCGTGGTCCGCCCGGCCTCGCCGTGGTCGTCCTGCACGATGCGCTGGAGACGGAGACACCCGGGATCGGCGCCGGACCGCTCGATCGAGATCTCCGCCGCGGGCAAGGCGGAGATGGTGAACTCGAGCGTATAGCGGCTCCCGACGTATACCGCGCCGTCCGGCCCGGTGACCGTGGCTTCGAGGGGCTGCGCGGGGAGGATCCCGGCGAACGCGGGGTGGGCGAGGGCTGCCGCGAAGTCCGGATCGTCCGCGGCCTCCAGCGCGGAGCGCGCGCCGAGCGTGAGCGCCTGGGAGAGGTCCGCGGCGGCCTCGGGCAGGCGGTTCGCCCGGGCGCGGTACGCCGCGCGGTTGTACCAGGCCACTCCCACGGCAGGATCCGCATGGACCAGCTCCGAGAGCCGCGCGTCGGCCTCCTCGAGGGCCCCGGCGTCCGCGAGGGCCTTCGCCTCCCAGAGCCGGATGGCGACGCTGCCCGGGTCGTGGGTCCGCGCGGTGGCGAAGGCCGTCACCGCGTCCGCCGGGCGGCCGTCCTCGAGGGCCTCCCGCCCGTCGTCCCACGCGTCGAGCGACGCCGCGAACGGCTTCAGCGCGGGATCGTCGCAGCCGACCAGGAGGGCGAGGGCCGGGATCGCGATCCCCCGGAGCGCGCGGGGACGGCTCACAGGCGGATGGCCCCCACCTGGCGCCCGCTCGCCGCGCCGTCGCGACGATGGGACCAGAACCCGCTCCCGCACCGCGTACAATGATGCAACCGATCGATCGTCACGCCCTCGGCGCTGAGGATCGCCGCGTTTGCCTCCCCGAGATCGACGTTTCGCTCCCCGACCCGCCAGGACCCTCCGGGCGCGACCCGCGACACGGCCCGGATCACGTCGTCCCCCACCTCGTAGCAGCGCCCGCAGATGCACGGGCCGATCGCCCCGCGGACCTCGGAAGGATCACACTCCGCGGCCTCGCAGAGCGCCAGGAGCGCGGAGCGCGCGATGTCCGCGGCCGTACCCCGCCAGCCCGCGTGCACGGCCGCCACCCCCCGGGGCGCGGCCAGGAGGATGGGTACGCAGTCCGCCACCCGCACCGCCACCACGACGCCCGGCTCGGTGCACACGATGGCGTCGGCCTCGACGTCCAGACCCGCGCCCGCCGCCCCGACAACCCGCGCGCCGTGCACCTGGGTCACGACGCGCACCGCTCCCCTCCCCCCCAGCGCGGAGACCAGGCGCGCCGCCGCATCCCCGTCGGCACCGGGCCGATGATCGCCGTCGTCGGTTCCGGTGAAGCAATGGGGAACGGAGGAAAGCAGGACACTCGCGAGCATGCAGCCAACGTGACCTCCCACGGCATGCGGAGCAAGCCCGGTTGATGGTAGGCTTGGCGCATGCTGTTGATCGCGTCCGGGTTGATGACGGGGTGCACCGGGAGCTCGGGCGCCGCCTACACCCTCAATTTGACCCCGGTGGTCGCCGCGTTGCAGACCCCGTTCGATGGGCTCGATCGCATCGACCTTGTGCTGACGCCAGCCGACGGTACCCCGCTACGAGTCCCGATGGACGCCCCCACCTCTGGGGCCAGCTCCGCCGTGTCCGGCCTGCCCGCCCTCACGGACACCCGGATCAGCGTCGAGGGGTTCGAGGATGGGGAGCTCATCCTGCGAGGAATGACCGAGCCATTGACCGCTTCCGACGGCGTCGTCGATGCGGACGTGTTCATCGCCTCCACCGAGAAGACCGCCTGGCTCGGCTCCCTGGCGAGCGGCCTGTATCTCCCGATGTTGGTGGCGCTCGGGGAAGGGCGTTTCTGGCTTGCGGGTGGCCTTACGAACGACCTGAACGACGCGCCGGTCAAGGGCCAGAAGGCCATGTACATCCTCACGCTTGCCCCGCCGGGCGAGGGCCTCGCCTTCACCAGCGTCGGAGACCTTCCGGAATACGAGACGAACGACGGCGCCGTCGAGACCGCCCGGATCGGCGCCGGGTTCACGCCGCTGACGGTCAGCGGCCCGGACCAGGGCAAGGTCCTCGTGACCGGCGGCGCGCCACGCGATCCCCTCGGTGGTGGCGGGGAGGCCTCCCGCGGTGTCTCGCTCTATGACCCGACGGCCGACACGTGGGAAGACATTCCCGCCCTCGCAAGTCTGCAGGAGCCCCGCGCCCAGCACCTCGCGAGTGAGAACCGTCTCGGAAACGTGGTGATCTGGGGGGGGTACGGGGCGCAGAGCGGGAGGGGCAGCGTCCTCCTCAACAACACCGTCGAGTACTACGACAGCGCCAGCCGCACGTTCTCGGAGGTGGGGGTCAGCACCATCGGCCCGCTGGACGCGATGATGGCGGACCTCGGCGAGGACGGCACGCTCCTCTGCGGCGGCGCCGATCTCGGAGATGGCACGTGGGCGAGCTCCGCGACCTGTGACCGCGTGAAGCTCGACGGGTCCGGGATCGAGAGCTTCCCCGATCTGCCGGCGGGGCTGGCCGGGGCGGCCATGGTCGCCCTCGCCGACGGCAGCATCCTCGCGACGGGCGGCGCCTCGGTCTCCTACGATGCGCCGGTGTCGACCTCCGCCACCGTCTCCGCCTCCGCCTCCGCCTGGCTCTACAACCCCTCGACCGAGCGCTGGGGGGACCTCTCCGCGTCGATGGTGGTGGGGCGAGCGGGCCACAAGATGGTGCTCCTGGCGGACGGGCGGGTGTTGATCGCCGGAGGCGCGAAGTCCTTCAACAGCAACGAACCGACGACCGACTCGGTCAGCTGCCTGGAGCTGTACAACCCGGTCGGCGGCACGTTCGAGTCGGTGGACGGGTGCCAGGACGGCGAGGACGCGGGCGGGCTGTCGGGCGGGGCCTACTCCCCCCAGGTCGTCTACGATCCCGACTACGGCGCCCTGATCGTGGGCGGCGTCGCCGCGGACGGCTCCGCGCACAGCGGCGTCGCGTTGTTCGTCCCGGAGCTCTAGCTCCAGCTTCGGACTCTCCTGGTCAGCTCACCAGGGCTTCGAGCCAGGCTCGACCGCGCGCGAGATCCGGGAGCAGCAGGTCGGGGCGCGCACGTTCGAGCTCCCCCGCCGTCGCGAAGCCTGTCTCCACGACGACCGCCAACGCTCCCCCCGCGCGCGCACACGCCACGTCGGCAGGGGTGTCCCCGATCACGATCACGCGACGGTACCGGATCCCGGCGGCGTCCGCACGGGCGCGCGCCACGGGTACGAGGCAGTTCCGATCGGCGTGGTCGTCCCCGTACGCGCCGTCGATCCAACGCCCCCAGAGGCCGACCGCGCCGAGCTTCAGCGCCGCGCCGGCGCGCCAGTTCCCCGTCAGGAGCGCGAGGTGCGCGCGACCGGCCAAGGCATCGAGCAGCTCCCGGACGCCTGGACAGAGGGCGACGCGATCCGGCTGCTCGAGCCGGCGACCGAGGGCATCGAGGTAGGCGCTCTGGACGCCGGCGAGATCGAAGGGGGGCGCGGAGACCCCGTCCCAGGAGACGCCGAAGCGGGCCGCGACGCTACGGACGATCCCGCCGTCGGTGGCCCCGGCGAGCGAGACCCCCGCCATGGCATCCGACCACCCGAGCACGCTGAGGAACGCCTCGTCGAGGGCTTCCCGCCCCGCGCCGCGGGTGCGCAGCAGGGTTCCGTCGATATCGAAGAGCAGGAGGTCCACGGCGGCCGGTCCGGAGGTAGGATGAGACGGTGCGCATCTATCACCCCGACTATCGGATCTCGTGGTGGGACCGCTTCCTGGACCCAGCGGGCACGCACGCACGCGTCGTTCGCCCCGTCGGCGTCGACTACACACTGCTCAACCGCAGCGCGGCTCGGGCAGTGCGCGGTTTTCTCGAGGAGACGCTGAACCTCTACCTCCTCGGGGACGAGATGGTCAGGATCGACTCGGCCTGGCGGCTGCCCCCCTCCCCGGAGGCGCGTGGCGAGCTCATCCCCGCCATCGCGCTCCGCCTGCGCTTCGCGCAGCTCCACCCCGGCACGGTCAAGGTGCCCGTCGCGCTCCGCTGGCTCGATTTTCAGGACGCCCCGCACGGGACGAGCCTGTTCCTCCGCCTGCTCGACCGCCCGAACCCAGGGCTGCGGAGCTTCGTCGACGCGGACCTCTCGGAGGACGGTAGCGGCGGCTGGGAGGAGTACGCGCTCGGGTCGGACTGACGCGAGGCGAGCCTCAGGACGTGACGCGACAGTCGGGGTGAAGGACCGACCGGTAGAGGCGCTCTTCGTCGACGATGGCGCGCACCGCCGTCGGGACGAGGTGCGCGAAGCCCGCGCCGATCGCCACGCGCTCGCGGATCTCGGTGCTGCTCACGTCCGGAAAGCACGGCGCACCCTCCACCGCCGGCCACCCCTGCCTCCCGACGACGATGAGGGGAAAGCTCGCGAGCAGGCGCTCGACCTCGCGCCATTGCGGGAGCTGCGACAGCACGTCTGCGCCGACGACGAGCTGCAGCTCGTGCTGGGGGTGCCGAGCCGCGAGCACCCCGAGCGTGTTCACCGTGTAGGACGGCACGGGCAGCACCTCCTCGATTCGCTCCACCCGGCACCAGGGGCCCAGGGTGTCGGCGAGGGCCTGGGCCATGCGCACCCGCGCCTCCCACGGGGCGAGCACCTTCTCGAACGCGTGGTGGTACGCCGGAAGCAGCCAGACGGCGTCGGCGCGTCCGGTCCATCGGATCCACGACGCCACCATCGCGTGGCCCACATGCGGTGGATTGAAGCTGCCCCCGTAGATGGCGACCCGCACCGCGCCTCCGAGGGTGCGTGATAACGTGTACGGCCCTAGGACGACGGTGATCCGCCTCTACCATGTTGTGAAGTCCTACGGCGAGCACCATGCGCTCGACGATGTGTCGCTCACCATCGACAAGGGTGAATTCGTGTACGTCACCGGTCCGTCCGGGGCCGGGAAATCGACGTTGTTGAAGCTGCTGTATGGCGCGGAGCGGCCGACGTCGGGGAAGCTGTTGGTGGGAGGGGTGGACGTTGCCGCGCTCCCCCGCGGCCGCCTCCCGCAGCTCCGCCGCAACGTGGGGATCGTGTTCCAGGACTTCAAGCTGCTCCCGCGTCGCACGGTCGGCGCCAATGTCGCGCTCGCGCTCGAGGTGGTGAACGCCCCGCCCGAGCAAGTGCGCCGCCGCGTGCCCGCCGTGCTCAACATCGTGGGGCTCAAGGAGCGCGAGGATTCCCTGGCCGGGGAGCTCTCGGGAGGAGAGCAACAACGCGTCGCGATCGCGCGCGCCATCGTCAACGACCCCGCCGTGCTCTTCGCGGACGAGCCAACCGGAAACCTCGACGGCGCCATGGCGGTCGAGGTGATGGAGATCCTCCAGGCCGTCAACCTCCGGGGCACGACGGTGCTGGTCGCCACGCACGACGTGGGGCTGATGGATCGCTTCCCGCATCGCCGGGTGCGCTTCGAGGGCGGCCGCCTCGTGCAGAGCCCGCAGTCGCGAGCCCGCTCGTGACCGCCACGCTGCTGCGCACCCTGCGCGGGATCCGAGAGCACACCTACCTCGCGTTCGTGAGCACGGGCGTCATCACGGCGGGGCTCGTACTGCTCGGCATGTTCGCGATGGTCACGACGAACGTCGCCCTGGTGCTCGGCTCCTGGGAGCGCGACGTGCACGTGAGCGCCTACCTCAAGAGCGGCTCGGCGGAGGCCCATGCCGCGGTCCTGCAGACCGTCGCGACCCGGACCGACGTGGCCGACGTCCGCTACGTCTCCGAAGCAGAGGCGCGGGCGTGGATGGTGGAGCGCATGCCCGAGCTGGCGCCGGTGCTCGACGAGCTCGGTGCGGAGGCCCTTCCCGCCTCCCTGGAGATCACGCTGCGCCCGGGCCACACCGCGCCCGCCGAGTTGGATGCCTTCGTCGCCTCCGTCCGTGAGATTGGCGCCTTCGACGACCTGGACTACGGCCAGGAATGGGTGACCCGCGTGGACACCTTCCTGTCCGTGTTGACCGCGCTCGGTGTCGCGCTGGGGACCTTCATCGGCGTGGCGGCCCTCTTCCTCGTGGCCAACACCATCCACCTGGTGGTGTACGCACGCCGCGACGAGCTCGAGATCATGCGGCTCATCGGCGCGACCGACCGCTACATCCTCGCGCCGTTCCTGATGGAAGGCGCCGCGCAAGGCGCGCTCGCCGCGACGGTCGCCAACGGGCTGTTGTGGGCGGCCCACCGCGGGCTGTTGTCGCGGCTCCAGGACGTCCTCGCGCTCGCGCTCGCCGGAGAGGAGCTGCGGTATCTGCCCGTCGGCGGCGTGGCGGCCATGTATCTGGGCGGCATGGCGCTCGGCATGGGCGCCTCCTGGGGCGCTGTTCGCCGATTCCTCGGGCGCCTCCCATGAGCCTCGTTTCGCTGGGGCTTCTGGTCCTCCTCGGTCAGGATCGGCCGTTGGTCCTAGCGGATCTGGAAGCCATCGACATCCAGGTTGCGTCGCTGAACGGGCAGGTCGAGGCCCTCGACCTGCGGGCGGCCGCCGTCGAGGCCGAGCGGGCCACGCACCAGGTCGCGCTCGATGCCGCGGAGGCGGCGCTGGCCGCCCGACGGGAGGGGATCGCGCAGCGGCTACGCACCTTCTATCGGCTCAAGCGTCGCGGTTTCGCGCGGCTCCTCTTCGACGCGGAGAGCCCCCCCGAGCTCAGGCGGCGCGTGCACTACCTGTGGGCCGTCATCCGCGCCGACGAGTCGCTCGCTCGAGCCTTCATCGACGGCCTCGCGACGCGCCGGGCGACGACCGCACGTCTCGAGGCGGACAAGGCCGCCCTGGCGGGCGTCCAGAGCGACCTCCGAGCGCGGCTCGACACGCTCGGAGCCGAGCGGGGCCGGCGTTCGGCGCTCGTCCGGGAGATCCAGAAGCGACCCGAGCTCGCGGCACGGGTGCTGCGGGAGCGCGGCGACGCCGCGATCGCCCTCACCGAATCGATGGCGTCCGTCGAGGCAACCGCGCCCGAAGCACAAGGCGAAGCATCGGATTTCCGCGCCGAGCGCGGCCGGCTCCCCTCCCCCGTCGGCGGCGCGATCGTGCGGCCCTTCGGCGCATACACGGATCCGGCGAGCGGCGCACCCGCCACGAACCTGGGCATCGACTACGGGACACCCCTGGGCACGCCCTTCCGGGCCGTTGCTGACGGAGTGGTGACACGGTCCGCCTACCTCCGGGGCTATGGTCAGATGGTGATGCTGCAGCACGGGCCCTACACGACCCTCTACGCCCACGCGAACGGGCTCCGTGTCGCGCAGGGCCAGTCGGTGAAGAAGGGAGACGTCCTGGGGCTCGTCGGCAACACCGGTCTGGCCGAGTCCGAGGATGCGCGGCTGCACTTCGAGATCCGCTACAACAACACGCCGCAGGATCCGGACGAATGGCTAGGCGCTCGTTGATCCCTCCCGTCAGCCGTCCCGGAGGGGCGAAGCGGCGGATCCTCCCGCTCACCGTCGCCCTCCTCCTCGGAGTGGCCGCAGGGCGGGTCTCCGGCGCGGTACAGGCCGCCGAGCAGCCCTACGCGGCGCTCGACGTGTTCGCCCGCGTCCTGACGCAGATCACCGACGCGTACGTCGAGCCCATCTCCCAGCGTGATCTGGTGTACCACGCCCTCGATGGCATGGACAACGCCCTCGACGCCCACTCCCGCTTCCTCGATCCGGAGGCGCTCCGGCGCCTGCGCGAGGAGTCCGATGGCCAGTTCGTCGGCATCGGCGCCCAGATGCGCCAGGAGGCGTGCGGGCTCGGCGTCACCGCTGTGCTGGCGAACGGGCCGGCCGAGCGCGCGGGCATCGCCGCGGGGGACTGTATCGTACGCGTGGACGGGGCTCCCCTCGCCGACCTGCCGCTCGACGCGGCGCTCGCCACCGTGCGCGGCCAGGAAGGCGCCGCCGTGACCCTCGATGTGTCTCGGAACGGGGTCACGCACCCGATCGCCGTGCTCCGGTCCCGCCTGGTCGAAGCCTCGGTCACGAGCGCCTCGTTCGCGCCCGGGTGGGCCTACCTCCGAATCCGACAGTTCCGGCAGGGTACCGCGGCCGACCTCGCCGCGCAGGTGTCGGCCCTCGGCGCCTCCACCCCGATCCGGGGCGCGGTGCTCGACCTTCGGGACAACCCTGGGGGCCGGCTCGACGAGGCGATCGCCACGGTCGACCTGTTCCTTCGGGACGGGCGCATCGTGAGCACGCGGGGCCGGAGCGCCGAGCCGGACGAGATCCACGACGCGACCGAGTCCCGCGGCGACTGGGACTGGCCGGTCGTCGTGCTCATCGACGGGCAGAGCGCGAGCGCGGCCGAGATCGTGGCGGGAGCGCTGCAGGACCGCGCGCGAGCGCGGCTGGTGGGAGAACCGAGCTACGGGAAGGGCTCCGTCCAGAGCGTCTTCGAGTACGAGGACGGATCGGCGCTGAAGCTGACCATCGCGCGCTACCACCTTCCCTCGGGCCGCCCGATCGAGGACCACCGTGGGCTTGTCCCCGATGTGCGCGCGCCCGCCCCGAGCGCGCCGGGCGCGGCCCAGCTGCTCCGCGAGCAGCTCTCGACGGCGAGCGGGCTCGCTGCCGCCGAGCGGGACGAGCTCCTCGCGCTGGCGGATCGCATCCCCGCCGAGCCCCAGCGCCAGCCGATCGACTTCACCGGGACGCTCGAGGCGCGCCTGAGCCGCGACCCCGCGCTCGCCCTGGGGTGGAAGCTCCTGCACGAGTAGCGGCGGTGGAACCGCCTGCGCGGCGATCCCACCCGCCTGCTCGGCGATCCGGGCCTGCCTACTCGGCGATCCGGAAGTGGTACGGATCCGACTCGCCGCCGTCGGGCGCGTAGGCCCGGTTCTGCGAGCGGTCTACCGCCTCGATGTAGTAGTCCACCCCGCCGCCGCGGTGGTCGTTCCCGTCGATGGTGCCGCTGTAGACATCCCCGGAGGGCGTCATGTCGTCCTTCTCCCAATCGGCGGACCCGTCGACCTCGTTCTTGTAGTGCAGGATCACGTACACGACGGCGTCGTTGTCGGTGACCGTGGCCTGGATGGCGACGTCGGAGCCGAAGGTCTGGGTGGTCGACACGGGGTCGTGAAGGATGACGGGAGCCTCCTCGTCGACCTCTTCTACGACCTTGTCCTTGTTGACGTCCGTGGTGGTCAAGGGCTCGGCCTCACAACCAACGAGCAACGCGAGGGCGACTACGCTCAACATGTGTCTGTCTCCTGGACCACTATAGAGGTGGATCCACTGTGCCGCCAGAAGGGCCCTACCGTCGACGAACCTACGGGGTCGCCGCGCCCTTCTGGACGACGAGACGGTAGGTGGTGAACTCGGCCTTCCCCGCGTGGTACAGCACGTTGGAGATGAGGTCGTACGGGGTGTCCTGATCCGCGATGATCATGATGTCACCGTTGAAGGCGCTGCCACCGTTGTCCGCGATGTACTTGATGTCGGAGACGCGGGCCGTGAGCGCCTTGGCCAGGGGCGCGTAGGCGGTGTTGGGGTCCGCCGTGTCGATCTGGCCACCGGGCAGGACCCGCAGCGCGATCTTCTGATCCACCAGGATCGAAGACTTGGAGATCAGGATGCTCACCGACGGCACCATGTTCTCCGGCGCCGTGCTGGACGGAGGACGGAGATCGTCGTTCAGCGTGATGCTCTCCGGCGAGTCCGCGTACACCTTGATCAGGTACACGAGGAGGATCGTGAAGATGTCCATCATCGCGGTCAGGTTCAGGCCCGCGACCATGCCGTCGTCGTGCTTGCGCTTCCTCTTCGCCAGGAGGAAATCGTCATCCGAGCAGCCAATCGGCTCGGCGTTCTCGGCCGGGCTGCTCATTGGACCGCCAGGCCCAGGGTGACACCAGGGAACAAGGGTCCGCTGGCGTCCGTCCGGGCGGCGTCCATCGTGGCGATGAGGTCGGAGTAGGGCACACTTCCGTCCGCGGTGAGGACCATGTTCTCGGCCAGTACGTACTGGGACTTGTAGTTCCGAAGCAGTTGGGTGAGCTCCTCGAGCGGATACTTACCCCCCTGCCTGTTGAGCTCCACGCCAGGGACGTCGCCGCCGCTGCCGAGGACCGCGAAGCCCTTGGTGCCGATGGCCACCGTGAGGTAGGGCTTCGGCTTCTCACTCGCTCCGTCGTTGGGCCCGGACACGTACGATGGTGCCAGAACGGGCGCCTGCCGCAGCTCGATGATGTAGGCCGTCACCACGAGCATGAACATGATGAGATTGACCATGATGTCCATGTAGGGCACCAGGTTCAGGTCTTGCTCGCCGCCTCCACCAGCCATGGGTCAGCGCGCTCCCTGCGCCTGCGCACCGGTCTCGGGGGGCTTGTAGCCCTTCCGCCACTGGGCGTGCACATTGACGAAGTGGAAGAGGGCGTGCTCCGCACGCTCTACGGTCTTGGTCGCCTGGTTGTTGAGGACCAGGTGCGCGGCGATGCAGAACACGGCGATCGACAGGCCGAAGGCGGTGTTGTTCATCGCCTCGGAGATGCCGCGAGCGAGCGCGGCGGCCTTCTGGTCCTGCTGGACCGCGGCGGTGGCCTTGAAGGCCTTGATCAGACCGAAGATGGTGCCGACCAGCCCAACGAGCGTCGCGATATTGGCGATGGCCCACAGCCAGTTGACCCGCGCCATCACGAGGGGGCGCACTTCGAGCATGGCCTCTTCGACGGCCATGAGCGGACTTTCATAGCCATTACGCATCAGCTTGAGGAGGCTGCGCGTGGCCCGGGAGAGGGCGCGCTCGGGCGCGGAGGCGCAGACCTTGGCCGCGGCTTCGATGTTGCCTGCCTGGAGATTGCGATCGACGGCCGCCACGAACGGCTTCTCGTTCATGCGGTACCGGGCGAAGAGCGAGAAGAACCTCTCGATGACCACCGCCAGGGAGATCACCACCATGACGAGGTTGATCAACATGAATTCTCCACCCTCGTGGAAGAACAACAGTACTCCGTCCATAAAGTCTCCGTCCGTGTGTCTACGCTGCGATGCGCGTGAGCCGAGTGAGTGGGGGGCGGGACTCCCTGCCTTGGAAGAGCGAGGAGCCGGTTGATGCGACGACCGATGGGATGGTAACGCGGCGCCCGGCCAACCCGGAATGCGCAGTGAGCTTATCACATCGCTCGACGTAGGCTTACCAACGCCGCCGGGACGGTTGGACCGCCTACCTCTCGGTCGCGGAAGCCCCGGGTTTCGCCCCAGGATTTCGCGATGTCAAGCCGCTGTGAGCGCCTTCGCCGTCTGCCTCCAAAAGGCGCGACGACTCGGCGCGGCCGGATGTCCGGCGCGGCCGGATTCGGTCAGAGGGGGGGCCCCTCGAGCACGTCGCCCACGAGATCGTGGGGCGCGGCGCGCGTGATGCGCACCTTGCGAAGCTGGCCGGCCCGCACCTCGGGACCCACCTCGGAGAGGTACACCAGCCCGTCGACGTCCGGCGCCTGCGTCGCGAGCCTGCCGACCAGCACCAGCTCGCTCTCCTTGCTCGGGCCGTCGACGAGGACGGTGAGCTCCTTCCCGACCAGGGCCTTGTGCTTGCGGCGGCTGATGTCCGACTGGAGCTTCATCAGCTCCTTCTGCCGAGCCAACTTCACCTTCTCCTCCACCTGCCCGGGGAGGAGCGCCGCGGGGGTGCCGTCCTCCTGGAAATAGGTGAAGACCCCGACGCGCTCGAAGCCCTGGCTGCCGACGAAATCGCGAAGGACCGCGAAGTCCGTATCGGTCTCGCCCGGAAAACCGACGATGAAGGTGGTCCGGATCGCAATGTCGGGCACAAACCGACGCACCCGCTCGAGGATCCGCTCCTGGCCTTCCCGCGTGACGCCGCGGCGCATCGACTTCAACATCGGGCCGCTCGCGTGCTGCAGCGGCATGTCGAGGTACGGGACCACCTTCTCTTCCTCGGCGATCGCCCGGAGGAGGCTCTCGGGGAGGCCGATCGGGTAGGCGTAATGGAGCCGGATCCAGCGAATCCCGTCGACCTTGGCCAGCGCCCGGAGCAAGGCGCCGAGATCCGCGCCGTTGTTCAGGTCGCGCCCGTAGGCCGTGGAGTCCTGCGAAACGAGGTTGATCTCGACCACGCCTTGTTCAGCGAGGCGGCGCGCCTCCGACACGAGCGACGCGACCGTGCGCGAGCGCATCTTGCCTCGGAGCGTGGGGATGATGCAGAACGCGCAGCGGTGGTCGCAGCCTTCCGAAATCTTGAGGTACGCCGAATGCGGCAGCCACGAATTGATCCGGGGCGACAGCTCGTCATGGATGTAGAGCGGCGTGTCGATGAAGGAGCGCGGAACCTGCCCCTCGCGCGCGAGGAGCACTTCGTCGATGCGGTGGTACTCGCCCGTCCCGAGGAAGTGATCCACCTCCGGGAGCTCGTCCTCCAACGAGCGGCCGAAGCGCTGGACCATGCACCCGGTGACGACGAGCTTCTTGCAGGTCCCCGCGCGCTTGTGCCCGGCCATCTCGAGCACCGTGTCGATGCTCTCTTCTGTCGCCGGCTGGATGAACGAGCAGGTGTTCACCACGATCACGTCGGCCAGGGCGGGATCGTCGACGAGCTCGAAGGGTCCGGACTGGAGCTTCCCGACCATGACCTCGGAGTCGACCCGGTTCTTGGGGCAGCCAAGGCTGATCAGATGTACGCGTTCCATGTTCTTACATTGCCCCGGTCTTGACCACCTTGACGCCCGGAGGCGCCACGAACGTGAACTCAGCGTCAGGAATGTCCTGGTTCATGCGCACGGCGGTGAAATTCATCTCTGTCACGTCGTCGAGCTGGTTGACCAGCACGAGGTCCTGCAGCACGTACTTCTGCTTGCTCAGGGTGAGCAGAAGCGACTTGAACGCGCCGGGCTGCTTCGGTACGAGCTGCACCGTGATCGAGGGCTTGCCCGGCTTCTCGGGGAGCAGCGTCACGTTGAAGAGCTCGCTCAGCTTGCCCAGGTCTTCGAGCAGCACGCCCATCCCGGCGCCGCCGTCGAGCTCCGGCATCATCGTGACCTGCTTGTCCTTGGCGACGTAGATCGACATGGTCTTGCCGTCGCTCACGTAGGTGTGCGTGACCGGGAAGCCCATGTCGACCCGCATCTTTCGCGGGCGCTCGAGCGCGATCTTGCCGCGCTGGCGCACTTCGGTCCCCATCGCCTTGCTGCGGTCGACCTGTACGAACTCGGCCCGGATGCTCGTGGCGGTGCCGTACGTCTGCTCGACGGCGCTGATCACCTCGGAGAGCGTGACGGGAGCCGTGACCTGGTTGGCGGCGGGCGGCGGGCTGGCCGTGGGGTTGGCCCATCCGAGGGGCGCCGTGAGCGCCAATCCGAGGAGCAAGGTCGTGAACTTCTTGTAGATACTCACAGGAACCCTCTCTTCGGGACCCGGCATCTACCGCGGTCCCCGATGCATCGCAACAGCGGTTCCAAGCACCAACCCCACGTGCGGATTGGTGCTTCCGACCGACGGGCCGAATCTATAGTTGTCCGACCAGCACTTCACGGGGGCGTGCGCCGTCCGCGGGCCCAACTACGCCTTCGCGTTCCATGGTCTCGACGATGTTGGCGGCGCGGTTGTAGCCGATCCCGAGGTGCCGCTGGAGCATCGAGGTCGAGATCTTGCCCTTCGAGATCGCCATCTCGACCGCCTCGTCGTACTTCTCGTCGAACTCGACCGGGGGCTGATCGCTGTCGTCGCCTTCTTCGGTGGCGGAGATCCGCAGATCGTACTTCGGGGCGCCCTGCGCCCGGAGGAAGTCCCCCACCCGATGCACCTCGTCCTCCGAGAGGAAGGGCGCGTGAATGCGGACGAGGTCGGACGTGCCGGGACGGAGGAACAACAAGTCGCCCTTGCCGAGCAGGGTCTCGGCGCCGTTCTGGTCGAGGATCACGCGGCTGTCGAGCCCGCTACGGACCTGATACGCGAGGCTCGCCGGCATATTCGCCTTGATGAGACCGGTGATCACGTCCCGCCGCGGAGTCTGGGTCGCCACGATGAGGTGGATCCCCGCCGCGCGGGCCTTCGCCACGATGCGGGCGATGCTCGCCTCCACGTCGCTGGAGGCCACCATCATGAGGTCCGCCAGCTCGTCGATGACGATGACGATGAAGGGGAACTTCTTGGGGATCGGGAGCAGCTCTCCGTCGGGCCAGTCCTTCGGAGCATAGGACCGTGCCTTTTCCTGGGTCCAGTCCTGAAGTTCCTTCTCCACCTTCTGGTTGTAGGTGTCGATGTGACGCGTCTGCCAGCGCGCCATGATCTTGTACCGCTCGTCCATCTCCGTGCACGCCCACTTGAGCACGGCGGAGGCGAACTTGGGCTCGGTCACGACGGGATGCAGCAGGTGCGGGATGTCCTCGTACAGCGCGAACTCGAGCATCTTCGGATCGATCAAGATCATCCGAAGCTCTTCGGGCGTCCGCATGTAGAGCATGCTCACCAGCATGGCGTTGACGCCGACGCTCTTCCCCGAGCCCGTCGTGCCGCCCACCAGCAGGTGCGGCATTTTCGCGAGATCCGTGACGAAGGGGCGCCCCTCGGTGTCCTTGCCGAGGATCATCGGGAGGGTATGCCCGCCCTTCGTGAACTCGGCGGACGCGAAGACGTCGCGTGCCCAGACCGTCTGGCGCTTCTCGTTCGGGATCTCGATGCCGACGCAGCCACGGCCGGGGATCGGCGCGACGATGCGGACGGAGATGGCCTTGAGGGCCATCTTCAGGTTGTCCGAGAGGTTGGCGATGCGTGAGAGCTTCACCCCGGCGGCGGGCTCGTACTCGAACATCGTGATGACGGGGCCGGGGCGGATGGCGGTGACCCGCCCGTCCACCCCGAACTCGCTCAGCGTGTCGGTGAGCCGACGCGCCATCGCGTGAAGGACGCCCTCGTCGGTGCCACCGATGACCGGGGGGTGATCGTCGAGGAGCGAGAGCGGAGGGAGCTGGTACGGCGTGGAGGTCGCCCGAACCGCGCGGCCGTCGTCACCCGCGCCGCCGCTCCGGAGGTTGCCGGGAAGCACGGTCACGCCGTCACCCGACGGGCGCGGGCGCCTCCCGGTCGGGGCAATCCTCGCGGTGCCGGAGCCCGCGATGACCCGTTCGGGAGCAGGAATGCGGATGGGCTCGGGCACCACGAACGGGAGGGCCTCGTCCTCCTCGACTGTGGCGTGGCGTCGGTCCTCCGGCGCGTCCTCCAGGTCCTCGTCCAGCGGGGCGTCATCCGCCACGGAAGGGGGATCGGCCCACTCGATCGGGGCGGGCACGCGCGGCGCGGGTAGGGCGGGCGCGCGAGCCGCTGGCGCCGAGTCACGGGGGGGCAGCGAGGCTGGCTCGGGGTCCTCGCGGAACAGGATCGGAGCGCGCAGCTCTCCGGCGTCCGCCCGGCCCTCCGGGCGGCTCTCGGGGCGTGACGGCGTCGGGCTCCCCTCCCCCACCCGTCGCACCACAGGCGGTTCGTCGTGAGGCTTGGCCCACTCGACCTCTGGCGAACGCAAGGGGGGAACAGTGCTCGCCGCGGCTCGGCCCTCGTCCTGGGACGGGACGGAACGGGTGACCGGGGCCGGCAGGCCACCACGCAGATGCGCGGGGAGTCCGAGGTTGGGAGGGCTCGACGCCGGCTCTGCTCGGCGGCCGGCGCTGGCTCTACCCGTGCTGGTCGACTCCCACTCCACCTCGACGAGCGTGCGCCCGGCCACCTGGGTGGGGACGTCGCGATCGGGATCTCCGGTGGTCACCAGCACGGGGGGCGACGGCGGCGCCTTCCTGGCAGACCATACGCTCGGGAGCTCGGGCCCGGGGTCGGGCAGAGACTCGGGCACACGACGCATGTCCGCGGCCCGCTGCGCCGGAGGCTCGGGAGCGCGGCGAACGAGCGGTGCTGGCGCCGGCTGGCTCGCTTCGGGAGCCTCCCGAACCGACGAGGTGCTCGCCGGGTGCCCGATCTCGATCCCGTCATCCCCGAGGTCTCCGTCGTCCTCGGGCTCCTCGCCCCCCTGCATGCGGTCCCGAAAGACGTCCAGACCGGCGCCGCCGACGCGGAGGGACGCGCGAACCGCGCTCATCCCGAGGGCGCCGACGCCACGAACGGCGGCGGGGGTGCCGCGCTGTACCCGATCGACCGCGCGCTCGGCGAGCGGCTGCCAGTTGATGCGAAACAAGACGGTGGCGGTGGCGAGGAGCCCGGTCGCGACGACGAGCCCGGCACCGACGCGTCCGAGGCGGGAGGCGATCGCGTCCGAGATCAGGAGGCCGACAATCCCTCCGGGCGGAAAGTGTGCGGCGGCCCCCACGAACTCCGTGAGGGCAAGGGAAAGCCCTGCCGCCGACAGGAGGAAGCCTCCGGCCGCCACGAACAAGCTGAACCATCCGCCCACTCGCCGCCCAGCGAGGCGTAGCGCCAACCCTGCACCGACCACCAGCACGCTCCACGCTGCGTACCCGAACGCCTGAAGCAGGAAGTCGGCGAGGTGGGCGCCGGCGGGGCCGACAATGTTGACCGTCTGGCTGGTGCCGGCCACCGAGAACGAGTCGTCGTGCGAGTCGTAGCTCCCCAGCGCCACGACGGTGAAGACGCACATGGCCAGCCCGACCAGGAGAAGCACCTGTCGCCCCGCCCCCGTCGTCAGCGCCGAGGCGAAGGAGGGCCCCGTGGCGGTCTGCGGCTTCCGCTTCGAGCTGCCAGTGGCACGCGGGCGGGGCGCGGGGAGGCTTGCTGCGGCCTTCGCCGAGGTTTCGATCCCTCGCTCACTACCGGAAGAAGGGGTGTTTCGAACGCGTGCCATGGAGCCTCGTCCGCGCCATGGTACCCCTTTCCTCTTGACACGTCACTCCCGCTGCTGACCCGGGCCCGAGGATCCGGGGCGCAAGCATCCCTTCAGAATGCCGACTCCGGAATGTAGACGCGGTCGCTCGGGCGCAGGACGATGTCGGACTCTTCGCCGCTCTGAATGCGCTTGAGGTTCACCGGGATCCGCTCGCCGCCGCGCATGATGTACGCCGCGGTCTTCCGTGCGGTCCCGAGGGTGCTGCCCGCCTGGGTGATTGCCTGGGTGATCGTCATCCCGTCCCGATACGAGATGGCCCCGGGCTTCTGCACCTGCCCGTCGACAAAAACGGACTCCACCTGCGGGACGTAGAGCCTGTCCCCCGCGCGGAGCTCCAGGTCCGCGGCGGCATCGCCCGCGTTGATGCGCTCGAGATCGACCGGGATGTTCGTGACGACCCCAGCCACCTCGCGGGTGATCGCCGCCCGGGTAGCGCTGGCGTCCGTGAGGCCGCCGGCCCGCACGAGCAGGTCGCTCACCATGGTGTGGCCCTTCTCGAACGCGTAGCTGTCCGGCTTCATCACGCCGCCCGTGACGTTCACCATGCGACTGCCGTAGGTCGCCATGTCGAGGACCACCTGCGGCCGAGCCAGCACGTTCTTCGCCAGGTGGGCGGTGATGGCCCGCGTCGCCTCGTCAACCGTGAGACCGGCCACCGGCACGCGCCCCCCGTACGGGATGTCCACGGCGCCGTCGACACCGATGCGGAAAACGCCGCTCATCTCGAGCTCGCCCACCACATCGATCCGAACCTCGTCACCCGCCCCGAGCGGGTAGGTCAACACGTCCGCCGATCGGTTCTCTGCCGCGTGCGCCGCGAGGGCCGTCAACAAGCAGAACCACATCTACGTCTCCGGTAGCGGCTCTACGATAGCATCCCTGCTTCGCATCGACACATATTGCGCAGGGAGATCGAGGCCGAAGGCGTAAACGATCAGTAAGTAAACGTCACGCCTACCTGGCCCCAGAAGTCGTCGTACTGGGTCGGGTAGAAGGCCCCGTTCTCGCAGGCCGGATCCAGGCAGGCGCGCTCGTTCCAGCCGGTGGAGATCCCGGCCGAGAGGGCGTCGTTGAAGTTCCAGGCCCCGCCTACGTTTACGCCGACGTTCTGATCGTCGCGCGCGATCTCCCCGTGGAAGGAGTCGATGCGGTACGTGACCTCTCCGGTGAGGCCGAGCCGCGTGATCACGAGGCCTTCGTAGCGCAAGAACAGATAGTTGTACGCCACGTAGTTGGTGAAGAACGCGTCCTGGAAGTCCTTCCGGTACCCGAGGGTGACCTTGTGGTTCCGGAGCGGCGCGTAGGCCATCTGCGCGTTGACGAGGAGGCCCTCGCTGAAGGACGTGAGATCGCGGGCGAAGTTCTCCTCGCCGATGATGTCGATCTCCTGGCTGCTGCCCGCGAGCCCGCCTGCGTCTTCGAGAACGGTCTCCTCGTCGTAGTACATCTGGCCGTACCCGAGCTCCACGCCGGCGGCGAGCTTGGGGGTGAACTGGCCGCGAACGCCCCACAATGTTCGCCAGGCCAGCGCGTCGGGCTTGCCGAGGTACTCGCCGTAGCTCACGCCCTCAGCTTCGGGGCCCACAGCGACGATGAGGTTGTTGTCCCACCGCGTCCAGTTGACCGAAGCGTTGCCTGTCAACGAGGTCTTCGGCAGGAACCGCCAACGCGCGTTGACCACCGGCCCATAGTTGGTCCGGTTGTTGATGTTGGCCTCACCGCCGACGCCCTCGACCAGATCCGCGGGCAACGTGTACCGGTCGAGCCCGATGTTGCCGAGCACATCAAACTCCAACGCCGAGCCGGGGCGGAGGGTGAGCCCCCCGTTGGTGTCGTTGGAGATGTGAACCATGAGGGAGCTCAGGTCTGATGTGGGGAGCTCCCCTGGCTGATTTTGCACTTCAAAGCGGTCGTCGAGGCGAATCCCCACGATGCTCTTCGGCAGGGCCATCACACCAAACGTGGCATTGAAGTTGGTAAATTGGTCGGCATTGTCAGGATGGATGTCATCATCGGGCTGGAAGTCGAAGAACTTCTTGAGGCCCCAACCGACGCCAAAGTCGAGCTTCAGCTTCTCTCCGTCGAGGGCCAGCTCCAGCTCGGGCTTGAGCACCCAGGCCAACGCACCGAACACCGGCTGATCCCGACCATCGGCCAGGTAGATGTTGGAGTGGTATTCCAACCCCGTCATCACGGACGGAGTGAGCACTCCAGACTCACCAACGCGAATGTGGTCCCCGGGTGCAGCAATCGCGGCGGGCGTACTGCCGACCGCAACAAGCGCCACTAAGGCTTTGACCCATTTACGAGTTGTCTGACGTAGCATCCCTTCCCGCCTCTACCCAGCAACGTTCATCGACGCGACGCCGACAACCCGAACCAGCACCCTGAACATGTCCCGTCCCGATGCGGCACGCAAGCTCCTACGCCTTACGGCGCCCCTTCAGCGCCCCCGCAGGACCGACGCACCGTCAATTCGGCGTGCTGTCGGGGCCGTCGAGGGGGACCTGAATCTCGGGGATGTCGGCATCCGAGTCGATGGAATTCTCCCCGTTGTCCGTCACGGTCGAGGACGCGTCACCCCGTTCCACACCTGCGTCACCGGTGCACGCCTGGGCCTCGGCGAGGAATTCGCGCGCCTTCGTGAGGGCGACCGCAACCTTGCGGAATTCCTGGTCGGCGTGGACCGTGTCGTTCGCGGCCAGCGAGAGCTTCATGGTGTTGCCCGCTTGACGCGACACCTCGAGCAAGGCGCGCAACGGCGTCAGCTTGCGGGTGAGGCACTCGATCTCCTCGACGTTCTTCTCCTTCTCCGCGGCGGTCAGGAGCGCCTGCACCGTGTTCACCGAGCCCTCGATCTCGGCGAGGGCTGCGTCGGTGAACACCGACTTCTCCTTGGGAGAGGTCGTGGAAGACTGCTCGAGCTCCCCGGAGATCCCCGGCGTCTGCGCGAGAACAGGGGCGGCGAAGAGCATTCCGACCACACCGACGAGACAGACGATACGGCGCATGACAAGCTCCGGGGTTCACGTAGAGACGGAGTATACCAGCTTCCGCGCGGCCCCGCGCGCCCATGCCCGAGGCGGCCTACTGGCCGGACATGACCCAAGGGAACTCTTGAACCTCGGCCGTCAGCGTCTCATCGAAGCGGAACTGACGCACCGACTTCACGATGCACTGACCAAGCGTGTCATCGCCGGTAGAATTCTTGACGAGATGGGCCTCGGTCACCTTGCCGGCGTTGATGGTCCAGCCGACGGACACACGCCCGTTCACCGAGGGGTTCGCCTTGAGGGAGGTCTCAAGGCAGGTCTGGATGCGCCCCTGGCTCTTCTTGACGACGCTCGCGATGTTTCCGGAGTCACCGGACTCCACGTCCGCGTCGGCGGTCCCCATGTCGACCTTGGCCTTGACGGTCACCTTGGCCGTGCCGGTCCCGACGGTGCTGTTGCCTCCTGTCGCGATGCCGACCCCCACGGTGGCGTCCGTACGACCGTTCGCGCCTCCCGACTTGACCCCCACATTGCCCGCGTCGGCCTGCTCCACACCGGAGACGCCCGCGAGCGCACGATCGAGGCCGGCCATGCTCGCGGCATCGTCGCCGAGAATGTCCGCCACCACGTCGTTGCCGTTGGCGTTTCCGGACGTGCCGATCATCTGCAGCAGGAGTGACTTTTTGGCCACGGAGTCCTTGCTCGCCGGCTGCGGCGTGTCCGGACGCGTGTCCGCCTTCGGCTCCTTCTCGACCGGCTTGTCGGCCTTCACCTCGGGCTTGGGCCCCTCGGCCTCCGTGGTCGGGACCGCCTGCACGATCTCGATCTTGTCGATCTTGCGCTCGACCACGAGGCTCAAGGCGTCCTTCAGGGCGTCGAGGTCGACGTGCTCGCGCGGGGGCGTGGTGTAGACCCACGCCATGAAGGCGGCCGCCACGAGGGAGAATACGCCGAGGAGGCCGTGGAAGAGCGGATCGTCCTCATCGAGGAGACGCGGCCGGAAGTCCGCGGCCGAGACAGCACGAACCGGTTCGGGTGGCGCGGGAACGAACTGGAAAAGGATGGTGGACGAGCCGATCGTCACCTTTCCCCGCACGTTCTCATTGAGCTGGTAGAAATAGAGGTCACCCCGCTTGACGGCCTCGCCCCGCTGCCGGATCTCGTCCAGGCCGCGGATCCCGTCCTTCCAGGAAATCTTCCCCTCCACCCAGTCCGGCACCGACAGGACGTAGCTGTCGCCCTTGGCGATGAAGAGCTCGAACCGGGACGGGAGCTTGGTCCCGGTGAGCACGAAGCTGTTCCGCGGGTTGTCGCCGATCGTGACGGTCTCGCCGACCTTCAGGACCTTCTCCTGAACGATCTTCTGGTCCTGCGCCATCCCGATCCGAAGGACCTTGGGGAGCGGCTTCTGGGCGGTCTGGGGAGCCGTGGCGCTCATGGGAGGCCTCTGGGTGGGAAGTACGGACAACGGCGCGCGTCGCGGGTTCACGCTATCTCAGATCAGTCAGCGCCGTTCTTTAGCCGGAGTCGTTGATGACGACAAAGCGGAACTGACCGAACCCTGCCTGGCCCGCTGTGTACAGTAGCTCCCCCAGCACCGAAAACGGAACGGCGCGGTCACACTGAACGGACAGGACCGGGTTTGCCGCGTCTTGTTGCGCTTGCTTCCCACTTACCTGCATGGTCTTCCCCGCCTCGACGAGCCGCGCGTGGAGCGCGTTTACGCTGCGACCCGTGCGCGCCGTGTCCGCGAGGAGCGCGCCGTCCGCGAGACGGAGGACCTCCACGCCGTCCACCGACACCCGATCCGTCGTCACCGTGAGCACGACGCCCGCCTCGACCGCCTGCTCGATCTTTGCGGACGGGAGGACCAACTCCGGGTCGGACTCGTTGGCGGGATCGAGGAGGTTCAAGAGGAACACGAGGATGATGGTGAACATGTCCATCATCGAGGTGAGCATGAACGGCGCGGACGTCGGGATGCGGGCCGTGCGTGCGGAGAGGCGGACACGGCCCCGCATCAGAGGGCGCCCGCGGCGATGAGCGGCGTCGGAAACAGCGGCTCACCGCCCTCCGCGCGGGCGCGGCTCGCCTCCATCACGCGCACCAGCACGTCGTAGGGGATGCTCGGCGCGGGCGCGAGGACCACCCGCTTCTCCGTCGGATGGAGGCGCTTCGCGGAGACCATGGCCCGGTTTAGCGACGCGTAGTCATAGGTGTCCGGGGTGCACGGGCCCAGGCACGGGATCCGAGGATCCGCGGCGTTGCTCCCGCCCACGACGAAGCCCTCGGGCGTAATGACGACGGAGACCACGCGTTGTTCCTGCTCGGCGAACGCCTCGGTCGACGGCGCCGGAGACGAGGGCACGACCGGCCCCTGAGCGGGCACCTGGGAAAGCGAGACGAAGCGAACGGACAGGAGCAACATCGGGATGAGGTGGACGATGAGGCTCATCACGGGGATGACGTTCAGCTCCGAGGCGTCCTCGACCCGACGGCGCGCCACGGCCGCGCCTACGTGTGAAACGGAAGGACCGGCGCCCCCCCGCCCTGCGAGCTGCCCCGCTGCCGGGTCGCATTGAGCAGGTTCACGAGCTTGACGGCGTGGTGGTCGAGCTCTTCGAGCACGGCGTTCGCGCGGGCGGCGATGAACCCGTGCGCCAGCAGGAGCGGGATCGAGACCAACAGCCCGAAGAACGTGGTGTACATCGCGACGGCGATCCCCTCCGCGAGGGCGGTCGACTTCGCCGCCGCGGTCGCCTCGCTCACCGCGTGGAACGACAGGATCAGCCCCTGGATCGTCCCGAGCAGGCCGAGGAGCGTGGACACGTTGGCGAACATCGGCAGGTAGCCGATGCGACGGCTGACCAACGGGAAGATCTCCAGTTGCTCCTCTTCGATCGCATCCCTGATCTCGGACTCGGGCCGGGAGGCGCGGACGAGCCCGGCCTTGAGCACCCGCGGCAGCGCCGCGCTGGGCTCGGAGTTGCACAGGCGCACCGCCTGATCGACGTTGCCGTCGAGAACAGCTCTCTGCACCTGGGCCATGAACGCGGGGGCGTTGATCCCGGCGCGGTAGAACACGTAGAAGAGCCGCTCCAGCGCGACCGAGACGCCCACAACCGCGACGCAGAGGATGGGCCACATGAAGAACCCGCCTTCCCGCATCGCGTCGGCAATGACACTCACGCGCGCCTCCGCATTCTCAGAAGGGCTTCAGGTCCACCGACTGCACGATCTTGGGGAGAAAGCTCTCCTTCAGCTCGAGCTCGTACTTGGGCGTCAGGTTCTGCTTGGTGATGAGAATCTGGATCTCGGGCTTCTGGATCTTGCCCACGAGGGTCTGCTCTTCGAACGTGATCGCCCGCTCGGCGCGGGCCACGGCGGGCGCGAGGGCGAGCGCGAGGATCATCAAGCTGCGGAAGCGGTGCATCTTCAACCTCCCCAAGGGTCAGCGCCGCCGTCTGGCGCGGGAACCGGAACGGGCGCGGGACCCGGAACGGGCGCGGGATCCGAGCCGGGTGCGGGCGCGGGATCCGAGCCGGGTGCGGGCGCTCCTCCTTCGTCGAGAACAGGCGGGACGACGACCGGCTCGCTCTCCTTCCTGCGTTCGGCTTCTTCTTTCTTCTGCCGCTCGTCCTCCCGGCGGCGCTTGTCATCCACGCGCTTCTGTTCCTTCCGGATGGACGCCACCCAGGCGTCAAGCTCTTCCGGGGGCTTGCCCCCG
This sequence comes from Pseudomonadota bacterium, assembly GCA_030685065.1. Taxonomy (GTDB): domain Bacteria; phylum Myxococcota_A; class UBA796; order UBA796; family SXON01; genus CAJBVW01. The sequence continues at coordinate 46,457 of JAUXQH010000054.1, read as the reverse complement.
GCGCGGCGGTAGTCTTCGATGGATTGCAGTGCGGCATCGTACGCTTTCATGTAGTCACCGTACAGGACCCCGAGGTTCCTGTACGGCTCCGGATCGGCCGGCGAGAGGCGGAGCGCCTCCAGGTAGGCCTTCTTCGCGTCCTCGAAGCGGCCCTCTCCCCGGTAGGAGATGCCGAGGTTCAGCTGGATACCGCCGTCTTTCGGCGCGATCCGCATCGCCCGCTCGAGCAGCGGCGTGGCGTCGGTCCAGCTCCGATTGTCCATGTAGTACCCGGCCAGGTACAGGAGCGCGGGCAGCTGGTAGGGGTCCAGCTCGAGCGCCTTCTGAAAGCTCTGCAGGGCGTCGCCGGTGTAGTCCAGGCGGTAATAGACCTCGCCCAGGACCGCGTACAAACGAGCGTTGCCCTTGGCGCCGTCGATGTCGTTCTGGGCCTTCTGGAGCGTGAAGCGCGCAAGGTCGTACTGCTTGGTGTCGAGGTACACCAGCGCGAGCTCGTTGTAGACGGGGATGGCCTTGCTGTTGATCCCGAGCGCGGCCTTCGCCTCGGCAATCGCCTCGTCGAAGCGCACCAATTGCCGGAGGGCCGAGATGGTCGCGACGCGAAGATCGATGCTCTCGGGCGCGTAGCGGGCGCCAGCCTGGAAGCTCGCGAGCGCCAGATCGGCCCGACCGGCCGACATCGACAACACACCCAGATTGAGCCAGGCCTTCGCGAAGGTGGGATCGACCTCCGTCGCGCGGGTCCAGGCGCGGCGAGCCTCGGCCTCCTGGCCCAGGCGCTGATGGGCCACCCCGATGTTGTAGTGGATCGCGGCCACGTCGGGGTTCTCCGTCACTTCTGTCTTGAGGAGCTCGAGCGCGCGCTGTGCGCGGCTCTCGTCCTCGGACGTGAGCAGGGAAACGGCCACATTCACCTTCCGCGCGACCTCGTCCTTCCCGGACGCGGCCGTGGGGGGTGCGGCGGCGGTGCCGGCCGTCGCCGCGGGGTCCGTGACGGGCACCGGCTCCGTTGACACCACGGACGTCGCAGTCGGAGCGGGCGCAGTGTCTGCGGGCGCGGCGGGCTGGACCGCGGCGGTCGGGACCGGGGCCTTCGGGACGCACCCCGCGAACAAGGCGAGGAGGAGGAGGCGCGGGGTCATCCGGGGGATCATTCTTCCCCTCCAGTGGCGGTGGGCTCGTTCTGGATGGACTCGGGCCCGGCGAACGGCACCGCGACGGTACCCGCGGCCCCGCGCGCTTCCTTTCGCTCCGACGGGTACTCGGCCGGGTACCGCTCGTTCAGCGGGATGAGCGCCTTGGAGTTCCACTCGGACCACCGCTTCTCTCCCCTCGCCTTCTCGAGCGCGGCCACGAGGCGGGACTTGCCGCGATCCTCCGCGGGGATGCGGAACTTCTCGTCAATCGTGCCGCGGAAGATGTCGAGCTCTTCCTCGCTCAGTCCCTTGGGCGGGGGGATGTCGTAGGCCATGTCGGCGTACGCGAAGTACCCCATGCCCTGGATGTAGAGCGCGGCAGCGGCCGTGTCGTAGTCCTGGTAGGTCTGGATGAGCTGAACCGCGCCCTCCGTGATGACCTTGAGCTCGTCGGGCTTCGTCTTGAGCAGGATGTCGACGTTCTTGGCCTCGCTGGTGGTCCACTTCACCACCTTGAACGCCTCGTACCGGGCCACGAGCTGCCCGAGCGCGCCTTCCGCCGCGAGGCTCCGCGTACGCGCCGTGAGGCCTGCGCCCACCGACTCCCCGTAGGCGGCCTGCACCTGGCTCCAAGCCTGGGTCGCCTTGCGGCTGTCCCCCCGCTTCTCGTAGATTTTCGCCGTGCGGTACCAGGCCTCGACCAGGTGGTTGCCGTCGGTGCGGGGGTAGAGCTTGACGTACCGAGCGTAGAAGTCGAGCGCCTGTGTCTCGCTGACGAGGGCCCACTGGTCACCCGCTCGCCAGTAGGACGCCTCGGCGTCGGGCTGGCCCGAGTAGTCCTTCGCGTAGCGCTCGAACGACCGGGCCGCGCCCGCGTGATCGCCGATGCCGACGCGGAGGAACGCCGCGTTGAAGAGCGCGGCCGGGCTGTATTCGTACTCGGGGAAGAGCTTGCCGAGCTGCTCGTAGTAGAAGATCGCCTTGTCGAGCTGCAGCGTGGCCGAGTAGCCGTCCGCGATGCGGAAGTAGAGCGCCTTCGCGCGCTCGTCCGACGGGAACTCCGTGATGTACCGCTCGAACAGCTTGTTGGCGTCCTGCGCCTTCCCGATGAGCTCGAAGTTGTTCGCCGCGTTGAACAGCGCGAGCCGATAGTACTGGGACTTCGGAAACTGCTGGATAAAGTCGAGGAATCCCTTGGCCGCGCCCGCGCGGTCTCCCTTCTCGACGAGCTGCGAGGCCAGGTTGAAATTGGCCTGCTCGTTGATGGTGCCGAAGCCGGGGTCGATGTCCCGGTACTTGGAGGTGAGATCGGCGACGACCTGGAGATTCCCTTCGCTCGAGTAGCTGTCGATCATCATCGAAGCGGAGAAGTTGGCCTCCTCGGAGGTGCGATCCGCGGCGATGATCTTCTCGAGGCGCACCCGCGCCTCGGCATAGTGCCCGTGCTTGAACAGGATCTGCGCCGGCAGGTAGGCGAACGCCTGGCGGTTCTTCTCCAGCAGGGGAGCCCACTCCGGGTCGGCGAACTCGCGCACGGCGAGGTCATCGCAGCTCTGCATGAACGCCCGGTGCTCGTCCGAGATCATGTAGCGGGTGATGTCCTTGTCGAAGGCCGACTTGTCCACCCTCTCCACGAGGGCGCCCGAGGGAACGTCGACCAGTTTGCCGTACTTCGCCAGGACGAGCTGCTCGCGAGCCTTCATCAGCTGGAAGCGGGCGCCCTCACGGTAGGGCGAACGGTCGTTCTTGAGGATCTGGAGGTACTGCTTCTCGGCCTCGGCGAACTGGTTCGAACCGAAGAGCCCCAGGGCGCGGTACCACTCGTACTCGTTGAAATCGTCCGCGAAGGGGAACTTCTCGAGGAAGTCGCCGTACTTCTCGGCGGCGGACGCGTAGAGCTCCGGCGAACCGGTCTCCTGCGCGTCGATCAGGATCTTGGTGGCGACGGTTGCGAGGGAGGTCTCGATGTAGCCTCGAGCCTTCGCGATCGCCTCGGGGTTGGATTTATTGGCGTTGTACCAAGGGGTGTTCTCGGTGTAGCGAACCGAGAGCGCCTCCATGGCCTTGGCCGAGCTCTCGAGATCGACGAGCCCCATCTTCTTGCCGTAGATCTGGGAAATCTCGTATTGGTACACGGGATTCTCGGGATCGAGCGGCCACTTCTGCTGGAGGTACTCGTACGTCGCGATCGAGGCCTCGAACTTGGCCTGGATCAGCAGGATCTCTGCGAGGCGCTCGACGACGTCGTGCTGCCACTTGTTGTCGCCGAGCCGGGCGAGGTGCGCCGTTGCGACGTCCACCGCCGTTTTCCCCTGACGGTCCGCCATGTCGGCGTAGGAAATGGCGAGGTACTCGACCGCCTCGGGCCGCATGTTCGAGATCCTGCCGGTCTCCAGGAACTGCGCGTCGCTGAAGTCGAGCAGCTTCACGAGATAGCCCAGGGCCTCGTCGTACTCGTTGACCTTGTAGTGGGACCAACCCAGCTTGTAGATGGACTCGTCGTAGTTTCGGCTCTCGGGTCCATCCGCCAGCACGGCCTTGTAGTAGCCGATGGCCGTCGCGACGTAGGCGGTCGGGTTCTCGCGCGGGCCCGTCAGGTCGAAGTAGTACTCGCCGAGGCGCATGTTGGCGTCGTTCGAGAACGGCGAACCGGGGAAACGGCTGACGATCGTGAGGTAAACGTCCCGCGCGGCCTCGAGGTCGTACTGCTCGCCGTTCTGGGCCGAGAGGCACCACGCGAGCATGTAGTAGGTATCAGCGAGGTTTTCGTACGTCGGATACTGGGCGATGAGCCTCCGGTAGAGGTCCATCGAGCGCGTATAGTTCTTGAGCGGCGGCGGGGGCAACGCGAGCAACGGGTTCTGCTCGAGCTGAGCTTCGAGCCGGCCGTAGTCCTCCATCTGGGCGACGAACGAGACCTCTGTCTCTTCGAAGTAGAGGTCCGCGACCCGGAACAACATGTCCGCCGTGTGAGGGGACGTCGGGTACTTCGCGAGGAACGCTTCGATCCGCGCGATCGCCACGCGCCGTAGCGCGGCTTCCGAGTCTTCGGCCCGCTGGATGGCGTTGCCGTAGCCGGAGGAGATCTTGGCGCGCTCCTCGGACTCGTAGGTGTCGAGGATGCTCCGCGTGTCGGCCTGGAGCTCCTTCATGCGGGAGGTGTAGCGCTCCAGGGTGTCCTGGAAGGTGGCCCACTCTTGGGGGTCGGACGGGCCAGTGACCTGGTCCGCGGCGAACGCGGCCGGCGAGACCAGGGCCAATGCGAGCGGAAGGGGAAGCATCGGCGTCCTCATCGGTCGAGATTCTCCCGGACGATCCGGAATTGATCGTCCAGCTCACGTAGTAGGAGCGCCTGCTCCCTCCCGAGCGCGGTCATCTCGTCCGATACGGCCGTCTTGCGAAGCCAGTACACGTCCACGATTCCCTTGTCCGCCTCGAGGACATCCGCGCGAAACTCGGACTCGAGGTCACGAATTCCGGTACGGACGGCCCTGATCGCCACCGTTTCGGCCTCGGCCGCCTCCCGGACGAGGTCTCGACGGAGCTCGACCACGCGCTGGGCTTCTCGGGCCAGCCTCGTGCGCACGGCGCTGATTTCTCGCCCCTCCGCGGAGGCGAGGAGACGCGAAGTCTCTTCCGTACTGCTCTCCAGAGCGTCCACCGCTGCCCAGACCCGATCGGTCTGGGCGTAGATGTCGGGGGCCTCCGGGTCCGTCACGTTGGACCGGTAGCCCTGCAAGCGGCGACGCAGGTCGTCGTAGCGAGCCACGATCGCCACACGGCGAGAGTCGTCTCCGCTCTCGACCGGCGCGACGACGCCGCGCATCACGCGCTGCCGGACGACCTCGCCCTGGAAGGTCTCGAGCTCTCCGAGCGCCCCGTCGAGCGAGCGCTGTTCGGTGGCAATGGACGCGCGAACCGCGTCCGCATCGGTGACGGAGAGCTTGCTCTGGCTGACCTGATCGGCGGTCGAGGAGGCGAGCGCCTTGGCTTCGAGGGCGACCTGGGACAGACGGAAGGCGCGCTGCTGCACCTCACGGACCTGGTCCTCGAAGGTCTCCGTGCGATCGGAGGAGAAGTTGGTCGAGGCGTCGATCTCGGTGACCGACGCGAGCACCGAGGCACGCTCCTTCTGGATCTGCTGGAGCTCCGCCCGAAGCGTGGAGGGCACCCGAGTGCGCATCCAGCTGGCTTCGGCATCGAGGAGGCGATCGCGCATCGAGAGCGCCGCGCCCCGCAGGCCGTCCACCTCCTGCCGCGCGACCACGAACCCGCCGAGGAGCCCCCCGCCGCCAGAGAGGGCAAGCTCGAGATCCTTGACGATGCGCTCGCTCGCCTCGAGCTCCGCCTTCTGTTGCTCCACGGTGCGCCACGCGGTGGCGGCGCGAGACACGTTCTCGTTCCCGAGGAGCATGCCCATCGCGAACGGCGGCAGCCGCTCCGACAGACCAGACTCGCCGCCCGTGGCGCCCTCGAGGAGCCGCCGCAGCTGCTCGGTCCCGGTCACGGCGCTCAGACGGGCAACCAGCGGGGTGTATTCGTCGATCACGCGCTCGTAGGCGACGCGGGCGTCCTCGTAGGACTCCAGCTTCATCTGGAGGTGGCCTTGGAGGAGCTTCAGATCGGCGGCATGCCGGTGCTCCGGGTACTTATCCAGGAAGATGGCGACCTGTTTGTACGCGGCGGCCCACCATTCACGTGCTTCGGCCTTCGCCTTGTCGGAGACGACCTTGGCCGCCGCGACTTCGGCGGGCGACTGCCGCTGGCGGAGAGTCGTGGTTTTTCCCGCCTCCGGCAGCACGACGTTGGCTTGCTTGACGAACGTCCACACCGACTCGAAGAGCTGCTCCGAGTAGTAGGGCGAGCTGCCCGGGATCTTTCCGTACCAGACGCTGGCCTGCGCGAAGTCCCCGGACTCGTGGTAGAGGCGCGCGAGCGCGAGCTGCGAGAGCTCCAGGATCTGCTGCTGGTCGGGATCCGAAGGGACCACCGCCTGCACCTTCAGGAACTCGTCGATGGCCTGCTTGAAGTTCTCTTCCCGGATCATCAAGACCCCGAGGAAGTACCGGGCGCGGCTGTAGTACGGGCTGGTGGCGGGCAGGGACTCGAACATGCCCTTGGCACGATTGAACTCGCCGCGGCGGTAGAACGACTTGGCAAGGGTGTAGCTGATGAGCTCGCTGGTCGGAACCTTGCCGGTAACGATGAAGTCGTTGTAGTAGCGGTCGAACCGTTCCGTGTCCCCGACAATACCGTACACCTCGAGGAGACGACGGACCGCATCCGGGAAATACGGGTGTTGCGCGCCCTTCTCCGCGATGGATCGGTACGCTTCTTCCGCTGTACGGAAGTTGCCGAGCTCGAAGAGGCACTCGGCCAGGTACCACTCCGAGTCCCGCGCGAGGTCCATGTTCCCGAGCGCACGGGACTGGACCAGGATGTAGAACGACGTGGCCGCGGCCTCGTAATCCTTCACGAGGAACAGGTAGACCGCGTCCTCGTAGCGCTCGCGCGCCTCGCCCACCCCGATGAGGCCCGAGCGCTCGGTGAAGTTACGACGAATGTCCTCGGACTGCCGCTGCAGCGAGGCGGCCCCCGACTCGAGGTCACGCACGAGATCGGGCGGGGCCTTGTCGGCTGCGGCGCTGGTGAGCGGCGCGACCAACAGAGCCAGGACCAGACCGATGCGCGCGGCGCTACCGCTGCTCGGCATCGGAGATCCGCTCGCACTTCAGCTCAAAGTCCACCCGGGCGCGCTCGTCGAAGCTGCTGGCAGCCCCGCCCTTGTCCGTGAGGACGCTGCGGACGGTACACGCCTTCCCCAACTCGGCCTCGAAGGCGTAGTTGCTCCGAACGTCGATCTCGTAGTTCCGGGCGTAGCTGAAGATGCCGAAGCCCGTCGGTCGGATCTTGAAGTCGACCGAGAGGTTGTGGCTCCCGGGCGGGATCGCGCCCTCGCTGATCTTGAACTCGCGGGTTTCGTTCAGACTACCGTTCGGATCCGTCTTGCTGAACTTGCTCTGCCCGTCGAGCAGGTAGGTCACGCTCTCCAGCTTGAACCCGCCGCCCAGGCGGTTCACGTGCCAGACGGTAGCCCGCGCGCCGGTCGACGCACCCTGGATGACGATTTCCTTGAGCAGCTGAAGTGTGGCCTTTGAGCGGAAGACCCGCTCCTTGAGGCCGTCAACCTGCTCTTCGACGTTGAGGAGCTCACGGTTGAAGTCACCGTCCTCCGTCGCGGTCATTTCGAGGGGCTCTTCGGTCACTGCGTCACCGTCCGCGGCGAACGCAGAGGGGCTCCCGACCCCAAGCCCAATCACGACGGCCCACCAGCGATTACGAAGCATTCGATGTTCTCCCGCGATCGGTGGCGCCGACCATACCGACCGCCCACCTACCGTGTCAATGATGAGGCCGCCAACGAGACTGCTGCGCCCCTCACGGGCGCGGCGCCTCCGCCTCCGTGCCGTCGGCCACGTTCCCCGTCGTCCCCGCCACAGTGAGGACGAGGCGATCGTGAGCCTTCCGCGCCCGGGACAACGCACCGTCGATCTCGTTCACCAGGAAGGTGAACGCGTACACTTCGTCGTCAGCCGCGTGTACGTAGCCCGAGAGGCAATGAACGCCCGAAAGCGTGCCTGTCTTGCCCCTTACGCGCCCGGCCATCCCCACTTCGCGGTAGCGCGACCAAAGGGTGCCGTCGCGCCCGCCGACCGACAGGCTGGTGACGTACTCGGGGCCCAGGTCAGGGCTGCGGTACATGTCGAGCAGGACCGCGTTGATGGCGCTCGGGCGCAGCATCACGTCCCGGGAGAGGCCCGATCCGTTCACCAGGCGGAACTGGTCCGCGGGGACACCCAGGCTTCCCAGGTAGTCGGCCACGACACGCAGGCCGTTCTCCGTGGTGCCAGGCAGCCCGAAGCGCTCGGCCCCCATCGACCGAAGCATCTGTTCGGCCATGAAGTTGTTGGAGTGCTTGCTCGTGGTCGCGACGATCTCGGCCAGCGAGACGGATTCGACCCGGTGAAAGAGGGTGGCGTCCTTCGCGGCCACGCCGGCGCGGAACTGCCCCTTCACCTTGATTCCCTGCTGCTTGAACACGGCCTGCATCGCGCCCATGTAATTTCCGAGCGGATCGGCGAGCGTACGGTAGTAGAGGTCTGCCTCGCTGCCGTCCGGCACGCTTCCCGTGAGCGTGAACGTGGTGACTTTCTGTGTCTCCTCATCCAGCGCGCGCTCGATCTTGACCCATTTGCGGCTGCTCTTCGAGCCGGTGACGATCTTGTTCTCCAAGACCAGGGCCGGGGTCGGGAAGTCGAACTCCGCGATGGCCGCGTGGCCGGATCCGGCGCCGGGCCGCACGACGATTGTGGCCACGTTGAAGTTGACGGAGAGCGCTCCGAGCGTGGCGAAGTAGGTCGGGCCGCTCTCGAGGTCCTCTTCCTTGTCCCACCCCGGGATGAGCGTGGTGCCAGCGAAGTACCCGTCGTCGAAAACGATGTCGCCCTTGACCTCCTTGAGCCCGCGCACCTTCAGATCCTGCGCGAGCCGCCACATGCGCTCGACCACCATGGTCGGATCGCCCTGCCCCTTGATGAACAAATCGCCAGCCAGGACGCCGTCCGCCCCAAGCTCACCACCTTGCATGATCCAAGTTGGAAAGCGGTAATTTGGCCCGAGGGTACGGAGCGCGGCAGCGGTGGTCAGCAGCTTCATGGTGCTGGCGGGTACGAGTGGCTTGTCGTCCCCCCAGGCGTAGACCTCTTCTCCCGTCCGCACGTTCACGACCTGCACGCTGACCGCGGCGTCGCTGAAGATGGGGTCCTCCGACACCGGCGCCAGCGCCAGCTCCAGCGGCGAGCCGCGCAGCGCGCTCGTCAGCGAGGCGGGAAGCGACGCCGCGGCTCCCACGGTCTCCCCCGGGAGCGCCGGAGGGGCACCGGGCTCCCCGCCGTCCTGCGCGAAAGCGGGCAGGGCGAGGGCAATGAGCAGGGCGAGGCTCTGCGAAAGGCGCATGGGGATACCCAGGGGGAGTCACTCCGATGAGTTTGACACCGGGGCGAGAGGAGATCGGGAGGGAAATACGTCGGGCGGCCCACAATCTTCCCGCGTCTTGGACCGTGGCGCAAGAAGTTCGAATAAAAAAAGAGACATGCACCGGCTTTGCTGAAGACGTGTCGAGCGAGGCTCTTGCCCGTTGGGGCTCCGCGGCCCCGGAGTCGCCGGGCACGGGGACGCCGCCGGCCCCCCGACCGGGCAGTTACTATCGCGCTCGCTTCGGAGCCTCGATGCCCATCCCGGTGCTCGCCCCACTCCTGCTCCTGCCCGCCGCGTACGCCGAGGGTGTCGAGCGGCCGACGCTCCCGTTCCGGAGCCTGGCCGGGGAGGATGGGGTGCACGTGATGTACTCCAACCCCGCCCTGATGAACTTCGATCGCGACGCCGGATACGCGGTGTACTACGACACCACCGGCACTACGGGTGGTTTGAACTCGCTTACCTTCGCGACGACGGGCGGCGGTGTCGGCGCGGGACTCGGGTACCGTCAGGTCGGTGCGGCGTCCGAAGGGTGGTGGACCGTGTCCAGCGCCGCCTCGGTACGCGTCACCGACGCGGTCTCGATCGGAAGCAGCTTCAACTGGCAGCTCCCGGACGGTGGCAAGAACAACTTTGTGAGCTGGGACATCGGGCTAGGCTGGCGGCCCGCCCCGTTTCTCGGCATCGGCGCGGTGGTGCAGAACCTGGGGAGCCCGGCTCCCGATCTCGGCGTGAACACCCGCTACGGGGCGGGGCTCGCGCTCCGCCCCGCGGGGGACCTCGTCACGGTCGGCCTGGACTGGCTCGCCGACGCCCCACCGAACGCTGCGCTCGCGCAGCGCGTGCAGGCGAGCGTTCGGCTCAAGCCCGCCCGGGGCCTGTGGCTGCGGCTGTTCGCGGACGACTCGCTGACCGATCCCACCGACGTGCAGTTCGGCGGGGCCATCGAGCTCCGTTTCGCGGACCTGGGCGTGGGTGTCACCGCGCGCAGCGGCCTTGCGGACCTGGGGGGCATCGGCGGCGGCGGCTACGTGCAGACGATCCCCAACGACGATCAGCTGTTCCGGGCACGACGCCGGGTCGCCACGTTCGACTTCGAGGGTGCCTACCCGTACCAACCGCAGGGTGGGCTGCTCACCGAGGCGCCCGAGGGCTATCTGACGCTGCTGCGCCGCATGAAGAGCGCCGCGGGTGACCCACAGGTGCGGGGGGTGCTGCTGGAGATCGACAGCGCCCCGTTCAGCCTCGCCCAGGTCGAAGAGATCCGCGCCATCCTGCGCGAGGCGCGCACCAACGGGAAGCCGGTCGTTGCCTACCTCAACGGAGAAGCCTCCAACGCGGCATACCTGCTCGCGACGGCCTGCGACCGCGTCTACCTGCACCCCGCAGGGCAGCTCGACCTCGTCGGTCTCGGCGCCGAGACCCAGTACTTCCGCGGGGCGCTCGAGCTCGTCGGCGTGTCGGCCCAATACGCCAAGCGTGGCGCGTTCAAGTCCGCGCCCGAACAGTGGACCGAGTCCCAGTCGACAGACCCCGCCCGCCTGGAGATGAACGAGCTCCTGGACGACCTGTCGGGCGCCCTGGTCGACGGAATCGCCGTCGGCCGAGGCAAGTCCCCCGAGGAGATCCGCACGCTCATCGACAAGGGTCCGTTCACCAGCCAGGAGGCCGAGAAGAACGGGCTCGTCGACGGCCTGGTGTACCCGGACCAACTTCAGGAGGCTCTTGCTGGCGCGTTCCCAGAGGGCTTCTCGCGCGACGAGAGCTACGCGAGCAACCCCGACACCTCGGGTTGGGAACCGCAACGCGCCGTGGCCGTGGTCGTGATCGACGGCGCGATCTCCTCGGGGCAGAGCTCCTCGGGCGGCCTGCTGGGCGGCGCCGCTACGGGGAGCGACACCGTGGTGCAGGCCCTCGACCAGGCGCGCCGGACGGACGCGGTCAAGGCGGTCGTGCTCCGAGTGGACAGCCCGGGCGGCTCCGCCTTCGCCTCCGACGAGATCTGGCGCGCGGTGAGCCGCGTCCAGGAGCAGGGCAAGCCCGTGATCGTCAGCATGGGCGGCTACGCGGCGAGCGGCGGCTACTACGTGGCCGCAGGCGCGGACGCCATCTACGCCCTCCCCACCACCGTCACCGGCTCCATCGGCGTCTACGGCGGCAAGATCAACGGCGGCGGGCTCTTCGAGAAGCTCGACATCCACACCGAGCAGTTCAACCGCGGTCGCAACGCGGGGATGTACAGCATCTCCCGCCCGTTCGACGACATCGAATTCGCGGCGCTCGACCGGATGATCGCGGACACCTACCGCCAATTCAAGGACAAGGTCCAGGACGGGCGGAACCTCTCGCCCGAGAAGGTGGAGGCGCTGGCGCAGGGCCGGGTTTGGAGCGGGTCGGACGCCAAGGAGCAAGGGCTCGTGGACGAACACGGCGGATTTTTCGACGCCGTCGAGCGGGCGCGAGCCGAGGCCGGCATGAAGCCCGACGCCCCCTACACGCTCGTCACCTACGACCCCTGGGGCGGCGGTGGCGACCTGCCCACCCAGCTCGTGAGCGCCGACCTGCCCCGGCAGATCATCCGCGCGTTCCAGCCCAAGGTCGAGCTGCCCCCAGAGCTGACGAGCTTCTGGGCGCTCTCGGCGCTGAAGGACGAGCGAGTGTTCGCGATGATGCCATACCACCTGGAGATCAAGTGAGCACACCGGCCGCGCGCGTGCTCGTCGCTGACGACGACCGCGCCGTGCGAACCGCCCTCCACGTGAACCTGTCGAAGGCCGGCTACGACGTGACCCTGGTGTCATCGGGCGAGCAGGCGCTGGAGTCGCTGCGCGGCAGCGCCTACGACGTCCTTCTCACGGACGTGATGATGCCCGGCATGGGCGGGATGGCGCTGCTCACCGAGGTGCGGACCCACTGGCCGGACGTTCGGGTGGTGGTCATGACCGGCTTCGGCTCGGTTCGGGACGCGGTCTCGGCGATGAAGGCCGGCGCGGCCGACTACATCATCAAGCCGATCGAGCGGGACGAGCTCCTGCTCCTCCTCGAGCGCGCGCTCCAGACCCGCGCCATGCAGCGCGAGCTCCAGCAGCTCCGAAAGGAGGTCGAGCAGCGCTACGGGTTCTCCGAGATGATCGGGATCTCCCCCGCGATGCGGGAGGTCTACGAGGAGGTGACGGCCGTCGCCGACTCGTCCGCCCTGGTCCTCATCCAGGGCGAGACCGGAACGGGGAAGGAGCTCATCGCCCACGCCATCCATTACCGGAGCCGCCGGGCCTCGGCGCCGCTCGTCGCGGTGAACTGCGGGGCGCTGCCCGAAAACCTGCTTGAGACCGAGCTGTTCGGCCACGAACGCGGGGCATTCACGGGCGCGGTGCGCCAGCACCAGGGGAAATTCGAACAGGCGGATGGGGGGACGCTTTTCCTGGACGAGATCGGGGAGATGCCCGCCGCCGTGCAGGTGCGGCTGCTGCGCGTCCTCGAAGGCGGGATCGTCACCCGCGTCGGCGGGGAGCACACGGTCAAGGTGGACGTGCGGGTCATCGCCGCGACCAATCGCGACCTCTGGAAAGAGGTCCAGACCGGCGGCTTTCGCGCCGACCTCTACTACCGGCTGAACGTCTTCGCGATCCGCCTGCCCCGCCTCGCGGATCGCAAGGACGACATCCCCCTGTTGGTCGAGCATTTCGCCAAGAAGTTCGCCGTACGGCACACGCGGCCCGTCCCGACCGTGTCCGCCGGCGCGATGAAGGCGCTGCAAGGCCACAGCTGGCCGGGGAACGTCCGGGAGCTCGAGCACTTCATGGAGCGGCTGGTGTTGCTCTCGAACGGCGGTGAGATCACCTCCGTTCGCCTGCCGGAGTCGCCCCATGCGCCCGCGCATCCGGGGGCCGGCTCGGCGCTACCGGGCCTCGGCGCGGTGGGTCCCGGCGGGCTGCCCGTCGCGCTCGAGGACTTCGAGCGCGCGCTCATCGCCGAGGCGCTGCGGGAAGCCGGCGGAGTTCAGGCGCGCGCCGCGCGGCGCCTCGGAATCAGCCGCAGCAACCTGAACTACCGCATCGGGCGGCTCGGGCTCACGCTCCAGGACATCCGCTTCGGTGTCGAGGGGCGTCAGTCCAGATAGAGCGCGCGGAGCTCGTCGCACGCGCCGTCCTCCGCGGCGCGGAGGGCAGCCAGCTCGTCTGAACCGGCAATACACTGATCCTGGGAGGCCGGAAGCTCACGCGCCTCCAAGCCGGATCGGACCTCGTCCCACTCGTCCTGGCAGCGCACCCGCCAGTCCGCCCGGGACTCCGCACCTAGCTCCTCCCAGGTGAGCCCCCACTCGGGGAGGCACTCATCGAGGGCGGAACCAACTTCCACGCAGAGGGTGGAGCAACGATCCGATGCGCATGCGGCCATGGCCGGCACAACGATCAGGAGAAATAGGGTGGCCAAGGACGGAGTTGAACCGCCGACACGGGGATTTTCAGTCCCCTGCTCTACCAACTGAGCTACTTGGCCATCAAGACCGCCCGACGACATGCCGCCCTGCGGGACGCACCCATGTATGGTGGGGACCCGGCTGCGTCAAGGTCAGCCTGTGCCTACGTCGCACCAATCGTGTAATTCCGCAAGACGCCCACGCTCAGGCGCCTGGCTCGAGGCGAACGGTGACGGCGCCCACCACGCGTGCCTGGCAACCGAGGCGCTGGCCGTCATCGTCGAGGAACGGATGCTCCACGTCCTCGACCTCGGAGAGCGCCCCCGCGATCACGCGGACACGACAGGAGTTGCACGCCGCGAAGCCGCCGCACGCGGTCTCCATCGGGAGCCCGAACGCGTCGCAGACCTCCAGCAGGGTCATGCCGAGGCCGGCCTCGACTACTTGCCCGAGATCGACAAACTCCACCCGTGCCACCGCGCCCCCGGCCTAAACGTCGAAGCTGGACCCGCAGCCACACTGGCGCTTGACGTTCGGGTTCTTGATCTGGAAGCCCGCGCCGATCAGCGTGTCGGAGTAGTCGATCGTGGACCCGCGCAGGTACTCGATGTGCAGCGGGTTCATGAACACCCGCACGCCGTCGAACTCGAAAACCTCGTCATCGGCCTGGGGGGCCTCTTCGAACTCGAGCAGGTAGCTGTAGCCGGAGCAGCCTCCGCCCTGGAGCCCGTAGCGCAACCCGAAGCCGGGCATGTCGTTCTCGACGAGCAGCCGCTTGATGTGGCCGACAGCGTTCCCCTCGAGGGTGACGGCGGGCAGATCCTTGGTGGCGGCGGCGTCTACCTTGGTGTTGCCGATGGTGATGGCTTCCATGGGGGCTCCTCTGTGCAGCTCTCTGCGGTCTGGTTCGCAGTCTGGTTCAAGATCGAGTGAGTGTCTGTAAGCACGCTCGCAGCGTTTGCCATCCGTCTCAGACGAAGCGGCCCGCGTCCCGTATGCGGTACTTCTCGAGGGTCTGGCTCATCGCCTGGTCGAGGTCGATCCCCTGCTGATTCGCCATGCAGAGTAGGATGAAGAGGACATCCGCCAGCTCGAGAGCAAGCTCCGCATCCCCCTCGCTCGCCTTCTTCTTCTTGGAACCGAAGCGGTGATTGTACTCCCGCGCGACCTCGCCCGTCTCTTCCGTGAGCCGGGCGAGCATGGACAGCTCGGGCCAATATCCACCGTTGTTTCCGATCCAGGCGTCGATCTCGGCCTGAAGCTCGGCGAGGGTACGGGACGTCGGCACTAGCTCCGCCGCGGACGGCGCCCGCCTCGCCCCGTATCCGCGGCGATGCGGTCGAGGATGCCGTTCACGAATGCGCGGGACTCGGCGCCACCGAACCGCTTGGCCACCTCGATGGCCTCGTTGATGCTCACCGAGGCCGGAATGTCCGGGCGCGAGATGAGCTCGTGCGCTCCGAGGCGGAGGATGTTCCGGTCGACCGCGGGCATGCGGGGGAGGCGCCAATTGAGGCTAGCGGCCTCGATCCGCTGGTCGAGCGCCTCACGGTTCTCGGTGACGCCCCGCACAAGCTCCTGCGCGAACTCCATCTCTTCGTGGCCGATGGGGTCCTCGACCTTGTCCGTGTCGTCCAGCCGCCCGGCCCAGAGTCCAGAGAGCGCGTTCGCCCCCGTGACCCCGCCGATGTCGACGGCGTAGAGAGCCTGAACGGCGAATTCTCGCGCGCGACGCCGACCTGGCATCAGGACACCAGCAAGCGCAGGAGGTTGACCATCTCGAGCGCGGACATGGCCGCTTCCGCCCCTTTGTTCCCCATCTTTGTCCCGGCTCGTTCGATGGCCTGCTCGATGCTGTCGGTAGTAAGCACACCGAAGATCACCGGCACACCCGTCGACCAGGAGGCGGAGGCGACCCCCTTGGCCGCCTCCCCCGCGACGTAGTCGAAGTGAGGCGTGCCGCCGCGAATCACGCAGCCGAGCGCGATGACCGCGTCATACTTCCCGGAGGCCGCGAGCTTCTGGCAGATGAGCGGCAGCTCGTAGGCTCCCGGCACCCAGACAACCGGCAGCTCCGTGGTGTCCACCCCGTGGCGTGCCAGCGTGTGAACCGCGCCCTCGACGAGGCGGGACGTGATGAAGTCGTTGAACCGGGCAGCCACGATGGCGTATCGACCGGCCACGTCGATGAGATTGCCTTCGATGGTACGGGGCACGAGAGACTCCGAGGAGGTCAGCGCTCGAGCAGGTGCCCGAGATGTTGGCGCCGGGATTCGAGAAACGCACTTCTATCCGGGCGAGGCTCCGCACGGAGCGGGATTCGCTCGACGACTCGGAGGCCGAACCCCTCGAGTCCGACGATCTTCCTCGGATTGTTCGTGAGGAGGCGCAGCTCGCGCACCCCGAGATCCACGAGGATCTGCGCGCCGGTGCCGAGCGCGCGGAGCTTGTCACCCTCCGCCGCGGGCGACGCGTCGGGGACCAGGTGCTCCCGAAGACGAGCCACGAAGGACGCGGGCGTGGGGCCGCCGTCGATGTTGAGGTAGAGCAGGACACCCCTGCCCTCGGCGGCGATGCGACCGAGCGCGGCGCGCAGCTGCTCGCTCGAGTCCGAGGTCAGGACCCGGAAGACGTCAACCGGGCCGCAGCTGGCCTGGATCCGCGCGAGGACGGGCCCCCCAGCGAGATCCCCGACGGTGAGCGCAAGGTGCAGCCCGCCGCTCGTGTCCTGGAACACGGTGGCCTTGAGCTCGCCGAACTCCTCGGTCGGCATCGGCGTCTCGAGCACCCGGCGCACGAGGCGCTCGTTGCGGAGGCGCCACCGAACGATGTCGGCGACCGTCACGATGTGGAGGCGATGGGTGGCCGAGAAACGCTCGAGGTCGGAGAGCCGGGCCATCGTACCGTCGTCGTTCATGATCTCGCAGATCACGCCCGACGGGGGGAGCCCCGCGAGCCGCGCGAGATCGACCGAGCCCTCCGTTTGGCCGGTGCGAACGAGCACGCCGCCATCCCTGGCGCGCAAGGGGAACACGTGCCCGGGCGAGATCAGGTCGTTCGGGCCGTTCGACGGGTCGATGGCGACGAGCGTGGTGTGGGCGCGATCGGCGGCGGAGATGCCGGTCGACACGCCCTCGCGGGCCTCGATGGATACGGTGAACGCCGTCGCGAAGGGCGACTTGTTGTTCGTGGCCATCATGGGGAGGTTGAGCTGGGCCACCCTCTCTTCGGTAAGCGTGAGGCAGATCAACCCGCGGCCGTGCTTCGCCATGAAGTTGATGGCTTCGGGCGTCACCATCGATGCCGCCATCGTGAGGTCGCCCTCGTTCTCGCGATCCTCGTCGTCCACCAGGATGACCATTCGGCCAGCCTGAATGTCCTCGATCGCCGTCTGGACGCGACGCTCAGGGTCCGGCGCCATCACTTCGAATTCCATGTTCACTCCCCTCCTCAAGAGCCCGGACTCAAGAACCCCGGGTGAAGCCCGCCGCCCGCAGCACCGGAAGATCGACGCCGCCAACGCGCCCGCCCAGCAGGCGCTCCACGTACTTGGCGAGGATGTCGACCTCCAGGTTGACCGCGGTGCCCGATCGGAGCGCGCCGAGGTTTGTCACCTGGAGGGTGTGTGGAACGATCCCTACGTTGAAGCCCGCTCGGTCTATCCCATTTACGGTCAGGCTGACGCCGTCGATGCAGACGCTGCCTTTCTCCACGAGGTATCGGCAGAGTTCCGCCGGAGCATCCACGTCGATACGTGTCCATTGTGCGCCCGGCGTGACCGCGCGTACGCGCCCGACCCCATCGACGTGTCCCTGCACGATGTGACCGCCGAGGCGATCGCCGACGCGCATGGCGCGCTCGAGGTGCAAGCTGCGCCCCGTCGCGACCTCCGCAAAGGTGGTCCGCCGGAGGGTCTCCTCCCCCGCCGTCACCTGGAAGGCGCTCGCGTCGAAGGCCTCGACCGTCAGACACACGCCGTCACACGCGATGGACTCACCGAGCACCAGCCCCGTGAAGGGGGCGGAGATCCACAACACCTTGCCGCTTCCGCGGGGCGCGACCGTGCGGATCGTCCCTCGCGCCTCGACCAACCCGGTGAACATCAGAGCTCCGCGCGCTCGAGCGCAAGGTGTAGGTCGTCCCCGACCGGCTCGCTCGACACGAACCGGAACGCAGGCGCATCGGTGAGCGAGAAGCCCGGCCCGGAGGCGAACCCGGGGCCGCCCGCGAGCACGCGCCCATTCACGAAGAGCTCGATGCGATCGACCAGACCGGCGCCAAGCAGCGAGCGGTGCACGGTGCCGCCGCCTTCGACGAGCAGGTGGTGGTGCCCACAGCTCACGACGGCCCTCAGAGCGGCCTCGAGGTCGATCCCGGCCGGCCCACGCGGGAGGCGCACGATGTCCGCGGGCAGGTCGGACGCGGGCGCGTCCTCGCCGCATAGCAGCAACGGGCGGCGCCCCGCGCTGAGGACGCGCGCAGTCGGCGGTGTGCGCAGCCAGGTGTCGAGGATCACCGGCACTGCGTTTCGCCCACCTGGCAGGCGGGTATCGAGCGCGCAGTCGTCCGCGAGGACTGTGCCGATCCCGACCATGACCGCGTCGTGCGTGTCGCGGAGGCCGTGGGCTCGGGCACGCGCCGCCGGACCCGTGATCCATCGGCTCTGTCCATCCTCGGACGCGATGCGGCCGTCGAGGGACATCCCCGCCTTCAACGTCACCTCGGGCAGCCCGCAGCGCACCGCCTTGAGGAAGCCCCGGTTGAGCCTCTTGCACTCGTGCTCTCGCACCCCGACCACGACCTCGATGCCCGCGTCCTGGAGCGCCTGGATTCCACGTCCGGAGACCAGGGGGAATGGGTCGACCGTGCCGATGACCACCTTCCGCACGCCGCTCTTGATGATGGCGTCGGTGCAGGGGGGGGTCCGGCCCCAATGGCAGCAGGGCTCCAGCACCACGTACATCGTGGCGCCGTCCGCGCGGCCGCCGAGCTGCTCGAGGGCGTGCGGCTCCGCGTGATGCTGGCCGGGCGGCTGGGTCCACCCCTCGGCGAGGACGGCCCCGTCCCGCACGATGACGACGCCCACCATCGGATTCGGGGACGTGCGGCCGGCTGCCCGACGCGCGACATCGAGCGCGAGCCCCATCATCCGCCAGTCGCTCACCGCCGCTCCAACAAGGGGCGGAGGACCTCCAGGAAATCCTCGGGGCTGCCGACCGCGTGGTAGACCGACGCGAAGCGCAGGTAGGCGACGTGATCGAGCACCTGGAGCTCGCGGAGGGCCATTGCGCCGAGGTCTGCGGTGGGCAGCTCGCGATCGGCGCGCGTGGCCAGCTCCCGCTCCACGCGGGTGATCAACGAATCGAGCTGCTCGTCCGTGACCGGGCGCTTGCGGCACGCCAGCTGCAGGCCGGACAACAGCTTCTCGCGACTGAACACCTGCCGGCGGCCGTCGCGCTTCACCAGGGTGGGGAGGCGGAACTCCACGCGCTCGAAGGTCGTGAAGCGGGCGGCGCAGGCGAGGCACTCCCGACGACGCCGGGTGCAGTCACCCGCGTCCCGGGAGTCGACGACCTTGCTGTCTTCGTGCTGGCAGGCCGGGCACATCATCGGACGCTCTGACTCCTCTCCTCGGGCGCTACACCACGGCCCGTACCGCCACGCGCCGACGCGCGGGCGCGCGCCGACCTAAGCGGGCACGGGATGACGCGCACAGAGCGCATGTACCTCGGCGCGAACGGCCTCGACACGGGCGGTGTCGTCCCGGAGCTCGAGCGCATCCGCGATGAGATCTGCCACCTGGCGGGCCTCCGCGGCGTCGAGGCCCCGCGTCGTCATCGCCGGGGTACCGACCCGAATGCCGCTGGTGACGAAGGGGCTGCGCTTCTCGTTGGGGACGGTGTTCTTGTTCACCGTGATGCCGACCCGTCCCAACGCGGCCTCCGCGTCCTTCCCGCTGTAGGGTGCGTCGGACAGATCGATGAGCATCAGGTGGTTGTCCGTACCGCCGCTGACGAGACGGAAACCTCGCTCGGAGAGACGCGTGGCCATGGCCTGGGCGTTCGCGAGCACCTGGCGTTGGTAGTCCACGAAGGAAGGCTCCAGCGCCTCCCGGAAGGCGACGGCCTTCGCGGCGATCACATGCATGAGCGGGCCGCCCTGCGTGCCGGGAAACACCGCGGAGTTGAGCCCCTTCATCAGGTCGGCACGAGCGAACGCCATGCCCCCGCGGGGCCCGCGGAGCGTCTTGTGGGTCGTCGTGGTGACGTAGTCGCACAGGCCGAACGGCGTCGGGTGCAGATCGGTCGCGACGAGGCCCGCGACGTGGGCGATGTCCGCGACGAGAATGGCGCCCACTTCGTCGGCGATGGCGCGGAATGCGACCCAGTCCCAGTGGCGGGGGTACGCGCTCGCGCCGGTCATGATGAGACGCGGCCGCTCGCGCCGGGCGATGTCCCGCACCGAGTCGAGGTCGATGTGGCCGCCCTCGTTCACCTTGTAGTGCACGGCCTTGTAGAGCTTGCCGCTCGAGTTCGCGGGCGAACCGTGGGTGAGGTGCCCCCCGTTCGAGAGGTCCAGCCCGAGGATCGTGTCCCCCGGCTTGAGCGCCGCCAGGTACACCGCCGCGTTGGCCTGAGCACCCGAATGGGGCTGGACGTTGACGCCCTCGCTCCCCTTGAAGAGCGTGAGCGCGCGGCTCCGCGCGATGTCTTCGACGATGTCCACGAACTGGCATCCGCCGTAGTACCGCTTCCCGGGGAGGCCCTCGGCGTACTTGTTCGTGAGCACCGATCCCAGCGCCTCGAGCACGTCCGCCGAGACGTAGTTCTCCGATGCGATGAGCTCGAGATCCTCCCGTTGGCGGACCCGCTCCGACTCCATCGCTTCGGCGATCACCGGATCGTTCTTCGCGATGCTCATGCTTTCTCCACGTCGTTCGCCATCATCTTCGCGACTCGGCCCGCGTGCCGGCCGCCCTCGAATGGGGTGTTCAGGAAGGCGTCGACAATGTCCTCGGCGAGGCCTGAGCCGACGACCCGCTGCCCGAGGCACAGCACGTTCGCGTCGTTGTGGGCGCGGGTCGAGCGGGCGCTGAAGGTGTCCGAGAGGACCGCTGCGCGGATGCCCGAAATGCGGTTCGCCGTCATCGCCATCCCCTGCCCTGTCCCGCAGACGAGGATCCCGAAGTCGACACGCCCGCTGGTCAGCGCGCTCCCGACAGCGTTCGCCAGGTCCGGGTAGTCACAGGATGCGGACGAGTTCGTACCTACGTCCTCGACCTCGTGGCCCTGCGCGCGGAGGCGAACGGCGAGGTGGTCCTTGAGCACGAGGCCCGCGTGATCCGAGCCGACGACGATGCGCATGGTCAGTCCTCCCAGCGGCGGAACACCAGGCTGGCGTTCGTGCCACCGAAGCCGAAGGCGTTGGACAGGACGATCCGGGGGTTCGCCTTGCGCGCGACACCGGGCACATAGTCCAGGTCACACTGCGGATCGGGGTTCGTCAGGTTGGCGGTGGGCGGCACGATGCCGGTGTAGAGCGACCGAACCGCCGCGACGGCCTCGACGCCCCCAGCGGCGCCGAGCAGGTGCCCCGTGACGCCCTTGGTGCTGGAGATCATCAGCTTGCGCGCATGCTCCCCGAAGACCGTCTTGATGGCCTGGGTCTCGCTGGCGTCGTTCTGGGGGGTCGACGTGCCGTGGGCGTTGACGTAGTCGACCTCGGCGGGGTCGAGGCCGGCCGAAGCGAGCGCCAACCGCATGCACCGAACGGCGCCGGCGCCACCGGGCGCGGGCGCTGTGTCGTGATGTGCGTCATTCGTGAGGGAATAGCCGACGAGCTCGGCGAGGATCTCCACCCCGCGGGCGCGAGCGTGCTCGAGCTCCTCGAGGATCACGATGCCGGCGCCCTCTCCCATCACGAACCCGTCGCGCTCGTTGTCGAACGGGCGACAGGCGGTGGCGGGATCGTCGTTGCGCTTGGAGAGCGCCTTCATCACCATGAAGCCGGCGATGCCGACGGGGGTGATCGCCGCTTCGGCCCCTCCGGCGACGACGACATCGGCATCACCGTAGCGGATCGCCCGCCAGGCCTCGCCGATGCTGTGGTTGCCGGTCGCGCAGGCCGTGGTCACGCAGAGGCTCGGCCCCTGGGCGCCGTACTCGATCGCGATGTGTCCCCCGGCGAGGTTCGTCAGCGCTCGAGGAATGAAGAACGGCGAGAGGCCGCGGTATCCCTCCGCGTCGAACATTCGGGCGCCGAGCACGATCTCCTGCAGACCGCCGATGCCCGTGCCGACATACACGCCGAGCCGCGGATCGCCCTCGGGCCGGCGCGAGAGGCCGGCATGACGGCAAGCCTCGTTGGTCGCGACCATGGCGTACTGAGCGAACAGGTCGAGGCGCTTGGCGAGCTTGCGCCCGAGCATCCCCTCCCCGTCGAAGCCCTTGACCTCCGCCGCGATGCGCACGGGGAAGCCGGTTGTGTCGAAGCGACTGACCAGGGTGACCCCTGACCGTGCTTCGACCATGGCCGACCAGGTGGACGACGCATCCGCCCCACAGGGGGTGACAGCGCCAAGCCCCGTTATGACGACGCGACGACCCACCGGGCCTCCGGACCCCTGGCTAGTGGGCCTTGTGCTGGATGTAGTCCACGGCGTCTTGCACCGTGGAGATCTTCTCGGCGTCTTCATCGGGAATCTCGATCCCGAACTCCTTCTCGATCGCCATCACGAGCTCGACGATGTCGAGTGAGTCGGCTCCGAGATCGTCGATGAACGACGCATCCGGAATCACCTCGGTGGGGTTCACGCCGAGCGACTCGGCGATCAGGTCCTTGACGCGACGGACAATCTCTTCAGTGGCCATGGGTATCTCCCGGCGGGCCGCGCTTTCTATCCGAGCCCGCGCACGAACGCTACTCCGGCGCGCCCTCCCGCCGCTCCCACAGGGCGATCCGCACCGCAGGAACAAGCCTTCATCCTAACCAATCGGCGTTTCCGACTCCCTGCGCGGGAGGCGCTGAGCGACGAGGTGCCGCAACGTGGGAAGTAGCCCCGCCTCAGCGCAGGACCGGGCGTAGCGGAGGGCGCTGGCGACGGCGCGAGCGTCGGCACGACCGTGACCGACCACGGCCACCCCCTCCACCCCGAGGAGCAGCGCGCCGCCGACCGCATCGTACGCGGTGCGCTGCCGGAACCGCCGGATGGCGCCCTGGAGCAGCCAGGCCCCGAGCTGCGCCCCGGGGCGGCGCCGGATCTCGTCGCGCAGCACGCGCCCCACGACCTCGACCGTACCCTCGACGGTCTTGAGCATCACATTGCCGACGAAACCGTCACACACGAGGACGTCACACTCGCCCCGAAGGGCCGAGAGCGGCTCGACGTTGCCCACGAAGTTCAGCGGCAGCGCTTCGAGCTCGGGCCACGCGGCGCGTACCTGGGTGTTCCCCTTGCCCCGCTCCTCCCCGTTGGCGAGGAGCCCCACCCGCGGGCGCTCGAGCCCCAGCACGGCCCGTGCATAGGCGTCCCCCAGCACCGCGAACTGCGCGAGGTGGTGGGGCTTGCAGTCGATGTTGGCGCCGAGGTCGACCAGCACCAGCTGGCCGCCGTCCTTCCGAGGCACGATCGTCGCGAGCGGCGGGCGGTCGATCCCCGGGATGGGACCGAGCACGTGGAGGGCGCTGGCCATCGCGGCGCCCGAGTGCCCGCACGTGACCGCGCCGATGGCCTGCCCATCCCGAACGAGCTCGAAGATACGTCGAATCGACGCACCGGGCTTCTTGCGCAAGGGCGTCGACGCGGGCTCGTCCATCTCGACGACGTCGGGCGCGTGGACGACGGTCAGCCCGCGTGGGACTCTCCCACGCAGGCGATTGGCGTCTCCCACCAGGATGACAGGCACACCCTGCCGGACCGCGAGCTCGGCTCCAGCCAGCAGCGCGTCCGGGGCGTTGTCACCCCCGAAGGCGTCGAGCGCGACCGCACCCAGCTCCGCCATGACCTACTCGGCCGTCGCGACGGCCTCATCGTTGTCCGTGAACACCTTGCGGCCACGGTACGTGCCGCAGGAGGGGCACACGTGGTGGCGGAGCTTGGTGGCCGCGCAGGCCGGGCACGTCTCGGTGGCGGCGGTGGCGACGAGGAAGTCGTGGGCGCGACGGGTATCGCGGGCACGACGGGAGACGCGCTTCTTGGGAACGGCCATGAAAGACTCCTAGCGGGTGGGCTTGACGCCCTTGAGCAAAGCGAAACGAGGATCAGGTTGGTCCCGGGAGAGGTCGGCCCGGGAACGGAAACGTTCGAGACATGCCGCGTCGGCAGCGGGATCGAAATCCGCGCAGAGCACGCGGGCCGGCCGTTCGAGCGCGAAGAACTCCCTGACGACGTGGACCAGATCGAGCGCGACGCCGTCGTACTCGCCGTGGTCCAGCGCCTCTTCCTGGGAGTCTTCATCGACCTTGGTGGCCGCAATCTCGTCGAAGGGCAGGTAGACGCAGCTCGCCGCCCCTGCCGCGGAGAAGTGGCACGGCTCGCCGCATCGGTCACAGATGACCGTGGCCGCTCCCGCGAGCTGACCGTTCACCACGATGTGGCGCCCCTTGCGGGACACCTCGAGGTGGCCACTGACCGACGTGCACTCCCCCCCCAGCCCCTCTCCACATCCCACGCGCGCCCAATCCAGCACCTGCACGGCGAGACCGTGGGTCGGAATGGAATCGAGAGCGATGACGGGGAACGGCACGACAGACTCCTGAAACGATTCAGCCAGTCAAGGGAACAGAGCGGCGCGCGTTATCGCACGCCACCCCCCTCGTCAAGCCGTGAGCTCGGGGTGAGCGCACGCCCGGTCGCAGGTCCGGATGGCATCCCGGTGCTTTTCCAGGGCCTTCCAGGCCAGGGCCATGGCCCCCGAGGGATCACGCGAGAGCATCCGCGTCCGATCGCCCTTGAAGGGACAGGAGAGGAGCGTGCCGTCCGGGAGGATCTCGACGCGGAGCGTGCCGACCGGACATGCCCCGCCCTTCCGCGGTGTGCCGGGGCCATCGCCACGCATCTCGCGCACGGCGCCCAGCGTGTCCGCGGAGGTGCGCCGGAAGGGGCGGTCCTGCTTCGCGACCCATCCGAGCGCGTCGAGCGCCCCGCTCTCGAAGGGACCGCCCGCCCAGGGGGCCGCCACCCGCACGCCATCGACCCCGACGGTCCGGGCCTCCTCACAGAGAGCGCGGAGCTCCGGGGCGGTGCGCGCGTCGAACGGCACCTCGAGCACGATGTCCAGCGGCGCCGCCCGGGAGACGCGCGCGGCCAGGAGCGCCGCGATTGCGCGCCGGGTGTCCGCCACGGACTCCCCCACCACCGCCCGCTGGGTCGCTTCGTTCACGCCGGCCACCCGGACCACGATGCGCTCGAGCCCGCAGTCCACCAGCTCGTCCGCGCGGCGCGGGGAGATGCCCGCGGCGGTGGTCCGCAGCGTGGTGGGGCACTCGAGGCGGTGGGCGAACCGCACCATCTCCGCGAGGAACGGATGCTCCGACCGCGCGACGAGGTGCACCGGGAGCGGGCCCGACCACTCGACCACCCGCACGACGATGTCGTACCAGTCCTCGAGCTTCAGCAATTCCGCGGGGATGGGGCCGGGTGCATCCAGATCGTCGAGGCGCAGGACGAGGCGGGCAGGCCGGCCGCCGAGGCCCGCGAGCGCCCTCCCCTCCCGCAAGCGGGTGCGCGCGCGGACGACGAGTTGTTCCAAAGCCTTCACAATCCTCCGGGAGGGCAATACGACCCCTGCATGTCGCCCATCCCCCTCCTAATCGCCCTGCTCGTCGGGTGCGGCACCGACCCCGTCCAAGAAGACGTGTCGGCCTACCACGACGCGATGAAGCCATTGTTGGCGAAGAACCTCGTGCTCGCGCAAGGTTTCCTCGACGTCGCCAGCAAGGTGAAAAAGGGCGACACGGATGCGGCGCGCATCGCGGAGCGGCTCGCCTCCGAGATTACGCCCGCCGCCGACCAGCTGCGCGCCGAGGCCGAGAAGATCGAGCCCGTCACACCGACGCTCGGCGAGGCCCACGGGCTCCTCGTCCGAGCCTGGGGGGACCGCGCCGCCTCCTACCACGCGATGAGCGATGCCTGGGCCCAGAACGACCCCGTCGCGTTCGACCTGGCGCGGAAGAAGAACCTCCAGTCCAAGCTCGACGAAGAGACGTTTTTTCAGACCGTCAACGCCATCGCGCAGCCGTACGGATGGGTGATCGACCAGTACCCGTGAGGGACCCCGGAGTACTCCCTGAGGTACCCCGAGGGCGAGAATTCATCGCGGCGTCACCTCGAACCCTTGACGCCTCCGTCCTGAACCCATAATGGTGGGCCGCCGGTGGGGTGTAGTGTAATCGGCAACACGTCAGGTTCTGGCCCTGAAGACTCTAGGTTCGACCCCTAGCACCCCAACCACATTTCGAAGCAAAGCTCGGACGGGGCCACGTCAGAGCTTCCGGACCTTCTCTCGGTCCCATCGTCTAGAGGCCCAGGACAGTGCCCTCTCACGGCATAGACACGGGTTCGAATCCCGTTGGGACTACCATACAGAGCCCCCCGTCACCTTGCGGTGACGGGGGGTTCTTCGTTCGGGTTCCGCCGCACCGTCAAGAGAGTTCGTCAGAACGGCTTCGTCAAGCGCGCGCAAAATCAATTAGAAGGCGCTCGCATGCAACATCGTGGACTGACCCTAGACCCATTCCAGCAGACTTCCATCGAGGCGCTCGAAGCCGGCAAGTCCGTGCTCGTCTGCGCGCCGACGGGCACCGGCAAGACGATCATCGCCGACTTCGTGGTCGATCGAGCGCTCGCCCGCGGGCGCGACGTGATCTACACCGCGCCGATCAAGGCCTTGTCGAACCAGAAGTTTCGCGACTACACGCGACTCCACGGGGAAGAGAAGGTCGGCCTCCTCACCGGAGACCTCGTCATCCGCCGCGAGGCCCCGTGTCGGGTGATGACGACCGAGATCCTCCGCAACATGCTCCTGGCGGGCGAGACGCTCCCCCAGCTGGACGCGGTGATCATCGACGAGATCCACTTCCTGGACGACCGCGAGCGCGGCACGACCTGGGAGGAGCTGCTCATCTACCTGCCGCCCCACGTGCAGATCGTGGGCCTCTCGGCCACCCTGCAGAACATGCAGGCGTTCGCCGACTGGATGTCCCACGTGCGTGGCGCGGAGGTCGCGGTCGTGCACGAAACCCGGCGAAACGTCCCGTTGCAGGCCTGGATCTGCAACCTGGACGACGGGCTGCTGCACCCCGCGGACTTCGACAAGGCCCACCAACGCTGGGAGCGTCAGCACGCGAAGGAGATCGCGCGCGGCGCGGAGCAGCGCGGGCACCGGGGTGACAACCGCGGGCACCGCGGTCGCACCGCCCGCCTCGGCCCGTCCACGTCGCATACCGATGTGTTCGACCACCTCCGCGAGCACGATCTGCTGCCGACCCTCTACTTCGCGTTCAGCCGCAAAACGGTGGAGAACTACGCGCGCGGCCTCGGGACCCGCCTCCGCCGGTCGCTCCTGAACACCGAAGAGCAGGCCCGGATGCAGGTCGAGCTGGATGCTTTTGCCGCCACCGACGGCGGCAAGGTCCTGGATGAAGAGCTCCGCGGTCTGTACGAGCGCGGCATCGCCTTCCATCACGCCGGCACGAACGTGCTCCTCAAGGCGCTGGTCGAGGAGCTCTACGAGAAGCGCCTCGTTAAGATCCTCTACTGCACGAGCACCTTCGCGCTCGGCATCAACATGCCCGCGCGTTCGGTCGTGTTCGACGGGCTCCGCAAATTCGACGGGCAGTCCCTCCGCCCGCTCCGGACGCGCGAGTTCATGCAGAAGGCGGGACGCGCCGGGCGCCGCGGCATGGACCAGGTGGGTCACGTCGTGATCCGGATGGACCACGAGGACTGGAACGAGGTGCGCGGGCAGCTCCAGGGCTACCTGCGTGGCGAGCCCGAGCCCGTGCGCTCCAGCTTCGCCTTGTCCTTCAACTCCATCGTGAACCTCCTCCACACGAGCCCGCAGGAGCGCATCCGCGAGGTCGTCGACAAGTCCTTCCTCACCTTCTCGCGCCGCGCCGAGGCCGCCCTCGACATGGCGGAGGCCGACCGGCTGGAGAAGGAGCTCGAAGAGCAAGGCGGCGGCAAGAAGGGGCGCAAGAACGTCACCCGCCTCCAGGAGCGCGCGCGCTCCATCGAGGATCGCAGCTGGGAGGAATTCCAGCGGAAGGTCGATTTCCTCAAGAAGATCGGGTACCTCGACAAGGATGGGGGCTTCGGCGCGGGCGCCAAGGTGCTCCTGAACATCCAGATCGAGGAGATCTTCGTCACCGAGCTCGTGCTCTCCGGCATGCTCGAGGATCTGCCCTTGCCGCTCCTCTTCGGGCTCTTCTGCTCGGTGAACAAGGAGTTCGGCCGCGATGTGCGGCTCCGCCCCGTCAAGGGCGCCGATCTCGCGCTCGGTCGGGAGGCGAACAAGCTCCGCTACTCTCCGATCGTCACGGGTGCCGAGGAGCTCACGGGCATCGGTGTCACCTGGTGCCCGGACATGATCCCCTTCGGCCGCATGTGGGCCGAAGGCCGCAGCCTGCCCGAGCTGATGACCAACCTCGAGTCCCCCACCGACATCAGCGGGGACCTCGTGGGCGCCTTCCGCCGCGCGAAAGACCTGGTGGGACAGCTCAAGGCCGTGCACGCGGGCGACTCGGATCGTATCGCCGCGCTCGCCGAGCTGATCCGCTCCGTGTCGCGCGATGAGGTCCTGGTCGTCGACTGATCGGTCGCGGGATCCCGGAGGCGGGATGCCATACGCGGGATCGCCGGGCCACTCGGGGCTCGGCGGTTCCCCGACTCGGCTCTTCCCCGGACGCCGCTCGCCGATCGAGCGGCTGACTACCGGCGGGGCTGCGGGAACGTCTTCTGCGGGCGAGGCTGGGGCTTGATCCCCTGCATCTCCATCAGCTTCTCCCGCGGGATGTCCTCCGGGAACATCTGGAACCAGGACTCGCCCAGCACCTTCATGTCGGGGCGCTTCTTGTTCGCGAGCGCCTCCTGGAGGGCCGCCAACGCCTTGTTGTCCTTGTTCTCCGCGAGGCCCCGGCCCACGACCTGGAGCGCCTCGTCGCGGCGCTTGGCCTCGTTGAGGACGAACGTGTACAGGCCCCAGTAGAGCGCCTCCGTCTTGCCGGGGCCGCTCGCGGCCTCCAGGACCTTCACCGCGTCGTCCGGGCGCCCCTCGCGATGGTGGATGGCGGCCAACGTGGCCTTCGCGCGCCAATCACGCGACCAGGCCTTCTCCAGGTGCGCCCGGCCCGCGGCGAAGCTCGCCTTTGCCTGGGTCGGATGCTTCTGCACCGTGTGGCCGACGCCTTGGAGATAGTCGAGCGAGCCCAGCTGCGAGTGGATCTGCTCGGCGACGAGGATCTGCCACTTCCCGAGCGGCATCGCCGCCTCGAGCGCGGTGCGGGCCTCGTCGATCTTGCCGGCCTGCAAGAGCACCATGGCCCCCTGGAACAGGGACTCCAGCTGCTTGCCCGTGCGGCGCGCGAGCAGGATGAACACGACGACGAACGCGAGCAGGGCGGGCAGGAACCCGGCGAACGCGTTGCCGGTGACCAGGTAGCCCAGCAGGTAGCCGAGCACGGCCGCGCCGCTCGCGATCAGGATGTTGTACATCGGCGCCCTCTAACGCGTTCAGGGCCGGCCGCGCGCACGTGGGGAACGGGCCGAGCTACTCGGAGAAGCCGGTGTCGAACCCGTCGATCTGAAGGGTCCCCGACAGCTCTCCCGTGGCGTTCTCGAGCATGCCCGACACCGCCGAGCCGTCTTCTGCCGTGCCCGTGAACGTGTCGGAGTACGTGAACGTACCGTTCAGGTGGTCACCCACGTAGACCACGTTCGCGTCGTACATGAACGCGTGGGTGGTGTCGGCGCGGGTCTCGAAGCTGCCCTCGACGTGCATCGCGAACGTGTTGCAATCGTCAGCCGAGGAGGTGAGCGATCCCGCGAACGACTGGGTCGTGCCAACCACGGCGTCCGGGCCGGATTGGGACTCCGCTACGTCCGTAATGTCGGCGTTGATGGTGTCACTGCCGGCGGACCAGTTGATCTTCCACTTGGACCAACCATTCACGAAAACGTCGTAGCTCGGGTAGCTCTCCGAGACCGTCGCATCGCCGCCCTCGGCGGTGTTCAGCGTCGTGTGCCACATCGCGTACGTGCCATTTACCCGCGACGTGTCGACACAATCGGAGTCACAGCCCGTGCCGAGGAGGACGGTGGACAGGAGCGCCGTGGAAAGGAGCGCGATCGACGAGGCGGGCGGGGCGGTGCGGACCATACGAGGAACTCCCTTCGGCGGCGCGAGGATAGCACAACCCCCAAGAGCTGTGTAGGTACCCACGATGTCGGTGCGGTTCCCCTCCCTCGATGCGAGCCTGTGTACGCACTGCGGCGCGTGCGAAGTGGCCTGCGTGGAGTCCCGCTACGGCCTCACGGGGCTGCTCCCCGACGACGATGTGGTGCTCGAGCGGCGTCGCCTCGCGGTGCGCGTCGTCGCCGACGTCCCGACGTTGAACGTGTGCGTCCACTGTCCTGACAGCCCCTGCATCGCGGTCTGCCCGCACCACGCGCTCCTCCGCTTTCCCGACGGGCGCGTCGAGCTCGTGGAGGACCGCTGCACCGGGTGCGGCCAGTGCATCTCGGCGTGCCCCTACCGCGCCATCCGCCGCGTCACCTCCCTGAGCATCGCCGTGAAGTGTGATGGCTGCCGGACACAGGCGGGCGGAGCGGCCTGCGCGCCCGCCTGTCCGACCGGCGCGCTGACGATGACTGAAGCTTAGACCCGCTTGACGATTGACGCGCTGGCGCCGCGTCGGTAGAACGGCGCCATGGCCTCGAACATCGAGCTTCGCTGCTTCACCTACATCGACATCCTCCAGCCGCAGACCGCCGCCTTCCTAGGCACGGTCTCCCGCGGCTACATGCCCTTGAAGAACCAGGCCGCGCTGTTCTTCGAGGTAGCGCCGGGGATGGACATCAACGTCGTCACCGACATCGCGCTCAAGAACACGAGCTGCACGCCCGGAATGCAGGTTGTGGAACGCCAGTTCGGGTGTCTCCAGCTTCAGCACTTCGACCAGGGCCAGGTCCGCGCGGCGGGTGACGCCGTGCTCGACGCGCTCTCGCTGAAGGAGACCGATCGCCTGC
This sequence comes from Pseudomonadota bacterium, assembly GCA_030685065.1. GTDB lineage: Bacteria > Myxococcota_A > UBA796 > UBA796 > SXON01 > CAJBVW01. The sequence continues at coordinate 15,619 of JAUXQH010000054.1, read as the reverse complement.
GCCCCCGCGTCGTGAGCGCCCAGACGATCAACGGGATCACGGGCTACCACTCGCAGATCGTGAACCGCTTTCGGCACGGCAACTTCATCGACGAGGGCGCGACGCTCTACGTCCTCGAGGTACACCCCGCCGGCTACGCGCTCATCGCGACGAACGAGGCCGAAAAGGCCGCCAACATCAACGTGTTGGAGATGATCTCGTTCGGCGCTTTCGGCCGTGTCTACCTCAGCGGCTCCGAGGACGAGGTGGCCGAGGCCGCCAAGGCCGCGCTCGCCGCGCTCGAGGCCATCGACGGCCGCCCGAACGCGGGGCCCCCTCCCGTCTACTACTGACGAGCGGGGTGGCGACCCCCGCCTTCTCGGCGCGCGCCCTACGGAAGGACGACCGGCGCTCCATGCTTGCGCGGGTCTGACGCGGCCTCGAACCCCGCCGCCGTGCGCCGCACGGCCTGCACCGCCGAGAAGGCCTTCGCCTCCTTGAGCACGTGCCCGTGCGCCTCGAACCCCGCCATGTCCGCGTGCCCCGGCTCGATGAAGAGCACGTTGGGCTGCCACTGGTGGTGCCAGCGCAAGGCATCGACCGCGGCCTGGGCGCTGCGGCCCTCGTCGAGCACCCCGCGGATGACCTGGTAGGTGGCGGTGATGATCGTGGGGCCGCCGCTCCCGCCCACGGCGAGCTCGGGGCGGCCGTCCGCGCCGAGCACGACGGTGGGGGTCATGCTGGAGAGCGGGCGTTTGCCGGGCTCTACGGCGTTGGCCTCGCCCTGGATGAGACCGAAGGCGTTCGGCGTGCCGGGGCGGGCGGCGAAGTCGTCCATCTCGTTGTTCAACACGATCCCGGAGCGGGGCGCGACGACCTTGCTGCCGAAGCTCGTGTTGATGGTGGTCGTGAGCGCCACCGCCATCCCGCTCCCGTCGATCACGCTGATGTGGAGCGTGCCCGCGTCCTTTACGGACGCGACGGGCGGCGCGTAGTGCTCCGGCGGGAACGTGGCGGGCCCACAATCCGCGCGGATGGCGCCGATCCGTTCTGAAGAGAGCAGGCGCGACACGTCGACCGGCACGAACGAGGGGTCTCCCCCGTAGGCGGCGCGATCGGCCATGGCGTGCTTGGCGGCCTCGACCGCGCAGTGGGGATCGGCCACGCCGGCCGTGGCCCCCAGCATCTGCAGCAGCGCCACCCCGCCCGACGACGGCGGCGGCATCGTGATGACCGCTCGCCCGCCGTACGTCCCACGGAGCGGCTCGCGCTCGATGACCGCGTAGGCGGCCATGTCCGCCAGGGTGAGCACGCCGCCAGCCGCGCGCGCGGCGTCCACCATGTCCTCGGCGACCCATCCCGTTCGGAAAGCCTCGCCCCGCGTCGTGACCCAGGCGCGAAGGGCCTCGGCGAGGCCGGCCCGCACGTTTCCCGGGGCAAACAGGGCCGCCATGTCGGGCGCCTGGAGCAGCGCCTCCGCGAGGTGCGGCCCCGTCTCGAAGCCCTTGGAGGCCTGCTCGATGGCGGGCGCCGCGATCGAGCCCATCGGCGCCTTGCCGAAGCGCTCGTGCAGCTTCGCGAGCCCGATGCCCTCGGCCGGAACCGCGACCGCGAGCCCACCAATCGTGCTCGAAGCACCCTGGGCGAGGAACATGTCTCGGGTGGCGGCCGCCGGCGCGACCTCGCGAAAGTCGAAGGTGGTGGCCGTGCCGTCGGGAGTGACGACCACGGCGAACCCACCGCCGCCGAGCCCGGAGCCCGTCGGCTGCACCACCCCCGAGGACAACGCGGCCGCGATGGCGGCATCGACCGCGTTTCCACCCGCTCGTAGAACGTCGGCGCCGGCGCGGCTCGCGAGCGGATGGTCGGCCGCGACGGCGCCGGAGACGGGGCTGGTCGGGGCGGTCTCGGGCGCTGTCGCGCACGCCACCAGGAGAATCAGCGGAGCAACAGCCACACGGTCACCAGGAGAAGCTGGAGGAGCCACAGCGGGAGCCCCACGCGCAGGCGGCTCCCCGTGAGGAGCAGGAGCGGGAGCCCGCCTCCGACGGCGAGGCCCGCCCGGATGGCGATGGGAAGGGTGTCTCCCCGAACCGAGAGCGCGCGGAACTCGATCTGCTGCGCGCACAAGGCGAGGAGCCCTTCGTCTCCGAACGCCCCGCCGACCACCGCGCCCGCGTAGACCAGGAGATCCCCGTGCGGCGTCGCGAGCAGCGGCACCTGCTCGAGCGCGGTCGCCACGAGCTCCAGCGCTCCGCTCAAGATGGCGAGCCAGACGACGACCGCGCCGAGCAACGGCACCACGAGCGCCTTCCAGGCGGCGCCGACATCCGGACGAGCGCGCTCGATCGGGCCGGACCCTCCCACGAACCCGACCGCCGCGAGCACAAACCCCATCCCGACGAATTCAGGGCCGCCCCAGCCGAGGACCAGGGGGGCGGCGCCGCTGGTGACGCCGATCAGGGAGGCGCCGCTGGCCGCGATCACCAGGCGGGCGCGTCGGGAGGGATCGGGCTCCGCCAGGGCCAGGCCCACGGCGACGAAACGATCGCCGAGGAGCGCGGTGGCGAGCACGACCATCGGCCAGGCGCGGACCCGGAGCCACGCGGACTCCGCATGCGCCCCCCAGATCGCGAGGGCGATCGCCCCGAGCCACGGCGCATCCGCGACGAGCGAGGACAGGGCCCACGACGGCGCGAGCGCGCCGAGGAAGAGCGCGGCGCCCACGCCCGCGATGACGCCCGCGGGGAGCCAGCCCCACGCGCGCCGGAGCTGGGCCAGCGCCATCCAGAGGCCGCTGATGGCGCCCAAGACCGCGGCGTTGCGCCAGGCCTCGACCATCATCGGTCGTCGCGATCGACCACGGCGTTGGCGAGGGCGCCGATCCCCTCGATCTCGATGACCACGCGGTCGCCGGCGACGAGCGGCCCTACGCCAGCGGGCGTACCGGTCGCGATGAGGTCACCCGGCTCGAGGGTCATGACGTACGAGACGTACGAGATGATCGCGGCGATGCCGAACACCATGTCCGCGGTCGAGCCGTCCTGCCGGACCTGGTCGTTCACGAGGCAGCGGATTCGCAGCGCGCGAGGGTCCACGCCCGTGACGACGGCTGGCCCCACCGGGCAGAAGGTGTCGAAGCCCTTGGCGCGGGCGAACACGCCATCCGCCCGCTGGAAATCGCGCGCGGTCACGTCGTTCATGCAGGTGTACCCGAACACGTAGTCGAGGGCGTCCGCCTCCGACACGCGGCGGCAACGCCGTCCGATCACGACGCCGAGCTCGGCCTCGTGGTCCACCCGGGTGGTGCGCGGCGGGATCTCGATCCGCTCGTCGGGACCCACGATCGCCGACGTCGCCTTCAAGAAGAGCTTCGGCTCGGCCGGCACGGGCTTCCCCATCTCCGCGGCGTGGTCCCGATAGTTCGAGCCGATGCCGATGATCTTGCCGGGCTCGACGGGGGCGAGGAGCCGGCCCTGCCGCACGTGCCCCGTCGGCACCCCGCCCTTCCACGGCGCGGCGTTCAGCGCGCGGAGAATGCCCCCCTCGTCGATCGCCCAGAAGGGCGCTCCCTGCGAATAGGCACGCACGTACCGGGTGATCATCGGGGATCCCCGGAGACCTGGGCTTCCAGCTCGGTCAAACACTCGATCGGATCGGCGGTGAAGAGGAGCAGCCCGCGCCAGACCCACTTCTGCCAGAGATAGTCGTCGATGGGGCCCTGGGCGGAAGCGAGGTGGCAGCGTGGCAGCTCCCCACCGTAGGCGTCGGAGAGCTCCCCGAACAGGCGCTCGAACTCCTCTTCGTCCGGCCGATAGCCGACGAACAGGATCACCTGGTTCCGCACGAGCGTGCGGAGCTGCTTCTTCACGTCGTCCGGGATCGGACGCGCCACGAAGTCGGCCGGGGTGAGCACCAGGCCGTCCGGCCGCTCGAAGCCGCCCCGGAGCTTCACGAGCACGCGCCGCGTGGGGTCGCTCTCGGGGAGGCGGTCGCCGCGGGAGAGCACGTCGAGCCGGACCCCCTCCTGGGCGGCGGCGCGCTCGAGCAGATCATCCACGTTGGTCGTGAAGATCATCGGGAAGTGCTTCAGCGCGCCGAGGTGCGCCGCGGTCGGCGCGACCGCCGCCACCCCGATCCGCGTCTGCAGCTCGCTGACGAGCTTCGCGCGCCCGTGGGTGGCCTCGAACCCCGCGGCCCCCTCTTCGACCGAGGTCATGACGTGCTTGGGACGTTGCGCGGTCCCCGCCTTGGGCTTGGTCCAACCGAGGGCCTTCGCGAGCGCCTTGGCGTCCGGATAGGCGACCTCCGCGACCTCCGCGGCCTCGAGGCTCGCGCGCGAGCCGACGAAGACCACGCACTTCTTCGCCTTTACGGCCTCGACCACCTCGACAGGGAGGTTCATCGGTCCACCACGAGCGAGCGGGCGGCGGCGACAGCGTCGCGATCGCGACACACCGCGCCCACCTGCCCCACGGTCAGGGCGGCCACGCGCGAGCCGAGCTCGCCGCACCGCTCGGCGGGCCAGCCGTGCAGCCACCCGTAGAGGAAGCCGCCCGCGTACGCGTCCCCCGCGCCGGTGGTGTCCGCCACCTTTACCGGGAAGACCGGGATGCGGTGGGTGACACCGTCCTGGCGCACGAGCGAGCCCGCGCCCCCGAGCTTGACCACGGCCGACGTGCACCAGCTCCCCAGCAGCTCGACCGCGCGCTCCGGCTCGAGCTCGGTGATGATCTCGGCCTCCTCGCGGTTCAGGAAGCAGATGTCGACGTAGTTCTTGAGCAGGTCGACGATGTCGTGCGGGATGGTGCGCGCGACGAACGGATCCGCCACGTCGAGCGAGATGGGGACTCCCGCGGCCCGCGCCACTTCTACCGCCTCGAACGCCGCATCCCGCACGGGGCCACCCAGGAACAGGTAGCCCGTGAGGTGGAGCACCTTCGCCTTGCGGACGTGCTCCGCGAAGTCGCCGATGGTCGGGAGGTGTACCGCCGCGCCGAGGTCGGTGAGCATCGTCCGCTCGCCGTCCGCCGCGGAGATCAGCGAGAGGCACTTGCCGGTCGCGTGCAGATTCGTCGTCTTGAGCGCATGCACGCCACACACTTCGAGCATGGAGCGCGTGTACATCTCGCCGTACTGATCGTCGCCGATCTGCCCGCAGTAGAGCACCCGGCCACCGAGCAGCCCGAGGGTCTGCACGGTGTTGGCGCAGGAGCCGCCGGAGTACACCTGGATGCCGAGCTGGCTCACGCGCTCGTAGGCGGCGTGCCAGGTGTCATGGTTGACTGGGTGCATTTGCCCGCGTGTCAGCCCAAGCTCGGCGATGACCGAGTCGTCTACCCGCACGAGCGCGTCCATGATCGCGTTTCCGAGACCCACGGCATCGAAGGACACGTCGTCACCTCCCAAAGCGGGGCCCGTGTAGCGCGGGCCGCCAGAGGGCGCCACGGCGGGCTCCGTGGTATCGTGCGCGCGTGATGAAGCGGTTGCTGCGCCTCCTCCCTGGCCTCCTGGTCAGCCTCGGGTTCACCCTCTGGTTCGTGCTGCGCGCGCACTGGGGTGAGGTCGCGGAGGCCATGCAGGGCGTCAGCGTTCCGCTGGTGCTTCTCTCGGCCGCGGTGCTGTTCACCGAGTTCGTGATCCGCACCCTTCGCTGGAAGGTATTGCTCCGTCCGTTCGCCCCCGCCGCGCGCATCTGGCGGCTTTTCATCGCGACCGTCATCGGCATGAGCCTGAACGTGGTGCTGCCATTCCGAGCAGGTGACATCGCCCGCCCTTGGCTCGGCGCCCGGGAGACTGGCACCCCCGTCCTCGCGCTCGTCACGATCGCGGTCATCGAGCGCGTGTTCGACATCCTGGGGCTCGTCAGCATCCTCGTCATCATGGTGTTGATCCTCCCGGAGGACGCCCAGGCGCACGGAGAGCTGGTCACCAACCTCCAACTCTACGGGAGCATCGCGGGGGTCGCCGGGGTCGTCGGGATGGCCGTTTTCCTCACGTTGGCCGCGCGCGAACACGCGGCGCGCCACATCTTCGTCCGCATCGTGTCCATCGCTCCCAAGCCGGTGGCCGACCGATTCCTGTACTTGTTCGACGGGTTCGTGCTTGGGCTCGAGAGCGTGCGGTCACGCCGCGCCTTGTGGCAGGCCGGCGCGCTCTCCCTGCTCCATTGGCTGAACGGATCCATCTCCATCTACGTGTTGTTCCACGCTTTTGGGTTGGACCTCCCCTTCGCCGCCGCCTGCTTCACGACCGTGGCCATCGCGCTCACCGTCGCGCTCCCGCAGGCGCCGGGCTTCTTCGGGGTGTTTCACGTCGCCATCGAGACCACGTTGGTCCTCTGGGGCCTCGATCCCGCGCCGGCGCAGGCGTTCGCCATCGTCTTCTGGGCGGTGAGCTTCGTGCCGGTCGCGACGGTCGGCGCGATCGCATGGTGGCGGGAGGGCCTCTCGCTGGGGTCCTTGCGCGAGCAGGCAACTCCGCTGGAGCCCGTCCCGGGGAAGTAGGGCCGCGTCGACGCTCCCGTCGGAAGGAACGGGGCGCGCCCCCCGCCCGAGCGCGGGGGTCGGGCCGCGGCGTCCCTCGCGCGCGTGACGATCCGCCGCGACGCCCCTTGAAGTCAGTGCCGCCCCGAGACCCCCGCGCTCGAGAACGTCGCCATCTCCCCGAGCAGCTTCGCCGCGAGCCGCACGCTGTCGATGCCGAGGACGGCGCCCGTCCCCTCCCCCAGCTTCATGTCGAGGTCGTGGAGCGCCTCCTTGCGGAGGTAGCGGCACATGCCCCAATGCGCGTTTTCGGCGCTGCGATGGGAGACGGCGAAGAACGGCACGCTCGAAGGCGCGAGCACAGAGGCCATCAGCCCGCCCGCCGTGGAGATGAAGCCGTCCAGGATCACGGGCACTCCCGCCGCGGCACCGCCGATGCAGAGCCCCGCGATGGCGGCGATCTCGAGGCCGCCCACGGCCGAGAGGATGCCCAGCCCGTCGTCGCGCCGCGGGTCGTGCCGCGCGATCGCCGCGTCGATCGCGACGACCTTGCGGGCGAGCCCCGCGTCGTCCACGCCCGTACCGCGGCCGGCCGTCAGCTTGCCCGGCATGGCCGCGACCGCCGCGAGCCCGGCGGCGGCCGACGTGGTGTTGCCGATCCCCATCTCCCCTGCCCCGAGGATCGCGACGCCCTCCGCGGCGGCCTCGAGCGCGAGGCTGATCCCGACATTCACCGCGGCCTCGGCCTCCGCCCGCGTCATCGCGAGCTCGCGCACCATGTTTCCGGTCCCCGCGCGCACCCGTCGATCGTAGAACCGCGCGAACGACGTGTCCGTCGCCCCCGCCAGATCGCCCGCGACGCCGATGTCCACCACGCCGATCTCGACATCGTGGTGGCGCGCGAACACGTTCACCGCAGCGCCGCCAGCGAGGAAGTTGCGCACCATCTGGACCGTGACTGCGGACGGATAGGGGCTCACCCCCTCGGCGGTGACGCCGTGATCGCCGGCGAACGTGTAGAGCCGCGCGCGCGCCGGGACCTTCGCGGGGTAGCCGGTGGCGCCGCACCACCACGCCGCGAGATCCTCCAGTTTTCCGAGGCTGCCGGGGGGCTTGGTGAGGTCGTCGAGGTGGGCGCGGGCCTGGCCGACGGCGGCCTCGTCGAACGTACGGAGGCTGGGAAGTTGCATCGATGCCGCTTATGGGCGGTCGGAATGTCGCGCCAGCTGCGCCCCCGGCGCTCCCTCCGTCTCCACGCATCGAACGATGCGAGCCGTGCGCCGATCACGTGGCCCTCCGTGTTCGCGGCGCGGAGCTCCGGGTGGCCCGCCGCCCTCGCGTTCGCGGCGGCGTGGGCGATCCTCCCCGCGCTCCCGGCGCTGCTCCGCGGCGAGCTCATCGGCTCGCCGTTCACGGACCTGTACCCCTCGGTCTGGGGGTTGGCCTGGTTCGCGAACCAACAGCCCGGCCTCCCGACGTTCACCGCCGCCCTGGGCACCCCCGCGGGCATGCCGTTCTACTTCTCGTCTCCGCTGCACGGCTGGGCGGGCACGCCGGCGGTGTGGATGGGCGGGGCCGCCTTCGCCCACAACCTCACGCTCCTGGCCGCGCGATTCGCCACGGTGGCGGTGTCCTTCGGCTGCTTCCGCGCAGGCGGGCTCGGGGTTGCCGGGGCCATCGCCGCAGCGGGGGTGTACGGCGCGTCCCCCTACTTCCAGGGGTACGCCGTGGAGGGGATCGTCGAGGGCACCGACGGCTGGGCGCTGCCGCTGTGGGTGTGGCTGGTGCTGCGCAAGGAGCGCCTCGGCAGCATCGCCGCCTTCGCGCTCATCGTGATCTCGAGCTGGTACCTCGGCATGGTGGCCTGCCTCCTCGCCGCGGCCTGGGGCCTGCGCGAGCGCCTCGCGTGGATCTCGCTCGGCGCCGGCCTCGTGCTCGCATCGCCCTTCCTCGCGTTGTTCGTGGGGGGGTTCTCGGCGGCCGCGCCGCTCCCCGACGCCGTCCGCGCGGCGATGGGGATGCCCATCGATCTGGTCGTCCCCGGCGTGTTCCCTGGCCTCAATCCCTTCGCGATCACGACGTGGATCGGCGTCTCGACGCTGGTGCTCGCGGGGCTCGCGGGGCGGGCCCGACCGGGATTCGTGCTCGTCGCGCTCCTGTGCGCGATCCTCTCGCTCGGGCGCGGCCCCTGGTACGACCTCCCCGTGCTCGAAGCCGTCCGCTTCCCGTACCGGTGGCACGCGGGCACGCTTTTCTGCCTCGCGCCGCTCGTCGGCTTCGCTGTCGACCGCATCGGAAAGCCCTGGCTCGCGTTGCTCCCCCTCTTCGAGGGCCTGTTCCTCTCGCGCGTCGAGCCCCTCCTCCCCGGCTCCCCCGCGGACGTGCCGCCGATCTACGACCAGGTCCGCGGGGACGTGCTGCTGGAGGTGCCCGGCCCCGTCAGCATGCCGCCCGGCGAGATCAACCGCTCCCGCCCCCGCGCGCGCTACCTGCTGTACTACCAGGCCCACCACGGCGCGGCGTCGCCCTGGGCCCCCGACTTCAACGGCGTGGCCGCCACGCTCCCCGCCCCCTGGCTCGCCACGTTCGCGAGCTGGGACCCCCTGATGAAGGCCGAGCGCACGGCCCCCGATCTGGTGGGCGCCGCGGCCGCCGGCGTCACCCAGATCATGGTGCATCGCGACGAGCTCGACGGGAACGCCGAGGCGTTCGAGCACGCCTTGCGCGAGGCCGGCGCGGTCGAGGAGTCGCGGGACGGAGAGACGGTCCTGTTCCGCATGCCGTAGAATACGGGCGCCCGGAGCCCCGCATGCTCGCCGCCCTCGCCCTCCTCCCCTCCGCGCTCGCGAACGGCCAGACCAGCCACCAGTGGATCTCGCTGATGGCGATCGATCATGTGCCTCGGGGGGAGCTCGCCGACTTCCTCGCCCAGGAGGGCGTGCACGACGCCTTGATGAACGGCACGATGTTCCCCGACGGTGGCTACGCGGTGGGCGACGACTACGGCGAGATGGCGCATTGGGAGCCGACCCAAGACCTCTACCTCGACTGGATCCGCGCGAACCACCCGCCCCCGTACGACGACGTCGGCGCTCGGCACGTCGCCTTCCTCCTCGGGATGATGTCCCACGGCATGGCCGACCAATTCTACGACGCCACGTTCATGGAGCGGAGCAAGGCCTGGGATCCGGCCGAGAGCTGGGCGTGCTGCTCGATGGACGAGGCCACGGACGTGGCCTACGCCGCCGTTCAGGGCCCCGGCATCGTCCCTCCCAAGTGGTGGCCCGAAGAGCTGCTCCCGATCTTCGTGACCAATGGCCACACCGTCACCTACGAGCTGGTCGATCGGGGCCAGGCCTTTCTCGGCCTCGCCATCGCCTACGTCGGAGCGGCCTCCGAGGTCGACACGACCGTCGAGCGCTACACCGCCGAGTTCCCATGGGCGTGCACCCACCAGGACGACCCGGAGGTCGTCGGCACCCCGGCACACGAGGCGGAGTTCGTGGCCGCGTATTGGCAGGTGATCTGGGACCGCCTCCATGGCGGGGACGGCTGGTCGAGCCCTGTCATCGGCACCCAACCCGAGGCGGGCGGGTGGCAGGTGGTCCTGGACCACACGAACGTCGACTCGCGGCTCGCCATCGTGTTTGCCCGCGGTCTCGACCCCGCGACCGTGGAGGCGGAGGGCGCCATCACCGTGGCCACGGCGGGCGGGGTGCCGTCCCCCGTCGGCGTCAACGTCTACTACGGATGGGCCTCGCACGTCGTGAACATCGCGCCGCTCGAGGATTGGGCGGTCGACACGGACTACGTCATCACCGTACATCCCGGCATCCACACGTACGACAGCGCCGGCACGGTCGCGACGGCGATCACCGTCCCGTTCACCACGCGCGCGCCACCGCTGGCCGACGAGCCGCAGGACGCACCAGCGCAAGCGTGCGGATGCGCGGCCGGCGGATCGGCGGCGGGAACGGGGCTCGGGTTCGCCGCGACGCTGACCCTCCTCGGGCTGGGCCGGCGGCGTCGCCCGGCCGCGTGATCAGAGGGTGGGGAGCCCGTCCACCGCGATCTCCCACGCCGCGCACTCCCCGCACTCCGTCTGCTCCATCGCCCAGACGCCATCCGCCGAGCGGGTCACCGTCAGCACCGGCGTGTACAGTCGCAACACGCCGCCCTCGCCCTGGAGCGAGCCCGCGAGGGACGGGAGCGCGCCGTCGCCACACGAGGCGGAGAAGGCCTCGGTCCAGGTGGCGGACACCGAGGCGACCTGCCCGAGCGCGCCGAGCTCCACCGCGTAGCTCTTGGGTGCCTGGAACTGGATCCGCGCCGCGACGGTGCCTTCGCACGTCGCCGAGACGCTCGTCGCCGCCCAGGCGCCCGGACTGATGGGACAGTCGGCGGGCCACGGCGAAACCCACCCGTCGGTGACCGGATCCGCGACGGCCTCCCCCGCGTCGAACGCCATCTCCCAGGTGCCCCCGTCGACCCACTCGGGCGGGAGGCCCGTCACGTGTACGGTTCCGACGCCGGTGGCGGCGTCACATGTCGTGTCCCCGTCGGTCACGACGACGTGCGGGGCCGCCGGTTGCTCGTCGCCCGCGGGCAGGTAGCCGACGACCACGCTCAGCGCGCCCTCGACCCCGTAGAGCCCGAGGGCGCCGGGCCGGTGTCCCACCGAGAGGGTTCCCCCTCCGGCGGAGGTCCCCGTCGCGTAGAAGCCGAGCCCGTCCCAGCCTTCACCCTGGGTCCCACCCGCGCGCGTGTCGACCGCCCACTCGAACGTCGCCTCGACGCGGTCGCCTCCCGCCTCGCAGACGACCTCGGCGGACACCTGCGAATAGGTCTCCCCGATCCGGCACGGGTCGACCGGGTACAGCGTCGCCGGGATGTCACACCCTCCCGCGAGGAGGGCGATCGCGAACAGGGTCACTCGAGGATCACCGCGGTCGGCATCACCACGGCGCCGGGCCCGACGTCGACGACGCGCGTGTCGGAGCGCCCCGATACGGGGTCCCGCACGACGATCTCGTGCTTGCCCGCGGGGATGCTGTACAGGCGGAGGGGGGTCACGCCCACCTTGGCGCCGTCCACGAAAACGTCGAGCCTGAGCGGGCGGCTCGTGAGGTTGAGGAAGCCGGGCGCGGCCTTCGGGGCCTTCGTCGTCGTCGGTGCGGACTCGGTCCCGACCGCGGACGCCGGCTCCGCGGTGCCCTCCCCCGTGGGCTTGGCCGGAGGCGTGGGAGGGCCGCCCCCCGCGTCGACCTTCGGCGGCTCGGTGCCGGCCGTCGCGGCGCCCCCGCCCCCGCTCACCGTGGGGACCGGGGTTGTGGCGGCCGCCCCCTGCCCGGAAACCGCGGGTATGGCGGCGGTCCCCGCGGTCGGCTTCGCCGCGACCTTGTGAGCGGGCGCCCCCTTCGCGGCCGGCCCCACTGGACGGGCCTCCGAGACGACGGCCGGCTCGGCGACGGCCTCCACGCGGGCCTGCTGGGGCTGCGGCGGCGCCACGACCGCGAGGACGGGCTCGTTCGACGACCACACCCACCAGCCGGCCGCGAGCAACGTGACGAGGAGCCCGCCGATCACCACCGTGGAGAGCCCCACGCCGGCCGCTGCCCAGGCCATCCACACCGGGCGCCCCGGCGGCGCCTCGATCGACGCCACGTTCAAGGTGCCCGACGACTCGCTCATCGGCGCGGACACGACGAGGGGCCGGGGCCCCGTGGTGGCACCGTCCCGATACGCGCGGAGCCGGCGCGTGATGTCACCGACGCCCTCGCCATGGGCCTCCCGGAGCAGCTCCGCGATCCACCGGGGCGGCGCCAGGCCGCCGATCGGATCCAACGCGATCTCGAGATCCGCCCGGAACGCGTCGGCAGAGGGATAGCGCTCGTCGGGGCGGACGGCGAGGGCCCGCGCATGGATGCGGCGCAGGAGAGGCAGGTCGGGGTGGTCGACCGTGTCGGGCAGCGGCGGGATCTGGCCGGAGAGGATCCGGTGGAGGATCTGCACCTCGGTCAGCCCGGTGAAGGGGCTCCGCCCGGTGAGGAGCTCGTGCATCACCAACGCCACGGCGAACACGTCGGCGCGGCCGTCGATCGCGCCGTCTCCCTGGATCTGCTCGGGCGCCATGTAGGCAAATTTGCCCTTCATGGTGTTGCCCTCGGTCTTCTCCAAGCGATCCGCCGCCTTGGCCACCCCGAAGTCGATGAGCTTGATCTCGCCGTTGACCGAGAGCATCACGTTGCGGGGGTTCACGTCCCGATGGACGATGTTCATCGGGCGGCCGAGCTGATCGACGCGGGCGTGGGCGTACTGAAGCGCCCGGAGCACCCCGGCGAGGACCGTCAGCGCGATCCGGACGGGGAGGAGCCGGCCCTTGTGCACCAGGGCGATCTGCAGGGCCCGGAGATCCAGGCCCGGCACGTACTCCATCGCCATGTAGAACTCGTCGCCCTCGCGCCCGAAGTCGTACACCTGCGCGATGTTCTCGTGGGAGAGCTCCGCGTTGATGCGCGCCTCGTCCTGGAACATCCGGACGTACTGCTCGTCCACCTGGTTCGACGCCCGGATCCGCTTGATGACGATGAAGCGGACGAAGCCCCCCTCGCCGACGGCGCGTCGCGCGAGATCCACCTCGGACATGCCGCCGGCCCCGAGCCGCTCGAGCAGCAGGTAGGTGCCGTAGGGCCGGGGGTAGGTGGCGAGCTCACTCACAATGGGAGTGTACCTGGGATCACGCGGTCCTCCCCAGCAGGGCGAACTTGAGGTAGCGCCCCTCCGGGTGGCCGATGCAAACGGGGTGATCGGGCGGCTCGCCGGCGCGTGCCATCCAGGCCCATCCGCCCTTGACGCCCTCGCGCACGGCCTCCTCCCATCGGTCCCACGACAGCCGCGCCGTGCAGGAGGACGTGGCGAACAGCTCGGTGGCGAGCTCGGACGCGTGCTTGTTCAGGTCACGGTAGGCCTTTCGCGCCGCGCCATCGGCCTCCTTCCCGTGCGCGAGAGAAGGGGGGTCGCAGATGACCAGCTCCGCCCGCCCGCCAGCCCACGCGAACGCGTCCGTGGCCTCGAACCCGTGGGCGCCCGGATCGAGCCCGTTGAGGCGGAAGTTCTCCTTGGCGTCCTCGATGGCCGCCGGGGCGATGTCGACGCTCACCACCCGGCGCGCCCCGCCGAGCGCCGCCGCCAGTGAAAAGCCACCGTTGTAGGCGAACAGATTCACGACCGTGCGCCCCTTCGCCCACTCCCGGATGGAGCGCCGGTTCTCGCGTTGGTCGAGAAAAAGGCCCGTCTTCTGTCCGGTCTTCACCCGCGCGAGCATCCGCATCCCGTGCTCCCGCACGATCACGCCGTCGGCCGGCTCGGGGCCGGTGAGCGTGTCGCCGCCCTCCCGGTCATCGACGATGGTGACCCCGTAGCGCCGGTAGAGCGTGGTGAAGCGCGGGCGCAGCGCGTCCACGATCGCGCCCAGGTGTGGCTCCCAGGCGGCGCTGTACAGGCGCACCACGCCCACGTCGGCGTACCGGTCGACCACGAGGCCGCCCAGCCCGTCCCCCTCGCCGTTGCAGAGGCGGTAGCAGTCGGTGTCGCCCCCGACCAGGGTGCGACGGCGCTCCGCCGCGACCAGGCGGGTGCGCAGGACCGCCTCGATCGTCATCGGCTCGCGCCCGAGCACCCGGACGGCGATGGGCCCCTTGTCGAAGAGCCCCCAGGCCACGCTCTTGTTCTTCTCGTCCACGAGGAGCACGGGCTCGCCGACGGGCGCGGAGCCCCTCACACCATCGCGATAGACCCACGGGTGGCCACGCGCGACGGTGCCGACGGTGTCACGCGTGAGGGTGAGGCGCCTCATGCGCCCCTGCTAACAGATCGCAGGCCGGGACTCATCCGAGGCCGGTCGTCCACGGGCGAGCGCAGGACGGTTCATTCGTCCCGCCGTGTCTGTTTCGACCACGCCCGTGTCTGGTTCGACCACAACTGTGCGCGAACGGATGACCTGGGGCCCCGGGTGCTCATGCTTCGACGTGCTGATGCTTCGATGTGAATGGCCCCGCCCGATCACGCGTCCACCGGTGCAGGAGAAACCCATGACCCGCGCCGCAGCCCTCCCCCTCCTCGCGAGCCTCGCCGCCACCGCCCTCTCCGGCTGCTTCGTCTACACCGATGACCCCAAGCCGGCGCCGAACCTCGCGCCCGCGATCATCTACGCCGACGCCGGCTGCTACCCGGACGACTACTACCACGACTTCGTCTGGTACTTCGACGCGGATGTCGAAGACTACGACGGCAGCAACGATGTGTACGAGGTCTTCGTCGACGTGTACGACGACTGGTCCGGCGAGTGGATCGACGGCTTCGACCTCCTCCCCGAAGAGGGCGTCACCTGGTACAGCGCCTGGGTCGGCAGCTCGACCTACCTCGACTGCGCCTATTCGGGGTACGTCGTCGACTTCACGGCGGTGGACATCTTCGGCGCTACCGACGTCGTCAGCGTGTACCCCGCGACCTGGTAATTCACGCTCGGTCGTCCACGCTCAGGAGCGCACGGGCAGCGGCTTGCCGTTCGTGCGGATGCGCTTATCATTCGCGGTCATGGCCAAGGTCACCGTCTACTCCTCCGACTACTGCGGCTACTGCCGCGCGGCGAAGCGCCTCCTCGACTCCAAGGGCATCCCCTACGAGGAGATCAACCTGGAGGGGGACGACGAGGGGCGCGACGCCCTCCGGGTGCGCACCGGCCGCACATCGGTCCCGCAGATCTTCATCGGGGAGGTGCACGTCGGCGGGTTCGACGATCTGCGCGCGCTCGACCAGAAAGGTGGCCTCGAGCCGCTCCTCCGCGCCTGAGGCGAGCTGAATGCCTCCCTTGTGGTGGGGCGCGGTCGTCGCCTCGGTAGCCTACCTGGTCATCGTCACTCGGGGAATGACCGGGATGGTGCGGGGCGTGAAGATGCTGCCGGCGCTGCTCCTCGCCGGGGTCCTCGCCCCCGTCTCCCCGCTCGCGGCCATCGGGATGGTGTTCTCCGCCGCGGGAGACGCGTTCCTGCTCGACAAGTCGCGGTTCCTGCTCCATGGCCTCGCGGCGTTCCTGGTGGGCCACGTCCTGTTCGTGCCCGCGTTCCTCCAGGCCTCGGGAGCGTGGCCGGCGCCCG
>JAUXQH010000034.1 GCA_030685065.1 Pseudomonadota bacterium | reverse complement strand
AGGGCGGCGGAGGGCGCGCGGGCGCCGCCCGCGCGGTTCGTGGCGGCCCCGGCGCGGCGGCGCCGGGGAGGCCACAACGAAGGCCGAAGGCCGCCCCCGCAGGCGCCCGACCCCGGCGCTCGGGCCGGGGTCGCGCCCGGGTGCTACCGCACTACTTGCCGTTGGCGACCGGGGCTGGGCCCGAGTTCGACCCGAGGTCGACGAACTCGTAGCCGAGCGCCTTGAGCTCCGCGACGATGTCGATCTTGGTGGGCGCCGCGCCCTCGACCGGGACCTCGATCACGCGGGGACCGACCACGACCACCAGCTGCTTCCCCGGGTCGAAGTAGCGCTTGCCCATCGCCTCGGCCTGGGCGACGCCCACGGCGTTGAGCTGGGCCGGGTACTTGGTCCAGAAGTCGGCGCCGAGGCCGTAGACCGGCGCCGCCACGAACGACATGGCGGTGGCGGAGTTGGTCTCGAAGTTGCCCGCGAGCGACTTGACCAGGTAGTCCTTGGCGGTCTTGAGCTCGGCCTCCGCGGGGGCCTTGCCGGCGGCGGCGCCGAGCTCCTTGAGAAGCTCGACCACGGCGGGCGCGGTCTTGTCGGCCTGCACGGAGGAGCCGACGGTGAACGTGCCGTGGTCCCTCGTCTCCGAGAAGCCGCCGTATGCGCCGTAGCTCCAGCCCTTCTCCTCGCGGAGGTTCATGTTGACACGCGACGAGAACATGCCCGCGAGCAGCGTGCCCGCGGTGTTCGCGGCCATGAAGTCCGGAGAGGTGCGGTTGGGGCCGACGGTGCCGAGGCGGATGACCGATTGCACCGCTCCCGGCTGCTCGACGAACACCACCCGCGTCTTCGCGAGAGCGGACGGCGCGGGAACGTTTGCGCGCGTGGCCTTGCCCGCCTTCCAGGCGCCGAAACGGGCCTCGAGGAGGGGTTGGATCTCGGCCTGGGTGACCGCCCCGGCCACCACGATGGCGGCGTTCTTTGCGTGCCACCACGTGCCGTAGAACTTCTTCACGTCGGCCGACGAGATCGCGCCCACGGAGGCCTCGCTGCCGATCGTGGGGAGCCCGTAGGGGTGGGCGGCGCCGAAGAGTTGGGCCGAGAACGCGCGACGCACGACATCGCGCGGCTCGGCGCGTTGGCTCTGGATCGCGGTGAGGGTCTCCGCCTTGACGCGCTTGAACTCGCTGTCGGAGAACTTGGGCCGGAGCGTCACGTCCGCGAGCAGATCGAGCGTGGGTGCGAGGGCCGCGCCGGTGAGCGCATCGACCGTGACCCACCCGGCCTCGTCACCCTGGCCGACGGACAAGTTCGCGCCGAGCATCGCGGTTTCCGCGGCGAGCTGGGAGCCCGTGCGGGTGGTGGTGCCCTCGTCGAGGAGGTTGGCGGTGAGCGCCGCGAGGCCGCCCTTGCCCATCGGGTTGGCTTCGCGGCCGACCATCATGAGCACGTTGACGCTCACGAGCGGGAGGCCCGGGTTCTGTACGAGGTAGACCGGCACGCCGTTCTTGAGGGTGAACGTCTGGGCGGTGGGGGGCGCCCACGCGCCCTCGGGGCCGGGAGGCGGCGCCGTGGCACGCCAGGCCTCGGGGTCGGGGGCCGGGGCGACGACCGCGACCGGGGCGGGCTCGACGGGCTTCTTGGGCTTCTTGGCGGCGAGGGCGGCCGGGGAGAGGACGCCCGCGAGGAGCACGAGGCTGATCAGACGCTTCATCTGGGGACTCACTGCGCACCTCCGGCGGCCGCGGCGACAGGCACGGGCGTGACGTGGACGACCACGCGGTTGTCCGATTTGATCTGCTCGGCGAACACCTTTTGCACCGTGGCCGGGGTGACGGCCTGCATCCGGGCGAAGTCCTTCGGCAACCAGGCCGGGTCACCGAGGTGGTGGTTGTAGTAGTTCAGCACGTCGGCCTTGCCGCCGAACCCGCCGAGGCTCTCGAGCCCCCGGAGCGTGTCGGCCTGCCAGGTGCGGAGCGCGCGCGCGATCTCGGCGTCGGACGGGGGGGCGGCGCGGAGGCCCTCGATGACGGTCCACGCGGCCTTCTCCAGCGCCTCGGGCGACTGGCCGGGCTTGCCCAGGATCTCGACCGCGAACACCGAGCCGAGGGTCAGGGGGTACTGGTAGGCGTTGACCGATTGGGCGATCTGTTGGGTGGCGACCAGCTCGGTGTAGAGGCGGCTCGACTTGCCCTCGGCCAGGATCGAGCTCGCGATGGCGAGATCGGCGTCTCCCGGCTCGAACGCGTTGGGGGTGACCCAACCGAAGTACACCTTGGGAAGCTCCACTTCATCCGTCAACGCCGTGCGGCGCTCGGCCTTGATGGGCTCGGCCTTCGCGCTGAGCGGGGGCGGCTCCGCGGAGGTGGGGAGGCTGCCGAAGTACTTCTGCACGAGCGGCTTGATCGTGGCGGGATCGTAGTCCCCGACGATGGCGATCGTGGCGTTGTTGGGTGTGTAGAAGGTCTTGAAGAAGCCCTTCACGTCCGCGAGCGTGGCCGCCTCCAGATCCTGGTGGGAGCCGATGACCACGCCGTTGTAGGGGTGCGGCGCGGGGAAGAGGAGCTGGAAGAAGCGCTCCTCCGCGACGCCGTACGGCACGTTCTCCGTGCTCTGCTGACGCTCCTTGCGCACGACCGCCTTCTGGTTGTCGAGGCGCTCCTGCGTGAGCGTGTCGAGCAGGAAGCCCATCCGGTCGCTCTCCAGCCAGAGCGCGAGCTCGAGCTGGTTGGTCGGGACGGTCTCGAAGTAGTTGGTCCGGTCGAAGTCGGTCGTACCGTTCACCAGCGGGGCGCCCGCGGCCTCGAGGTATTGGAAGAACGTGTCCTCCGCGACGTTGCGGCTCCCCTGGAACATGATGTGCTCGAACAAGTGCGCGAAGCCGGAGCGGCCGGGCACCTCGTTCTTGGCGCCCACGTGGTACCAGAGGTTGACCGCGACGAGCGGCACCTTGGTGTCCCGGGAGAGCAGGACTTCGAGGCCGTTGTCGAGGACGTAGCGCTCGACGGGGAGCTCGGGCGCCGCCTGCGCGGCAGCGGGGGGCACGGGGGCGGCCTCGGGTGGCGCCGCGGCGAGCGCGGGCGGCGTGATCGCGACGCCGATCAGGAGGGCGGCGGCGAGCACGCTGCTCGTCAGGAGGGAGCCGGCCGGAAGGGAGCGGACACGCACGTGGGCACCTCGGGGGGCGCCCCGTGTATCGGGCCAGAGCTCAGCCAACAAGCCGGCACATTGTCAACGTTCGTGGCGGACGTACCCGAAGCTCACCCAGAGCGGCTCATCCAGCACGAGCATCTTTTCGTAGGTGTGTACCTGCCCGGCGAGGGGCAGCTCGACCCGCACGGGCTCGACGCCCTGGCCGAGCGCACCCGCGCCCTCCTGGTTCTGTGCCGCGCGCTGGGCATTGCCTTGCGCTTGGGGGCCGACCGTCGCGTCGCTCGGGAGTTGGGGGGCGCTCGAGAAGTAGGGCACCTGCCGCACGGTGCCCTCGTGGCCCTTCTTCTGGACCTTGGCGTTCTCGGGGAAGTACACCGTCCACTGCAGTTGGCTCGTGGGGGCGTCCGCGCGCGGGAGGTCCACGCGCAGCTCGCCGCGGCCATCCGCGAGAGGGGCGCCGTTCTCGACGTAGATCAGCTCGACGAGAAAGCCCGTGAGGGCCCCGCCGGACGCATCGGAGCGGACGAGCGGTACCAACACGCCCCCGCCCTCGCCCGCGGCCACCTTGACGCCGCGCCCCGCCACCGAGGCGCTCCACACCTCGGCGCCTTCGGGGAGGGAGAGGCGGAGGAACTGGCGCCGGTTGTTGCGCACCCCGTAGCGGACGCGCGTCATGCGACGGCCGTCGGGGGTGACAAGGGTGTCGGCCACCGCGGTGTCGACGAGGGTGACGAGCATGTCCACGTCGGGGTGGCTCTTCACTTCGAGCGGGATCTTCACGTCGCCGCCGCGCGCCTTCCAGGCGAGGAGCACGGGGTAGTCGGTCTGGCCGACGAGCGAGGCGGGGAGCTCGCGCACGTCGACGGGGACAGCGCCGGTGGCCTCTCCGGAGACCAGCTCGAGGGCGCTGCGGGCGTCGACGCCGATCCAGGTCTTCTCGCGGGCGACGTCGAGCACCTTGGGCGTCGGGAGGATCGCGTTTCCGGTCAGCGGGCGCTCGTAGTCGACCGAGAGGAGGTAGGCGCCGAGGGCGTCGTAGTTGAGCTTGACGGTGATCGTGCCGTCCGCCGACTGGGCCCAATCCCGGATGCCGGGGCCCTGCACGTCGAGCACGGTCACGTCGGTGGGGAGCTGCACGCGGAGGGTGTCGACGCCCTTGTGGAGCACGGTGTAGTTGACGCGCGCGGTGCCTTGCATGACACCCTCGCTCACGCCGATGAGCACGTTGGTCTCGGCGTAGACGCGGGGCAGCTTGGCGGCCTCCTTCTCCACTTCGGGGAGCGCGCGCTGCCACGATACGGCGAGGGAGCCGAGGCTCGGGATCGCCGCGGTCACGGTGCGGCTCTTGCCGAGCGCGGACGCGGTCTGGCCGCGGGCGCCGGCGATCTCGAAGTCGATCGCGTCGTCGCCCTCGACGGTGAACGTCACCTCGGTCGCGCCGCTCGGCGCCATCGGGAGGGACAGGCCGGTCTCGCCGTCGGCGGTGAACAGCCCGGTCGAGAACTCGATCTCGGCGGTGAAGGGCCCCGTCCGGTTGGTCACCAGCGTGTAGAAGCCGTCGCGCAGGAAGATCGCGGCGTCCCGCCCGTCCACCTTGGCGGAGCGCAGCGCGGCGCTCGTGGAGAGCAGCGGGATCGTGACCCAGCCCTTGTCCTTGTGGACGCTGCCGCGGAGGGTGAGCTTGAACAGGCCGTACCCGTCCTCGTCGTCGCCGCCGGGACGGCTGTTCACGAGACGGCCCGTGTAGGACGCGCGGTCGAGCGTGTAGTCGAGGGGCGCCTTCTCGGGGGGCTTCTCGGGGGCGAGGCCCTTCTGGTAGAGCGTCTGGAAGTCGTTCCAGGGGAGGGTCACCTCGCCGCCGGGGCTGTTGAGGGAGGGGGAGGCCAGCGCCATGGAGGCCATGGAGAGGAGCAGGAGGATCATCGGACGGCTCCGGGCAGGGTGCGGTAGGGGAGGGTGAGCGTGGGTTGGGCGTTCGCCGGGAGGAGCGCGGCGGTCTCGCGGACCACCTCGCCGCCGAGCGGCATCGCGAGCGTGAGGGGGGCGGCCTTGACCTCGAGGGCGGCGCGGCGCTCGGGGGAGGGTGTGGGGGC
>JAUXQH010000033.1 GCA_030685065.1 Pseudomonadota bacterium | reverse complement strand
CAGTCGTCGTCGGTGCCGTTGCACACCTCGGTGGCGGCGGGGTTCACCGCGGCGGCGGCGTCATCACAGTCGGTGGCGTCCGCCACGGTGCCGGACGGCTGGTCGCAGGCGATGACGGTCGAGCCGGGGGCGCCGTAGCTGTCGGTGTCCGCGTCGGTGTACCAGGTCGCGGCGGTAGAGCTGTCGAGACTCGCGTCGGCGTCGTCGACCGCGCCGTCACAGTCGTCGTCCGTGCCGTTGCACACTTCGGTGGCGGCGGGGTTCACGGCGGCGACGGCGTCGTCACAGTCGGTGGCGTCGGCCACGGTGCCGGACGGCTGGTCGCAGGCGATGACGGTCGAGCCGGGGGCGCCGTAGCGGTCGGTGTCGGCGTCCGTGTACCAGGTGGCGGCGGTGGAGGCGTCGAGGCTCGCATCGGCGTCGTCGACCGCGCCGTCACAGTCGTCGTCCGTGCCGTTGCAGACCTCGGCGGCCCCAGGGCTCACGGCCGCGGAGGTGTCGTCACAGTCGGCGCACGCGGCGAAGCTGTCCCCGTCGGCGTCCACGTAGCCGACCGAGCCGTCGCAGTTGTAGTCGTTCGGATCGGTGCAGTCCTCCTCGGTGGCGCCGGGATGCCAGGCGACGTCGGTGTCGTCGCAGTCACCCGCCACGGACACCGTGCCGGAGGGCGCGTCGCAAGCAGAGACAACGCTCGCATCATCGCCGTAGGCGTCGCCATCGGTGTCCGCGTACCAGCTCGCGGTCGTGGCGACGTCGAGGCTCGCGTCCGCGTCGTCGATCGCGCCATCACAGTCGTCGTCGATGTCGTTGCAGACCTCGGTGGCCGCGGGGCTCACCGCGGCCGAGCTGTCGTCACACTCCGCGCAGGCCGCGAAGCCGTCCGCGTCCGCATCCGCGTAGCCGACCGACCCGTCGCAGTTGTAGTCGTTCGGATCGGTGCAGTCGTCCTCGGCGGCGCCGGGATGCCAGGCGGCGTCCGTATCGTCGCAGTCGCCCGACTCGGCCACGGTTCCCGCGGGGGCCTCGCACGCGGAGATGGCGCTCGCGAGATCGCCGTAGCCGTCCGCGTCGGCGTCGGCGTACCACGTCAGCCCGGGCACGCCCTCGTCGACCACGCCGTCGCAATTGTTGTCCACGCCGTCACACACCTCGGTCGCGTCGGGGTGCGCGCTCGCGTCGGCATCGTCACAGTCCGACTCCTCGTCGAACCCGTCGCCATCGGCGTCCACCAGGTTGACGACCGGAGGGTCGTCCTTGACGTCGACCTCCTCTTTCCGGCAGCCCGTGAACAGGACGGAGGCGAGGGACAACGTGAGCAAGACGCGCATGGGTGTATTCCTGAGGCTCGCACTCTACTCGGAGATGCCGTGCGCGGGCTACCCCGCGCCCGAAATGCGGGCCTGGATCGACCCCAAGCCCCCGCTGACACATGGTTCACCATGCACCATGTGTCAGCGGTGTATCCTGCACCAGCCATGCCCCTCGACCCTCCGCGCCTCCTCCTCACCTGGTCCGACCGCGGGCTCGGGCGCCCGCTCCCCCACCACCGCCCGCGCGACGCCGCGGACCTCGGGCCCGTGATCCGCCTGCTCGAACATGCCGGGCCCTACGCCGAGGTGTGGATCCTCACGGTGCCGGACGGCGCGGAGGCCGCCGGCGTCCTGGCGGCGGAGGTGCGCGAGCGGGGGCCGCGCGCCGAGGTGGTCGTCGTCCCCATCCGCGATCCGTCCGACCACGCCGCGCTCTTCGGCGCCCTCCCGCCGGTGCTCGACGCGCTCCCCCCGCTCGCGGTCGACGTGCTGCTCTCGGCCGGGACGCCCCAGGCCCAGACCACCTGGGTGCTCCTGGTGCAGGCGGAGATCCTCCGCGCGCGCATGCTCCAGGTCGTCCCGCCGGCGTTCGTGCCCGACCCGCACCCCCTCCCCGTGCGGGAAGTCCGTCTGGACTTCGCTGGCTTCCCGGAGATCCGCGCGCTCCGCGCCGAGGTGGGGCGGCTGCGCGCCGAGGCGCGGGTCGCGGGGGATCTGGTGGGGGAGAGCGCTCCGATGGTGGCCCTGCGGGCGCGCATCGCGCGGGTCGCGGCCGCGGACGTGCCCGTGCTCGTTCACGGCGAGACCGGCACCGGGAAGGAGCTCGTGGCGCGCGCCATCCACGAGGCCAGCGCGCGGGGGAAGGGGCCCTACGTGGCCGAGAACTGCGCCGCCTTCGAGGAGGGCGTCCTCACCAGCGAGCTGTTCGGGCACGAGCGCGGGGCCTTCACCGGCGCGGCCGGGCGGCGACGGGGCCTGTTCGAGCAGGCGCACGGCGGCACCCTCCTGCTCGACGAGGTGGGCGAGATGCCGCCGCGCGTGCAGGTGATGCTGCTCCGCGTGCTGCAGGAGGGTGCGGTGCGGCGGGTGGGAGGCGAGCGCCCGGTCAAGGTCGACGTGCGCGTCATCGCCGCCACCCACCGGGATCTCGCGGCGATGGTCCGGGCCGGAACCTTCCGCGAAGACCTCTGGTATCGCCTGCGCGGGGCCACCCTCGAGGCGCCGCCGCTGCGGGAGCGCCCCGGCGATCTCGAGCGGCTCGTCGCCACCTTCCTCGGCGGCCGGCCCCTCACGCCCACGCCGTCGGCCTGGGCTGCGCTCCGGGCCTGGCGGTGGCCGGGAAACGTGCGCGAGCTGCGCGCCGAGGTCCTCCGGTGGACGGTCTTCTGCGACGGGACCGTCCGCATCGCGGACCTCGCGCCCGAGATCCGGGGGGACGCGGTCGAGCAGCCCGAGTCCATCGCGCAGATCGAGCCGCTCGCCGCGGCGGTGGCGCGCGCGGAGCGTCGCGCGATCGCGGCGGCGCTGGCCGCCTGGCCCGACAACCTCTCGGCCGCGGCCCGGGCGCTCGGGATCGACCGGCACACCTTGGCCCGCAAGCGGTAGCGGACAGCGCGGCCGTCCGTGCTACCCTCGCGCACTGGAGAAATTGATGTTCGCCCTCGCCCTCGCCCTGCTCCCCGACGCGGCCGCGAGCGACAAGCCGCCGTACGACAAGCACGTCTCCATCACGTTTTCGCCGCTCCACATCTTCAGCCGGACGGGTGAGGTCACGGCGGAGGGTCGCATCGTCGACAAGCTGGGATTGGCGGGCATCCTCGGGGTGGGCGCGCCGGCGGGCTACGCCCTGCTCGAGGTCGGCACCTCGGCCCGCTACTACGTCGTCGGCTCGTTCGACCACGGGATGCAGTTGGGCGCCGAGATCCTGTACGCCCATCTCTCCACTGAACAGGGCGGCATCGACGCGTCGGGCGACACGGCCGCGATCGGCCCGTTCGTCGGCTACAAGATCGCCGCGCGCTTCGGCCTCACCTTCGAGGGCCAACTCGGCGCCCAGTACCAGATCAGCTCGGCGCGCGCCCAGAGCGGGGCCCAATCGGCGTCGGCGAGCGACAGCCGCATCATCCCGCTCCTCAACCTGAACCTCGGCTGGTCGTTCTAACCGTGCTTCGCTGGCTCTTCCCGCTCCAGTCTCTCCTGCTCGCGCTCGCGCTCACCTGGCCCGCGCCCGCGCGCTTCTGGACCGAGGCGGTCGGCAGCGTAGAGGGAGACGGCGTCAAGCACCTCTGGAACCTGTGGTGGATGCGAGCGGAGGCGTTCTCCGGCCCCATCGGCCTCCAGAGCGACCTCGTGAACTTCCCCACCGGGCTGGAGCTATGGCCCATCGAGCCGCTCAACGGCCTGCTCTCGCTGTTGATTCCGCTGCCGCCCGTCCCCTTGTCGAACGCGTTGGCCATCCTCCACCTGTTCCTGCTCGGCCTGTGCGCGGGCTGGCTCGGCAGGGTCGTGAGCGAGCGCCCGCTCGGCGCGTTCGTCGCGGGCGCGCTCGCGCAGGGCTCCGCCTTCGCCGCGTTCACCCAGCATGTCGGCGTGGGTGAGCTCCGGCAGACCTGGTGGATCCCGCTCGGCCTCGTGTGCCTGGTGAAGGCGCGAACCACGCTCCTGCCGCGCTGGTTCGGCGCGCTCGCGCTCTCGCTCGCTGGCGCCACGCTCTCCTGCTTCTACCATGGCTTCTTCCTCGCCACGGCGGTTTCGCTGTACGCGCTCGCCACCTTGCGCCCGTGGCCCAAGCTCCTCCTCGGCTACGCTGGGGCCGCGCTCCTCTCCGTCGCCATCGTCTTTCCCGTCATCCGCGGCTTCTCCGCCAACTACGCCCCGACCGAGCAGCGTGGCGCGGACTCGTTCGGCCAGTGGATGACGATGCGCCACGACGTCGACACGTTTCGTGGCGCCGCGCTCGACCCCGTCGAGCTCCTCACACCGCGAGACGCGGGCACCGCCGACCGGCAGACCCTTTCGTACACCGGCGGCCGCTACCTGGGCTGGATCCCGCTCGTGCTGGCGGGGCTCGGCGCGGTGGCAGCCCCCAAGAAGGCCGTCCCCTGGCTGATCGTAGGGGCGGGCGGCCTCCTCCTCTCGCTGGGGACGGTGCTCTGGTGGGACGGCGCGCTCGTGGCCGCCAGCAGCGGGCGCGTGGTGCTGCCGCTCGCGACGCTCAACCGCGCCCTCGCCTGGGTGGCGGAGCCGATGAACTTCCCCGCGCGCTTCGTGGTGGTGCCGACGCTGGCCCTCGCCGTGCTCGGGGCGCTCGCGGCGCGCTGGCCGTGGGTGCTGGTGCTGTTGCCCGCCGCCATCGTCGAGGTGGCGTGGGGGGACCTTGTGCCGTGGCCGCGCGCCACCATCGTGCTGCCGCGCGTCACCGTCAGTGACGCCGCGCGCGACGCGCTCCCGGCGGGCGCCGTGGCCGACCTCACGGTGTTCACCCGGTCGGCCGTGGCCGGCGCGGACAAGATCGGCCAGTCCTGGCTCTCGCGCGTCGATCCCGAGAGCCGCACGCGCGGCATCGCCGCCCAGCTCGTGCTCGATCGCCCCTTCTCCACCGTCCCCATCGAGCGCGTGGATCACTGGGGCCCCGAGGGCCTCTACTGGACCGCGGCCCTCCCGCTCGGCCGCGCGCTCACCGGCGCCGACGTGACGGACGATGATCTCCGCGCCAGCGCATGGCTGCTCGCCGACGCCGGCTTCGGCGCCGTGCTCCTCACCCATGGCTGCGACAACGGCCCGCCGCGCGCCGCTGCCGCCCTCGATCGCGCGCTCGGAGCGCGGGTATCCGCCGGGTGCGGCACCCTCTGGCCCGTGCCCGGGGTGGTCGATCTCTCCCCCGACGCCACGCGCTGGGCCGCCGAACAGGCGCTTCGCACCGCCGCGATGACCCCGCCCAAGATGGGCCCGCAGTTTGCGCCACCGGAGGGGTCGAGCCCCTGACGGCGACGAGGGGGGCTCCGCCCTCCTGACGCCCGAAGCCGGCGCCCGCCTCCTGACGCCCGAAGCCGGCGCCCGCCCTTCCTCCGCCCCAAGAAAAAGGCGAGGGCGCCCGGCCCGCGCACCCCAAAAAACAAAGCGAGGGCGCCCGGCCCGCGCACCCCCAAAAAAAAGCGAGGGCGCCCGGTCCGCGCACCCCCCAAAAAAGGCGAGGGCGCCCGGCCCGCGCACCCCCAAAAAAAAGCGAGGGCGCCCGGCCCGCGCACCCCAAAAACAAAGCGAGGGCGCCCGGCCCGCGCACCCCAAAAACAAAGCGAGGGCGCCCGGTTTCCCGGACGCCCCCACCTTGTTGCTACCCCACCGTCAGGTGGGGACGCAGACTACCAGCGGTTGTCGCCGCCGCGGCCACCACCGCCGCCGCCACCACCGAAGCCGCCGCCACCGCCGCCGCCGCCACGGCCGCCGCCGCCGCCCG
>JAUXQH010000031.1 GCA_030685065.1 Pseudomonadota bacterium | reverse complement strand
GGCCGACATCGCCACCCCTCACGGTGCAAGCGCCGCCGTGCGCGGAGCGCCACGGCGCCAGCTCCTCACGGTGCGACTGCCGCCGTGCGCGGAGCGCCACGGCGGCAGTCGCCGTGCGCGGAGCGCCACGGCGCCAGCTCCTCACGGGTGCGACTGCCGCCGTGCGCGGAGCGCCACGGCGCCACCTCATGACGGTGCGACTGCCGCCGTGCGCGGAGCGCCACGGCGCCACCTCATGACGGTGCGACTGCCGCCGTGCGCGGAGCGCCATGGCGGCAGTCGGGAGCATCCACGACGTGCGGGGTCCCCCCCGCATGGCGGGTTGCACCACGGTTGCCGACGTGAGCCCGGCCCGGCGGGCTCATGTCGGCACACCGACGGGTTGCACCACGGTTGCCGACGTGAGCCCGGCCCGGCGGGCTCACGTCGGCACACCGGCGGATAGGAGCGCCCCAATGAAAGACGCCCTGATCATCTCGGCCCTCTCGGTCGTCCCAAAAAACCACGCCGCGCGCCTCATGGGCGTGTTCGCGCGCACCCGGCTCCCCGCCGCGGCGCAGCGGGCGCTCTTGCGCTGGTACGTCGGAAAATACCGGGTGGACCTCGAGGAGTGCGTGGGGACGCTCGAGGACTACGGGAGCCTCACCGACTTCTTCACCCGCGCGCTCAAGCCCGGCGTGCGCCCGGTCGATCCCGCGCCGCGCGCCATCGTGTCCCCGTGCGACGGGATGGCCTACGCCGTGGGCCGCATCGAGGGCGGGCGCATCCCGCAGTCGGACGGCAAGAGCTACGACGTCCGCGAGCTCCTCGGCGGCGACCCCCGCTACAGCGCGCTCTACGGAGACGGCGGCGACTTCGCGGTCCTCTACCTCTCGCCGCGCGACTACCATCGCGTCCACGTGCCGCGCGAGGGCACGGTGGCCCGGTACTCCTACCTCCCCGGGGCGCTCTGGCCGGTGTTCCCCGCCGCGACCCGCCGCATCGAGGCCCTGTTCGCCCGCAACGAGCGCCTGACGAGCTGGATCGTGTCCGACCTCGGCGAGTACGCGCTGGTCATGGTCGGGGCCTTCGGCGTGGGGCGCATGCGCGTGGTGTACGACCCGCTCGTCACCAACGAGGGCAAGGCGCGGGCCGAGGTGGCCCTGACGCCGCCGGCGAAGCTGGAGCGCGGCGACGAGATCGGGCGCTTCGAGATGGGCTCGACCGTCATCCTGGTGTTCCCGCCGAACACGGTGGAGTGGACGATCACGCCGGGGGATCCGGTGCGCGTGGGCAGCCGCGTCGGACAGTGGCGCCAGAACTGACTTCCAAGCCGGTTTGTAGCTAGCTTGGCAAGCGGTCGCGCTTCTGCTAACAGGCGGGCGGAGGTTCCCATGCTGCGCGCAAGTCCCGAGTCGCCTCGCATGTTCCAGAGCGATTTCATCGACTTCTTCTCGCGCGTGCCCGCCCTGGTGGTGCCCGTCATCTTCGTGCCCATGATCCTGGCGTTGTTCGGATGGGGCGTGACTGGTGCGGGCGTCGGGGTGGTGCCGGCGCTCGGAGCGGCGGTGGCGGGCCTTTTCGTCTGGACCTTCGCCGAATACTGGCTGCACCGCACCCTGTTTCACTGGGTGCCGGACACGTCGTGGGGCCCCAAGTTCCACTTCATCCTCCACGGCGTGCACCACGACTGGGTGAACGACAAGTACCGGCTGGTCATGCCCCCCGCGGCCAGCCTGGGCCTCGCGGTGGTGTTCTTCGCCCTGTTCTACGCGCTGCTCGGGCCGGTGTGGGTCTACCCGTTCTTCGCGGGCCACGTGGCCGGATACCTGGCGTACGACATGACGCATTACTACGTGCACCACTTCAAGGTGCAGGGCAAGGTCATGAAGCGGCTCCGGGCGCACCACATGAACCACCACCACAACAAGGACGGACGGAAGTTCGGCGTGAGCACCACGCTCTGGGACCACGTCTTCCGCACGTACTGAAGTCTCCCGAACCGCGGAAATGCCGACGTGATCTCGCTCTTCCTCGCGGCCCTGCTCTCCGATGCCTCCGCGGCCGTCACGTTCGAGCGGGCGCCCCACAAGGACGAGGCCGGCGCGCTCGACCCGGCGCCGATCTCCAATGTGAGGAGCGAGGTGAAGGCGTGGCGCCAGAAGGCGCAACGCCGCGGGGTGTACGCCGCGGTAGACGCCGCGGTGCGCTGGCGCGCCGCCCCCATCGACGCGTGCGTGCGCGCGGCCGGCACCGCCGCGCCGGTGGTCGCGAAGGTCGACATCGCCTTGCTCGAAGACGGCCAGTCGTCCGTGACGGTGGGCAAGGGCGGGGATCCCACGCTGGCGGGCTGCGTCGCGGCGGCCATCGGCGGCCAGCAGCTCCCCGTGCCGCTCTACGCGGGCGTGAAGCTCACCTACACGGCGAAGTGGGAGCCGTCCGAGCTCGTCGTGGCGCCGCCCTCGGCCGAGGACGCGAAGCGCGACGCCTTCGCCCCCCTGGTGGACGCCGAGCTCGGCTTCGGCCCGATCCCGTGGGGCGGCCGCCCGGCCGACCACGAGGGCCTCTACGCCACCACCACCAAGCTCGCGACCACCTTCTACACCCGGCAGGCCGACCAGCTCGCCCGCTGGATGGGGGCCCGCACGGGGCAGGTCCTCTACGCGTTCGGGGAGGACGGCCTGTACGGCGTGCGCCTGGCGGCGTCCGGGACGACCACCACGTGGAAGCTGCGGGAGGCGCTCGTGAAGCGGTACGGGCCGTCCAAGTGGGACACCCGCTTCGGGGCGTACTTCTGGCGCGGCGAGTCCGTGGTCGTCCAGCTTCAGCCCGTCCCCGACACCGAGATCGCGTCCGTCACGATCCTCGACATCGCCCGCGCCCGCAAGAGCGGCCTGGCGGATCGGCTCCCGGGGGATCGGGACGATCCGACGAGCGTGGAGAGCAATCGGCGGATGCCGAAGATCTTCCGGGACTAGCCGCCCGCCCAGCAATCGCTGCCGGGCATCCCCTCTGCCTCCCCCTGCTCGACCCACCAGGTCTCGGGCTGCGACCAGGCGCCCGCGTAGGGATCCGTCGTCATCCCGGCGGCGTCCTGCAGCTCGAAGTGCAGGTGCGGCATCGACGAGTACCCGCTCGATCCGACCAGCCCGAGCGTATCGCCGCACCGGACGGTGTCCCCCACGGCCACCACGACGCTGTCGGTCTTCATGTGCCAGTACCGCGTGCTGTAGCCGCCCTCGTGCTCAAGGATCACGTAGTTGGCCTCCATCGGGTAGCCGTCGCAGTCGACCCCCTCGAACGTCGCGTGGCAGCGGTCGTAGTTGCTCGCCTCGGTCGCGACGACCACGCCGTCCGCCGCGGCCACGATGGGGGTGCTCCCGGCGTCCATCACGTCGAACCCGCCGTCGAGCAGAAAATCGCTGCCGTCATGCGAGTCGTAGCACCACGGAAAGCCCCGCCCGTCGTAGTTGGTGCATTGGGCGCCCTCGATGCCCTCGCCGTACACCACCGGGTCATGGTCGACACCCACGAGCTGCTCGAAGAGCGCGCGATCGGCCAACGGAAAACGGAACGCGAGCGGGCCACGGGCTACGTCGGCCGCGGTGTCCTCGGGGCGTTCGAGTTTGACCGGCGCTTGGACCGGGGCCGCGCAGCCGACGAGCAACCACATGGTCGGCTATGTAGCGCGCCGCGTGTTTCCCTGGCTCCTCGGCTGCGCATTCCACGTTCCGCCCCCCGCGGCGGGCGAAATGGCGCCGCTGCCGCTCGTCGCGCAGGCGGCGGATCGCCACCGTCCGTACACCCTGGTGGACGAGAGGCTGTGGTTCGTGGACACGGGCGCGTCCCGCACCACCTGCGACGATGACCTCGTCGCCGCCCTCGATCTCGTGGCGCGCCCCACGCTGCGGCGCTCCTGGGGCGAGGTCGGCAGCGTGCCGCTCCGCCGCGTGGTGCTCCGGGACGTGACGATCGGCGGGTGGACCTTCCGGCGGCTGCCGTGCGCCGTGCGGGACCTCGCCACCACCAGCTCCATCCCGTTCGATCCGGCGGATCCGGTCGCGGGCGTGCTGGGGGCCAACCTCTTCCGACACTTCGTGGTCGAGCTCGACGCGGGCGAGCGGAGCCTGCGCCTCCACGACCCGGACGCCGCCGCCTCGCGCGACCTGCTCGCGAGCGCCGTGCGGCTTCGGCGCGAGCGCGGCGTGGGGCCGCGGCTCGTGGCACGGCTGGACGTCGACGGAGGAACGGTCGACGTCATCGTCGACACCGGCGCGGACCAGACGTACCTGCCGCTCACGACGGGGGCGGAGCTGGCCCGCTACTCCGCCGAGCGCCAGGGCACCGGCCCCGGCGGCGCGCGTGTCGCGGAGGTGCTGATCCGCGAGGTCCGGCACGCCGCGATCGACGGCAGGGCGCTGCCGCTGCGGCGCTACATCTATCGACGCGGCCGGCCGGGGCTGCTCGGCATGGACGCGCTGCGGTTCACGCGCCTCGTGGTGGACGCGCGGGGCCGCCGGCTCGCCTGGGTGGAGGGCGCCGCCGCGCCGCTTCCGGTCGTCGACGAGGCGCGACCGCGATGAGGGGCGGGAGGCGCGCCGTCATCTGCGATCGAGTCGGTCGAGGGTGTCCCGCAGGTCCATCATGCTCTGCTGGCTCACGGCGATCAGCCCGGCTCGTGGCTCGTCGAGGCCGAGGATGACGTGCACGATCCCCGCGACCAGCAGCCCCAGGACCGCGCTCGCGGCGTGATGGCGGTGGCCGGCGAGCCCGTAGGAGTACCCCACGCTCCCGATGCCGATGAGGGCGACGAACATCAGCATGATCAGGATCTCGCCCGGCACGTGGGCCTGCATGGCGGTGACGCGCTCCTCGTGCAGGTCGATGACCTCGTTGAGGGAGGCGAGCAGCAGCCCGAGCGGGATCGCCTGGGGCGCCCGCCGTGCCTCCTCCATCGCGGTCGACCACAGGGCGGCCTGGAGGTCCTCGGCGCTCCAGAGCGCGGCGTCGAGGCGCTCCTGGTCCTCTCCGGCGGCGTAGAACGCGAGCCGCACGTCGACGTAGGCGCGGAGCCGCGCGCGCTCCTCCCCCGCCGTCGGATCGGGCAGCCCGCCCGCGCGGAGCCAGGCGGTTCCGATCGCGTTGGCCTCTCTCAGCACGAGCACCCGCCGCGTCTCGTAGCGCTCCGCCGCCATGGAGAACGTGAAGGCGAGGAGCAGCCCGAGCAGCGCCAGCACGGCCGCCTGGACCGTGTCGATCAGGCGGCGGAGCTCGGGGGACGCCGGGGGGGTGCGCCGGCGCCCGAGCCGCGCGGCGACCTCGGCCGCGACGAGCAGGAGGACGAGCAGGCCCCCCGCGATCCAGCGCGGAGCGACGCCCTCGAGATAGCCCATTCCCGTCCTTCCCCACCCGACCGTAGACACGCGGAGCGGCCCGGGCGAGGGG
Organism: Pseudomonadota bacterium; assembly: GCA_030685065.1. Taxonomy (GTDB): domain Bacteria; phylum Myxococcota_A; class UBA796; order UBA796; family SXON01; genus CAJBVW01. The sequence continues at coordinate 32,836 of JAUXQH010000031.1, read as the reverse complement.
AGCCATCCGCGCGCTAGCCGATGGCGCCCGCCTGGGACTCCGGCTGGTATTCCGCGGGTAGCAGCGCGCCGATCCGCGCGTGCGCCTCCGCGAGGGCGCCGTGTTTTCCGGGGAACGCCTCGCTCACGAACGGCGCTCCGAACGCGACGCGGACGTGCCCCGGGTGCATGATCGGATCGTCGATGGGGAAGATCCGCTCGGAGCCGGTCTGCGCCATCGGCATCACGGACAGCCCGGGGATCTGCAGGTAGCGCCCAGCCGCGCGGAGGAAAGGCTGGAGCCGCCCCGTGCGCGAGCGTGTCCCCTCCGGGTAGAGCAGCATCACGTAGCCGGCATCCATCATGCGCTCGCAGTCGCGCAGGGTCTCGATCGCGACGGTGGCGACCTCGCGGGCGGTCAGCGAGCCTTGCTCGGTCGCGACGGCGCTCGACTGCACGGTCTTGCGGGTGTTCAGCGAGATCGCCGCGAGGCGTCGCCACGCGTCGGTGTAGACCTTGGGCCCGGCGATCGCGACCAGCCGGTCCGCGAAGGCCGCGCGCCCCTCGAGGGCCAGCAGCGAGTCGGTGAGCTGGGTGTCCGTGTAGGAGAGGTGGTTGCACACCACCATCCGACGGGCGGGCCCGGAGGTGAGCCACGCATCGAGCGTGTCGAGGCCAAAGGCGCTCCACGTGGGCGTCAGCGCCGCCATGTAGAGGCGGGTCATGTCCCGCGCGAACGGATCGGCCTCGTAGAGCCGGTAGTCGGTGCCCGCGACCGCGAAGGCGGCGAGCATCGTGGCGAGCGCGGGGTCGCTCGCCGCCGCGAGCCGGGCCTCCAACGCGGACCGGAGGGCGGCGATGGCGCCGGGCGTGGTGTCGACGTGGGAGGCGACCCACGTCGCGAGCCCCTGCCGCAGCAGCGGGATGGGGAGGGCCGCAATCTCCGCGATCGTGAGGTCCATGGCCGGCCGCGCATAAGCCGGTGCTACCGTAGCGGCATGCTCGAGCCGCTCCCCGCCGAGATCGTGAACGCGGACGCCCGTCTGCACGTCCTGCACGCGGCGATCCGGTTCTCCGCGCATCTGAACCCCGAGAACATCGCCGACGCCCGCGCCGCGTTCCTCTCCGGCGCCGAGGCGCCTCCGTTCGTCTACGCGCCCGCGTGGTGGGCGCAGGAGGCCCGCGAGCTGCTCGACGGGCTCGTGGTCCCGTTGTCCCACCCGCTCGGCGCCGAGGTGGCCGGGGCCATCGCGGAGACCCGGGCGCTCGTCGTCGCCCTCGAGCTCCGGGACGCCGGCTCGTTCGAGCGGCTCGCCGCCCTGGCCGACTGGCTCCCCGAGGACGACCTGTCCGACGAGCCCGCCAATGACTCGACCACCCCACCCTCCGGCGCGATGGTGGGAAACGTCGCGGCCGATCGGATGCTCGCCACGTTTCGGGACGCCCTGCGTCACCGTGGCCTCCTCGACTGGGAGGTGAGCTGGGACTCGGTCCTCGCCTCGCGCGTGCTGGTCGACGCCACGCGTCGGTGCGTGCGGGTCAACCCCGCCGCGCGCTTCCGTGACACCGACCGCGCGGGCCTCGTCGCGCACGAGATCGACGTCCACGCCACGCGCGGCAGCAACGGCGAGGCCCAGCCGCTGCACATCTTCGCGACCGGCCTCGCGCGCAGCCTCCTGACCGAGGAGGGCCTCGCGATCGTGGCGGAGGAGCGCGTGCGCGCGCTCTCGCCGGGGTTCGTGTCGCGCCAGTCGCTGATGATCCGCGCCGTGCGCCTCGCCCGGACGATGGGCTTTCGCGACCTCTACGAAGCGCTCGTGCCCGACGCCGGGCGCGGCGGTGCCTGGCAGATCGCGCTCCGCGTCAAGCGCGGCCTCGCGGAGCCGGGCATCGCGGGCGTGTACGCCAAGGACACCGTGTACCTGCGCGGCTACCGTCGTGTGCGCGCGTGGCTCGACGCCGGCGGGGACCTGCGCCTGCTCTACGTCGGCAAGGTGGGCGTGCACCACCCCATCGACGCGTGGATCCGCGCCGGATGGGTGTCCCCCGGGGTCGTGCCGGGGATGTGGGAGCGGGCTGCGTGAGGCTGGGGGCCTGACGGTGTGCCGCCCGATGGGGGGGCACCCGCCGTCACGCCGTCAGTCGACCTGGATCAGCTGGCCCATGCTCGGGAACTCTTCCTTGAGCAGGGCTTCGACGCCCAGCTTCATCGTCATGATCGAGGAGGGGCAGGTCGAGCACGAGCCGACGAGCTTCACGTACACGTCGTTGTTCTCGACCTTGATCAGGGTGATGTCCCCGCCGTCCCCCTGGAGGGCGGGCCGGACCATCTCGTCCATGATCTCCTGCAGCGCTTCCATCGTGAGCGCGGCGCCGACCACGTCGGTCTGCGTGGCGGGGGAGGCCGCGAAGGCGGCGGGCTCGACCGCGGCCTTGGGCGCCTGGGCGGGGGCGGCCTCGACCGGCGCGGCCTCGACGGGGGCGGCCTCGACCGGCGCGGCTTCGACCGGCGCGGCGGCTTCGATCGGCGCGGCCTCCACGGGGGCGGGGGCGACCGGCGCGGCCTTCGGGGCGGGCGGCTGCTTGGGGTAGGGGATGGCGCTCGTGACGGCGTCGGCGCGCCATGCGGGGGCGGCGGGCGGCGGCGCGGCCTCGGGCTTGCCCATCCCGAGCACCCTCTTCAGACCGGACTTCAGGGAGGAGCGGATCATGTGAACCTCTGCGACCCGGGTAGGATACCCGCGCGGCGCCCCGCCCGCCCGTAGCCCAGCCCCGCGTTTCCGGAGGATCGAGTGAGGCAGGACGGCAGATGACCGCCCGTCGTCACGTCGGATCCCGCGCCATTGCCGAGGGCGGAGCCTGTGCTATCCTCCCCGGCTCTTCGAGGAGCGTTGCCCGTGTCCCACATCCGCGTCGTGGCCGCCGAGATCGAGCGCGATGGCGCATACCTCATCACCCAGCGCCGGCCCGAGGCCGCCTTGCCCCTGCTCTGGGAGTTTCCGGGCGGGCGCGTGCTCGACGGTGAGAGCGATGGTGACGCGTTGCGACGCACGCTCCACGATCGCCTCGACGTGGGCGTGCAGATCGGCCACCGCGTGCTCCACGTCACGCACGCGTACGACGGCTACACCCTCGATATGGTGGTCTACCGCTGCGCCATCCTCGGCGAGCCCACCGGCGCCCGCGTCCACGATCTCGTGTGGGCCCGCCCCGAGGACTTCGGCCGTTACAAGTTTCCCGGGGCCGATCAGCAGACGGTCGACGCGTTGCTGCGCGAGTAGTTCGCCGGGGGGGCCTCGAGCGCGCGGGCGCCCGGGCGGTCCCGTGCGGGGCTCGGCCTTCCGGCCTCGGCTGGCGCGTGCCGGCCGCTGACGCGCCCGGCGGCGCCGATCCGGCCGCGCGGGGCGCGGCCGCCCCTCCCGGCACCTGGCGCGTGGGAGCGTGGCGGGTCGTGTCGGCGCGGGGGTGCGCCGATCGCGTCGAGTCCCGGCCACAACTCGCGACGTCCTCGACATCCTACCGAGTTGTGGCCGCCGATCGCGTCGAATCCGGCCACAACTCGCGACGTCCTCGACATCCTACCGAGGTGTGGCCGCCGATCGCGCGGGCGCCCGGGCGGTCCCGTGCGGGGCTCGGCCGTCCGGCCTCGGCTGGCGCGTGCCGGCCGCTGACGCGCCCGGCGGCGCCGATCCGGCCGCGCGGGGCGCGGCCGCCCCTCCCGGCACCTGGCGCGTCCGATAGGTCGCGTAGCCGTACTGAGTGGCGGGCGCGCTACCGCTCGGGGTCCACCAGCGCGATCGTCCAGGTGGTTCGCCCCGTGGGCTCCACCTCGGCCTCGGCGCTACCGGAAGGATCGTCGGGACCGGGTGCGCACTCGGCGTCAAGGATGTCGGGGCAGCGCAGGAAGACGCCAGTCGTGTCGATCCACGCCTCGGCCCGTACCACCTGCACGCCGTGGAGCGGATCGTGTCCGAGCGACAGCTCCAGCGTGCCGGCGCCGAGCCGGTCGACGCAGGCGGAAAGACGCCCGGGCGTGAGGTGCCTGGAGGGCGGGCGCGCGCTCGGGCGCGGCCGGTCCGTCCGGGCGCTTCGCCCGGACGACCAAGGCCGGAGGCCGCGCCCGGAAGGGACCGACCGCCGTGCGCCGCGCGCGGCGGGCACGCCCGTACCCACGATCCCGGTCAGAGATGCGTGATCACGGTCCGGTTTCGCCCGCTGTTCTTCGCGCGGTAGAGCGTGCGGTCGGCCGCCGCGACCAGCTCGGCGGGGCTGGCGAACAACGGCGACCATGTCACGACGCCGACGCTGGCGGTGACCTTGACCGGATCGTCCCCTACCGCCATGTCCAGCGCGCTGATCGCGTGGCGCACACGCTCGCCGGCGACCGCCGCGCCGTCCGCGTTGGTCTCGGTCAGGAGGATGGCGAACTCCTCGCCGCCGTAGCGCCCGGCCATGTCGACGTTTCGGAGGCAGCCCCGGAGCGCGTGCGCGACTTGCGCGAGCACGCGATCGCCCACGGGGTGGCCCCAGGTGTCGTTGACCACCTTGAAATGGTCGACGTCGACGAGCAACAACGACACCGCCCGGCCGTAGCGCACGGCGCGGTCGAACTCGCGGTCGAGCGCCTGGTCGAAGGCGCCGCGGTTCATCAGGCCGGTCAGCGGATCGATGGTGGCGAGCTGGATGAGCTGACGCTCGGCGTCGAGCTCGAGATCGTCGCGCAGGTTGAAGCACAGCAGCGTGGCGCCGACGCGCACGCGGTCATGCTCGACCAGCTCGCGCCGGCCCTCGAGCCGCTCGCCGTTGACGAAGGTGCCGTTGGTGCTGCCGAGGTCTTCGAGCCAGACGGCCGTGCCCTCTCCCGGGGCGCAGAACGCCGCGACGTGCCGGCGGGACGATCCGGCGTCCTCGAGCACGATGTCGCAGTCGGGCCCGCGGCCGACCACGGTGCGCTCGCGGTCGAGCAGGTGCACGCGGCGGAGCTCGTTGCCCTCGAGGACGACGAACACCGGGCGGCGCACCGCCGGTGCGGTCACCGGGTACTCGCCGATCACGGTCGCTTCGTCGAAGAGCGTATCGGTGTTGGCGGCGCGTACGGTCATGTGGCGATGTGCCCACTATACGGGGGAATCGGGCGGTGGGCGCGTCGTGCATCAGGCCGTTCCGGCGATCCGCGGTGCGACACGCCGGCGGATGGGTCGAAGGGCGCCGGGAGTTCGCCCCCGCGCGTCGGGTCCGGGCGGTGGAATGGGGTGGAGAAGCGTGGGCCGATCGGCTAAGGCGCGGCGCTCCCCGGGGTCGAATGCGCCCGCTCTCCGACAGCATCCTCGACAGCATCGGTGACACCCCCTGCGTCCGGCTCAACCGCCTGACCCACGGCGTCCCAGGCGCGTTGTACGCGAAGATCGACTCGATGAACCCCGCCAGCTCGGCAAAGGATCGCATCGCCGCGGGCCTCGTCGACGAGCTGGAGCGCGCCGGCAAGCTCAAGGCCGGCGGCACGATCGTGGGCGTCACCTCGGGCAACACCGGGGCGGGCCTGGCGATGGTGGCGGCGGTGCGCGGGTACAAGTCCGTTTTTGTCATCGCCGACCGCCAATCGGAGGAGAAGCGGGCCGTGCTTCGAGCCTTCGGCGCGCGCGTGGTCGTTTGCCCGAGCGACGTGCCCGCGGAAGACTCGCGCTCGGTCTACAAGACCGCGGAGCGCATCGTCGCGGAGACCCCCGGCGCCGCCTACGCGAGCCAGTACACCTCCGCCGCCAACCCCGGCGCCCACTACGCGGGCACGGGCCCCGAGCTCTGGGAGCAGTTCGAGGGCAAGCTCGACGTGTTCGTGGCCGGCCTCGAGTCGGGCGGCACGATCACCGGCGTCGGCCGCTACCTGAAGGAGAAGAACCCCAACCTGCGCATCGTCGGCGTGGATCCGGTGGGCTCGCTCTACTACGACTACTTCCACACCGGCCAGCTCACGCGCGCCGCCGCCTGGAAGGTCGAGGGCATCGGCGAGGACTTCCTCCCCTCCACGATGGACTTTTCCCAGGTCGACGACGTGGTGCGCGTCAACGACAAGGAGAGCTTCATCACGACGCGCCGCCTCGTCCGTGAGGAGGGCATCTTCGCCGGCCCGGCCAGCGGCGCCGCGGTGGCGGGCGCGCTGAAGTGGCTTCGGATGCACGGCGGCGAGGCTACCCGGGCCTGCGTGATGCTGCCGGACTCGGGCAGCCGCTACTTCTCCAAGGTCTTCAACGACAACTGGATGCGCGAGAACGGGTTCCTCGAGCCGGAGCTCGGCCTGGGGACCGTGCGCGAGCTGCTCGAACAGAAGGGCCGCGGGCGCGCCCTCGTGACCGTCTCGCCCTCCGCGCGCGTGACCGAGGTCATCGGCGTGCTCAAGGTGCACGGCGTGTCCCAGGTCCCCGTGACCGACGGCACGCACGTGCTCGGCATCCTCACCGAGAGCCGCCTGTTGGAGCGCGCCCTCACGGGCAGCCGCGGCGACATCGAGGTGCGCGACCTGGTCGAGTCCACCTACTTCACCGTCGACGAGAGCACGGAGGTGGGCGTGCTCACCGAGCTGTTCAAGCGCGCCAAGGTCGCCATCGTGATGGAAGGCGGCGAGCTGGCCGACATCATCACCCGCATCGATTTGATCGACTACATCGCCCGCGTCACCGGCGCGGCCCGGGAGCGCTGACATGACCAGCAAGAGTGCACGGTTCGAGACCCTCGCCATCCACGCCGGGCAGGCGCCGGACCCCACGACCGGCGCGGTGATGACGCCGATCTACCAGGTGTCCACGTACGCGCAGGAGGGTGTGGGCAACCACAAGGGCTACGAGTACTCGCGCACGGACAACCCGACGCGCACGGCGCTCCAGGACTGCCTCGCCGCCCTCGAAGGCGCGAAGCACGGCCTCTGCTTCGCCTCCGGTCTCGCCGCGACGGACGTGCTGGTGCGCGCCCTCGTCAAGCCGGGTGACCTCGTGGTCTGCGGGGACGACGTGTACGGCGGCACCTACCGCCTGTTCGACAAGGTGCACCGGAACGTCGGCCTGAAGTTCCTGTACGCGGACTTCTCCCGGGTGAACCTCGTGGACGCGATCCCGGACGGCACGAAGCTCGTCTGGCTCGAGACCCCCACCAACCCCCTGCTCAAGGTGGCCGACATCGAGGCCGTCGCGGCGCGCGCGCACGCGGTGGGCGCGAAGGTCGTGGTCGACAACACGTTTGCCACCCCCTACTTCCAGCGCCCGCTCTCCCTCGGCGCGGACTTCGTGGTGCACTCCACCACCAAGTACCTGAACGGTCACTCCGACGTGGTCGGCGGCGTCATGATGACGAGCGACACCGAGGCGTACGACCAGATCAAGTTCCTCCAGAACGCCGCCGGCGCCGTGCCCGGCCCGATGGACAGCTGGCTCACGCTCCGCGGCCTGAAGACCCTCCACGTCCGGATGGACCGCCACATGGAGTCGGGGTTGAAGCTGGTGGACTGGCTCGTGAAGCACCCCGAGGTGACGCACGTGTACCACCCGCTCCTCGAGACCCACCCCAACCACGCGATCGCCAAGCGCCAGATGTCGGGGTTCGGCGGCATGATCTCGTTCGAGCTCAAGGGGGACGCCGGGCGGGCCGGCCGGTTCGTGGCCGCCACCAAGGTGTTCACGCTCGCGGAGAGCCTCGGCGGGGTCGAGTCCCTCCTCGAGGTGCCCGCGCTCATGACGCACGCGAGCATCGAGCCCGAGAAGCGCCGCGCGATCGGCATCACGGACGGGCTGATCCGCCTGTCCGTGGGCCTCGAGCACATCGACGACCTGGTCGAGGACCTCGAGGGCGCCTTCCGGGCCTGAGGCGGCCCTACACGGCCTACGCCCGAACAGCAGCCGCCCGTGGAGGGCTGCCCGCCACGCGAGAACGCGCAGCGAGGGCAGCCCTCGGACACATCAGCGGCGGCTGTTGCCGCGACCGCTGGTAGCGTTCTCGTCGTTGCTGTTGGTGTCGTCGCCCTGGTTGCTGTTGCCCGGATCGCAGTCCTCGGAGCCGTTGCCGATGCCCTGGTTGCAGCCGCTGCCATCGCCGGGGTTCGCCACTTCGATGCCGCACTCGGTGGACACGGTGTTGCCCGCGTCGTCCGTGGCGGTGGCGGTCCAGGTGATCTGCGTGCCCACTCCGCCGCCCTCCACCACGGTGATGGTGTCGCCGTCGAGGATGACCTCGCAGGAGTCGAGCTTGCTCTGCACGCTTCCGTTGGAGTTCACCTTGAAGCAGTCGTACTCGTCGATGGTGACGGTGGAGCCGCAGTTGTCGGTGGTGGTGGCGGTGAAGTCGACCGAGGCGTCGCTGGGGGCGATGTCGGCCGTGGCGCCGCAGTCCACGGTGGGGGCGGTCTCGTCCACGACCTCGATCACGGCGGTGCAGGTGTCACAGGCGCCCGAGTCGTCACAGACGGTGAGCTCGGCCGAGGTGGTGCCGGGGCCGTAGGGACCGACGGGGCTCTGGGTGATGGTCAGCGGGTCACCATCGGGATCGTACGAGCCGTCGTCGATGCTCTCGTCGGCGAGGCACTCGTGGTCCGCGGCCGCGTACACATCGGCGCAGACGGCGACCGGCGGGTCGTTCGGCGTGCAGGCGAGGTCCGCGCTGAGGGAGTCGGTGTTCTCCTCGTCGCACTCGGCGTCCGCTTCGTCCGCGTCGGCGACGATGAAGATCTCCGCCGTGCCGCCGGGGGCCTCGAAGGTCTGGGAGACGGTGACGCTCACGCCCGGGGCCAAGGCGGCGATGGACGCGAAGCCCACCAGCGCTCCGCCGGCCTCGGGGTCGCCGTCATAGATGTCGACCACGCCGGCCGCGGAGGGCGCGTCACCGTCGTTGCTGACCGTGATGTGGGCGACGGCGTCGTAGCTGTCCTCCACGCAGGCGAGGGCGTCGAGGCTGGCCACGAGGTCCGGGGCGGCGAAGGCGCTGGTGGTGCCGGTGCCCTGGCTGTTCGACCGGAAGGTGTTCAGCTCGGGGTCCAGCCAGTTGGTGTCCGGGTCGGCCGGGATGGTGCCGTCCTCGTTCACGTTGGTGACCGAGTAGGCATGCTGGTTCCAGATGCCGCGGGTGTTCACCCAGCCGTCGGTGCGGTCCGCGTACACCTGGATGCCGTTGGGGCCCGAGAAGGCGTAGTTGTTGGAGGAGATGACGATCTCGGCGTTTCCGTCACCATCGACGTCGGCGATCACCGGGTTCTCGTAGCCGGTGCCGGAGGCGTGGGAGACCTCGAAGCGGATGGTGCCGGTGGCGCCATCGTAGATCCGCAGCTTGCGCTCGTCGGCGTAGACGACCTCGGCGGCGCCGTCGCCTTCGAAGTCGAACGTGGAGGAGCCGGTGCGGTTGGAGCTGAAGTCCTGGACGACCGAGCTCCACTTGACGGTGCCGTTGGTCTCGAACACGGAGTAGCGGCTGGCGCCGGCCACGCCGATCTCCACGTCGCCGTCGTTGTCGAAGTCGGCGATGTTGGGAGCGCCACCCATCCCACCGCCGGGGATCGCCGTCGTCCACAGGAGCGTGCAATCGTCGTCCAGCAGGGTGACCCGACCGTTCGAGACCAGCGCGATCTCGCCCTCGTCATCGCCGTCGAAGTTCCCGACGCCGGCGAGCCCGTCGCTCACCGAGGTGTTCTGGCAGAAGACCGAGCCGTCAGGGTTGTAGACCGTCCTGCCGTTGACGACCTCCTGGTCGCCGTCCTGGTTGATGTCCGCGGCGAAGGAGACCGGGCCGGTGCCGGGGAGGCCACCCACGCCGCCGCTGCCGGTCCACAGCAGGGAGCCGGTGGAGCTGAACACCTGGTTGCCGTTGATGATCTCGACCGTGCCGTCACCCGTGAGGTCGGCGAAGGAGGGGCCACCCCAACTGTTCAAGGTGGAATTGATCGCAAACTTGAACGATCCGTCGTTCTCGAAGCAGAGGAGGCGGGCCCCGCTCTCGCCTACGGTGCAGATCTCGGGCAGCCCGTCGTTGTCGATGTCGCCCGCGGCGATCTGGCTGATGCCACGGGTCTCGTAGGCGGGGTCGGTCACCGTCCAGAGCTCGCTGCCGTCGGCGCCGCTGATGGCCCGGAGCACGCCGTTGATGGTGTACTGGCTCCCGGCAAAGCTGTTGAACAGCACGTCGGGCGTGCCGTCCATGTTCACGTCGATGACGATGGGGGTCATCATCACCTGGATGTGCGTCGGCAGCGTCGTGCTGCCCGTCCATTCCCACTCGAGCACCGGGTCGAAGCTCGGGGTGAAGGGCGGGACCACCTCGCACGTGTCACTGGTCGCCTGGGCAGCGCCGGCAAAGGTGAGGAGGGAGAGCATCAGGATGTGACGGAGCGACGGGTGGGACACGGTGGCCTCGGGGGTGGGGATGAGGGCGTCGGGCCAGCCGTTCCGCTGGACCTGGAAGCTTCGATCGCCGGGCGCCCGCGTGGCGAGCGCAGCCGGACTTCTACGGGAAGGGGGGAGCGAATGTCAATGGAGAGATGTATGGGAACGCGCGGCATCTTCGGCGGACCGCGGCTATTCTCCGCCGCCCCGAGGAGCCCGCATGTCCCGCACGCTCTCGCCCGAAGCCGCCCGCGCGCTACGAAACCACCTGCTCCTGTCACTTGGATTGGGCCTCACCGGCGCGTCCGGTTGCAGCGGCTTCGGCGGCACCTGCGACGAGCGTCCGCCGAGGGTCGTGACCGTCAGCCTCGACGCGCTGGCCGAGGACACGGGCGTGGACACCGGCGCCGACTCGGGGACCACCGCGGATCCGGACGTATGCCCCCCATCGGGGGACGCCGCCCTCGATCTCCTCCTCACCAGCGACGAGATCTTTTGCGGTGCCCAGAACCCACAGCTGCTCGAGCAGTCCGGGCGCGACTGCACCTACGAGTACACCTGCTTCACCTGCTGCGGCTACGGCCGGCCGTACCTCGATGGGACCGGCACCCCCGTCGAGGCCGAGGCGATCCCGGTCGCCGGGTGGGCGGACGGCCCCGATCGGCCCGACGTCACCGAGCTCACCGCGGCAGAGCGGGCGGAGATCGGACGGTACTGGCGGGAAAACGCCCGCGCCGAGCACTCGTCCGTGGCGGGATTCCACCGCTTCGCGCTCGACCTGCTCGCGCACGGCGCGCCTCCCGGCCTCATCGCGCGGGCGCAGCGCGCCGCGGCGCAGGAGCTCCGCCACGCGCTCGACTGCTTCACCCTTGCGAGCGCGTACCTCGGCGAGCCTATCGGGCCCGCTCCCATGCAGATGGGGGGCCAGGCTCCGATCGCCGCCAACCTCGCGCAGCTCGCGGCGTGGACCGCCCGTGACGGCGCGCTCGGCGAGACGCTCGCGGCCTGGCTCGCCGAGCGGGCGCTGGCGGGCGCCACCGATCCCGCCGTTCGCGCGGTGCTCGAGCGGATCGTACGCGACGAGACGGAGCACGCGGAGCTGGCGTGGGCAACGGTGCGGTGGGCGATCGAGGCCGGCGGCGACGAGGTCCGCGAGGCCGTGGCCGCGGTGTTCGCCCGCCTGGGTGACCCCCAACCGCACCCGCTCGAATGGACGGAGCGGCTCGCGGCGCACGGCGTCCCCTCCCCGGAGCAGGAGCGTGCGGACGCAACGGTGTGTGTCACCAGCGTGATCCTCCCCGTTGCGCAGGCGCTCCTCGCGGCGGGGCGGCTGGCCGCGTAGGCGCGGTCGACCTACCTCAAGGCGTCGATGATCGCATTGAGGGTGGCGCTCGGACGCATCGCCCGCTCGGTCTTCTCGGCGTCGGGCTGGTAGTATCCGCCCATGTCGACCGGAGCGCCCTGCGCCGCGATGAGCTCGACGTTGATCGCCGCTTCGTTCTCGACGAGCGCCTTCGCCACGCCGGCGAAGCGCGCCTGGAGCCCGGCGTCCCCCGACTGCGCCGCGAGGGCCTCGGCCCAGTAGGTCGCGAGGTAGAAGTGGCTGCCGCGGTTGTCGATCTGGCCGACGCGACGGGCGGGCGACTTGTTCTCGTCGAGGAACTTGCCGATCGCGACGTCGAGCGTCTCGGCGAGCAGGGCGGCGCGCTTGTTTCCGAAGGTCAGGCCGATGTGCTCGAGGGAGGCCGCGAGCGCCGAGAACTCGCCGAGCGAGTCCCAGCGGAGGTAGCCCTCCTTCGCGAACTGCTGCACGTGCTTGGGGGCCGAGCCGCCCGCGCCGGTCTCGAACAGGCCGCCGCCCGCGAGGAGGGGCACCACCGAGAGCATCTTGGCGGAGGTGCCGATCTCGAGGATGGGGAACAGATCGGTGAGGTAGTCGCGCAGGACGTTCCCGGTGACCGAGATGGTGTCGAGGCCCTTGCGGATACGCTCGAGGGAGTACTTCATCGCGTCGACCGGGGTGAGGACGCGGATCTCGAGGCCGGTGGTGTCCTGCTCGGCGAGGCAGGTCTCGACCTTCGCGATGACCTGCGCGTCATGCGCGCGGCTGCGGTCGAGCCAGAAGATCGCGGGCGATCCGGTGGCGCGGGCGCGCCGCACGGCGAGCTTGACCCAGTCGCGGACGGCGATGTCCTTGGTCTGGCAGGCGCGGAAGAGGTCCCCCTTCTCGACGGCCTGCTCCGCGAGCGTGGCGCCGGAGGCCTCGTCCACCACGCGGATCGTGCCGGTCCCGGTGGCGACGAACGTCTTGTCGTGGGAGCCGTACTCCTCCGCCTTCTGCGCCATGAGGCCGACGTTCGGGACGCTGCCCATGGTGGCGGGGTCGAGCGCGCCGTTGACGCGGCAGTCATCGAGGATCGCCTGGTAGATCGTGGCGTAGCAGCGATCGGGGATCATGGCCTTGGTGTCGTGGAGCTTGCCGTCCGCCCCCCACATCTTGCCGGAGTCGCGCACGACGACGGGCATGGAGGCATCCACGATCACGTCGTTCGGGACGTGGAGGTTGGTGATGCCCTTGTCGGAGTCCACCATCGCGAGCGCGGGGCGCGTGGCGTAGACGGCCTGGATGTCGGCCTCGATCAGGGCCTTCTCAGCGGCGGGGAGCGCGCAGATCTTAGCATACACGTCCCCGAGGCCGTTGCTCGCGTTGATGCCGAGCTTCGCGAACGTGGCGCCGTGCTTGGTGAACACGTCGGCGAAGAAGACGGTGACGGCGTGGCCGAACATGATGGGGTCGGAGACCTTCATCATCGTGGCCTTCAGGTGCAGGGAGAGGAGCACGCCGCTCTCTTTCGCGTCGTCGATCTGGGCCGCGAAGAACGCGCGGAGGGCGGAGGCGGAGAGGGCCGAAGTGTCGAGGATCTCCCCGGCGAGGAGGCCCATGCCCTTCTTCAGGACGGTGACCGCGCCGTCCGCCGCCACGAACTCGAAGCGCACCTTGGTGGCCTTGTCGAGGGTGAGCGAGGCCTCGGAGCCGTAGAAGTCCCCGTGGGACATGTGGGCGACGTGCGACTTGGAGTCGGGCGACCACGCGCCGAGCTTGTGCGGGTGCTTCTTGGAGAAGTTCTTGACCGCGGGGGGACAGCGGCGGTCGGAGTTGCCCTCGCGCAGCACGGGGTTCACCGCGCTGCCGAGCACCTTGGCAAAACGGGCCTGGAGGGCGCGCTCGGCGTCGTCCGTGGGGTTCTCCGGGTAGTCGGGGATGGCGTACCCGTGCGCCCGGAGCTCGGCGATCGCCTCCTTGAGCTGGGGGATCGACGCGGAGATGTTCGGGAGCTTGATGATGTTCGCTTCCGGCTGGAGCGTGAGCTCGCCGAGCTGGGCGAGATTGTCGTCCACCCGCTGCTCGGCGGCGAGGCGCTCGGGGAAGTTCGCGAGGATGCGGCCCGCGAGGGAGATGTCCCGCGTCTCGACCGATACGCCGGTGCCCTTGGTGAACGCCTGGACGATGGGGAGGAGCGAGAAGGTGGCGAGCGCGGGCGCCTCGTCGATCTGGGTCCAGATGATGGTCGACGTCGGGGTGGTCATGGGAGCTCTCGGGATCGGGGTCAGGCGCGGCGCGCGGGGGGAATGGCCGCCTTCCTAGCACGATCCGCGACGGTCGACGCGGGGTTCGAGCGGCTCCCTCGCCGGCACGCCGAGGGGCTCGCCCCTCACTCCGCCCCTTCGCCCCGCCCCTTCAGTCCGCCCCGAGCTCCTCGATGAGCGCGTCCAGGCGTGCCACTTCCGCGCGGAGAGCGGGCACCGTGTGGAGATGCACCCAGGCCAACAGGCCGGCGAACCCGGTGACGGTGAACAGGGCGATCATCGCGGGGATCGCCCCGTACGCCACGAGGGCCGCGTAGAGCAGGAACGGCGCGAAGGTGATCCCGATCGCCGTCGGGCTCCGGATCGCGCACAGCCGGGTGTGGACGAGGTGCCGATGCCCGCGCGCAACGTCGATCGGCGGGCCCTCGAGCAGCGTGTCGGCGACGCGGGCGCGCGCGCGGAGCCCCCGGCTCGCGCGACCGAGCAGCAAGGCGAACACCGTCAGGAGCACGCCGAGGACGACCAGGGCGGGGTCGTGGCCGAGCAAGCCGGATCCAGCGGCCGTGGCCGCAAACCCGCCGATGATGACGGCGAAGACGAGGGTGAGGCGGCCCTCCCACCGGTTGGTGTGCGCGAGCTTCGCGGGGGTGAACGTGAGGTGCAGGCTGGTCATGTCGTCCTCCTTCCAGGTGGTCGCCAACGCGGCGAGATCGGGATCGGGTGTCATTCGTCCTCCAACAACGACTTCAGGCGGGCCTTGGCGCGGTGCAGCCGCGTCGCGACGGTCGTCGGGCACATCGTCCAGCCCTCCCTCGGGGAGCTGACGCCGACGCATCGCGTGGCGGAGCCCGACGTTGTGCGCGATGCGCAGCACGTACGTCTTGACGCTCGACTCACCGCGGAAGCGTGCGAGCGCCTGCACGATCGAGAGGGCGACCTCCTGCGAGAGGTCCTCCCGGTCCTGCCCGGGCGGCGCGTAGCTCGCCACCGATGGGGGCCCCTCATGGGTCAGGGGCCGCCGCTGAGCCCCGCGGGGATCGTGCGGCGTACCGTCGGCGTCCGGCAGGCCTGACGTTCGACCCGCAGGATCAGCCGTGCGTCCGCGAACGAGCGCAACAACGGCGCCGGTCGCGCTTCGTACCCGCCTCCGCGGCTTGCGAGGGAGCTGAATTGCAACCGATCTCCGCTTTGACCAAGACGAAACCCGAGAGCGGTTTCGTTCCGCAACCGATCTCCCCTTTGACCAGGACGAAACCCGAGAGCGGTTTCGTCTCGCAACCGAACTCGGGCTTCAGCACGATGAAAAGTCCGTTCGGGCGTCGGAGCGGGCGTCGGAGCGCGCGTCGGAGCCGGTTCCCGCAGGTTGCTCCTTGCGGCGCATGTGGCACGCCCCCGCCCCGCGATACCCCTTCCCCTCGCCGAGCACCCGATGCGCCTCCTCCCCCTCGTCCTCCTCCTCGCCGCCTGCCCGCCCCCCCACGACTCGGGGCGCGACGCCCCGGTGCGCGAGGTCAGCGTGTCCGCCACCTCCCGGATCAACGTGGCGCCCGACGAAGCCACGATCAGCCTCACCTTCTCGTCCACCGCCGCCACGATGCGGACCTCTCACGCGGCGTCCGGCAAGGCGGTCGAGGCCTTCCGGGCGGCCGTGCTCGCGCTCGGAATCCCGGCCGAGGCGCTCGAGCTCGGCGGCACCACGGATGACCCGAACTACCGCTGGAACGACGCGAACCGCGTCGTGAGCTACACCAGCACGACCCTCCTGAACGTGCGCACGAAGGACTTCGAACGCGTCGCCGAGGTGGTGGACACCGCGGTCGCGAGCGGGGTGACCGCGGTCGACGTGAGCTACCACTCCACGACGATGCCCGAGCACAAGAAGCGGGCGCGCGAGATGGCGATCGTGGCCGCGAAGGAGAAGGCGGGGCAGCTCGCCGCGGGGACGGGGGCAAAGCTCGGGGAGGTGCGGACGGTGTCCGAGGGGACCACCAGCAGCGGCGGGGGCTATCGTTCGTACGGAAACATGGTCCAGACCGAGGTGACGGAGCCCTCCGACGCGGACGGCGCGATCGCCCCGGGCACGACGCCCCTCGAGCTCACGATCCAAGCCACGTTCGCGCTCGAGTAGGCCCGCTCGAGCAGGACACCGTGAACGGCGCCGCGGTCGGCGCGGTCCTTCCCGCGCTTGGGAGCAAGACGACGGTCACACCGCGCCGGGCACCGCGGCCCCGCGTGGCTCGCGCCCAACCAACTCAAGCTCCGGGACCCAAGCTCCAGCCCATCGCGACCCAGCCGAGCAGGAGGAGCGTCCAGGAGAGTCCGAACGCGATCGCGTACGGGACCTGGGCGGCGAGCACGGTCCCGAGGCCGGCCCCGGGCACGTAGCGCCGCGCGGCGACGAGCACGATCGGGACGTACGGGAGGAGCGGCGTGAGCACGTTCGTGACGGCGTCGCCCACGCGGTAGGCGGCCTGGGTCTCGGCGGGCGAGACGCCGAGCAGCATCAACATCGGCACGAACACGGGCGCCATGATCGCCCACTTGGCCGAGGCGCTCGCGATGAGCAGGTTGACCACGCCGGAGACGAGCACCATCACGAGCAGGAGCGGCTCCGCGCCGAGGCCGAGCGGGCGGACCACGTCGGCGCCGGTCACGGCGAGCACGATTCCGAGGTTGGACCAAGCGAACCACGCCACGAACTGGGCGGCGGCGAAGGCGAGCACGATGTAGCCGCCCATCCCGGCGCACGCCTCCGCGAGGAGCCCCGCGAAGTCTCCCGTGGAGCGGATGCGGCCGTTGCCGATGCCGAACACCAGGGCGGGGAGCGCCGCGCCGATCGCGACGAGGACGACCACGGACTCGTAGAGGGGGCCGAAGCCGCCGTCGTCGGCGCGCAGGATGCCGCTCACGACGAGCCCCGCCACCACCGCGAGCCACGCGACCGCGGCCAGCGCGGGGCCCGCCACGGACGGCTGCGGGCCCGCGTCGACCACCACCGAGCCGCCCCACGGGCCGAACCCGGGCTCCGCGCGCTCGGCCACGAAGGTGCCGACGACGCACAGGAGCACCACGGATACGGCGTTGAACCACCAGTTGCACGTGGCGGGCACGAGCGTGGCGGGCGCGACGAGCTGGGCGGCGGCCTGGGTGAGCCCCGCGAGGAGCGGATCGAGCGCGGTGATGACGATGTTCGCGCCGTACCCGCCGGACACCGCGGCGTACGCGACGGTGAGCCCGGCGAGCGGATGCCGGCCCGCGCCCGCGTAGAGGGCGGCGCCGAGCGGCACGAGCACGACGAAGCCGGCGTCGGCCGCGATGGAGCTGTTGACGCCCGCGAACACGAGCGCGAGCGTCAACCAGCGGCGCGGGAGCGAGCGCACGAGCCCGCCGAGCACCGCCGCGACGAGGCCGGTGCGCTCGGCGAGCCCGATCCCCATCACGGCCACGAGCACGGTGCCGAGCGGCGGGAAGCTCGCGAAATTCCTCACCGCCTCGGTGAACATCCGGCGCACGGAGGGGCCGGTGAGGAGGCTCTGGACCACCGCGGGCGCCCCCGTGCCGGGGTGCGTGACCGACTGGCCCGCGAGGAGCACGGAGCACAACACGACGAGCAGCGCCATCCCCGCGAAGAGCACGAGCGGATCGGGGAGGCGGTTGCCGATGGCCTCCAGGCGTTCGAGGAAGCGCTTCACCAGAGCGCCGGAAGCCGCGCGTCGGGCGGCAGGGGGGTGTACCAGGGGATCGTCGGCAGCGCGGCACCGTGGGCGGAGCGAGCCTATCGTGGCCCCCGAAATCCTCCCCCCTCTCCTCCGCGCCCGGGGTTAAGAACCGCCCGCGCTACGGGTGGCCCCCGCCTCACTTCGAGGCTTTGGGCCTGAGATCACACCGTAGAACCTGATCCGGTTCGCACCGGCGGAGGAAAGCGACCATGACCGATCCCACGACCAAGATCCCCGGCGACAAGATCCCCGGCAGCCGGCGCGTCACCACGGGGGAGCTCGGCGTTCCCCACCGCGAAGTCATCCTCACCAACGGCGAGGAGCTGCGCCTGTACGACACGCGCGGGCCGCACCACGAGAGCGGCGTGCACGACGTGACCAAGGGCCTGCCGCCGCTGCGCAAGCCGTGGATCGCCCGGCGTGCGGCGCTTCTGGGTGAGAGCGAGCGGGGCGCCGCCAACGTGTCGCAGATGCACTACGCGCGGCAGGGCGTCATCACCGAGGAGATGCAGTTCGTCGCGATCCGCGAGGGGTGCACGCCCGAGCACGTGCGGAGCGAGATCGCGATCGGCCGCGCCATCCTCCCGGCGAACATCAACCACCCCGAGAGCGAGCCGATGATCATCGGCCGCAACTTCCTCGTGAAGGTCAACTCGAACATCGGCAACAGCGCCATCGGCTCGTCCATCGAGGAGGAGGTCGAGAAGCTCACCTGGTCCGTCAAGTGGGGCGCCGACACGGTCATGGATCTCTCGACCGGCAAGCAGATCCACGAGACGCGCGAGGCGATCATCCGCAACTCGCCCGTGCCGATCGGCACCGTGCCCATCTACCAGGCGCTCGAGAAGGTGAAGGGCCGCCCCGAGAAGCTCGACATCGACGTGTTCCTGGAGACCCTCCAGGAGCAGGCCGAGCAGGGTGTGGACTACTTCACCATCCACGCGGGCGTGCTGCTCCGCTACATCCCGCTCACCGCCAAGCGCGTGACCGGCATCGTGTCGCGCGGCGGCTCGATCATGGCGAAGTGGTGCCTCTCGCACCACAAGGAGAACTTCCTCTACACGCACTTCGATCGCATCTGCGCCCTGATGAAGAAGTACGACGTGAGCTTCTCCCTGGGGGACGGCCTGCGGCCCGGCTGCATCGCGGACGCAAATGACGCCGCGCAATTCGGCGAGCTCATCACGCTCGGGGAGCTCACGAAGCTCGCGTGGGAGCAGGACGTGCAGGTGATGATCGAGGGGCCCGGCCACGTGCCGATCCACAAGATCAAGGAGAACATGGATCTCCAGCTCAAGCACTGCCACGAGGCGCCGTTCTACACGCTCGGGCCGCTCACGACGGACATCGCCCCCGGCTACGACCACATCACCAGCGCCATCGGCGCCGCGATCATCGGGAGCCACGGCACCGCGATGCTCTGCTACGTCACCCCGAAGGAGCACTTGGGGCTCCCCGACAAGGAGGACGTGAAGCAGGGGATGATCGCCTACAAGATCGCCGCGCACGCCGCCGATCTCGCCAAGGGGCACGTGGGCGCGCAGGACCGCGACGACGCGCTCTCCAAGGCCCGCTTCGAGTTCCGCTGGGAGGACCAGTTCAACCTCGCGATGGATCCCGAGATCGCCCGCGAGTACCACGACGCCACGCTCCCGGCGGACGCCGCGAAGACCGCCCACTTCTGCTCGATGTGCGGGCCGAAGTTCTGCTCGATGGAGATCACGCAGCAGGTGCGCGAGATGGTGGCGGGGATGGACGAGAAGTCCAAGGAGTTCGTGGAGAAGGGCGCGGAGATCTACTCGGCGCCGGCCAAGTAGAGGCTGGCCGCGACCCCGGCGGAGGCCGCCGGGGTCGGGCTCTCTCCGGGCCGTACGATCCACCTTCGGCCAGGGGCCGAAGGTGGCTTTCGCCCGCCTTCGGCAGCGGCGCGGGGCGCCTCGGTTCGGGCCCGGCGCGGACGCCGCGCCCGGAACCGCGCGGTCGAGGCGACCGCGCGCCCTGCGGATCCCTCGCGGGGGGAGCCGTGACCTTTGGCGTGCCGATCGTGACCTCCTTACGACGATGTGGTATCGGGGAAAGGGGGCCCATCCGGCTGTGAACCCCGCCTACTGCCTCGAATGTGCCCGGAGCGTGACCCCCACGCGAGATGGTTGGTGTCCAGACTGCAAGACGCCGTTGGTGCCCTCCACTCGCAACGCCGCGCCGTCGGCGCGAAGACGTATGCGCCCTCAGCCAGCCCAGCCGAGGCAGCACCGCGGGCCGTGGGGATGGTGCAGCAAGTGCAACTCGAGGGCAGCGGCCGTGGGCTCGCTCGACCGACCGGGAATCTGGCTCTGGCTCATCGCGGTATGAGTGTCGGAAATGCGGGTCCGTCGTGCGGCTTGAGACAGGCTAGGCGCCGCACCCCCGGGACGCGTGCTCGGGGCGCGGGTGGACGCGCGGTGGCTCGGGCGCCCGCGGTGCGCGCGGTGCGCGCGGTGCGCGCGGCGGCGTATGGCGGGTGTGATCCGCGGATCCGAGCTGGTGTGCTTCGAGGCCGAGTCCAGTGCGCTGTCTTCGCCAGTGCCGGCTTTTCGAGCCCGCTCCGCTCGTCGCGCGACCGTAGCGGGAGCCGATCACCGAGGTGTGCGTCAGGAACCCCTCGAGGCCGGGACCAGCGGCCACTACTCGCGACGTCCTCGACATCCTGGCGAGTTGTGGCCGCGATGGCGTCGAATTGCGGCCACTACTGACGACGTCCTCGACATCCTGCCGCGTTGTGGCCGTGGTCGAGTCGAATTGCGGCCAGTACTCGCGACGTCCTCGACATCCTGGCGAGTTGTGGCCGGGGTCGCCTCGAATTGCGGCCACTACTCGCGACGTCCTCGACATCCTCCCGAGTTGTGGCCGCGATCGCGTCTCCGGCGACATCGCGCCGGGCTTGCGTTGCCTGTTTGGTACCGCCAGGACCCCCGCGATGACCCGCCCCGCGCCAGCCGGACGCAGGGCGGCCGCGACCGAAGGGAGCCGCGGCGCCCCACCCACGATCCACCCGGCCCCCCGCGTTAGCCGACCCCGATGCTCCTCCTCCTCGCCGCCGCCCTCGCCGCGGAGCCTGCGGTCCCCAATTCCCTCCTCGATCGCGTGGTCGCCCGCGCGGGAGACCCCTACCGTGAGCCCGGGCTCGCCTTCACCTTCGTCGCGGGGGACACGTCGCGCGCGCACCGCTGGGACATTCCCGGGCAGAAGGCCGAGGTGCGCTGGACCGACAAGGAGGGGCGCGCTTGCGTGGCCGTGGTGCCCGTGCCCTACGCGGGGGACGATCCCGTGCTGAAGCAGGCGTGGGCGCTGTTCACGAACGACCAGTACTGGCTGCTCGCGCCTTCGAAGTGGAAGGACCCCGGCACCCGGGTGGAGACGCGAGACAACGCGCTCGTCGTGTCGTTCGAGGGGGTGGGGTTGACGCCAAAGGACCGCTACGTCGCGACGATCGACCCCGTCACCGCCGACGTGACCGGCTGGGAGTACACGCTCGAGAGCGGCCGAACCGGCGCGTGGGCCTGGGCCCCGCCCACCGCGGTGGGGGGGCTGCACCTGTCGCTCGAGCGCACGTCACCCGAGCGAACGATCCGCTTCACCGGCGTCATCAGCGCACCGGTGGCGCTCGGCGCACCCGGCGGAACCTGCGGGTAGCCGGCTCTCGGCGGGCCCCGATCCGAGGGGATCGGAGGGGGGAAATGCGCGGGGCGGAGCAACACCGGGGTTGGGGGGGGTGGTGCCGCTGCGACACCCCGCGCTCCCGAGTCATACCACACGATCAGCCGAGTGTCAGCGGGACCGGATAGAAGGCGCCATGTCCTTTGCCGATCTCGGGCTCTTGCCGCCTCTTGCCGACTCTCTCACCGCCGTGGGCCTCGTCGAGCCGACCCCCGTTCAACGAATTGCCATCCCCGCGCTCCTCGGTGGCGTGAGCGCCATCGTGGTGGCGCGCACCGGCTCCGGGAAGACCCTCGCCTACGCGCTTCCCCTGCTCCAACGCCTGCACGCCATCGAAGCGGAAGAGGGAAAGGTGACCCAGCGCGGCCGCCCCCGCGCGATCGTGCTCACCGCCACCCGCGAGCTGGTCGACCAGACGATGAAGGCGATCAAGGGCCACGCCCACGCGCTCAAGGCGCGGGTGAGAGCGGCATCCGGCGGGCTCGCGGAGCGCGCGCAGCGGCTCCAGTTGGCCGACCCGGTCGACGTGGTGGTGGCCAACCCGCCGCGGCTGGTCGCGCTGCTCAAGGAAGGGCTGATCCGCCTGGACGACGTGCGGCTCATCGTCGTGGACGAGGCGGACACGCTGCTGGCGCCCGGCCAACGGGGCGACATCGACCGCATCCTCTTGGGGCTCCCGCCCGAGCACGCGCTGGCCCTCATCTCGGCCACCCTGCCCGAGGCGATCCGCGCGTGGGCGATGGTGCGGCCCGAGCGCCCGGTGCTCCTCCTCTCGAAGGACGCGCACAGCGCCCCCGAGTCGGTCAGCATCCAGAACATCAAGGTGAGGCCCATCGAGCGGCTCGACACCGTGCATGACACGCTGGTCGCGATGGCGCCGAGCGCGCGCGGCATCCTGTTCTGCAACCGCCGCGAAACCGCCGACCTCGTCGGCGCCACGCTCCGTGACCGCGGGCACTCGATCATCGTGATCCACGGCGCGCTCGAGCCGAACGAGCGCAAGGCGGCGTTGAAGGCCTTCCGCGCGGGCGAGGGGCGCGTGCTCATCACCACCGAGCTCGGCGGGCGCGGCCTGCACCTGGACGACCTCGCGTTCGTGCTCAACTACGAGCTCCCCGAGAAGGCGAGCGAGTACCTCCACCGCATCGGCCGCGTGGGCCGCCAGGGGGCGAAGGGCAAGGTGGTCAACCTCGTGACCGAGGCCGATGCCGCGATTTTCAAGGAGGTCGAGCGCCTCAAGGCGGGCGGCCGCCTCGACACGGGCGAGCGCCTCCGCAGCGCGCGGGACCGCGCGACGTCGCCGGACCGCGTCGAGCACGCCGCCAACAAACGCGCCGCCGCCAGCGCGGCGGGGCCGAAGCGTGGCAAGGGCCGCACCCCGGATCGCGCGGCGGTCGCAGCGCCCAAGCGTGCGGGCGCGGATCACGGCAAGGGCGGCGGTCAGGATCGCGGCAAGGGCGGCGCCGGGGCCAAGGGTGGCGCCGGGGGCAAGGGCAGCGGCGGGAAGGGCGGGCGGCACCTGGGGTAGCGTTCACGCGGCCGTGTGTGGGGCCGTTCAGGGGGCCCGGGCGACCGACGTGGGGCGCGGTGCCCCGGCGCCCCGAGCGGCGCCGCCCGCGCCCCGGCAACCTACCCGGGAGGCGCGGGCGCCACGGACTCCTCGGTCCGCACAGGTGGGACGAACAGGACGATCGCGTAGCCCACGACATTGAAGAGCCCGAGCAGCCCCAGCCAACCCGACCGCCCCTTGCCGCGCGCAAGCGTTCTGCTCGCGTACACACACGCCGCCAGCCCCGGGACCATGAACAGCATGCTGCCGACCATGAGGAGTTGGGCAGCGCCGAGGTCGGTGAGGGCGAGCGTTTTCGCCACTTCGTTGAAAACGGCGGAGAAATAGAGGCTGCCCATGCCGAGCGCGCAGACGAGCGAGGTCTTGCCTTGCACGCCGGGGACACGGTCGCGTGTGGACCAACCCCAACCGGCGATGCTCGCGAGCACCGCCGCCGCGAGAAAGCTGGAGACCTGCCAGACGAACGCTCCGGTGAACATGACCACGACGACGAGTCCCAGCCAGGAAAGCACGCGCATTCTCGCGTGCTATCCGATCGAAGGCACCTGCGCTCGGGTCACGTCGGCCACCGCCTTCGGGGCGTTGCGGGGGCGGGCCCCCGCCCCAAGACTCCCGCGGACTATCGAACCAACGGCCGGTACTTGAGCCGGTGCGGCCGATCCGCTTCGGCACCCAAGCGGCGCTTGCGGTCCTTCTCGTAGTCCTGGTAGTTGCCCTCGAACCAGACCACTTGGGAGTCACCCTCGAACGCCAGGATGTGCGTTGCGATGCGGTCGAGGAACCAACGATCGTGGGACGTGACGACCGCGCACCCGGCGAAGCCCAGGAGGGCGTCCTCCAACGCGCGGAGGGTGTCGATGTCGAGATCGTTGGTAGGCTCGTCGAGCAGGATGACGTTGCCGCCCTCTTGCAGCATGCGCGCGAGGTGCAAGCGGTTGCGCTCGCCGCCGGACAGCGTGCCCACCTTCTGTTGTTGGTCGGTGCCACGAAAGCCGAAGGCGCCACAGTAGGCGCGGAAGTTGATTTCCCGGCCGCCGATCTTGATGGTGTCACGCCCGCCGCTGACCAGCTCGTACACCGACTTGTTGGGATCGAGCGAGTCCCTCGATTGGTCGACGTAGCCGAGCTTGACGGTCTCACCGATTCGGAGCTCGCCGCCGTCCGCCGACTCCGCACCCGTGATCATGCGGAACAACGTGGATTTACCGGCGCCGTTCGGCCCGATCACGCCGACGATGCCGCCGCGGGGGAGGTTGAAGTTGAGGTCTTCGAAGAGGAGCTTGTCGCCGAAGGCCTTCTTCAGGTGAATGGCCTGGATCACCAGGTTGCCGAGGCGCGGCCCCGGCGGCACGATGAGCTCGGCGCGGCTGCGGCGCTCCTCCGGCTCGTCCGTCAACATCTCCTCGTACGCGCTGATGCGGGCCTTGCTCTTGGCCTGGCGCGCGCGGGGCGACATGCGAATCCACTCGAGCTCGCGCTCGAGCGTCTTCTGGCGGGCGACCGTGCCCTTTTCTTCCTGGGCGAGGCGCTTCTGCTTCTGCTCGAGCCAGCCGGTGTAGTTGCCCTCCCACGGGATGCCGTGGCCCTGATCGAGCTCGAGGATCCAGCCCGCCACGTTGTCGAGGAAGTAGCGGTCGTGGGTGATCGCGACCACCGTGCCCGGGTAGTCGTGCAGCGTGCGTTCGAGCCAGGCGACGCTCTCGGCGTCGAGATGATTGGTGGGCTCGTCCAGCAGGAGGAGGTCGGGCTGCTCCAGCAGGAGGCGGCAGAGCGCGACGCGGCGCTTCTCGCCGCCGGAGAGGGGGCCCACGAGCGCATCGCCCGGAGGGACGCGCAGGGCGTCCATCGCGATCTCGAGCTTGCGGTCGAGATCCCAGGCGCCCGCGACGTCGATCTTGTCCTGAAGCTCGGCCTGCTCGGCGAGCAGGGCGTCGAAGTCGGCGTCCTCGTCGCCCATCGCGTTGCCGATCTCCTCGTAGCGGACGAGCAGGGCGCGCGTGGCGGCCACCGCGGGCTCGATGTTCTGGAGGACGGTCTTGGTCTCGTCGAGCTTGGGCTCCTGCGGGAGGTAGCCGACCTTCACGCCGTTCGCGGCCCAGGCCTCACCCGAAAAGTCGGTGTCGACGCCGGCCATGATGCGCAGGAGCGTGGACTTGCCCGCGCCGTTCCCGCCGAGCACGCCGATCTTGGCCCCTGGGTAGAACGACAACCAGATGCCCTTGAGCACCTCCTTGCCGCCCGGCCAGGCCTTGCGAAGGTCCTTCATGACAAAAATGTACTGAGCCGCCATTGGTCGATTCCAGAAAGCCGGGTTCCCTATCCCGTCGCTCGCACCGCCGCACCGGCGGTGTTATGCGCCGCCGTCCCTCGCTCGGAGAATCGAAATGTTCCGTCTTGCACTCCTCTCCCTCGCCCTCGTGGGCTGCGCTCAGAAGAGCGAAGTCGACGCCATGGATGCGCGTCTCAAGGCCATCGAAGAGAAGGTCGCCACGCTCGAAAAGGCTCCCCCCGGCAAGGCCGGCGCGGCGCCCGCCGCCAACCCCGAAGAGGAGGAGGCCGCCGGCAAGCTCATGACGGAGGTGCAGGACTCCATCAAGCTGAACGACTACGCCACCGCCAAGACCAAGCTCGCCGACCTCACCGGCAAGTACGCTGGCACCCGCGCCGGCAAGGCCGCGGGCCGCATGGCCGCCGAGATCAACCTGATCGGCACCGACGCCGCCCCGCTCGAGATGGACAAGTGGTTCCAGGGCAAGGCCGACCTCTCGGGCTCCAAGGCCACCCTGCTCGTCTTCTGGGAAGTGTGGTGCCCGCACTGCAAGAAGGAGCTCCCCAAGCTCGCCGAAGAAGAAGGCAAGTACAAGGAGATGGGCGTCCAGGTGGTCGGCATCACCAAGGTGACCAAGTCCGCGACCGACGAGAAGGTCGAGGAGTTCATCAAGGAGAGCAAGGCCAAGTTCCCGATCGGCAAGGAGAAGGACGGCAATCTCTCCAAGGCCTACTCCGTCAGCGGGATCCCGGCCGCCGCCCTCTTGATGAACGGCAAGGTGATCTGGCGCGGCCACCCGGCCCGCCTCGACGACGCCACGCTCGCCGCCCTCCTCGCGAAGGGCTAGCCGATGCGTTGGGAGGTCCCCCCGAAGCTCCGCTTCGATCTCGTCGCCTTCGCCGGACTCAACTTGTCCGGCGAGCGGCGCGTGGTCGAGTTCCACACCATGGGCGGGCGCCAGGGTGACCTCGAGACGGGGGACCTGAAGTCCTTCGCCATCATCGGCCCCGTCGGGCTCCGGGTGATCCTCAAGACGAGCGAGAACCCGGACGCCTGGATGCAGCACAGCTGGCGTTGTGTGCGGCTGCTCGCGGGCCACACGTTCAACACGAAGGAGGGTCGGCCGTGCGTGCGCGTGCCCGACCTCGACTTCCTCGACGCCTTCGATGCCCGCCGTACGGATCCCGATCTGCAGAGCGGTTTTGAAGAAGCAGAGACGCTCGACGCCCCCGGTTGGACGTTCGGGCACCAGGGCAAGCTGCCGTTGAAGTGCCAGATCCGGTCGATCCAGGTCGACCTGCTCTAGGACCTACAGCGCGTCCAACGCCGCTGCGAAGCGCGTCGCCAGCTCTCGGTAGCCGGCGGCGGTGAAGTGGATCAGGTCTCCCGCGGCGAGCTGCGGGGTGGCTCCCCACCACCGCAACATGCTCCCCGGGCCGCCCGAGGCCTCCTGGAGGTCCCAGGTGGCGCAGCCGAACTCGGGGCCGATCTCGCGCTGGGTGCGGGCCACCCAGGCCGTGTGGCTCCAGATCGCGTAGGTGTTGCCGGTGATCTTGCGGCCGCGGTCGCTCGGGCCGATGAGCACGCAGGCGGCATCGGGGAGGACCCGGCGCATGCGCGTGAGCACCTTCCGCAGGGTGGCGCGGTATTCGTCTTCCGACAGGCCCCGATCGTTGGCCTCGTTGGTGCCGTAGGCGAGCACCGCGAGGTCGACGGGGCGGCGGCCGAGGTAGGCGGCCTGGAGATCCGCGTCCCACGCGAGCCAGGAAGCGGCGGTGCGCCCGCTCACGCCCATGGCGTCGACGATGACGCCGGGCACGTCGCGCTCCATGTACGCGCCGAAGATGCGGACCGGACCGTCCCCCGCGGCGGACACGGCGAGGCGGTGGGGGCCCTCGGACACCGAGAAGACGGCGGCGCCGGGGCCCTGTGCGGCAGCCGAGCGCACGCCCGTCGGCACGCGGATGGGATCGGTCGAGTCGACGTGTACGTCGATCGCCCCGCCGCCGGCCTGGCGCAGGTAGAGCAGCTCGAACCGGGTGACGGCGCGGCCGTGGGGGTTGGTCTTCGTGGTCTGCACCCAGCCGTAGCTGGTCGGCGCGAGCGCCTCGACGCTCATGCCGCCGGGGCCGAACAGGCCGTCGTCGCGACCGCCCTTTCGGTTGTGGAAGTCGGTGGTCCAGCTACCACCTGTGCAGAGGTTGACGTCGGTGCCGCGGTAGCCGGTGAAGGGGGCTGCGGGCATGACGAAGCCGTGGCCGGCGTCGCCGTAGCGGTCCTGGAGGATGCGCCGTAGATCCCCGGTGAAGTACTCGCCCGCGACGTGGGAGGCGCCCCAGAACGACAGGCGCGTGTGCCCTTCCCGCCGCTCCGCCTTGGCGAGCACGGCGCGTACCCTCGCGAGGTCCTCCGTGCGGCCGCGCAGCGGCTCCGGGGCGATGGTCGACACGTCGAACGGTGCGCCGAACCCGAGCCGGGCGCGGATGGGCTCGGGGAGCTGCTCGTTCAGCGCGCCGGCGGTCGTGTCCACCCGGACCATGCCCGCGGTCTCGGCGGGCGGCGGGCCGGGCTCGGCGGTGGGGGGCGGCGCGGGGGTGGGCGCCGTGCTCTCGGGACGCGCGACGCCGGGGGACTCGATGGTGGCCTTGCTCGCGCACTCGTCGACGGGGAGGACGCCGGCGGGCACGGTGTACCGCACCACCCACTCCGGCTCGGGGGGGCGCTCGATGAAGGTGGCGGACACCGCGGCGCCCGCGACCGTCGCGAGCGGGGTGCCGGCGGCGACCGGCTCGGGCGTGGCGGCCACGCCGTGCTCCCCGCGGGCGATCAGCGCGAAGAACCCGGCCCCTCCCAATACGAAGGCCGCGCCGAAGCGAGCGCCCCGTCGCGACGTTGTCATGGCGTGGCCACGCTCGACGGCGGAGCGGGGGGCGCGGGTGTGGCCTCAGCGGGCGCGGGGGGAGCGGGCGCCTCTGCCAGCGCCTCGGCGGGGGGGCCGGGCGGAGGGAGCGGCGCACGGTTGGGGCCCCCGGCCGCCAGCCAGCCGTCGAAGCCGTGCTCGATCGCGTCGGCGAGGAGGTCGCCGATGATCTTCTGGCCGTTGGTCGAGAGGTGCACGAGATCGGTCCAGGCGAGCGGGGGCTTCATGGCTCCCCAGCGCACGATCGCGCCAGGGCCGCCCATGGCTGCATAGCCGTTCCAGAAGGCGCAGCCCTCCGTCGCGGCGGCCTTGCGTTGCGCCTCGACGAGCCTGGGAAGGTTGGGCTTGGTGCCGGGAGTGCCGCCTTCGCGCGTGCCCTGGTCGAGCGGCGTGATGAGCAGGCAGGCGCTCTGGGGGGCGCCCGCGCGGAGCCGACGCACGGTGTCCTGGTAGTAGGGGATGTAGGCGTTGCCGTCCCCGCGGCCGAGCACCGGCAGCCCGAGCTCGTTGCCGCCGAGCATGACGACCACGAGGTCCGGGCGGCGCTGCGCGACCTGGCTCGCGAGGTGCTTCTTGCTGTGTTGGGTGAAGGATCGCGAACCCACGCCGACCACCCCGAGCGCGTCCCATACGACGCCGGGGCCCTTCGTTTCCATCACGGCGCCATAAAACGTGACGCCTCCGGCCGGCGGTTCGGCCGCCTCTCCCGCGCCCGCGCCACCCGCCGTCCCACCCGCCGTCCCAAAGGAGGCGGTCGTGTAGCCCTCGGGCACGTCCACGGGGAGGTGGCGGTCTCCCGTGGCCTCCGCGAGCGCGGTGCCCTGACCGACGCCCTTGCCGTCCAGCGCCGCCCACCAGGCGCCGCGGTCGGCGCCCGCCTGAAACCAGAGCTCGAAGCGGTGCATCGGGGTCGGCTTGCCGTCCGGTCCCTTGGGTGCGGTGATGGACAGCGAGGCGGCCGCCGCCGCGGTGCTCACGATGCCCCCGTAGGCGTAGCGCCCGCCGCCGCCTCCGAGCAGCAGGCTGACGGTCTCCCAGTCCCCCTTGCGCCCGATCGTCACGTCCCGCCGCATGCTCCAGCGCGGATCCATCCCGGCCGAGAGGTAGCCCGGACCCCCGTTTCCAAACCGCGCCTGGAGGCGTGCGCGCACGGTGGACGTGATCCCGTCCGCGGCGATCGTCGAGTCCCCGTAGTGGGCGGCCCGGGCGAGGCCCTCGCCCTGCGTTGCGCGATGGAGCGCCCGGTAGAAAGGGGCCATGCCCCGATCGTCGGGATCCACGAGCGGGGTCGGGACGCCGGGAGGGCGGGCCGGGAGCCCTGCCGCGAGCGCGGCGGCGGCGCGCGCCGGGTTGGGTGTGTCACCGTCTGTCACGTTGGTCGGCGGTGCCAGAACGCCGTCGGCGGTGGGAGGTGTGGTGCCATCCGCCGCCCCGCCGGCGACCGCGCCTGGTGCGACGGCGGCGCGGTCCGCACCGACAGACGCCCCCGCCTCGCCGGCTGGGGCTGGGGTCGGATCGGCGGCCAAGGTGAGGCCATTGACGCCGTCCTCGACCACACGGACGCCGCGATCGGGCACGAGAGTGGAGAGGATCGGGAGCGGATCTCCCGGCATCCACGGGCGATATGCGGCGAGGGAAGGGTGAAGGTAGGCGAGCCCGACACAGGCGCCCGCGGTCGCGAACGCCGTGATCAGCGCCCGGATCCCGCCCCGAGCGGGGCCCCGCGCCTCGATGCTCTTGTCGCCCTTCTGGTCGCCCTTCAAGCCGCCCTCGAGGTCGCCCCGCGGGGCGCCGTTCGTGTCAGAAGTCATAGTAGATGAAGGCAAGCGTGTCTCCGGGGCCCCAGCGCACGCAGGCCCAGCCCGCCACCGCGAGCGCGGTGCCCCACACCGGCGCGGGGAGGAGGGCGAAGCGCGTCCGTGCCAGGGTGGTCCAGCGGGTCGGGGTGAAATGGGCGAGATACCCGAGCCCCAACACCACCCAGGCATGGGGCGCGAACCGGGGCATCACGAGCGCCAGGTTGCCGAGGGACTGGACCAACGCCCATGCCTGGGTGAGGTCATCGGCGCGGAAAAGGATGCGTGCCAAGACCACGAAGTGAAAGGTGAGCGCCCACCTCCACACGACGCCCGCCACACCGGTGGATCCCGACGAGGTGGCGCCGGGCCCCGACTTCCGCCACCAACGGTTCAGGCACACGGCGCCGCCGTGGACGAGGCCGTACACGAGGAACGTCCAGTTCGCGCCGTGCCAGAAGCCCAAGATGAGCAACGTGATGAGGGTGTTCCGGTACGGGGCCCACCCGCCCCCGCGAGAGCCGCCGAGGGGATGGTACACGTAGTCGCGGACCCAATCCGAGAGCGTCATGTGCCAACGTCGCCAGTAGTTCGCGACGGAGAGCGCCTGGTAGGGACGGTCGAAGTTCTCCGGGATGCGCAAACCGAACAGGCGCGCGGAGCCGATCGCGAAGTCGGTGTACCCCGAGAAGTCGCAGTAGATCTGGAGACTGTAGGCGTAGAGGGCCACCAGGACCTCGAGCCCCGTGAACGATCCGGGGTCGGTGAACACGGAGTCCACCATGCCGAGCCGCAGGACGTCGGCGACCAGCACCTTCTTGACGAGGCCGACGCCGAGCCGCGCCAGGCCTTCACCCACATCCGTGCGGGACAGGGTCCGCTCGGCCGCGAGCTGCGTGAGGAGGTTCGACGCACGGAGGATGGGGCCGGCCACGAGGTGAGGAAAAAATAGGAGGAAGGTCGTGAACCGGAGAGGGTCCTTCTCCGGCGCCTGCCCGCGCCGCACGTCGATGACATAGGCCAGGGCCTGGAAGCTGTAGAACGAGATCCCGATCGGAAGGTGAGACGCGGGGGGTGTCGGGGCGTCGGGCCAGACGTACCGAAGGTTCTCGAGGAGAAATCCGGCGTACTTGTAGTAGAGCAGCGGGGCCAGCAGCAGCAGGGCAGACGCCAGCAGCGCCGGCCCGCGCTGTGGCTCTCGGAGGGCCGCGACCACCCGCCCCATCGTGTAGGCGAGCGCGATCACGAGGAGCAGGAGGCCCGTATCCACGGGGTTCCAGGAGGCGTAGAACGCGAGGCTGGCAACCAGCAACCACGCCGTGCGGTGCCCGTTGGCCCGCAGCACCCAGTGGGCAAGGGCCACCAGGGGCAGGAACAGGAAGTAGTCGAAGGTGGGGAACAGCATCCGAGGACCGCGGCAGGGACCCGGGGCGACAGCAAGATCCGCGCCAGGGCAGGCGCGCGCGAGGCCGGCCGCCTCCGCCCACTTCCAGGAGCGCGACGTCCGCGCATTCTACGCATCGTAGACGCCGCGACATGCATCCGGGCGGAGCCTGTGTGCCTCACGAGCGCGCGAGCCGATGCGCGGGGGTGGATCGCGTCCGCGTGCGCGGCCGGGGGAGGCGGCCCTCCCGCGGCGTGTACATGTCAACCATTGCGATGGACGCCTTGGACAAGCTGACAGGGCGCCGCGGAACCAAGGCAGGGCCGGGGAAACAACTTGCCTTTGCCAAATCAGGTTGATATGCCCAGCGTTGCGCAGCTTTGCGCGCCCCCCTTTGTGGAGTACCTACTTTGTCGACGCCCCTCGAGAACCGTCCCTGGTGGAATGATGTCGTTTCGAAGCTGAAGAAGAGCAAGCTTCGGGACATTGCGCGCGAGCACAAGGTCGCCGTGGCGGATCTCCAGAAGGCGTTGGAGCGCGCGGGGCTGCTACCCAAGCCTCCTGGTGAGGCGGTCGCGCCCCCGGCCGCTGCTTCCAACAAGCGTCCGGCGGTGTCCGAGCCCAAGGCGAAGGGCGCCGAAAAGGCCGCCCCGGCTCCGGTGGCAGCGGCTCCGGTCGCAGCCGCGCCCGCGGCTCCGGCGCCCGCAGCAGCCGCGCCCGCGGCGGTGAAGTCCAAGGGCGGTCGGGCCAACGAGCGTCTCGAGGCCATCCGGTCCCTGCTCGGCACGATCTCCGATGGGGATGCCGCGGAGCAGGCCGGCGTGGCCCGCAAGACGGTGGTGGAGTTCCGCAAGCGTCACGGGATCGATCGCTACCGCCCCGCCGACGGTGGCAAGGCCGACGAGTCCGAGCAGGCACCCGCCGCCAAGGCCCCCAAGGCCCCCAAGGCCCCCAAGGCCGCGAAGGCCGCGCCGGCCGCGAAGGCGGCAAAGGCCGCCCCGGTGGAGAAGGCCGCGCCCGCCGCAAAGGCCGCTCCTGCGGAGAAGGCCCCGGCGCCGAAGCCCGTAGAGAAGGCGGCCGCTGCCAAGCCCGCTGAGAAGGCCGCCGCGAAGGCCGCCGCGAAGGCGG
This sequence comes from Pseudomonadota bacterium, assembly GCA_030685065.1. Lineage (GTDB taxonomy): Bacteria > Myxococcota_A > UBA796 > UBA796 > SXON01 > CAJBVW01. The sequence continues at coordinate 436 of JAUXQH010000031.1, read as the reverse complement.
CGGCAAAGCCCGTGGAGAAGGCGGCCGCCCCCAAGTCCGCCGAGAAGGCCGCCGAGAAGGCGCGTCCCGCGGCCAAGGCCGCCGCGAGCGACAAGGCGGTTGCGCTGGTTGCTCCTGCGGTTGCCCCCGCCGATGGCGCCGGGGATGACGATGCTTCCCGGATCACCGGCCGCGCCTCCAAGCTGGACGCCTTCCTCGACGTGGTGGGGAACAAGCCCGACCGCGAGGTCGGCGAGCTGTCGGGGATGACCACGGAGAACGTGCGGATGTACCGGCTCCGCCGCGGCATCCCCGCGTTGTGGCGTGGCGAAGGGGCGGCCAAGCCCGCCCGCGGCGGCGCCCGCGCGCCGGCTCCCAAGTCCGCCGCGGCCCCCGCCGCCGTGGTCGCGGCGCCCGCGGCCGTTGCTGCTCCGGCTCCCGCCGCCGCGGCTCCCGC
>JAUXQH010000030.1 GCA_030685065.1 Pseudomonadota bacterium | reverse complement strand
TCTGAGCCAGGATCAAACTCTCCAGTTTGTAATCCGTGTGTTTCTTACGAAACTTGGTCGCAACGTTGCTGGCTAAAGCAACGTTCGAGCCGAAACTCTATTGAACGTTACAGAAACTACTACCAATTTTTCAAAGACCGGCTCGAGTCGCCTTGGCGATTCGTCCGATGACGGGCTGAAAGTTTCCTTTCTGCTCGCCGTTTGTGCTGCCCGTTTTAGTCCGCTGCCGTTTCACCGTCAAGCATCTTTTTGAGAATGCCGGAGACGACGAGGCAGCGACTCGGAGCCGCTTCGGATTCACCGAGTTTCATCTCGGTTTCCGTTCGTGCGGCCATTTACCCCTTTGCGTCCTCCCCGTCAAGCACTTTTTCACGAGTGCACCTCCGAAGAGGCTGACCGAAGAACTCCGCGCCGGGTGGCTGCGTCGACCCGGCCCATTTACGTCGGGCCGGCGTCGGTGTCAAGACAGGAAGGTGAAGCCTTAGTCGAAGAGCCCGGGGTGCATGCGCATGCTCTTGTAGATCCATCCCCCGATCATGCCGAACAGGAGCCCGAGCGCGAGGAGCTGTTCCCGGCGTCCTACCCACCGGAATGCGGCGCGGATGATCCCCCGGCCGGTGACCATGTCGGCGATGCCGAGCACGGAGCCGATCACCGTCAACGCGAAGAGCACGACGCCGAAGGGCTGGTTCACCAGCGCCTCCATCAGCCGGAAGTGCGCCATCAAGGCGAAGGTGGTCGTCATGCCACACATCGGACACGGCCAGCCGGTCATCGTGAGCATGGCGCAGCCGCCGAGCCCCAGCTGCATGTGCGTGCCGAAGCCCTGGGCGGCCGGCGTCAACCAGGCGGCGATCGCCAGCACGATGGTCGTGGGCGCCCCGATGAGGAAGCCGAGGGTCCGCGGGCGGTCGGTGATCGCCGCGATGCGGTCGAATACACCCGTGAGGCGGCTGAAAACGGCGTCCATCAGGTAGGCTCCTCGGGGCCCGTGTCCCCAGCATCCGAGTCTTCGGCGACCGCCGCCTCGAGGACCGCCTCGACCGCCGCGGCGGCATGGTCGAGCTCCTCCAGGCGCGTGCGGTAGCGGACCTTGAGCGCGCGCAGCTCGGAGGCGAGGTTCAGCGCGGTGAGCAGGGCGGTGGTGTAGCTGTCGAAGCTGGGTGCCCGCGCGATGAGCGCGCGGAGGCGCCGATCGACGTCAGCCGCGGCGTGTTCGAGGTCGTCATCCTCATCCGCGCGGAGGGTGTACGAGCGGCCGAGGATGGTGATCTGCTTCTGCACGGCGCTCCGCTAAGCGAACCCTCCCCTCGCGTCAATCCGCGTCGGGGAACAACGCGCCCGCAAACGCCGCGGGATCGAACGGGCGGAGGTCGTCCACCTTCTCGCCGACGCCGACGAGCTTGACCGAGAGCTCGAACTCCTCGGAGACACCGATGATGACGCCGCCCTTGGCCGTGCCGTCCAGCTTCGTGAGCGCGACGCCGGTGACGCCCGCGACGTCCTTGAAAACCCGCGCCTGGGAGAAGGCGTTCTGACCCATCGTGCCGTCGAGGACGAGGAGCGTCTCGTGGGGCGCACCGGGGATGATCCGCCCGATCACCTTCCGCACCTTTCCGAGCTCGTCCATCAGCGCCTTCTGCGCCTGGAGGCGGCCGGCGGTGTCGCAGATGACGACGTCGATCCCCCGGGCCAGCGCGGCCTGGACCGCGTCGTGGCACACGGCGGCCGGGTCCGCGCCCTCCTGGTGGGCGATGACCGGCGCGTCCGCACGCTCGCCCCACACCTTGAGCTGCTCGATGGCGCCAGCGCGGAACGTGTCTCCCGCGCCGAGCAGGACCGTCTTGCCTTCCTGCCGGTAGCGCGCCGCCAGCTTCCCGATCGTGGTGGTCTTGCCGCTCCCGTTCACCCCGACGACCAGGATCACCAACGGGCCGCTCTCGACGGTGGCGAGGGCCGTGGGATGGCGCTCGAGGCGCTCCCGGACGAGGGTTCGCAGCGCCTTGCGGAGCTCGGCGGCGGGCGCCTGGGTCGAGACCCGCTTACGCAGCTCGGTCAGGAGCGCGGTGGTGGCGCGCGTACCGCAGTCCGCCCGCAGCAGGGCCTCCTCGAGCCCCTCGTAGGCTTCCTCGTCGGCGCGCTCCCGACCGAAAACCGCGCGCAGGGAGCCCCCGAGGGCATCGCGCGTGCGCTGCAGCGCGGCGGCGAAGCGCTCGGCGGTGCTCGGCCCGGTCGGCAGGGCCTTGGGCTCCGACGGCGGCGGGAGCGCCATGCGACGCGAGAACGCGATCGCGCCCCCGACGAGGACCGCCAGCAGCACGACTCCGGTCAGCGCGAGCCAGATCCAGTCTTGCATCGTTCCCCCTCAGTCGATCTTGACGGTGACGAGCCGGGACGTTCCCGGCTCCGGCATCGTGACACCGTAGAGCACGTCCGCGCACTCCATGGTCTTCTTGTTGTGTGTGATGACGATGAACTGCGACGCCTGGCTCATGTCGCGCAACATGTCGTTGAAGCGCGCGCCGTTGCCCTCGTCGAGCGGAGCGTCGACCTCGTCGAGCAGGCAGAACGGTGAGGGCTTGACGCGGAAGAGCGAGAAGATGAGCGCGATCGCGGCCATCGCCTTCTCCCCGCCCGAGAGGAGCGACAGGTTCTGCACGCGCTTCCCGGGCGGCTGCACCTGGAGATCGACGCCGCAGGTGAGCAGGTCCTCCTCGTCGGTGAGGACGAGCCGGCCGGTGCCACCGCCCACGAGCCGGGGGTAGTTGACGGAGAAGTGCTCCGCGACCAGGTCGAACGTTTCGCGGAAGCGCTCGCGGCACGTCCGGTTGATCTTGGCGATCGCCCGCTCGATGATCTCCATGGCCTCGGTGAGGTCGGCGCGCTGGGTCTCGAGCTCGGTGTGGCGCGCGGAGGCCTCCTGCCACTCGTCCAGGGCCTCGGGGTTGATCTCGCCCACCTTGGCGAACGCCTCCCGGAGCGCCTCGAGCGCAGTGATGCGCGCCGCGAGATCCCCCTCCAGCTCCGCGTCGGTCACGCGCAAGACCGGCACCGGCTCGGCGGCGAGCCCCGGGGGCATCCCCTCGGGGCTCCACCCCTCCAGGAGCACCTGCCCGTCCCGGTCCAGGCGGTCGAGCAGCCCGAAGAGCGAGAGGCCATGGCGCTGCTCGGCCTCTTCCTTGAGGCGATCGAGCTCGCCGCGCACCCGCCCGAGCTCCCCTTCCGCCCGCACGAGCTTGTCCCGCGCGATGTCCCGCCGGTCCCGCGCGGCGCGCGTCGCGGCCTCGGTGCCGCGGACCTTCTCTCGCTCGATCTTGCCGCGCTCGCGGAGCCCCTCCAACGCCTCCCGCACCCGCCCCTGCTCTTCCCCGAGCGACTGGAGCTTCGCCGTGGTTGCCTCGGCGTCGAGCCCGAGCTGGAGCAGGCGGGCATCGAGGTCCGTCCGCTCGCGATCGACCTGGGTGGCACGGCTCGCGGCGCGGTCGGCGCGCTCGCGGGCGGTGCGCTCGGCCGTCTGCGCGGCGAGCAGGTCCTTCTGCCAGTTCGCGTTCTCGAGCCGAAGCCGCTGGGCCTGATCCTGCGCCTGAGCCAACGCCGGCTCGAGCCCCTCGAGCGCGCCTTGCCGAGCACGCTGGGCCTCTTCGGCGGCTCCCTGCCGACCTTCCGCCGCGAGGAGCGCCTCGGCGGCGCGCTGCTCCTCGCGATCGAGCGCGTCCCGGTCACGCAGGATCGCGGCGGCCTCGTTCGCGAGGGCCTCCGCCGCGCGAGTGGCACGGAGGCGCTCGGCCTCCTGCTCCCGCAGGCGATGGCGCACCTCGGCGACCGCGCTCTCCCGGCCGCGGAGCTCCCCGCGGGCCGCTTCGATGGCCGCGGAGCGCGCCGCCACGGCCCCCTCCGCGGCGCGAACCGCGGCGCGTGCGGCCTCGAGCTCCTCCCGGCGGCGGGCAACGGCGGCGTCCGCCTCGGCCATGGTGGCCTGGAGCGCGGCGATCTCCCGGCGGCGCTTCAGCGCGGCGGTGCCGGTGCCGGCGTCGGCCCCGAGGAGCACGAGCCCGTCTTCGCGCAGCAATGCGCCGTCCCGCGTGACCACCCGGATCCCGGGGCGCCACGCGGCGAGGGCCTCGGCGAGGGTGCCGACGACATCGCAGCGCGGAAGCAGCGTGGCAAGCGCGGCGCGGCCCGAGGGGGTGCCGCCGATCTCGGCCGCGAGGCCTTCGGGGCGGGGCGGGGCGACGGGCACGACGAGGAGACGAGCGCGGCCGCCCTTGGCGGTCAGGGCCGCGCGGGCCGCCACATCGAGGTCCGGCACCAGCGCGCTCTCCAAGGCGCCGTCGAGCGCGCGGGCG
>JAUXQH010000029.1 GCA_030685065.1 Pseudomonadota bacterium | reverse complement strand
GAGCTGCTCCACGTCCCGCAGCGATCGGGCCCCCGCGGCCATCCCCAGCACCAGAAGCTGCAGCAGCCCCGCGAGCTGGTACCGACGCCCACGCGCATCCCGCCGATCCGTCACCTGTCCCCACGTCGCACGCGCCAGGGTACGATGCGTGCGACGAGCCAACACCTCTCTTTGTCTCAAGGCCGGCAAGCCTCCAATGAATAGGGTGGTTCGTAAGCCAGGTGGATTACGAGTCCGCCTGGCACCTCCTTGCCTACAGCAGGGGTAGACTAGCACGCCCTTGACGGGTCAAGAACCGCGGATCCGCACTTCGCAGTGCGAATCTACATCGCCGACCCCGACACCCGCGATCGCGTCGAGCGCCACGATGTGATCAACGCATGAGGCACGCGATCTTGAATCAAGTCTGCAGCGTGCCATCTTGCGGGCCACCGTTCCACGCAAGTGAACGGTTGTCCGGCTCTCTAACGTGACGAATCGCCATCCTCCAGGCGATGCACGACGAAGAGGTGCCATCGCCGTTGTCCAGCCGGTGCGCGTCGAAGAGGTGCGATCGCCGTCGTCCAGCCGGTGCGCGTCGAAGAGGTGCCCATCGCCGTCGTGCAGTTGGTGCGCGTCGAAGAGGTTCCCATCGCCGTCGTGCAGCTGGTGCGCGGCGAAGAGGTGCCCATCGCCATTCCTGCCGGTGCCGGCGAAGAGGTCCCCCTCGCCGTCTCAACCGGTGCGCGGCCCAAAGGTGCCCATCGCCATTATCCGGCCAGTGCCGGCGAAGTGCCCTCCGCAAGACCCGCGGGGTACTCCACATCAGTGGAGGTCCCAACGAACAACTTTCGGTTCATCGAGCTTCTACCGTTGTTGCAGGAAGGGAGGCATTGTGATTCAGGGCAATATCGACCTCGAAAGGCGGAAGCCAACATAGAAGTTGACATCGCCCGGGGAGACGGGGCTGCGGATGGACACGGACGCATTGTACCTGCCGTCGTTCCAGAAGCCACCGCGAACGCCGCGGTAGGAGCCTTCGTAGCCCTCGCCCGATCCGGTGACCGGACCGGCCGGGTCCACGTTGCCGCCCCCGTCCCCGTAGCCGCCGTGGGCGGAATCGAACCAGTCGTTCGTCCACTCCCACCCGTTTCCGCTCATGTCGTAGAGCCCCCAGGCGTTCGGGGCCAACGTCGCGACCTCGTGGGCGTAGGTGCCAACGGAGCCCGCGTTCTCGATGGTCCACGCGACATCCGCCGACGTGTTCGATCCCGAATACGTCGTGTCCGCCCCAGCTCGGGCCGCGTACTCCCACTCCGCCTCCGTCGGCAGCCGGTAGCCGGGACAGGAGTAGGGATCAGCGAGGTACGCCGCCGCGAGGTCCGTGCCGTCGGCGAGGTAGCAAGAGGTCAGCCCCTCGGTCGCGGACAGGGCGTTCGCATACCTCGCCACGTCGTAAAAGGGGACCGAGTCTGCACGGCAGTCGTTCGCTGTCGTCGAGGTGGTGCAGGGGTAATCCGGCATGCTGGTGTACTCCCAGCCGACGTTGTCGCCGTAGGACTCCCATTGCCCGCGCGTGACCTCCGTGGCCCCGATCCAGAAGTCGTGGGTGAGCGTGACCTCATGGTCCTCGTAGTAGACACCGGGATCGCCCGCGCCACCGCCCATCGTAAACGTGCCGGCCGGGATGCGGACCATCCGGCTGCCCCACGCCGTGTTGTAGGCATCTGCGTCGGTGTCCGTATCGGTGTCCGTATCGGTGTCCGTATCGGTGTCCGTATCGGTGTCCGTGTCCGTATCGGTGTCCGTATCCGTATCGGTGTCCGTGTCCGTATCCGTATCCGTATCCGTGTCCGTGTCCGTGTCCGTGTCCGTGTCCGTGTCCGTGTCCGTGTCGGTGTCGGTGTCGGTGTCCGTATCCGTGTCGGTGTCCGTATCGGTGTCCGCGTCCGCTCCGGTGTCGAGACCGACCTGCTTCTCTCCGGTGCACGCGAACGAGAGGGATACGGCCAGAAGGAATCCATGCAGCTTGTTCATCGTCGCGTCTCCTGTGAGGGTCGAATGGCCGGCTCGCTAACCTGTCTGCCGGGCGTGCAAAGAGGCGGGGCGTCGTTCCGCGCCTCACGAGCTACAAGAGGAGGAATGACGCCCTCGCTCCGCTTCGCCTCCGCCAGTGCCCTCGTGGCCTCCCTGCTCGCCTGCTCCGGCCTGGGTTCGCCCTCGTTCGCGACGGCGCGCGGCTCGGTCACCCCGGGGGATGCCGCCGCGCTCGACGCGCTTCTCCTCGCCGCCGGCCGCGCGCCCGCCGATCTCAAGATCCTCCCGGTCGGGGCGTGGTCGTCCTCCGACGAGGCCGCGGTGGTGATCGAGGCCGAGCGCGTCACCTGCCTCCGGTTGCGGGGCGCCGGCCTCGCGTCGATGGCGCCGGTGGCCCCGCTGGACGCGCTGCGCGAGCTCGACCTCTCGCAGAACCGCATCGAGCGGCTCGAGGGGCTGGGCGCCGCGTCGGCGCTGGAGGTGCTGAACCTGCGAGGGAACGCGCTGGTGGGGCTCGGGGGGCTGGACGCGGCCTCCGCGTTGCGATGGCTCTACGTGGACGACAACCGGATCGCCTCGACGGCCGGCCTGGCCTCCCTTCCCGCGCTCGCGGACCTCTCGTTGAACGGAAATCAGCTCACGACGATTGACGGGCTCGCTTCGCGGGGCGCGCTCACCGGGCTGTACCTCGAGCGCAACCAGCTCGCGAGCCTCGATGGGGTGCACGACCTGCCCGTGCTCGCGACCCTCGCCGCCGGCGGCAACCGCATCGTTCAGGTGGACGCGCTCCGCGGGCTCCCCAAGCTCCGCAACCTCTCCCTGGCGGGAAACCGCCTGGTCGACGTGGCGGTGCTCGCCACCCTGCCGGCGCTGGCGTTCGTGGACCTCGAGCGCAACCTGGTGCGCAGCCCCCCCGTCTTGACGGCCGAGGTGAAGCTCGCGGGAAACCCGGTCGACGGCAGTGCCGCGGCCCCGAGCGCGCCGGGGGCAGGGGACCCGACCGTGGGCGCGGGGGAGGGGGCCATCGAGGGCACCGCGGCGGCGCTCCCCGAGCGAACGGGGCATGTCCTGTTCGGCTCGGCCCGTACGTCGGCCGGTGGCGCTGGCAGCCGCGCCTCCGGACGGATGGGGAAGCTGGTGGGCACCGTGTGCCCCGAATTCGGCGAGAGGGTGCTCCCGCAGCGCGTCCGCGCCACGGTCAGCGTCGAGTCGGGGCGGGTCCGGCTGTGGCTCCGAGACGGCGAGAATTACCGGTGGCGGCTCGCGGAGCCCGACAGGCCCGCCATCCTCGAGGGGGCGCCCATCCGCAGTGCCCACGCGCGCATGGGCGAGCCGCGCGGGCTGGTCTGCGTCGAGGCGGTCGGGGGAGAGGCGCGCGGCGTCGAGTATATGGTGATCGACGGGTAGATTCTCTTGCCGTGGGGGGGGTGCGCAGGCGCTGGCTCTGCTAAAGTCGGGGGATGCCCTCGACCCCACCCCGGTCTGCCAGAGCCCAAAGCGCGCGCAACATCGCCCCGCTCGTCGAGCGCGTCACCGAGCGGTCGACACGGCCGGCCCGAGGGCCCGCGCCGGATGCAGCGCTCGGAGCGCACCTCCAAGGCGTGTGTGGCAACAGCCTGCTGTTGGAGGGCGTGGCGGCCGACACGGCGTCGGTGGATGCTGGGCCGTCCGCCACCAGGCTGTCCGATGGGCTCGCCGACACGGCGCTCTCCGGCACGGCGCTCTCCGACACGGCGCTCTCCGGCACGGCGCTCTCCGACACGGCGCTCTCCGGCACGGCGCTCTCCGGCACGGCGCTCTCCGACACGGCGCTCTCCGACTTCGTCGGTCCCGGAGCGGACGCGTTCGCGCAGGTGGTCGCCAGCAACCTCACGCTCGCATCCATCGGCGTCGATCCGGCGGCGGGCAGCTTCTCGGGCTCGAACCAGGCGATGCTCCGCGCGATGCGCATGGTGGGGGCCGGCGGCGCCGCCCAGGCGGGGGAGGCCGCGGTCTCCCAATCCCTCCGGCGCGCCGGCACGTCGCTGCCGGCGGAGATCCAGGCTCGGTTGGAGGCGCACTTCGGCGTCTCGCTCGATGTGGTGCGGGTCCACACCGACTCCACGGCCGCTGTCGCGTCCAGGGCGATCCAGGCGCGGGCTTTCTCGACGGGCACCCATGTCCTCTTCGGCCACGGCGAGTACCGCCCGAACACGACGGACGGCCTCGAGCTGATCGCCCACGAGGTGACGCACGTCGTGCAGCACCTCCAGCAGCGCTCCGGCTCGGGGACCGCGGTCGAGAACGGTGTCTCGGTCACCCTCCCGTCGGACGGCGTCGAGCGCGAGGCCGTAGACGAGGCGGCGGCGTTCGTTCGCGGCGGCTCCGCGTCGCTCGACACCCCGTCTCTCGACACGCGCTCCCTCGACACCCCGTCCCTCGACACCCCGTCGTTCGACACCCCGTCGTCGTTCGACACCCCCTCGCTCGATACCCCGTCGCTCGACACTCCCTCGCTCGACACGCGCTCCCTCGACACCCCCTCGCTCGGCGCGCCCTCGATCGGCACGGGCATCGTCCACCGCGAGGAGCTCCCCGACAGTCACGGCACCGTCGCGACGGTGCGCGGTCCCGGCGCGCGGGCGGGCGGGTGGGAATTCCAACGGCAGCCCGACGGTAGCTGGAAGGTCGCGCAGCGCCCGGAGAGCGCCCCCACGGGCGTACAGACCAGCGGCACGGCCGAGGCCAGCACGACGCTCGCGTCGGGAGAGGCGAGCACTTCGGTAGCCTCGGGAAGCACGACGGTGTCTGGACGCGGCGGTACGTTGCAGGCGGACGGCACGGTGCTCGGCGCCTCCGTCAACGGCGAGGTGACCGCGAGCGCGGACAGCGAGGGCTTCGCCATCAAGGCCGAGGGCGGCGCCCAGCTCACCGTCGTGAGCGGAAAGCTGCGCTACACCACTCCCGATTGCGCGTTCACCGTGATGGGCGAGACCTTGAAGGCCACGGCCTACATCGAGCTCACCGCCGAGGTGGCCGCCTCGGTCAAGGGTGAGCTCGGCATGTCGCTCAAGCCCGGCGGGGACGGCGTTTCGCTCGACGGTGGCGGCGAGGCCTTCGCGGGCGCGCGCGCCGGCATCAAGGGCGGCATCGCGGCCGAGTGGCAGCCCAAGGGCGCGAGCGAATTCCTCGAGCTCGCCGGCGCCTTCGCGGGGGCAGAGGGGTGGGCCGGCGCCGCGGCGGCGTTCGACTCGTCGTTCTCGCTCTACCCCTCGGTCAAGGCCGAGTTCAACTACGGCGTCGCGCTCGGCTTCGGCGGCTCGGTGTCCTACGGCGTCGAGGTCCATCTCCTCCACGCGCCGATGCTCATGCTCACGCTCGTCGGGCGCGGCGCGGCCCTCGCCCTCGACGCGGTGGGCCTGGTCTACCTTGCCCGCGCGCTGAACCAGATCATCGACAGCTTCTGGGACGACGACGCCGCGCGCGCCTCGGTCACCGCCGGCATCCACCGCAGCATCGACGTGGCGCAGCGCATCAAGCTCTGCAACCGCATGCTCTCCGGTGCCTGCCTCGACGAGGACGAGCAGGCCATCCTCACCGTGTTCCGCGACTCGATCGCCAGCGGCGAGGTCGCGGCGCTCGCCCACGGCGTCACGGGCGGCGTGCTCGGCCTCATCGAGAAGTTCGACGGCGAGGAGTACGACCAGATGCTGGCGCTCCTCTACGCGGACGCGCACATCACCGACATCCCCCTCGACGACGACGTGTCGCGCAAGCTCGTCGAGCTCGGCATCCACACGCGCATGCCGATGGAAGACGTGCGGCGGATGATCAACGCGATGCTCGACGGCTTCACGGGAGATGCCGACGAGGGCACGATCCTCCGCATCATTCGCGAGCGCCCCGACTTCAAGGCGATCATCACCGCGGACATCAAGGAGCGTTGCCTCGATGACTTCAACGGCGAGGAGTACGACGCGCTCGCCGGCTTCTTCTTCCTGCAGGACATGCTGGAGGACGTTGACTTCGACGATGACATCGCCCGGGCCGTGATCCGCAACCGCATGCACCTCGCGGTCGACGACCACGCCAAGCTCAAGCGCTGCTTCGACGAGCTGATCTCCGGCTCCACCGGGGATGACGACGAGGCGTGCATCGTCGCGTTGCTCATGGACAAGCCGGCGTTCACCGGGGCGCTCTCCGAGAGCGATCTCCAGGACGCGTTGAGTGATGTGGACGGCGAAGAGTACGAGGACCTCCTCGTGGCGCTCCGCAAGGGCCGCCGGATCAACCTCACCAACGACACGTATGACGTGGACGACAACGTGGTCCGCAAGTTGGTAGCCGCGGGCGTACACACCGACCTCTCGAACGAAGAGGCTCGCAAATGTGTCAACGAGCTCGTCAGCGGGATGACAGGAGATGAGGACGAGGCCGCCATCATCAAGATCCTCGTCGACAACGGCGCCCGCGCCGGCGAGATCCTCAACACCACCGAGCTCCGCCAGACCGTGTTGGACAACTGTCACGGCGACGAGTCGGACGAGCTGACCGGCATCTATGTCGTCCGCAACCTCCTCCCCGATCTGGAACTCGACGATGACGTGGCCCGCGCCATCGTCCGCATCGGCCTCCACACGCAGGTGACCGACGGCGCCGTGCTGATGCGCATGATCGACGCGCTGATCGACGGCTTCACCGGAAATGACGACGAGGCCGCGATCATCGCCGTGACGCGCTGCGCCCCGGTCAAGCCGCTCCTCACCCAGGACAAGCTGGTCACCATCCTCGACAACGTGGATGGCGAGGAGCACTCCCAACTGTTGGTCTGGTTGCGCCAGGACAGCATCATCACCGATCTCTCCGCCGACTGGGTGGAGCTCGACGACGACGATGCCCGCGCGGTCATCGACGGCGTGGACAAGTCGATGTTCACCCCGGCGGAGTGCGCCCGCTTTCTCCGCGAGCTGAACTCCGGCTTCACCGGAGACACCGACGAGGCGCGGATCCTCGCGCTCCTCACGGCGCGCACGGACGTGCTGGTCGGGCTCGACCCGGCCCTGCTCGCCGACGTGATCGACAATGTGGACGGCGAGGAGCTGCTGACGCTGTTCGAGCTGCTCTACAACAACAACAAGTTCCCGACCGACCCGCTGCCCGAGAAGTTCGACGACGACGCCGCGCGGCTGTTCATCGAGCGCGGATTCCACCGCGACACGGCGCGGTGGCCGGTCTCCGCGTGCCGCGCGATGCTCGACAAGCTGATGGAGGGCTTCGCCGGAGACGACGACGAAGCCCGCATGATCACGCTCGTGATGGATCGCGCGGACGCCCTCACCGGGAAGGACGACCCCAAGATCAACGAGATCATCGCGCATTGCCACGGCGAGGAGGAGACCCGCCTGTTCGTGGCCCTGTTCGAGCGGGACAAGCTCCAGCTCGAGCCGCTCCACGCCGACTTCGACGACGACGCCGCGCGGGCCTTCGTCGACCGCGGCTTCCATCGGAACGGCGGCTTCAACGTCGCGGCCACCACCCAGCTCATCGACAAGCTGATGGAGGGCTTCGCGGGGGACGATGACGAGACGCGGATGATGCAGATCCTCCGCGACCGCGCCGACGTGCTGACCGCGCTCACCGACGAGAAGATCAACGAGATCATCGATCACACGCACGGCGAGGAAGAGGCCCAGCTGTTCGCGCTCCTCCAGCGCAACGCCCGCCTCGTCCTCCCCCACGACGACTTCGATGATGACTGTGCGCGGCTGTTCATCGCGGAGGGCCTGCACCGGTCGATGTCCGCGGACCAGCTCGTGCACCTCGTGGATGCGATGATCTCCGGCGGCACCTTCAACGACGACGAGCAGGCGCTGCTCACGTTGTTCAGGGACAAGCCGGAGGTGCTCGACACGCTTGGTACGCAGAAGCTCCGGACGATCCTGGACGCGTTCGACGGCGAGGAGTGGGATCTGCTGGTCGTGTTCCTGTACCGCACGGGCAAGGGCGGGATCGATCTGACGGATCGCAGCTTCGGGATCGACGACAACACGGCGCGGCTGCTGGTGGGCGAGGGCCTCCACACCCGGATGACCAGCGGCGAGATCCTCCGCCTGCTCGAGGAGCTGTCGGACGGGAGCTGCGGCGACGAGGACGAGGACGCCGTTCTCCGCATCCTCCGCGAGGCGTGGGGCGCGGCGGAAGGGGCCCTCACCCCGAGCTTCGTCAGCCTGTTGCTCGACGTGGTGGATGGGGAGCAGGACGATCGCCTCCAGGCCATCCTGTGGGAACACCACAAGCTCCCCGACGGCTGGGACCTCGACGATGACGTAGCGCGAGGCCTCGTCCGCGAGGGCAAGCACACCAGCGCGGACCTCGTGGGTGCGCGGCAGATCCTCGACGCGATGGTGGCCGGCTTCACGGGGGACGAGGACGAGGCGATGATCCTCCAGCTGCTCCGTGGGAACGCGGCGCTGCTCACCTCGCTCACCGCGGGCGACGTGGACATGATCTACGGCGAGTTCAATGGGGAGGAGGAGAGCGAGCTGCTCATGCTCCTGCTCGAGGCGGGGAAGATCCAGCTCAGCGACGAGCGGGTGGACGACAACGCCGCCCGGCTCCTGGTCACGCGTGGCAAGCACCGGACCTTCACGGCCCAACAGAACGGCCAGCTCGTGACCAAGCTGCTCTCGGGCGCGGTGATGGACGAGGACGAGACCGCGATCCTCACCATCCTTCGGGACAAGAGCGGCGAGATCGGCACGATCCTCGCGGGCGTGTCGCTCGACACCCTCTTCGACGGATTCCAATTCGATCACTACCGCGAGCTCACCAAGGTGCTCCTCGGCGCCAACTTCCAACGTGACACGATCCTCGACACCCACGTCACGGTCTCCTGCGCGGAGTGGCTGGTCACCAATGAAGGCACCGCCGGGCTCACCGGCGCCCAGAAGGGCAAGCTGGTCCGGAAGCTCGCGTCCGTGATGAACCAGGACAACGGCCGCGCCGTCATCCACCTGTTCGAGAACGACCACGGCAACGTCCCGGCGATGGTGGCCGAGGTGGGCCTCGAGGGGCTCCGCAACCACTTCACGCTGACCGAGCAGGCGGAGATCGAGTACCTGGTGTTCAAGTACGCGCCTACGCAGCGGGACGCCGTGTTGCAGGAGTGCTCCGGCTCCACCGCCGCGCGCCTCGTGCGCGGCCACGCCTACCAGGCCGACATGAGCGACGCACAACGCGCCACGCTCGTCCGGCGCCTGGTCGACCGTGCGGAGGACGGCCAGCGCCACGCCTTCGAGGTGCTCGATTGGGTCAAGCGAAACGCCCCGTCCGGTTTTGACTCCCTGGTCACCCAGCTCGGCGGTGCCGAGTCCGTCAAGGGCCTCTTCTCCGGTGCCATCCGCACGGACGTCGAGCGCCTCCTCACCCCCCAGGTGCCCTGATGTTCACCGCTCCCGAGACCTTCGAGGCCGAGGACGGCTGGCAATTCTACACGAACGCTCCCGCCTGGGATCTGCCCGCGGTCGCCGACCTCGCCCCGGGTGACGCCACCCCCGAGGCGGCGGTGGTGCACTTCTACGCGAGCCGGATGCGGAAGGATCTCCGTTGGGAGGAGGTGCTCCCAGCCGTTCGGAGCGACGTCCTCGTCCGGAAGTTGGCGAGGATGGAAGGGTGGACCATTCGTACCCTGCGCCTCGTCGCGCGGAAGCAGCGCTCGGATCGCCGCTGGTACGTCAAGGTGCACCTCGACCTGCTGCGCGACGGAAAGGAGGTCGCGTTTCGTGACGACGCGACCGTCGAGCGGGACGGCGACCGTTGGGTCGTGACCCGCCCGCCGACCTGAGGGCACGGAGGACGGGCGGCTCCTCTACCTGGATCCGCCCCCGCCGGCGTTACCCGCCTGTCCGGCCTCCACTCCGTGTCAGTGGAACACGACCGTGCCACCATCGAGCTCGCTGATGGTGCCCGCCTCCGCGGCACCGTACACATCGAGCGTGGAGTCGCCGTCGACCGCGGCGTCCACGATGCCGTTGACGGTGATCTCGGCATTGCCCGTGCCGTTGAGCGCGGCGTTGAGGTACCCCGCGACCAGCGGCTTGGCGGCCAGGCTGCCGCTCCCGGAGATCAGGAGGTCCACCCGGCCCGCCGTGCCGCCGAGCGTCGCATCGCCGGTGCCGCGGAGCTCGATGTTCAGCTGATCGACCGTGACCTCGTCGATGGTGACCGCGCCGGTGCCACCCACGAGGATGTTGAGCTCGCCGACCTCTACGGACGCGAATACGACCGAGCCATTGCCGTTGACCTGAATGGTCTGGACGCCCACCAACGGATCCTCGCAGACGATGTCACCGTCGCCGTCCGTGATGACTTCGGTCACATCTTCCGTGACGACCGTGATCGTACAGTCGAAGATCGACGCGACCTCCGCCGCGAAGTCGATGATCAGCGTGCCATTCGCGTCGACGACCGTCGACACGTCGGCGACGAAATCGCCGGCGCACGAGACGAGGACATCGCCCGCTTCGAGGCCGTTTCCGGGCTTCGCCAACGTGACGTCGGCGTCGCTCCGATTGTTGACGCCGGTGAACGAATCGACGCTCCGCGTCTCATCCGTCAACTCCAGCTCGAGGTTGACCTTGCAACCCGCCGTGGTCACCAGGAGCCCACCAAGAAACGCCAGAACGAGATGGTTTTGCATTCTTCCCTCACTTGTGGCACCGGAATAGCGGACGCGGCGCTTGGGTGGAGGGAAGGGAGTGTTGTCGTCTGTCCCCCAAACGTCCGCTGTGTCCCCAACCGTCGGAGGTGTCTGCGGAAGTGGGCTGAACGTCGCCGGGTGTGCGTGGGGTCTGCGTGCGGCGCGGCCCCGCGTCAGAACGTCCAGCCCACCCCGAGGTGGAGGTTGGCGCCGACCGCAAAACCGTTGTCCAGGTAGTAGAACGGCCCGGCGCGGACGATGAATTGGAAGCCCGAGTCGGCCGTGTAGCCGTAGCCGAGGGGGGTGCCGATCGCCGAGGCGAGCACGTCGGCGTGAGAGGCGACGCCATCCCCGATCGCGAGGGGGTTCACGAGCACCTGCCCGGTGACGAGGAGCGCGTGCCGCGGCGGGAGGTCCGGGCGGGCCTCGCCGAGGAGCCAGCCGGTGACGCTCGGACCGACCATGTGGTTGAAGATGATCCAGCCGTAGTGCACCTCGATCGAGAGGCGCGGCGCGGCCTGCCAGCCCACCTCGGCGTGGAATAGCTCCGGGAACCCCAGGCCGACGAGGCCGCGGGCGTGAACGGGGCCGGCGTGCGCGGCGCCGGCGAGGGCGAGGACGAGCATGGGGTCGCACCGTGAGGGGAGAACGTAGCGTAGGACGGCGCCACGCGGTTCGCAGTCCTCGGCGGTTCTTCGGACGCCCTATCTTCTGATCATGTCGCTCCGAACCCGCCTGATCCTGGCAAGCATCGGGCTGATCGCCTACACGTGCCTCGTGCTCGGCGCGACCGCGGCGTGGTTCGCGGCCCGCACGGTCGAGCGGGAGGCCATGCGCGCGGTCGGGATCGCCGCGGACGGGCGTCGGGTCGCGCTGGTGGAGCGGCTCGCCGGGGTGGTGGACCGAAATGCGGCGTTCCTCGTGAGCGTGCGCGAGACGTGCGGCGCTGACGCAGCCTGCGCGGAGCGCCGGCTGCGGGAGCATGCGGACATCGTGGAGCTCCGGGCCGCGCGCCTCGACCTCCAGGGGCTCGCGCCCATTCGCGCGGGAGCGCGCGATCCTGCGGTCGACGCGGCCCTGGGCGCGGCCCCCCCCCTGGCGCGGGGCCAGCTCGCGGAGGTCATCCGAATCGACGGCACGCCAGCCCTCGCCGTTCGGCTCGATACGTCGGACGGCGATCGGCTCACCCTCCTCCCGGACATGCGGCCGGTGGTCCGCATCTTCGCGGAGCGCGCCGGGCTGGGCGAGGCCGGCGAGACGTTCCTCAGCGACGCGGCCGGGTTCTTCGTGACGCCGTCCCGCTATGCCTCCAACGGCGGTCACAGCCACCCCATCGCCGCTCGTCCGATGCTGGCTTGCCTGGCGGGCCGGGATGGCGAGGTGGTCGACCCCGATTACCGGGACGTCGTCGTGATCCACGGCTTCCGGCACGTCCCCGAGATCGGCGGCGGTTGCATCATGGCCCACATCGACAGGGACGAGGCCTACGCGCCCGTCGACCGGCTCCTGGCGCGGCTCGGCGGGGCGACGCTGCTCATCGGGCTCTCCGCGGCCCTGCTCGCCGCACGCCTCGCGGACACCCTCACGCGGCCAATCGAGAACCTGACGGCCCGCGCGAACGCGCTCGACGCCGGTCACCTGGACGCCCCGTTCACCCCAGGGGGCCCGCCGGAAATCCAGGCGCTGGGCCAGGCCTTCTCCGGCATGGCGGCCCGGCTCTCCGCCATCATCGAGGACCTGCGCAGGTCCAACCACGATCTGGAGGCCTTCACCTACTCGGTGTCGCACGACCTGCGCGCCCCGCTCCGCGCGATGGACGGGTACGCGGGGATCGTCCTGGAGGAGTACGCGCTGCCACCCGAGGCGACCGGGTACCTGGAGCGGATCCGTGGCAACGCGACGCGGATGGCCCAGCTGATCGACGACCTCCTCGCGTTGTCGCGCGCTGGTCGGAAGCAGCTCGAAGCGGCGTCCGTCTCCATGATGGCCCTGGTGCGAGAGGTGCTCGACGAGCTGGGTGAGGGGCGGGTGGATCCCAGGGTCCAGCTGAGCCTCGGCGAGCTGCCCGACGCCTGGGGCGACCGGGCCCTGTTGAAGCAGGTGCTCGCGAACCTGATCGGAAACGCGCTGAAGTACTCTCGGACGCGCGACCCCGCCGTCATCGAGATCGGCTGGTCCGACGGTGCCTACTTCGTCCGCGACAACGGTGTCGGCTTCGAATCGAAGTACGCGGAGAAGGCGTTCGAGGTCTTCGAACGCCTCCACGCCGACGAGACGTTCGAAGGGACCGGCATCGGCCTCGCGATCGCGCGCCGCATCATCGAGCGCCACGGCGGTCGGATCTGGGCCGAGGCCGAGCTCGATCGAGGGGCCACCGTCCGATTCACCCTCGGGTAGCTCGAGCGCGCTCCTTACGACGCGGCCGCGCCCGTCACGCGCTTCGGCCGGACCGACCGCTGCCAGGCCATGAGGGCGGGCACGCCGAGGAAGGTCGGCGTGAGCCAGACGAGCCAGCTGGGCACGGGCAGATCGACCCGGTGCGCGTTGACCACGAGGAACGCCGTCACCGTGCCGATCCCCGAGCCGATCATCCCGCCGATGTGCTCGCGGAGCCACTCCT
Organism: Pseudomonadota bacterium; assembly: GCA_030685065.1. GTDB lineage: Bacteria > Myxococcota_A > UBA796 > UBA796 > SXON01 > CAJBVW01. The sequence continues at coordinate 119,801 of JAUXQH010000029.1, read as the reverse complement.
TCGGCTCGCCGGGGGCGCGCGACCACCACCGCAGCGCGTTGCCGCCGATCCAGGCCCCGAGCGCCCCGAACGCCGCGAACAACACGACGCCGCGAGACAAGCCCCACGCCGCCATCGCGAGGCCGCCGACCGTGAGGAGCGCGGGGAGGGCCACCTCGGGCAGGCCCATGACCGGACCGGTGCGGCTCTTGTGGCGCAACGCGCGGATGCCGTGCACGGTCGTCGTCGCGGCGAGCACCGCCACGAAGAGCAGGAAGATCCCTCCGTCGCGCGTGGCTGGGTCCGGGATCTTCACCCCGGCGACATAGGCGCCGGTCACCACCGAGATGCCCATCGCGTAGGCGTAGACGCGCCCGGAGCGGACGTGCACCTTCCCCCCCTTCCGCGACGCGAGCGGCACGCCGAGGGTCGACAGGGCCACGGCCCCCGCGGCGATGTGGATGGTACGGACGATGTCGTAGAACATGAGGACCCCGGCTACGAACGCCCTTGTAGCGCGACGGAGGCCTTCCGCGCGAGGGGCGCGGAGGGGGAGGGGACTACCGTCGAGGGAGCGCCGCCTCTGCACAGAGGTCGGGGGCCGGATCCGGTCGGGGCGCCGCCCGGATCGACCCGTTCGGACCCACCAGCGCCGCGTCCACCCTCCCGGCATGCCACGCCGGGTTCACCAGCGCGTCCCACGCCAGGATCGCCCGCGGGCCCTCGTCTCCCGCGGCCGCGCGCACCGCGTCCCACGGCTGCTCTCCCGCGGCGATGGCGCGTCGCCACGCCAGCGCCTCGATCACCGCGGCGACGGTGGCCTCGAACGCAGGATCCAGCGAGGTGAGCGCGCCCCGCTCCCAGCCCTCGGGCCGCATCACCCCCGACTCGGACACGGTCTCGAACGCCAGCCAGCGTAGGACGCCCGCCTGCTTCGCGGCGCCTTCGCAGGCGTTCGGCGGCTCAGCCAATCCGCGTGCGCCAGGCTCCGCGAGCACCGCGTCGTCGAACAACTCGCGCGCGCGCCCCTCGGGCTCGCCCGACCGCCACTCCATCAACGACACCCGGTGCGCCGTGTACACCAGCTCGCCGAGCGTGGGCGAGCCCGGTTTCTCCCCGATGCTCTCCGGCCACTCGCCGGTGTCCGGGATGCACGCGGCGTCACACCACCACCCCATCGGCGCCGCGCCGCACCGGGAGAGCGTGCGGACCGGGACGGCCGAAATCGTGGCATCCAGCTCCCACCGCGTCGCCGGGCGCGTCGGCACCGTGGCGCGCTCCTCCGGCTTCGCCCCCGGCGCCCCCTCCATGTCGAGCGTGTGAAGGTCGACACCGACCGCGCGCACGGCCTCCATCGCCGCGAGGGCGTCGACCCAGGGCACCGCGGGCCTCGCGCTGAACGTGACACAGCCCGCCGGTTCGGGCGCCGCCGCGGAGGCGAGCGGGCCGGCGAGCGCGTCGCGAGGCCCCGCGTAGCCGCGCCCATCCCGGTTGGAGAAGGCCACCCGCGCGTCGGGGAGCACCAGCGACACGAGCGGCGACCCCGGCGCAAAGCCCGGGATCGGCTCCGTCTCGGTGATCGGCCCCGCGACGGCAAGCCAGGCGTCGAGGTATCCGCCGTGCTCGCGCGCGAGCTCCACCGCGTCCGCCACCGCTCCGTACGAGGCCCCGCGGTCCGCGAGCACCAGGATCGCGCGGGGCCGGGCAGTCTGGCAGCGCGCCGCCAGCGCGTTCTCCGCGAGGGGCATCGCCGCGAGATCCGCCGCGAGCGCCCCGGCGCCGCCCAGCACCCGGGGCTCGGGCCCGTCCGCCACGAGCACGCGCCAACGCAGGCGCCCCTCCGCGACCCAACGTGCCACGTTTGCCGAGAGGGTCGGGTCCCGCGCCCACCCGCAGAGGGTGTCATCGCGCGCGCCCAGCGGGGTCGGCGCGAGGAAGTCCGACACCGGCAGCCCCCACGCCCGGGCCACCGGGGCCAGCTCGACGGGCGCGCCGAGCGCGGGGGCCTGCCCACGACACGCCGCGAGCGCCAGGAGGCCGCAGCCGATCGCGGGGAGCCTCGGCCCGGTCACCGCGTCCGGATCCACAGCGCCGCGAGCCCGCTCACCCGCGTCCGCAGCGTCGCGATCTGCTTGAGCTCCTGCTCCACCCATCCGCGCTCCGGCTCGCGGAGCGCCGGGTCACCCCAGGCCTTGCCGAGCGTGACGATCGCCGCGGCCACGTAGGCCACGTCGCGATCCGGGCCGCCGTTGTTCTCCTTCCGGCGGCGGTCGAAGAGCACGTGCTCCTCGGCGGTCCAGGGGGTCTCCGCGGCGTGGAGCCGCACGAAGTGGGGGTCGAGCATCCAGAACGGGATGCCGAGCACCTGGGCGCGCTGCCGCTCGATCACCTGTTGCATCGCTCTCCGCTCCTCTTCGGCACCACGTTGCCGCTTGCGCTCCTCCCACTCCTCCCGCTCCTTTGCCCGCCGCGCTTCCTGCGCCGGATCGGGCGGAGGCGGAGCGGGGGGAGGGGGCGCGGCGGGCGCCGGGGGCGGCCCCGGCCACTTCGCCTCCAGATCCGTGAGGTTCTTCGCGGCCTGCTGGCGCTCGCCGTCCGCCGCGTTGCTCTCGGGCCGGAGCATCGCGCGGTAGGCGCTCATGCGGCGGCGATCCCGCTGTTCGTCCGGCGTCATCATGCCCGCGCATTCTATCCGCGCCGCGCCCGAGCGGCGCGCCTACGCCGCCTACCGCGTCTTCCGGGCGGCGCGCGCCGCGATCTTCTCGATGTACGGCACGATGTCGGGCGTGAGGCACCAGGTGTCGCCATGATCGACCTCGATCGTTCCGATGCGACGAGCGGTCGCGATCACGACGTCCCGCAGGTCCGCGCGGTAGCCTCCGATCGCGATGAGCGCCTGGTTCATCGCGTAGCGTGCGCGGTTGCCGGAGGTACCCACCTCCGCCTCGATCTTCGCCACCACCCCGGCGAGCCAGGCGGCGTCGAGGTCGGCGCCCTCCTTCACGAGGACGACGAGCGTGTCGTAGCCGGTGTTCCGGGTGAGGTCGGCCGGGTGCTCGATCCAGGCCTTCGCGCGGGACAAGCCGACGGGGCTCCGCCCGACCACGCCGCACAGCGCGCCAGCCGCGGCGTGGTACACCACGCCCTCGAGCCAGCGATCGGCCTCGTCGTCGGTCAGACCGGAGGGGTCGGCGATCATCACGGCGAGGTGCATCGCGTCGAAATTGCCGGTGACCCAAAGGGCGGTCGCGAGCTCGTGGTCGCGCCCGATCTTCTTCGCGAAGCCGTTGAGGAAGGCGAAGGAGGCCCCGAAGATCGGGCCGGTCACGCCGTGACGGCGGTAGGTCTCGACGTTCTGCGCGGTGCCGACGGCCTCGAGGGAGGCCATCACGGCGGGGAGCGTCATGCGGGCCGGCGGCGGTCTGGCGGGCATCGGGCGGCTTCTTCGGGCGACTTCTTCGGGCGGCTATTGCGCGCGGCGGCGGCGCGCGGTGAGCGCCAGCCCCAGGAGGACCAGCGACGCCGCCGTGCCGGCGCCCGTGGGGGACGCGCAGCCACACTCGGCTGTGTCCTTCCCGTCCTTCCCGACGCCGGTGTCGTCGGGGAGACCCGTGTCGCCGGAGACGGCGTCCTCGCCGTCGCAGTCCTGGTCGATGCCGTCATCCGGGACCTCGTCCGCGCCGGGAGAGCTCGTCGCGTCCCCATCGTCGCAGTCGGCCTCGGCCTCGGCCGCGTAGCCCTCGGGTTCGTCGCAGCTCGTGACCGTGGCGTCGGGGTCCGTGTACCCGTCCCCGTCCGCGTCGGCGTACCAGGTCGGAGCGTCGATCGCGCCCACGTCGACGGTGCCGTCGCAGTCGTCGTCGAGGTCGTTGCAGATCTCGTCGGCGTCGGGGTTGATGGCGCCGACCGCGTCGTCGCACTCCTCACAGGCCGCGAAGCCGTCGAGGTCCGCGTCCGCGTAGCCCGACGAGCCGTCACAGTTGTAGTCGACCGGATCGGTGCAGTCTTCCTCGAGGGCGCCGGGGTTGAAGGCGGCGTCGGCGTCGTCACAGTCCCCCGAGCCGGCGTCCAGGGAGGCTTCGCCCTCGCCGTCGCACGCGAGGTCCTCGCTCTCGACGACCGCGCCACCTTCCACGGTGTAGCCGTCGCCGTCGGCGTCGACGTAGCAGTACTCCACGTCGTCACAGTCCTGATCGATCCCATCGCCGGCGACATCGCTGGCGCCGGGGTTCACCGCGGGGTCGGCGTCGTCACAGTCGTCCACGGGATCGGTCGCCAACGCCTCGCCGCTGCCGTCACAGGCGATGTTTCCGCTCGACAGGAGGCTCGTGGCGTCGGGGCGATATCCGTCATCGTCCGCGTCCACGAAGCAGACTTCCGTCCCGTCGCAGTTCTGGTCCACGGTGTCTCCCGCGAACTCCACGGCGTCGGGGAACACGGCCCCGTCGCTGTCGTTGCACTCCGCGCACGCCGCGAACCCGTCCGCGTCCGCGTCCAGGTAGCCAACCGATCCGTCGCAGTTGTAGTCATTGGGATCGGTGCAGTCCTCCTCGACGGCGGCGGGGTTGTAGGCGGCGTCCGCATCGTCGCAGTCTCCGGCCAGGGTGGTGGCGTGCGCCTCGCCCGAGTCGTCGCAGTCCGCGTCGGTGGAGTCCAAGGACGCGTCGTCTGCGCCGCGGTAGGTGTCTCCGTCCTCGTCCGCGTAGCACAGCTCCCCGCCGTCGCAGTCGCTGTCGATCCCGTCCCCGACGAATTCGTCGGCGCCCGGGTACGCGCTGGCGTCGGCGTCTTCGCAGTCGTCGCTCGGGGTGCCCGCGGGAGCCTCGCCCCGATCCGCGCAGCTGAGATTGGGGCTCCCGACGGTCGACGTCTCGTTGGGGCGGACGCCGTCGGCGTCCCCGTCCTTGTAGCAGACCTCGGTGCCATCACAGTCGCCGTCGATCTCGTCGCCGGGGATCTCGATCGCGCCGGGGTACACGGAGGCGTCGCTGTCGTCACAGTCGGCGCAGGCCGCGAACGCGTCCCCGTCGGCGTTGACGTATCCGACCGTGCCATCACAATTGTAGTCGTTGGGATCGGTGCAGTCGGACTCGGCGGCCGCCGGGTTGTACGCGGCCGAGCTGTCGTCACAGTCACCCGTGAGCGTGCTGGCGAGCGCCTCGCCGCCGTCGTCACAGTCGCCGTCGGACGAGGCCACCGTGCTGCTGGTGTCGGGCCGGTACTCGTCATCGTCCGCGTCGGCGTAGCAGAGCTCCTCGCCGTCGCAGTTTTCGTCTACGCCCGAGCCGGTCAGCTCGGCGGCGCCGGGGTACGCGGCGGGGTTGGCGTCATCACAGTCGAGGTCGGCGCTCGCCAGCGCTTCGCCCGGGGCGGAGCAGGACACGTCGGGCGAGGCGACGACGAACCCAGTGCGGGCGCCGTCGTAGTCGGCGTCGACGTAGCAGCTCTCCGTGCCGTCGCAGTCCTCATCCACCGCGTCGCCCGCGAGCTCGCTCGCCGCGGGGTTGATCGCGGCGTCGCCGTCGTCGCAATCGGCGGCGTTGGTCGCGAAGCCCGAGGGCAGGTCACAATAGGCCGCGGAGGCCGAGGAGCCGTAGTTGTCGCCGTCGGCGTCGACAAAGTAGGTGGTCTGGGTGGAGGCGGCGGCCGAGCTGTCGGCGTTGTCCGCCGTGCCGTCACAGTCCTCGTCGGTGTTCGCGGTGTCACAAACCTCGGTCGCGTCCGGGTGGATGGCGGCGCGCGTGTCGTCACAATCGGTGGCGTCCGCGACGGTGCCGAAGGGCGCGTCACACGCGTCGACGCCTGACGTGAGGTCGCCGTAGGCATCGCCGTCGGCGTCGGTGTACCAGGTCGACGGGTCGTCGGCGCCGAGATCGACCGTACCGTCACAGTCGTCATCGACGCCGTTGCAGATCTCGAGCGCGTCCGGGTTGACGAGGGCCTCCGTGTCGTCGCAGTCGAGGGCGTCGCCGGAGTAGCCGAACGGGACATCACACGCGAGCACGGCGCTCGCCGCATCGCCGAAGTCGTCCCCGTCGGTGTCGGCGTACCAGGTCGAGGCGTCGACAGCGGCTTCGTCCACCGCTTCGTCACAGTCATCGTCGGCGCCGTTGCAGGTCTCCACGGCCCCGGGGTTGACCTCGGCGTCGGTGTCATCACAATCCGTGGCGGTGTCATATCCGTCACCGTCCATGTCCGGCACGGTGGGGTCGGTGCCGTCGTCGATCTCGTCCCCGTCCTCCACGCCGTCCCCGTCGGCGTCCGCGTCGAGGTAGTCGGGCACGGTGTCGCCGTCGGCGTCGTCGTCCTGGACGGTGCCGCTGCCGTCGTAGTCCTCGTCGGCGGTGTCCACGCCGTCCCCGTCGTCATCGCTGTCGAGGTAGTCGAGGATGCCGTCCCCATCGGTGTCGGCGGTGGTGCCCTCCAGCAGGTCGATTACCGTGTCACCATCACTGTCCACGGTGGCGAAGGCGCCGTCGGTGAAGGCGATGGCGTATCGGATCGAGGCCGGGCCGGTGAGCGCGCCCAACTCCCATTGGACCCCGATTCCGTTGTCGGTGGTGGTGGTGTAGTCGAGGGTGTCCAGCAGGTTGCCGCCGGCGGCGATCTGGGAGAACTGCGTGTTGTAATGGGCGGAGTAGTAGTGATCCCAGTTGTCTCCGAGGGAGACGAACGCCTCGTACGTCGAGCTCTTGAAGACGCCCACCACCCGGGGGTCCGTGCTGCTGTCGACGTAGGCCGGGCCGGCGTCCCCACCGAGCAGGTACGTATCGACGAGGTGGGCCAGCTTGATGATCGCGGTGTTGGTCGCGGGGACGTCGACCTCCAGCGTCAGGAAGAAGTAGTCCTCCGGGTAGACGTACTCGATGTCCTGGGTCAGCGTGATGCCGGTCGTCCCGGCCGCGACCACGGTCCGTACCGTGTACGGATCGGCCGACGTCCCGCTGCCGGACACCGCGCTCTGGGAGATGTTGGTCCACGTGGTGCCGCCCACGGCGGTGCAGGTGCCGCACGACGCGGCGTACATGCTGCTCCCCACCGCGAGCGCCACCGTGTTGAAGTTGCTCGAGGACGGCGGGGCCGCGGACGGGCTGTAGACCTGGCCGGACCCCAGCCGATAGACCTGGAGCTGGGTGTTCTCGCCCGTCACGATCCGGAGCCCATCGGCGGCGGAGGTGCCGCCGGTGCTGTTCAGCGTCTGCGCCGCCATGGCCGCGGGCGCGAAAGCGCCGACCAACCCGAGGAGCCCGGCGATCCGCAGGGAAACGCGCTCGCCGCCACCTGCGAGGGAGGGGCGGTCGAGACGGGGGGGCGTGCGGAGCTTCATCGTGTTTCTCGGAGAGAAAGGGGGGCGGCGACGCGCCGCGAGGTGCCCCGTATACCATGCGTCCATGCGCCTCCGGCCCCGCTTCTCCATCCCCCTCCTCGCGTACCCCCTCTTCGCCGCCTGCGCCGGGAAGGGCGACACCGGCGACACCGCCCCCACTTGCGACGCGCGGGCGCCCGAGGTCGAACGCATCGACGTGCCGACCGGCTACCGTACGCTCGACGCGCCCGTGATGGCGCCCTGGCTCGACGAGGCGCGCACGGTGCCCGTGGGGATCTGGTACCCGACGGACGAGACGAGCGGGCACGCCGCGACCTACATCGAGTCGTTCGTCGACGAGGCCTCGTTCGAGGACGCGGAGCTCGCGGACCCGGCCCCGGGCTGCCGGTTGCCCCTCGTGGTCTACAGCCACGGGTCGCAGGCGTGGGGCGGCAACACCTCGCCGCTGCTCCGGCACCTCGTCGCGCAGGGGTGGGTCGCCGCCGCGCCCGACCACCTCGGCAACACGCTCATCGACAACGTGGAGCCGCGGTCCGTCAGCTACTCTCGCACGCGCGTGGCGGACATCGTCGCGACCATCGACGCGCTCGAAGCCCTCCCGGCCGAGGATCCGCTCTACGGGCGGGTCGACACCTCGCGGGTGCTGGTGATGGGCCACAGCTTCGGCGGGCAGACCGCCTGGCTCCTCGCCGGCCCCACGTTCGATACGGAGGCGATCGCGGCGCGGTGCGACGCGGGGGCTCCCGGCTGCACCGACGCCGAACGTGCCTCGTTCGACGCCCCCGTTGCGGACCCGCGCGTCGTGGCCGTGCTCCCGCTCGACGGCTTCGCCGGGAGCGACCTGGTGGCCGCCGCCGGGTGGGCCACCGCCGACCGTCCCATCCTGTTCCTCTCGAAGGCCGGGGACGGGGACGACGAGCCGTTCACCACCGCCGCCGCGACCGATCTGACGTGGGCGCGGTTCGACGGTGCCTGCCACGAGACGTTCACCAACAGCCCCATCGAGTGCGCCACGTTCGACAAGGAGGAGGGGCTCACGACGACCGCCGCCTACCTCACCGCCTTCGCGTCGGCGCAGATCCTCGGGCTCGACGCGGAGCCTTACGCCGGCATTCTCGACGGCCGCACCGTCGTCGATTCGCGGGTGACCGTCAGCCTGTCACCCGGGCACGACTGAGTTCCGCTACAGTGCGCCCGTCATGAGCACGAGCCCCTCTTCCTCCCTGGTCTGGCGGGCCCTCGCCGAGGCCCACCGCGGCGCTCACCCTGGCCTGAACGCGGCGTTCGAGGCGTGGGCACTCTGCGTCGCCGAGCCGCCCGACGGCGAGGAGGCGCCGCGCACCGATGCGCTGCGGACCGCGTGGACTCGGGTTCGCTACGAGGTCGCGTACGCGGTCCCGCGCGAGGCGGCGCCATTGGCCGAGGCCGACGTGGCGCGCGCCCGGGCAGGGGAGGGCGATCTCGGGTCGTCTCTCCTGGTGTTCGCGTGCGCGCGTGGCAGGAAGGGCGACCTTCGCGGCGCGTTGTTGCTCCTGGCCGAAGCCATCGAGGGCGCGCGCTCGGCGGGTGACGAGGAGCTGCGCCTGTCCGCCCTCGCCGACCGAGGGCTCGCCTTGTCGGTGCTCGGGGAGCGCGTCCTCGCCACCGTGGACATCGTCGACGCGCTCCAGCTCACTCGTGAGCTGGGGAATCGACGAGTCGAGGCGCTCCTGCTCGGGCGGCTCGGCTTCCTCCACGGGCGCCAGGACGAGCCGCTTCCGTACGAGCTCCACACCCGCGCCGCCCTGGAGATCTACCGGGAATTGGGAGACCGCAAGGGGATCTCCCACTCCCTCTGCAACATGGGGGGGGCCCTGGCGCGGATGGGCCGGCGCGAGGAGGCCGAGGCCTGCTACCTCGAGGGCATGCCCATCGCGCTCGAGCTCGGCTGGCGCTACGGCGAGGCGCTGTTCCTCGCGGGGTTGGGTGGCCTCCGGTGCGAGGCCGGTCGGTTCGACGAGGGGCTGGGCATGTACTGCTTCAGCAACGCCCTGCTCGCGCCGCTCGGCGAGCACTTTCAGGTGGCCCGGCACGAGCTGATCGTCGGCCGCTACCTCGTCGAGGCCCGCCGGTTCGAGGATGCTCTCCCGCACCTCGGGGAGGCCATCGCAAGGGCGGAGGCCAACGAGTGGAGGCCGGAGGCGGCCGAGGGTCACCTGCTGCTCTCGCGCGCGTTCGAGGGCATGGGCGACTACCACGCCGCCTTCACGTCGCTCCAGGCGCACCTCGGGGCCCTCGAGGCGAGCATGGAGGAGCGGATCGCGCAGCGCATTCGCACGGTCGAGCTCCGGCTCGAGGCCGAGGCCGCCGCTCGCGCGGGATCGAGCGTGCGCGCCGCGACCTGAGAGCTACGGCCCGCGGAGCTTCCCGGCGGCCGTACCTTCGCAGCTGTGGCAGCTGTTGCATCCGCCGTATTCGGGAGCGGTGCCCATGCTGCGCGTCTCCCCGCCCACCTCGATCTCGGCGGTGTAGGGCATCTCGACCCGCTCGTCCGAGAAGAAGTTGCCCACCGCGTTGGTGGTGAGCGTGACCACGGCACCGTCGGCGCCGGTCACGCGGATGATCGCGTCCTCCAGGGGCGCGGAGCCGTCGCGGTCGACGAAGGCGGTGCCTGCGATGCTCCACGCGGGGGCCTCGTCGTCGCCCGAGCCGCGGCTATGGCAGGACACACAATCGGAGCCCGGCAACATGCGCGAGCCCTCGCCGCTGCAGGTGCGGGGAGCGCAGGACTCGTTCTCCGTGTTGCAATCCGCGGTGACCACATCGGTGTCGCCCGGGTCGACGGGGCTGGTGTCCTTGTCGTCGGTGTTGTCGGCGGCGCCGGTGCAACCGGCGAGGAGAGCGAGCAGGACGAGCATGTGGACCGTGAACTCCGCGGGCCCCGCTATCGCGGTTCAGTCGCTCCGGGAAGCCATCGGGAACGCGCGCGCGATGCGATCCGGGGCCCCCTCGTCGCCCTGGCCCGCTTCGTGCTTCGTGGCCCCGCATGCGCACGCGCCTCTTGGTGGTCCTCTCGATCCTCGCGCTCGCCTGGGCGGCGGGAGCCCTGACGCTGGACACCTGGGGCAAGTCCCAGGAGCCGCGCGGCGCGTACGACGCGCTGATCGTGGCGGGCTGCCGGGTCTACCCGGATGGCCGCCCATCTCCCGCGCTCGAGTGGCGTGTACGCAAGGCCGTGGGGCTCTGGAAGGCGGGCATCGCCCCCCGCATCGTGTTCACCGGTGGGCTCGGCGACCATCCGCCGACGGAGGCCGAGGCCTCGGCGAAGCTCGCGGGCGAGTTGGGCGTTCCACGATCCGCGATGGTGCTCGAGGATCGGTCGACGTCTACGGACGAGAACGCGCGAAACGCGGCGAAGGCCCTGGGTGTAGAGGGCGCGTCGGCGCGGGTGCTCGTCGTGACCGACGCCTACCACGTCTTCCGGGCGAGGCGGGTGTTCGATCGGTACTTCGGGGAGGTCGACGCGGTCGGCAGCACGTACGGCCGGTGGACGCGGATCCGCGGCGCCCTCCGCGAGGTGCTGGCCGTCACGAAGTACGGGCTCCTGCGGACGCTGTAGATCGTGTCACCGAGGCCACGGATCGTGTCGCGCGGCGCGCCCGAGCCGCTCCGGACTTCCCGTGGATTTCGGTTAGTCCGCCGGTCCTCCCGGCTCGCCGATGCTCGTCCTGCTCCTCGCCTGTGCCGCCCCGCCCGCCGACAGCGCTGCGCGCGCCGAGTGCTCGCCGCGCGCCGCCCTCCCGATGGGCTGCGGTGACCTCGACTGCGACGGGAGCGCGGACCTGGCCTTCGCCCAGACCGAGAACGCGGCCGGCGCCTACGACGCGACCTCGTCCGTCTGGTGGGGGAGCGGCTTCGAGGCGGGTGCGGCGGGCCTTCTTCCCACCCTCGGCGCGGTCGACGTGGCCGCGGCGGACCTCGATGGGGACGATTGGCCGGACCTCGTCTTCGCCGACGTGAGCGACGGCCAGCTGCGTACCGTCGATTCGTACGTCTATTGGGGGGGATCGGCGGGGTTCGCGGTGGGGCGGCGCGCGGCGCTGCCGACCGTCGGCGTCGGGGATGTCGAGATCGCGGACGTGGACGGGGACGGCTGGCTCGACCTGGTGTTCGCCAACCGGTACGACGGCGGGTCCGCCGCGTCGGAGGACAGCTACCGGGTCGACGTGTACGTCTACCTCGGCGGGCCGGACGGCTATTCGGTCGAACGTCGCATCGACGTTCCCGGCTTCGGCGCCGCGCAGACGGCGGTGGGTGACTTCGACCAAGACGGGACGATGGATCTCGCCCTCGCCGCGGGCACGTTCTGGACCGACGCATCCTGGGTGTATTTCGGGGGCCCGGACGGCTGGTCCGTCGACACCCGGATCGAGCTCCCGACCTACGCGCCCGAAGGCGTCGTCGCCCGGGATCTCGACGCCGACGGCTGGCTGGACCTGGTCTACGCGAACTTCTACGACGCGCTCGATCTCGACATCGACTCCACCGTGTATTGGGGCGGCCCCGACGGCTTCGACCCGGCGGTGGCGACCGCGGTGCCGACACACGGCGCGGACGACGTGATCAGCGCGGATCTCGGCGGGGACGGCTGCGAGGAGCTCGTGATCGCCAATGCCATGGAGGGCAACTTCGCGGAGCTCGGCTTCGAGGCCCGCTCGGCGGTGTGGGCGTTCGGGCCCGGGGTGCGCGAGCCCACGCTGATGCACGAGCTGCCGACCGTGTCCGCGGCCGCGGTGGCGGCGGGGGATGTCGACGCGGACGGCGTGACCGATCTGGTGTTCGCCAACCGCTACGACGTGGCGGGAGAGGCCGCACCCGCGGTGAGCTACGTCTACCTGGGGCCCGACTTCACGGTCCGTCGCGATCTGGGTGTGGCGGCGGCCGCCGGCGTGGCGTTGGTGGGCGGGCAAGTCGGCGGTCGATAGCGACCGGGCCGGTGTACGCTGCGGCATGCGATCCTTTCCCTGGACCCACCTCGTGCTCGCCCTGGTCCTCGCCGAAGGGAGCGCGTGCTCCGGAGACAAGGCGGGTCCCGAGGACACCGACGGGGACGCTGACACCGACGCGGACACCGACGCTGACACCGACGCTGACACCGATGCGGACACCGACGCTGACACCGATGCGGACACCGACCCGATCGACGCGGACGGCGACGGATACCTCACGCCCACGGACTGCGACGACACCGATGCCCTGGTGAACCCCGGGGCGAACGAGGTCTGCGATCCGGACGATGTCGACGAGAATTGTGACGGGGTGGCGGACGAGCCGGGCGCCGCCGGGAGCTCGGTGTATTGGGCCGATCGCGACGGGGACGGGTACGGGGGCCGCGTCGACAACCTCACGGCGTGCGAGCCGCCGGAGGGGTACGTCGCGGACGGGACCGACTGCGTGGACGGCGACCCGGAGATCTCCCCCGGCGCGGACGAGCTCTGTGACCTCGAAGGCTTCGACGAAGACTGCGACGGGCTGGCGAACGAGGCGGACCCCGACGCGATGCGCTCGCGGTTCTTCGCCGACGTGGATGGGGACACCTTCGGCGATGGCGGCAGCACCGTGGACGCGTGCATCGCCCCCGATGGCTACGTCACCGACGCCACCGACTGCGACGACCGAGACGCCGCCACCAACCCGGACGGCCAGGAGGTGTGCGACGCGGGAGGCGACGAGGACTGTGACGGCTTCGTGGACGATGACGACCCCTCGATGACCCCGGGGAGCGTGCTGACGTGGTACCGCGACGCCGACACCGACGCGTGGGGTGACGAGGCGAGCACCCGGTCGTCGTGCGCGGAGCCCCGCGGGTACACGCTGCTCGTCGGGGACTGCGACGATACGAACGAAGACGTGTTTCCCGGCGGAGTCGAGGTGTGTGACGACGGCCTTGACGGCGATTGCGACGGCTCCCCCGGGCCGGCGTGCGGGCTCGCCGACGAGACGTTCTCGGCCTCGACGGGGATGGCGCGCATCCTGGGCGACACGGGGACGGAGGCCGCGCTGGCGACGGCCGTGGGCGATCTCGACGGGGACGGCGTGCAGGAGCTGGTCATCTCCAACATGGACGAGGACACGCTCTGGGTGGTCTCGGTGACCGGGTCCGGTGACCTGTCCCACGCCGACGCCTGGACCGATCTCGGGCCGGCGGCGCCCATCGACGAGGACGGATCCTACCTCCCCGACAACGGCGACCTCGATGGCGACGGGCTGCCCGACCTGGTGGTCGCCGTGGGCGATTGGGTGTCCTCCGGCATGGACGCCACGTTCGTGTTCACCGGGGGCGTCGCGGCCGGCGACACGCTCGACGACGCCCCGGTGACGATGGGCTGCACCCTCGAGCCGGAGGCGGTCGTCGTGGGTGACCTCAACGGCGACGGGAACGACGACATCGGCGGGCTCTGCGCCGATGCCGACACCTTCGCCCTCTTCCACGGCCCGCTCTCGGCGGGCGTGTACACCCTCGAGGAGGCGGACGCGTCGCTGTCCGGTGGCTACGCCTTCCACGCCGACACGGGTGACCTCGACGGGGACGGCATCGATGACCTCGTCCTCTACGACTCGAGCGCCCGGTACGGGGGATCCTGGGAGGACACCATCGAGGTCTTCTACGGCCCGGTCCGGGACCTCGACGCCGACAGCGACGCGGATGCGTGGAGCGTTCCGAGCTCCATCTGGTACGCGTTCGGTCCGATGCGGGTCGCGGAAGACCTGGACGGGGATGGCACGGCCGACCTCGTGATCTCGGCCCCGAGCGCCGGTGCCGGCTCCGTGGTGGCGATCGACGTGCCCGCCGCGGGGAGCTTCGACAGCGGCGACTATTTCTGGACCTTGACCTCGGACGAGAGCGGCGCCAGCCTGGGGTACGATCAGCTGGCTTTCGGCGACTTCGACGGCGCTCACGACGAGACGGACATGCTCGTGGGCGCCTTCCTCGACGACGTGAGCGGCCAGGGCGCGGCCTACGTGTTCTACGGGCCGCGATCGGGCTCGGAGACGGTGCGCGACGCGGATGTGACCCTCGCCGGCGCCGCCGCCACCGACTACGCGGGCCGCTCGGTCACGGGCGCCGACCTCGACGGAGATGGCGCGGACGACATGATCGTGGGCGTGCCCGGCGCGGACGGGGAGGCGGTGGGTGCCGGGGTCATCTACCTGTTGGCCGGCGGGGGCTACTGAGCGGGCCCGGCCGTGCGACATGACACACATGCCTGGGGCCGTTGGCCCGCCCGACGATCTACTCCGCGCCGAAGGGGATCACCGTCATCGACAGCTCCGGTGCGTCCACCAGCGTTCCCCACGCCGGACAGCCGCGGACGGCCCGCTCGACGCGGGGCAGCAGCTCCTCGGGGAGGCCGGGTGGCAGGACGACGACCACGCTCAACCGCTTGATGCGATGGGCGCCCGCGGTCGTCTTTTCGGCCTCGACCACGACGGAGAGCCGGTCGACCGGGAGCTTGCGCGCCTGGAGAAAGGCTGCGGCGTAGTAGTGCGCGCAGGCGCCCACGGTGGCGACCATGACGTCGAGCGGGGAGGGCCCCGTGTCCCCCCCGCCGAAGGAGGGGGGTTGGTCGAAGCGGAGCTCGTGTTCCCCGATTCGGACGTGGCTCGCGACACCACCTGCGCTGTCGATCCTGAATTTCATGGCAACTCCTGACGAGGGAACTGCAACAGCCGTGCCATCGCGACAGCCACGCGGATCAGCCCCCCTGCATCAACCCGCGGATCCGGCCTTCCTTGTCGACATGGATGCGCCACGCGGCGGGCTCCTTCGGCAAGCCGGGCATGGTCTGGACATCCCCGGCGAGGGCCACGACGAAGCCGGCGCCCGCGTGCAGGCGGAGACGCCGGACGCGCAGGACGTGGCCGGAGGGCACCCCGCGAACGCGCGGATCGTCGGTGAGGGAGAGCGGGGTCTTCGCGATGCAGACGGGCAGCGTGCTGCCGCCGAGCGCGTCGATGCGCGCGAGATCGCGGAGGGCTTCGTCTTCGAGGTGGACCCCGGCGGCGCCGTGGAGCGCGCGGACCACGGCGTCGAGCTTGTCGGGGAGGGGCGCGTCGAGCGGGTAGAGCCAGCGCGGCGCCGCGGGGGCCGCGAGGCCGTGCGCGAGGACGTCCGCGGCTTCGAGGGATCCCTCGCCGCCGTGGGTGAACCCGTCGCACGGGGCGAAGGCGACGGCGCGCGCGTCACAGGCGGCCCGGAGGGTGGCGACGTCGGCCGCCGAGTCGTCGGCGAAGCGGTTGAGCACCACCATCGCGTCCAGCCCGAAGCGGGCCACCCCGTCGAGGTGGTGATGGAGCTGCGCGAGGCCGCGGTGGAGGTCTCCGTCACCGTGGGTGCGCAGCGCGCGGACGGTCGCGACGATCACCACGCGCGAGGGCCAGAGCCCCGGCGCCCGGGCCTTGATGTCGAGGTACTTCTCGCCGCCCAGGTCGAACCCGAAGCCCGCTTCGGTGAGCACGATGTCGGCGTGCGCGAGCGCCATGCGGGTCGCGATGCGAGAGCTGCATCCGTGGGCGATGTTCGCGAACGGGCCGCCGTGGACGAAGGCCGCGCCGCCCTCGGCGGTCCGCACGAGGTTCGGCATCGTCGCCTCGAGCAGCAGGGCCGACATCGCGCCCACCGCGCGGAGGTCCGCCGCCGTCACCGGGCGCCCGTCACGGTCCTCTCCCACGATCAACCTCGCGAGCCGCGCTTCGAGGTCCGCGCGATCCTCCGCGAGGCAGAGCGCCGCCATGACCTCGCTCGCCGCCGTGATGTCGAAGCGGGTCTCGCGCGCCACCCCGTCCAGCCCCACCTGCACCCGTCGCAGCGCGCGGTCGTTCAGGTCGAGCACGCGCGGCCAGTGGATCCGCGCCGGATCCGGACCGGTGCCGTGTTGCACGGCGTGGTCCACGAGCGACGCGAGCAGGTCGTGGGCGCTGGTGATCGCGTGCATGTCCCCCGTGAAGTGGAGGTTGATCGCGTCCGCGGGCTCGATCGTGGCGCGACCGCCGCCCGTCCCGCCACCCTTGCGCCCGAACACCGGACCGATCGAGGGCTGCCGCAGCGCCAGGGCGACCCGATGGCCGCGCTGCCGGAGCCCCATCGCGAGCGCGATGGCCATCGTCGTCTTGCCCTCGCCCGCGGGCGTGGGCGTGATCGCGGAGACCAGCACCAGCTTTCCGCGCGGCGGACCCGCGGCGTCGGAGGTGATCTTCGCGCGCCCCGGGCCCCACGGAAGGAGGTGCTCCCGCGCGAGGCCCAGCTCGTCCGCGACCGCGGACAACGTCACGAGCGCACCCCGGTGCCGCGCGCCATCGGCCTCGGCGCCACCTGCAGCCGCACCCCGAGCTCGCGCACGCGCGCCGGCGCGCCGATGGCGATGAGGATGTCGCCGGTCGCGAGGACCTCGGTCGCGTGCGGGGTCGCGATCATCCGGCCGTCCGCGCGGCGGATGGCGACGACGAGCACCCCGTGCTGCTCGCCGAGCCGCAGGCTGCCGAGGGACCCCCCGACGACCGGCGAGTCGGCGGGGACCTGGAACTCCTCCAGCAGGATCTCGGCGTGGGAGGCCAGCGTCGCGAGGTCGAGGAAGCTCGACGCGTGCGGGCGGACCAGCCCGTGCGCCATCCGCCATCCGCCCATGGTGTGGGGGCTCACGACGCTGGTCGCGCCGGCGCGGCGCGCCTTCACGGCGTGCTCGCTGTCGGCTACGCGGGTGACGATGTTGAGCTCGGGGTTCAGCTCGCGCGCCGAGAGCGTGACGAACACGGCCTCGGCGCTGGACGAGACGGCGATGGCGATCCCGCGTGCCCGCATCACGCCGGCCGAACGGAGCACGTCGTCGTTGGCGCCGTCCCCCTCTACCGTGGGGTGCCCGAGCGCCTCCACCCGCGCGATCGAGGACGCGTCCTTCTCGATGACACACACCTCGCAACCGCTCGCGAGCAGCTCCTCGACGATGGTCTGGCCGAGCCGGCCGTAGCCCACCACGATGTAGTGATCCCGCAGCGCGTCCATCCGTCGGCTCCTTCGGCGGGCGCGGAGCCCTTCGCCCATCTTGCCTTCGATGATGAGCTGAGTCACTTGTGTCATCGTGTACGTGCCGATCCCGACCCCCGCGACGATGACGCCGAGGGTGAACAGGCGACCGGCGTTCGAGAGAGGATGAACCTCCCCGAAGCCGATGGTGGTGAGCGTGATCACCACCATCCAGAAGGCGTCGAACGGGGCCCATCCCTCGATGGCGACGTACCCGAACGTGCCCAGGACGAGCACCGCGAGCAGCGCGAGGGACGCCAGGAGGATTGGACCGCGAATCAGCATCCCCGCGCCATCCGGCCCCCTCGTCTCGGCAAACATCGCGCGCCTGTCCGGGCCGCCCGCGGACAGCCTACGGCAAGCCGGCGGTGTCGGGGATGTTCTTGCGGAGCTGAGCGGAGAGGTCCTGGCGGGAAAGGCGCGTCCAGTCGTGGTGGATGCTCGCGACCAACCGCTTGGCGGTGGAGTGCGAGAGCGCGGCGCGGACATCGCCGAGGAAGCGCGGAGGCGCCACGACGATCAGCCGCTCGAAGCGATGGCTGCCGGCCGCCACGTTGACCGCCTCGGCCACGGCGCGCGCGAAGCGCTCTTCCTTGACCTTGTGGGGGTCGTGCTCGGCCTGCTCGGCGCTGTGGCCGGCTCCCGGGAGGGATTCGTTGGAGTGCCCCTCTCCATCGTCGCGCTGAACGTGGCCGTGCGAAAAGCTGATGTCGTCGACCAGCTTCAGCTCCTCGAGCAGCGCGTCGGACTCGTACACCTTCGCGCCTGCCGCATCGCCCACAATTACCCAGTGCATTGCCATGATGACTCGATCCTCCTCAATGGATGAGGACGTCGTTAGCAATCGCCGGACCACCCGCCGAAGTGCAGCGAGGACGACGGTTTTTCGAATCCAGGGCCCGGATCGTCCAGGGCTGTCGGGCAGAACGCACAGGCGCCTGTGCGCTATCACCCAGGGTGGTAGGGCTCGGGCGTATGTGCGCGGGCGAGTGATCAGTCGCGCTCGACCGCCGCTACGTCCCCCATCGCCGCCCCGATCGCGCCCGCGAACGCCGCCCAGGTCGCCGGCTCCTCCCAACGGGCGGACTCCTCCGGGTCCCACGCCTGGTGGGTCTCGATGATGACGGAGGGCACGATGGGCCGACGGAGCAGCATGATCCGCTGCTTCGCCTCGTGTCGGTCCACGAACACGCCCGGAACCTCGTCGCCCTCGTAGAGGCCGCCGTAGTCGAGCCCCGGGTAGGGGGGAAAGCCGGCCTCGGCCATGCGGCGCGCCACGGCCCGCGCGAAGGCACCGCGCGCCGCTACCAATTCGGCCGCGCCCTCGTCGGACCACAACACCGCGAAGCCCGCCGCCCCGCTGTTCACGTAGCAGCCGGTGGCGGGATCGACGTGCAGATCCGTGCCCGCGCGGCTGTCCGAGTGCAGGCTCACCAGGAACGCGACGCTCCGGGAAGCGCGGAGGCGGTCGGGGTAGGGGACGAGGGTGGCGTCGGGGCGCGTGCGCCGCACGGTCACGACGGGGGCCAGCGCCGTCGCGACGCGGTCCGCCATCCGCCGCATCACGTCGCCCTCGGACTCGCAGCGCCAGTTGGTGTTGCCCGTGTTGCCCGCCGCGCCGTGCCCGGCGTCGAGGAGGAGGGTGCCCTCGACGCGGGCCCCGGGGAGCACACGGAGCGGAGCGCCGGGGGCAGGCCAGACGGGCGGGGCGGGAGGCGCGACGGCCGCCGCGACCACGGCCACGGGGGGAGCGACGAGGGCGGCCGCGTCGGGTCCGGAGGAGCACGCGACGGCGAGGAAGAGGAGCACGCGGACAGTCTACATGCCCGCGCAGGCCGCGATGGCGCCTGCGTCCTCCACGGCGCGGAACCCGAAGCCGTTCCAACGGTAGACGATCGAGACCCGATCCCGCGTCGTCGGATTTGGAGCGAGGAAGCTGTCGGCCCGGTGGAGGGCGCAGAGCAGCTGCTCGTCCTTCCACGCGAACAGGCGCGCCGCCACGATCGGCCGCGCCAGGGACGATCCACGCCACACCTCCACGTACCGCGCTCCCTCCACGCGGAACACGTACGGGCGCAGCCCCTCCTCGTCGTCGAGGTCGGACCAGGCGCGGTGCAGCGCGAACCAGGTGCCGGCGCCCGCGGAGGGGAACGCCTGGACGAATTCGAAGCGGTCCCTCCAGGGGTGGATCTCCCAGGAACGGTCGGCGTCCGCGGGGGTGGCCAACGTGCAGGTCGACACGATGTCGGCCCCGGGCGCAGGGAGCACCGAACGCGCGGTCCGACGCGTTCGTGTCTCCGTGCAGGTCAGCGCGCCGCTCCTGCTGCAGCAGCGCACGAGCGCGCCCTCGTGCGTCGGTGGGGGGCGCTGGTCGAACAGGTGGTTTCCGAGCCCGTACCAGGTGGCCGCCTCCGCCGAGCAGGCGTTGCCCTGGGGCACGTGCGCGTGGGCGCCCACGATGATCCGCGCGCCCCACGTGCGGAACAGCGTCGCGATGGTCTCCTGGCCGGGCCCGAGCGCGGCGACGCCCTCGATGCCCCAGTGCGGCACCACCACCACCCACGGCGTCCGCGCGCTCGCCTTGCCGATGGGGAGGCGGATGCGCTCCAGCGCGGCCTGGGTGTCGCCCGCCGAGAGGTCGACGCCGAGGAACGCGAGGTCGAGTCCCCCCGCCGTGAGGTACGTGGGCGCCTCGGTGATCGGGGCGATCCCGAGCGCGACGAGCGCGGTATTCGTCGCGACGGCGGCCCCCGGACCGTGATCGGACGCGTGGTTGTTCGCGCGCGAGAGCGCCACGAACGGGGAGCGGGAGAGGCGCGCGAGGTCTCCCGGGGTGATCCCCAGGCACAAGGTGGGATCCTTGCCGCACGGCGCCTCGACGCCGCCGGCGCGATCGAGGGTCCCCTCGAGGTTTCCGATCCACGGCTCCCCGGCGGGGAACGCGTCCCACGGCGCGCCGCTCTCCCCGTCGGGATCGCGGCCCGCCAGCTCCGCGGCCACCCCGCGAGAGAGGCTCACGTCGCCGACGAACACGAAGCAGGGGGGCTCCGCCTCCGTGCAGGCCGCGATGAGCGTGATGAGGAGCACGCCTACGGGGTCGACGCGGTCGGAGGGGGCGGCGGGGTGGGGAGCGACGGGGTCGCCCACGCCGGACGGGGGGCGGTGTCGACGAGCGAGCGCCACTCGGCGTCGTCCAGGCGGTGATCCGCGATCACCTCGTGGTAGCCGTACACCGCGCCCGAGCCGGGCACGAGCACGCCGCGATCGCCGAGCAGCACCGTGATCTCGCGCGGGCGCCCCACCGCGGCGTGCCAGTGCTCGACCGGCCCCCTCGGGTTCTTCCACGCGTGGATGTCGACGATGCGCATCATCGGCTCGGGGGCGGCGAGCACGTCGGGGGTGCCCGCGGCGGCGGCGCTCGAGAGCAGGTACGGGTGCTCCACCACGCCGGCGAAGCCGACCACGAACTGGTAGTCCTCGTCCGTGAGCGGCTCGTTCATCATCTGCCGCACCGCGAGCCCCTCCAGGCGCGTCGCGCTCGCCGCGGCCTCCGCGAGCACCTCCGCGAGCCGATCGGTCGTGGGCGAGGCCTTCGCCGTCGTCGCCAGGGCGTCGAGGAGGCGCGCGGTCTGGGCCCAGGCGGCGGGCACCGGATCCACGACGCCGCGCACGGGCTCGACGCTGATCGTCTCGAACACGTCCTCGGCGCCGCCGCCCATCTGCGCGGCCGTCCCTTCGTTCACGAGCACGGTGGTGTGGCGGAAGCTGGTCCAGCTCGCGAGGGCCGTCTCGAGCAGGCGCCGGCGCCAGCGCTCTTGGCTCACGCCCTCGGGCACGTGGGTCTCGGTGCCGAGGAGCTGCACCAGGCGCATCCACGCGTCCACGAAGCGCGCGGAGTCGATCTCCCCGCCGAAGCGCTCGCGGAGGGCCAGGTGCGTGGCCTCGAGCTCGGGGTAGAGGCCGTACTCGGCCCGCTGGAGCGCGGCGGCCTCGGCGCTCCCCAGGCCGGTCATCAGGTCGAGGCCGCTCGGCATCACGCGCTGGGGCACGGTGCACCCCGCGGGCAGATCGTCGTGTGCCACGCTGCGCTCGAGGATCTCGCTGTCCCGGCCCCAGGAGAGCGGGAAGACGCGGAGCGGCCGCTCGCGCACGGCCGTCGGCAGGCACTCCGCGCGCAGGTAGGGAGGCTTGACCCAGCCGTCGCCGAACATCCCGTCGTAGCGGGTGCCCGAGAGGAAGGGCCCCTGCGCCTCCACCCACGCCTTCCACGCCGTGACCAACGCGGCGTCTCCGAGCAGGGATTTTCGCTCCTCCGGCGTGAGCTGGAGGCGATCGATGTACTTGAACGCCCGGAAGTAGGTCTGGAGGTCCGGGCTGGTCGCGTAGGGCCCGCGCGGGTGGAAGTCCTGAAAATCGATCGTGTCGCGGTGAAGCTCGCTCTCGGCGAGCGTCTCGGCGAGCACGCGCTCGCCCTCGGGGAAGGCGTAGTCGCCCGCCAACATCCGCTTGGTCGCGACGGCGATCTCCCGGACGCGCTTCTCCTCGCGATCGATCGCGGCGGCCTCCAGCGCGGTCAGGAACGCCTCGAGCCGGGGCCGGGACACCTCGCGCTCCACGCGCACGAACACCGCCTGGAACCCGACGTGCAGCACCTCGAGCAGGCCGTCGACCGAGGCGAAGACGGGCCGCTGCGGGGAGCCGTAGAGCAGATCGTCGTACACGTCGTACAGCTGCTCGCCGTCGCCGTCCGTGAGGGCGATGCCGTCGCGCGCCAACGCGTCACGGGTCGCGTCGGGGACCGAGGCCGCCGTGAGGTAGCGCACCGGCGCGAGCGGGAGGGGGACGGAGAGCGTGATCAGGCCCGCGTCGGTCCACCCGATCAGCGTGCGCCCGTTGGCCGCGCTCACGGGCGGCGCGCGGAAGGTCGGCCCCGAGATGGTGTCGAGCGCACCGTCGGGATGGCGGAAGCGCACGGCCGGCGCCGCCGGGGACCAGACGATCGCGTAGTAGCCGTTCGGGCTCCACGTCCACGACTCGCCGGCGGGCGCCATCACCTCGTCGGCCGCCCAGTTTCCCACGCCGGGGTCCCAGGCGCGCGCGCGCACCTGGCCCGCGTCGTCCCTCCACAGGAGCGCGCCGGTGACGGGGTGCAGGGAGAGCGGGGCGGCGCTGGCCGCTGCGAGGGCGACGGGGGCCACGGTGTAGCTGTCCGCGGGCGGATTGCGCAGCTCCGGCGGAGTGAGCTCGCCGAGCGCGCCGGTGGGGGAGGTGACCTCGTAGGGCCGTTCGCCGGAGCGACGCACGCCCAGGATCTGGGTGCGCCCCGGCGAGGCCTCCCGCGCGAAGAACACGCGCTCCTCGTCGTCGTAGCGCGTGAAGGGGGCGACGAGCGAGGAGAGGGGCGCGGCGCTGGTGTAGACGGTCCCCTTGGGGGCCCAGCCGAGACCGGGCTCGAGCGTGCCGCGCTCGATCTTCCAGCCGCCCCGGTGCGTGACGACGTACAGCGCGCCGTCGAACGGCGAGAACGCGGCTTCGCGCGCGCCCTCGATCGCGACGGGCATCAGCGCGCCCGCGAAGTCCCACGTCCACACCGAGGTCGCATCTCCGGCTCCGGTGATCCCCACCGCGAACCGACCGCTCGGATGCACGTCCACGTCGAGCAGATCGGCGGGCAAGGGGACCGTCCGCCCGCCGGGGACGGTGCCCATCTTCAGCAGCGGCCAGGAGGCCCGCTCCGGCGAGGCCGGCGCCTCCGGGGCGGCCGCTTCGGGCTCGACCTCCACCGGCGCGGGCGGCTGCGGCTCCGCGAAGGGGTTCGCGCACGCCAGCACCGCGCCGCCGAGGCCCAGGAACGAGACGAGAGGAGGGAGCCGCGTGTGTCGCATGCCGTCGCCGGAGAGGGGCGGAGGATGCACCCGGAGGGCCGGGCGGTCAACGCGCGGGGGGTGGGGCGCCGAGCGTGAACCAGAAGGTGGCGCCCTCCCCGATCTTCGCCTCCGCCCAGACCCGTCCGCCGTGCCGCCGGACGATGCGGTCGACCGTCGCGAGGCCGATCCCCGTACCTTCGAATTGCTCCTGGGAATGGAGGCGTACGAAGGGATGGAAGAGGCGGCTCGCGTCGGCGGCGTCGAAGCCGGCGCCGTTGTCCCGCACGTACAGCGCGCCGTCCTCCGGCCTCCTGCCGACCGCGATCCGCGCCACCTCGGCCCCTCCGGTGAATTTCCACGCGTTCCCGAGCAGGTTCTGCAGCACGATGTTCAGCAGCACCGGGTCTCCCTCCGCGACCAATCCGGGCTCCAGCGTCACCTCGACGGCCCGGCCGGGCGAAGTCGCCTGCAGCTCGGCCAGGATCTCGGCGGCGGCGGCGGTGAGATCGACCCGCCGGCAGGCGAGCGGGGCGCGCCCGGCGCGCGAGAGCGCGAGGAGCCCGTTGACGTACTCGGTCATCCGGGAGGCCGCGGCGTTGACGCGGCCGAGCAGCGCCTTGTCGTCGGCGCTGAGGCGCTCGCCGGCACGATCGGCGAGCAGGGCGCCGAAGCCCTGGATGGCCCGGAGCGGCGCGCGCAGGTCGTGTGAGACCGCGAACGCATACGCCTCGAGCTCGGTGTTCGCCTCCGCGAGGGCCTGGTTCTTGTCCTCGACGATCCGGTACAACCGCTCGATCTTCGCCAGCGCATCCTCCAGGTCGCGCACCTGACCCTCGTGCTCGCGGCGCTCGATGACGACCTGGGTGCTCGTGTCGAGCAGGGTGCGGACCATGCGGAGGCGGAGGGGCTCGTCCGACAAGAGGCCGCTCACCACCGTACCCGCGACCGTACCGCCGAGCGTGCCCGACAGGCGGGCCTCGATGAAGCCGAGGTCCGTGGCGGTGGCGGGCGCGTCCTGCGTGACCCGGCGGCCGTCGCCGGACGCGTTCTCGGCCACCGCCGCCCACGCCGCCTCCCCCCCGAGGAGACGCGCGAGCACGTCCGCCGCCTGGCCGAGGGTGAGCCCCTCGCGCGGGGCGGGCGCGGCGAGCGTGGGAGCGGAGCCCGACACGAAGACCTCGGCCTGGACCGCCTCCGCGAGCGAGGGTGGGCGCGAGAGGGAGGTCGCCGCGAAGGCGAGCACGTTCGCGCCGAGGCTGAAGAGGAGCCCGTGGGCATCGCGGGGCAGGCCGGTGAGCCCGAAGAGGTGCTCCGGTCTGAAGGCGGCGATGCCCCATGGCCCGTCGACCACGAGTCCGGCGGACAGGACGCCCGCGTCGGCCAGCGTCGGGACCAGGAGCGTCCAGGCCCAGACGAGCATCCCCGCCGCGAGGCCGACCATGACGCCGCGGGCCGTGGCGCCTCGCCAGTAGAGCGCGCCCACCAGCGCGGGCGCGAGCTGGGCGATCGCGCCGAAGGCGACGAGGCCGAGCGCGGCGATGGGGACCACGCGCCCCACGACCTGGAGGAAGCCCCAGCTGACGAGCACGAACGCCAGGAGCGCCGCCCGCCGCACCCAGAGCACCCGAGCCTCGCCGATCGCCGCGCCGCCGCGTCCGCGCATGAGCAGCGGGAACACGAGGGCGTTCGTCACCATCGTCGCGACCGCGACGCTCTCCACGAGCACCATCGCCGTCGCGGCCGACACCCCGCCGATGAACACGAGCAAGGTCAACCACGTCGGGCCGAAGCGCGCTGGCAAGGCGACCACGTACGCGTCGGCCGGCACGGACGCCGCGAACACGTGGAGCCCGCCGAGCGCGATGGCGATCGACGCGAGATCGAGCAACATCAAGTAGCCGCCCACGAACCACGGCATGCGCCGGATGTGCCGCTCGTCGACGTTCTCGACCACGAGCACCTGGAACATCCGGGGGAGCAGGTAGAACGCGAGCCCGCCCGTGAGTCCGGTCACCGCGAAGCCGAACATCTCCCCGTCCAGGGTCCGGAGCGCCTCGGGGGGAGGCGCCTCGCGCAACAGGTCCAGCGGACCTCCGAACAGTCCCCACACCACGAACACCGCGGCGGCGAGGAGCCCCACGAGCTTGACACACGCTTCGAACGCGATCGCGGCCACGATTCCCGGGTGCCGCTCGCTCACGTCGGGGTGTCGGGTGCCGAACAGCGCGGCGAAGAAGGCCAGGACGAGCGCCACGACCAACGACACCGCCGGGTAGGACCCCGCGTCCGGCGCCAACGCCACGACGCCCCCCGCGAGCGCCGCGAACTGGAGCGCGACGTAGGGAACCGTGCACACGAGCGCTACGACGACCACCAGCGCGGCGAGGTCCCCACGCCGTCCATACCGGCGCCCGAGCACGTCGGCGAGCGAGACCAGGCGCTCGGCCCGCGCCACCCGGACGAGCTTCCGGAGCGCGGGCCACGCGAGGACGAGGGCGACGGCCGTGAAGATGTCGACGGCCAGGAACCCGATGCCCTGGCGAGCCGCCGCCCCCGGCTGCCCGAAGTAGGCCCAGCCCGTTGCGTAGATGCAGGTGGACAGGGCGTACACCCATGCGTTGGCGACGATGCTCTTGCCCGCGGCCTCCCGGCGCTCCGCGACCCGCGCGACGGCGAAGAGGAGCCCGAGGTAGCCGGCGGCGCACGCGCCGAGGAGCGCGAGCGGCACTTCAGCCGCCCTCGAGCAACACCGCCAGGCTGAGGACGACCGACGACCACACGCCGAAGATCCAGATCCACAGGACGGGCACGTGACCGATCAGCGCGTCCACGTCGGCGATGGCCAGCAACGGATAGGTCAGCATCGCGCAGCCGGCGATGAAGAGCACGACCAACTTCTCGTCGAGGTTCGCTTTCCCGCCGGACGTCGCCATGGTGGAAACTTAATCGCGGATAGGTTCCGGCCGTGCGCGACTCCACGTTCCGATTCCTCGCCTGGATGTTGGTCGCCTTCGCGCTCTGGCTCCGCGTCCAGCACTGCTACGACGGGCTTCCGTACCTGCACTTCTGGGATGAGCCCCAGACCGCGAGCACCGCCCTGGTGATGCTCCGGAGCGGGGACTTCGACCCGCATTTCTTCAATTACGGCTCGCTGATGATCTACCTCGACCTGCTGGTCGACGCCGCGCACGCGCTCTCCCTGCTCGGCTCGCCGACCCGCGCGGGTGAGTCGTTGCTCTCGGTCGGAGAGGTGGTGGTCAACGCGGACACCGGCTGGCACTGGACGATCTCCCACCCGAGCTTCTACTTCTGGAATCGCGTGCTGGTCGCGGTCATGGGCGCGCTCACCGTGGGCCTGGTCGCTGGGATCGGCCGTCGCCTCGTGGGCGCGGCCGCGGGCCTCGTCGGGGCGGGGCTGCTCACCGCGCTTCCCGTGCACATCGAGGAGAGCTCGCGTGTGGGCAATGACGCGCCCGTCGCTTTTTTCGTGCTGCTCGGGACGTGGTGCGCCCTCCGGTTTCTCGAGGAGGAGGAGCCGCGTTGGCTGCTCGGATCCCTGGTCGGGTGCGGGCTCGCGATTTCGTGCAAGTACAACGCGGGGATGAGCCTCATCATCCCGCTCGTGGCCCTGGTCGTCGCGTCGCTCGGGGGGCGCCCTGCCGCGCGCGCCTGGCTGTGGCCCGCGGCCATCGTCGTGCCGGCCGCCGCCTTCCTCGCCACCACGCCGTACGCGCTGATCGATCTGCCGGACTTCCTCGACCAGGTCGGCTACGAGCTGCGCCACTACAAGGTCCTCGGCCACGGGATCTCCACGGTGACGCCCGGGTGGCCCAACCTCGAGATCCAGCTCCTGGAGGCCTGGCGGAACCTGGGCCCGATCCCCAGCCTGGCGTGCGTGGTCGGCGTTTTCGTGGCGCTGGGGCGCCGCTCGGGTTGGATCGTGTGGCTCTTTCCCGTGGTCTACGGGGCGTACATGTCCAACACCCGGATCAGCTTTCCAAGGAATTTCCTGGTCATCTACCCGTTCCTCTGCCTCGCGTGCGCGTTCACGTATGGGGCGCTCGAGGGCCGGATCCCCCTTCGCTTCTCGCGGATCGTGCGTTGGTTCTGGCTCGGCGGCGCGCTGGTCTGGCTTGGGTCAGCCCTGCCCGCGGCGTGGGACGCCCGGCGCCCCGAGACCCGCTCGGAGATGGTGAGCCTCCTCCGTGCCTCGAGCTGGACCCGGATCGGCATCCCCGAGGAGCTGCGGGTCCACGCGATCGACCTCGCCCGGCTGTCCAGGAAGGACGTGCTGGTCGCGCCCCTCGCCCAGCTCCTGTGTGGATCCGATCGCGAGGTCGTGGTGGTTCCCGTCACGTTCGTCTCCGCGGCCGATCCGCTCGAGGTCGAGCGCCTCAACCGGCTCCTTCCGCCGATCGAGGCCGCCGTGCTCCACGGTGCGGCCGGCGCGGGCACGCACGCGCTCGACCAACCCTCGTTGAACCCGCAGCTTCGCCTCGTGCCCCCCACGCCGAGCGCCGGCGCCTGCGTGGCCGTCGAGGTCTCGGCGAGCGCCCTCCTGCGCCCCCCCGAGTTCCCCGTGGAGGCGGGCGTCCTGCACGTGCTCCGGGCCGGGACGATCATGCTCCCATCGCGCCCGTTCCCCGCGGGCACCTGGGAGGCGACCTGGCTCCTCCGCGGCACGCCCGCTGGAGGCATCGCGCCGCTGGTGCGCCTGGAGGCGCGTTCGGCGGGAGCCCTCCTGTACTCCGCCGACGTGCCCGTGGGCGCCGACTGGGGCGGGCACGCGGTGCGCATCGAGCTGCCGGCGCCCGCGGAAGTGGAGCTCACGCTGGACTTCACCAACGACGACGTGGTCGAGGGAGAGGACCGCAACGTCGAGGTGCGGGGAGTCCGCACCGCACCGCTCTGAGGGCCGGCGCCCGCCATCCCCGGGTGCCGCGCGGTAGAGTCCCGCCGCGACCACGCGCGTTCGACGCGACGGGGCGCCCGGAGGCCCGTTGACACCCGTCGAGCTGTATTCCCGCCTGGCCGCGGATGCCCGTCCGCGCGATCTGGCCACGGCCTTGCTCCAGCTCGGCGACCTTCATCGTGAGCGGAGCGAGCTCGACGCGGCCCGCGCGGCCTATGACTCGGCGTTGGTTCTTGGCGATTCCGGCGCGGCGTGGCTCGGGCGCGGGCTGGTCGCGTTGATGCTCGGAGAGGACGGCTCGACGTTTTTCGAGCGTGCCGCGCCCGCCCTGCTCGCGGAGGGCAACGTCGACGGAGCGGCGAGCGCCGAGGCCAACCTCGCCGCGGGGGCCTTTCACCGGGGCGACATCGGCGCGGCGGCCGCCGGGTTCTCCTCGGCGATCGCGCGGCGGGCCGCGGCGGGCCTGGCGGCGGATCCGCTGCTGCACTGCAACCTCGCGCGGTGCCACGCCCGCATGGGAGCGCCCGATCGCGCCCTCTTGCAGGCGGCCCTGGCTCACGACGCGTCGCACCCCGCGGTCGAGGGTGTCATCGCGACGTTGTCGGGAGATCTGCATCATGCCGCCGGTCGCGACGCGCAGGCGGCGGCCGACTACGAGCGTGCGTTGGGCTGCCCGGCGAGCCGCTCCGAGCAGGTACGCGTACTGACGGTGCTCGCGGGGATCCGCTTCGAGCGGGGAGACCTCGGGGGGGCCGCGGAGGCCTTCGAGGCGGCGGTCCCGGGCCTGCGTGACGCGGGGGCCCCCCTCGCCCTGTGCGAGGTGCTGGTGAACCTCGGGGGGATCCTCTACCAGAGCCAGGCCCATGCGCGCGCGCTCGCGTTCCTGGACGAGGCCGCCGCCGCCTTGCCACCCGCGGCCGTCGGCACCACGCTCGACGCGCGGCTGCACCTCAACCGTGGGCTGGCGGCCAGCGCCGCGGGCCGGCCGGAAGACGCGCGGGCGGCGCTGGAGCGCGCGAGCACGGTGTTCGCGGCGAAAGGAGCGTACGCCGATCAGGCCCGCGCCCTCGGGCCCCTGGTCGACCTGCTCCGCTATTCGGGCGATCTTCTCGGCGCCCAGGCCGTGCAGCGTACGCTCGTGACGTTGCACGGCGCCCACGGCGTCCGCTTTCGCGAGACGGGGCTCATCTACACGGTCGTGGAGGACCGGGCGCTCAACATCTCGGCCGCGGCCCTGCGGAGCGCGCGCGCGGGCGCCTGGCGCGGCCCCGTGCTGATGCTGGCCCCCCCGGCGCATGGCGCGAGCGGCCCGCTCTTTCCGCGCGGCGCGGTCTCCGTGGCCAGCTTCCTCCAGGCGCATGGCGTGCCCTGCGAGGTGCTCCCGCTCGCGCACGAGGTCGACCCGTACGCGGATCCCGCGGTGTCCGCGGCCCAGATGCAAGCGGCGCTCGCGAGCGCGATGGCGTCGCTCCGGCCCCGCGCGGTCGGCATCTCCGTGACCTTCTCCTACCTCTACCCCCAGGGGCAGGCCCTCGCCCGGGCCGTTCGTGCCCTCGATCCGCACGTCCCCATCCTGATCGGGGGGCCGCACGTCACCTACCAGGACGAGGAGTGCCTGCGGGAGACGCCGGAGATCGACATCGTCGTGCGCGGGGAGGGGGAGTGGACCGCGCTGGAGTTGATCCGCGCGTTGGACGCCGGCGCGGACCTCGCGGGAGTGACGGGGATCACGTGGCGCGCTCCCGACGGATCGCTCCACAAGAACCCGAAGCGCCCCCTCGGCAACGTGCTGGAGCTCCCCCCCGAGGACTTCGGGTTGTTGCCCGCGAGCTTCAACCATCGGATGGACATCACCGCGCTCACCAGCCGTGGCTGCGCCTACCGGTGCCGGTTCTGTCACGAGTTCCGCTACTGGGGCGGGGTGGTGCGCGAGCACCCGGTCGACCGCGTGATCGACGAGATCCGGCGGTTGTCCAAGTATGGAAACGCGCTCCAGGGCATCGACGACAGCATGCTCGACATGCGGACGCCGTACTTCCTCGAGCTGGTGACACGGCTCGGCCAGACAGGCGGGCTCTCCGCGAACTTCGGGCTGCTCACCCGGCTGGACACGATCACCCAGGAGGGCGCCCGCGCCATGCGCGCCTCCGGCTTGCGTTGGGTGTGCGTCGGGGTGGAGAGCGGCTCCCAAGTCGTGTTGGACGCGATGAACAAGGCGCTGAAGGTGGAGCAGATCCGCGCGGGGCTGACGCTGGCGCGGGAGGAGGGGCTCCTGGCGTCCGGATTTCTCATCGTCGGCCACCCGGGGGACAACCCCACGGAGTCGCGGGTGACCCGGGAGTACGTGGAGGGGCTGTTCCAGTCGGACTTGCTGAACTGGCTCGATCTATCGACGTTCTCCCCCTATCCGGGCACGCCCTACTACAGCTCGCCCGGGCAGTACGGGATCGAGATCCTCGTGCGGGACTGGAACCTGTGGCGGCGCACCAACCGCCCGGTGGCGCAGCTGCGCGACTTCGCGGCGGACGAGATCTACCTCGACCTGCTGGCGCTGCTCGCGGTGCAGGACAAGCACCTGCGCCTACGCGATGGTGTGGCGCCGCCCGCGCTCGGAACTTCGGGGAGCGGGTGAGCGGCGGCCCGTAGGGGCCGACCGATCGTCACCGTCAGGGGCGCTCGAGCACCGCCGCCGCCCCGAGCCCGCCCGCGGCGCAGATGCCGAGCAGCGCCGTCCTTGCGTCGGTGAGGTGCAGCTCCCGCGCCATCGTGAGCGCCATGCGCACGCCCGTCGCGCCGAAGGGGTGCCCGAGCGCCACGCTGCCGCCGTGCACGTTCAGGCGCGCGTCGTCGATGGCGCCCACCGCGCGGTCGCGACCGAGGCGCTCGCGCGCGAAGGCGTCGCTCTCGAGGGCCTTCCGGACGCAGAGCACCACGGACGCGAAGGCCTCGTGCAGATCGACGCGGTCGACGTCCCCGAGCTCGAGGCCCGCGCGCGCGAGCGCTCTCGGCATCGCGAGCGCCGGCCCGAGGAGGAGCTGGTCCGCGGGGTCGACGCCCACGTAGGCCCACGAGCGCACGGCGGCGAGGGGGGTGAGCCCGAGCCGCGCGGCGGCCTCCTCGCTCGCGATGATCACCGCGGCCGCGCCATCGGTCAGCGGGGTGCTGTTCGCGGCGGTGAGCGTGCCCTCCTTGCTGAACACGGGGCGGAGCTTCGCCAGCGCCTCGGCGCTCGTGTCGGCGCGCACGATGGTGTCGCGGCTCACGACGCGGCCGTCGGGGAGGGTCACCGGGACGACCTCGGCGTCGAAGCGTCCCGCGTCCCACGCCGCCGCCGCGCGGTGGTGGCTCCGGACCGAGAGGGCGTCCTGCGCCTCGCGGGAGATGCCGTGCCGGCGCGCCATGTCCTCGGCGGCTTCGCCCATGAGCTGCCCCGTGCTCCGCTCGGCCACGCGCGGCTGGCGGGGCAACAAGTCGTTCTTGATCGAGAGCTTCGCGGCGAGCCCGAGCCAATCGCCGATGCCCGCCTTCTTGCCCATGACCACCGGGCCCACCTTGCGGATGAGCGTCTCCGGCATCGTGAGGGCCGCGTTGCTCGTCGAGTCGCTTCCGCCCGCGATGATCACGTCGGCGTCGCCCCGCTCGATCGCGGCGACCGCATCGGTGATCGCCTGGAGGCCGCTCGCGCACGCGCGCGTGACCGTGCGCGCCTCGATGCGCGGCGGGAGCTTCAGATCGAGCACGATCTCGCGGCCGACGTTCGGCGCAGTGGGCGGCAGGATGACCCCGCCCCAGATGACCGCGTCGATGGCGTCGTGACGCAGGCCGGTTCGTTCGAGCGCGGCGCGAACCGCGATGACGCCGAGGGCGATGGTGTCGAGCTCGGTGTACTCGGCGAAGGCGCGCACGAAGGGGGTGCGGGCGCCGCCGCAGATGAGGGCGCGGGCCATGGGGGCTCCGGGGGGCGAGGGGAGGAAGGGAGGGTCAGGCGCCGAGCAGGTTTCCGCCGCACACGCGGAGGATTCGGCCGGTGAGCGCGCGGCCGGAGGGGCTCGCGAGGAACGTGACGACCTCGGCGATGTCCTCGGGCACGCCGCCCTGGGACACGTTGGAGAGGCGGCGGGCGACCTCGCGGGTGGCGAAGGGGACCGCGGCGGTCATCCGGGTCTCGATGAAGCCGGGCGCGACCGCGCTCACCGCCACGCCGCGCGCGGCGAGGACCGGGGCGAGCCCCTCGACGAGGCCGATGACGCCGGCCTTGGTTGCGGCGTAGTTGGTCTGGCCGACGTTGCCGCCGATGCCGCCGATGCTGGAGAGGCACACCATCGCGCCGCCGTCCGCGAGGGAGGGGCCGAGCCGCTCGGCGAGGTCGATCACGGCCGCGAGGTTGACCATGAGCACCAGATCCCACATCTCGGCGGGCATGCGCGCGAGGGTCTTGTCGCGCGTGACGCCCGCGTTCTGCACGAGCACGTCGAGCCGCCCCGTCCCGAAGCCGGAGACCGCCTGGACCAGCGCGGTGCGGCCCTCGGCGGTGGCGAGATCCGCGACGAGGCCGACACCATGCAGCTCCGAGGCGAGGGCGTCCACCTCCTCCTTCGCGCTCGGATGGTCGTGCACGAGCACCCTGGCCCCTTCGCGCGCGAGCGCCCGGGCCGTGGCCGCGCCGATGCCGCGCGCCGAGCCGGTCACGAGCGCGATCTTGCCGTCGAGCGGGCGGGCGCCGATGAAAGCCGTCGGCAGCGCGTCGGAGAGCACCCACGGCTGGCCGCTCACGTAGGCGCTCCGGGGCGAGAGGAGGAAGTGGAGGACGCCGTGGAGGCGGTCCTCCGTGCCCTCGGGCACGCTCACGAGGTTGGCGGTGGCGCCGGTGCGGCCGAGCTCGCGGGCGAGGGAGCGGGTGTAGCCGTCGAGCGCGTTGCGGGCGGCGCGGGCCCCCGGGGTCGGCGCGGCGGCGGGCGGGCGGCCGAGGACCACGATGCGGCCGGAGCTCGCCAGGCCGCGGAGCCGCGGGGAGAGCGCCTCCCAGAGGAAGCGCAGGCTCGCGACGTCGGAGACGCCGGTCGCGTCGAGCACGATGGCCCATGGGCGGGCCGTGTTTTCCTGGGTGCTCTCGCCCGCGTCTTCGAGCAGGGTCGCGCGCCGCGCCCAGGCCTCGGCGGCCGCGGTGAAGGGCGCGAGGCCGCCGTCCTTGGGGCCGACTCGACCGTCGAAGGAGACGCCCACGTCCGCGCCGAGCCGGGCGAGCGAGGCGGCGAGCGCGCTCCCCAGCGATGCGTCGGGGCCGAGCAGCACGTGCACCGTCCGATCGGCGAGCGCGCGGTCCGACCACGGGGCGGGATCGCGGACGAGCCGGGGCGGGAGCGAGACGCCGAAGGTCTTCGCCACGGAGCGGGCGGCGGCGTTGCCGGAGAGGGCGAGCAGGCGGTCGGACACGGGGACTCCGAAGCGGATGGGCGGGCGCTACTTGGCGGCCGAGGGGAGGGGAGATGCGCTCGTGGACGCCGCGCCAGAAGCAGCGGCTCCTGAAGCAGCCAGGATGGCGAGCAGCCGCGGGCCCGTGGTGACGATCTCGTCGTAGCGCCAGCGGGCGCGCGGCTCGGCGCGCTCGAGCCATCGCACGAGCACGTCCGCGCGGGCCGGATCGCGCTCCACCTGCAACAGGAGCGCGTCCGCGACCGCCACGTCGACGAGGAGGCTCGTGAGCCGCTCGGCGTGGAGCATCGCGAGCGCGAAGTCACGCTTCGGGTCCCAATTCGCGAACGCCGCCTTCCACGCGCCGGGGTCGGTGAGCGGCAGCTCCCGCGCCTTCGCGCCCGTGAGCCGAAGGAGGAGGAAACGAACCGCGCGCAACGCGACGAGGCGCAGGCCCGCGACGCGCCGGGCGAGCGGATCGCCGGTGAGGCTCGTCCACTGCGCGGCGGCGAAGTCGCGCAGGAACCCGCCGGGATCCTTCACCACGCCGAGCAGCGTGTCCTTCATGACCATGAGCCCCTGGATCTGGCTCGTCCCCTCGTAGATCGGGAACACCATCGCGTCGCGGAGCAGGCGCTCCACCCCCGTCTCCACGATGTAGCCGCTGCCGCCGTGCACCTGGATCGCCTGCCGCGCGATCGCGACGCACCGCTCGGACGCGAGCCACTTCAGGAGCGGGGTGAGCGCGCGCGAGCGGGTGCGGGACACCCGTTGTTGCGCTTCGAGGGCCGCCTTCCGGGCGGGATCGAGCGGAAGGAAGCGGCTCACCAGCTCCACCTTCTGCGACACCTCCTCGTGCCAGCACGCGCTCACGGCGAGGGCGCGGATGCCCTGGATGTCGGTCTGCATGTCCTCGAGGATCTCCGCGATCATCTCGTGGCGGTCGATCGTCTTGCCCATGCTCGGCCGAGTCGCCGCGTAGGCCTTCGCGGCGCGCCACGCCGCCTCCGCGACGCCCAGGCACTCGAACCCGACGCCGATGCGGGCGTTGTTCATGAGCACGAGCATCTGCTGGAAGCCGCGCCCGCGCTCTCCCACGAGGAACGCGGGGCTCCGCTCGAAGCTGATGCTCACGGTCGCGCTCGCGGTGTGTCCGAGCTTCTCCTCCACCCCGTCGAAGGTCGCGCGCCACACCTTCTGGCCCTCGGTCGCGCCGCCCGGCCCCCAGTCCCACGCGGGCACGAGGAACAGCGACAGGCCCTTGAGCCCGGCGTAGGCGTCGTCCGCGCCGTTCGGGGAGGCCAGGTCTTCGGTGCGGGCGATCACGAAGTGCCACCGCCCGTGCCCCGACGTGATGAACACCTTCTGCCCGGTCACCACCCAGGTCCCGTCAGCGAGCAGCTCCCCGCGCGTGCGGAGCGCGGCCATGTCGCTGCCCGCGCCCGGCTCGGTGATGTCCATGCTGCCCCAGGCGCGCCCGGCCACGATCTCCTCGATGAGCTCGCGGAACCGCGTGTCCACGATGCGCGGCGGGTCGGACGTAAACGTGGTGGTGCCCTCGAGCACGCTGTAGAGCAGCGCCGCCATCGCGATGCCGCCGTGGAAGCCGACGTGCGCGCACACGCTCGTGTCCGCACGCGCGATGAGCTCCTGGGTGAGCTGGAAGAGCAGGAGCGGCGCGTTCATCCCGCCGAGCTCGCGGGGCACGTTGATGCCGAAGAGCCCGAGCTGGCCGAGCTTCTCGACCACCTCGCGCACGACGGGGGCCTCGACCACCTCGCCCTCGACGAGGCGCGGGTGCGCGTGGAGGAGCTCCTTCCAGCGCGGCGCCACCTCGTCACCCACGAACCCGCCCACGAGCTCGAGGATGTCGCGGTAGCCGCTCACGGCCTCCTCCACGCTCGCCGGCGCGTCGGGCGCCTTCATCTCGTACTCGGTGAGCCGCACGAGCGGATCCCAGTCCACGCCGCGCTCGACGTACCAGCGGAGATCCTCGTTGTCGTCGTAGAAATTGGGCATCAGCCCTCCCTGGGTGCGAGGAGCGCGGTGCGCGCGATGCGCACGAGCTCGCCAACCTGCGCGTCGACGCTCGGCTCGGGGCTGACCAACGCACCGGCGTGGTCACCGATCGCGACCACGCCGATGGCCGCGGAGATCACGAGGACCACGAACGCCTCCGGGTCGGCCTCGGCGCGCAGCAACCCGCCGCCCTGGCCGAGCCGCACGGCCTCGGCGAGCAGCGCCGTCCACGGCTGGAGCTGGCGGCGGAGGCGCGCGCCCATGTCGTCGGGCCGATCGAGCATCTCCCGGAGCACGAGCCGCGCGAGGGCCGGCTCGGAGCGGAAGAAGGCGAACAGCGCGGCGAGGAGCGCGTCGATCCGGGGGCCGCTCTTCGTGGCGGCCGCCAGGAGCCGCGGCAGCTCGGCCTGCCAGTGGTCGAGCACGCCGGTGAGCACCGCGTCCCGCAGGCCCTCCTTGCTGCCGAAGTGGTACACGAGCGTGGGCTTGGTCACCCCCGCGGCCTCGGCCACCGCCTGGATCGGGGTGCCCGCGTAGCCCTGCGCTGCGAACAGGCGGGTGGCCTCGCGGAGGATGCGGCCACGGACCGGGTCGACCTGCTGGTCCAATTCTCTCTACCAAATGGTAGACGCGTCCCTAACGCGTGGTCAGCGGCGCGCAAGGGCGCCCGCTCCCTCGGCGGGTGCGCCTCACTCGGCCTGGGGCTCGTAGATCCGGGGCGCGCCGTCCACGCCCTTGAGCTCGAAGCTCCCGATGAGCGCGGTGGGGGAGAAGGTCGCGGCGGTCGCGAACGCTTCGCTCAAGAGGACGCGCTTCGCGAGCCTGCCGGTGAGCCCCTCGATCCGGGAGGCGAGGTTCACGGCGGGACCGATACAGGTGAAGTCCAGCCGCGTGGCCCCGCCGATGTTGCCGTACGCCACGTCCCCGAGGTGGAGAGCGAGGCCGAAGGAGAGCTCCGCCGAGCCCTCGGTCACGCGCACCTTGTTGACGGCATCGAGGGCGGCGAAGGCCTCGGTCGCGGCGCAGAGGGCCGCGCGGCAGACGCCGCTCTCGGCATCCGCGCTCTCGATCGGGAAGATGGCGAGCATGCCATCGCCCATGAACTTGAGGACCTGCCCGCCGTTCCTGTCCACCGCGGGCACCTGACAATCGAACACCTGGTTGAGCAGGCGGATGACGTCGATGGGCTCGCTCCGGGTCGACAACGTCGTGAATCCGCGTAGATCCGAGACCCACACCACGCACCGGACGCTCTCGGTGTCTCCCCGCTGCACGTTCCCGCGCAGGATCCGCTCTCCCGCATCGCGACCGACATAGGCGCTCAGGAGGTTGGTCGCCGTGTGTCGCAACGCTTGGATCTCGACGATGCGCGCGAGCGGTCGGGTCAGATCGCGGAGCGCGTCGAGCAGCTCCTCGGTGAAGCCGGAGGCCACGCGCGTTGCGAACGCGATGGCCTGGACCTGACCGTCGGTGAAGGGGAGCGGGACGATCAGGTAGTCGGTCAGCCCGCGGGCGCGGAAGGAAAGCTCGGTGGCGCCGAGCGGCTCGTCGCCGTCGAGGCGCTTGCGGTACTCCTTGCCGTCGAGGTGTACCCGCCCCACGGGGCTCCCGAGGTACATCTCCGAGTTGAGCACCGCGTACGGGGCCTCGGTGACGTCGACCCGGCCGGTCTCTCGCTGCCAGACGTAGCTGGAGCCCATGATGTGCGGATGCAGCGTGCGCACGAAGGCGGCGATCCTGTCGATGTCCAGGCCCCCCGCGTCGAACGACTCCGCGATGCGCCCCACGACCTGGTCGGGTGTGCATGCTCCGGGTGCACCGTCCACCAGCCAGTCGAAGAGGCGCCGGAGCTCCGTGCGTGCGGTCGGGGTCATCAATGCCCGGGGGAGGGGGCGGAGCCTATCGCGCGCGGGGGAGCTCGATCCAGAACCGGCTGCCCTTCCCCAGCTCGGAGTCGAACCCGATCCGTCCGCCCATGCGCTCGACCGCCTTGCTCGCGATGGCCAGTCCGATGCCCGTGCCCGGGTAGGCCTCCACCGCGTGCAGACGCTCGAAGATCTGGAACACCTTTCCCTGGAAGCGGGGCTCGATCCCGATCCCGTTGTCGGTGACACACAGGCGGACCCGGTCGTCCCCGATCTCGACGCCTCCGATCTCCACGCGCGGCCGCGTGCCGGGAGCCACGAACTTGATGGCGTTGGTGAGCAGGTTCAGCAGCACCAGCGACAGGAGGAGCCGGTCGGCCGCAACTGGTGGGATGTCGGGCGCGACGGTCACCGAGGCGCCCGAGGCCTCGATCTGCGCGGAGAGGGACGAGACCACCTCCTCGACCAACGCATCGACCTGGAGCGGGTCCACATGGAGCTCCACCCGGGCCACGCGGCTGTAGCCGAGGAGGTCCTCGGTGAGCCGATCCATCTGCAGCGCGGCCGCGCGCACCCGCGCCAGGTACCGCGGCCCCGCGCCGGTCAGCCGGGCTCCCTCCTCGAGCTCGAGCAGCTCCACGAAGCGATGGATGGAGCGCAGGGGCGCGCGCAGATCGTGCGCCACGGTGTAGGTGAAGCGTTCGAGCTCCTGCACGGTCTCGCTCAGCTCGGCGGTGCGCTCCGCCACCCGCAGCTCCAGTCGGGCGTTGAGCTCCCGGATCTCCGCCTCGACGCGCTTCCGCTCGGTGATGTCGGCGATCGCCGCCAGGACGAATTCGCCCTCTGCCGTCCGCAGAGGATTGAGCCCGATCTCCACGGGCACCTCCGTGCCATCCTTCCGCACGGCGAACAGATCGCGACCGGCGCCCATCGGACGGGCCCGCGGGTGGGCGAAGAAGCCGCTCCGGAGGCCCGGGTGCCCCGACCGGAAGCGCTCGGGGACCAGGATCTCGACCGGCTTGCCCAACAGCTCTTCGCGCTCGTATCCGAACAGGCGTTCGGCCTGGGTGTTGAGGAGAACGATCGAGCCGTTGGTGTCCACCATCAGCAGCGGATTGGGGGCGGACTCCACCGTGACGCGAAAGCGTTCCTCGGCGCGCTTGCGCTCGGTGATGTCGACGATGGCCGCGAGCACGAAGCTGCCCTCCTCCGTTCGCAGGGGGTTCAGCCCGATCTCGACGGGCACCTCGGTCCCGTCCCTCCTCAACGCGAACAGGTCCCGGCCGGCCCCCATCGGGCGGGTTTGCGGCTGCCGGGTGAAGTTGGCGCGGTACCAGGGGTGCCGCGCGCGAAATCGTTCGGGCACGAGCAGGTCGACCGTGCGGCCGGTCACGTCCGCGCGGTCGTAGCCGAAGAGGAGCTCCGCCTGGCGGTTGAACAGCACGATCCTGCCCTCCGGATCGACCATCACCAGCGCGCTCGGCGCGGACTCCACGGCGATGCGGTAGCGCTCCTGCTCCATCCTCGGCCGCGTGGCGTCGCGCAGGACGACCGCGTATCCGGTGAGGGCGCCGCTCTCGTCGCGGATGGCGGTCAGGACGGTTTCACACCAGCGCCGCGCGCCGTCCTTCCGCATCCGCCAATCCTCGAACGCGTGGCGGCCCTCCGCGGAGGCGATGTTCATCGCCCAGCCGGGCTCGCCCCTCGCGACGGCCTCCGCCGTCATGAAGGTCGCCTCGGGAAGGCCGAGGGCCTCCTCGGACCCGTAGCCGAGGATCCGGTCTGCGCCGGCGTTCCAGGTCACCACGCGGCCCCCGGCGTCCAGGAGGTAGATCGCGTAGTCCGCCACGCGTTCGACGAGTACCCGGAAGCGTGTGTCCGGCTCATTCGACATCTTACTCCCGAGACCCAGGGTGGTTAAGAATAGCGCCGGAGGGACCGTGAACAAGCTCGGTCGGGTCTTGGTCGTGGAGGATGATCCGGATGACGCCTTCTTCGTCGAGAAGGCCTTCGGCGTCTGCTGCCCCGGGGTCGAGCTGGCGTTCGCGCGGGACGGTGACCAGGCGGTGGACTACCTCGAGGCGGAGTGCAAGCTCGCCGCGCCCGAGCCGCTCCGCCTGCACGTGCTGCTCGACCTGAAATTGCCGCGGCGATCCGGGCTCGAGGTGCTGCGATGGATCCGCTCGCACCCGAAGCTCGGCGCGATCCCCGTCACCATCATGTCCGGGTCGGAGCTCTCGAACGACGTGGCGGAGGCAAACGCCCTCGGCGTGTCCGACTACATTCGGAAGCCAGTCACCTACGCCGCCTTTCTCGAGCGGATCCGGTTGTTCTGCGCGAGCGGGGGGCTGCTCCCCGCGCCCTGAGCCTCGCGGATGCGGGCGCCTCCCATCACCACCCGCACCCTCGCTCGAACAGGTCATCCCCCGCCGCCTCGTACGCCTCGGTCCAGGTGCCCCAGAAGTCCTGCGTCCGCGCGGCGAAGTCCGCGACCTCCGGGTCGGTGGCCGCCGCCTTGGTCATCGCCTCGCCGACCGGATCGATGCGCCCGGTGGCGTTTCCGAGGCCCGGGATCCGCGTGGAGAGCCGATGCACTCCGTCCCGCTCGGCCCAGGGGTCGGCCGGGTCCTCCGCGGGGGAGAGCCCGGGCAGGTCCGACCACGCCTCGATGAAGGTCATCTCTCCCCGGTCGTTGAACGTGAACTCCTCGAAGATCGGGCAGGGCCGGCCCTCGTAGTCGAACGACACCCTGCAGCGGCCGAAGGGTTGGACATCGAACGCCCGGCACTCGCGCACTGGGACCGTCGTATCGGGGATGCCGATCAGAACGCCCGCGTCGATCGCGATGGTCAGGTCGCGGCCGTACCCGGTGAGCAGGAGCCACGGCGGCCACTCCCAGCGTGCCACGAGCTCCGAGTAGGTCGGCGCGCTCTCCCGATCCGCGCTGGCGTCGAGCGTGTCGAAATAGCGGAGGCTCTGGTCGACGTAGTACTCCTCGGTCTGCGTGGGGACGAGGCACGTCGAGAGGGCGTCGTTGTCGCACTCGAGCCCGGCGGGCGCGGGCGCGTCGGTGCAGGCGGCGGCCGCGAGGATCCAAGGCAGGAGCGGCCAGGCGAAGCGGCGGGGGGATGGCATGGGGAGCATGGTACGGGAGGGCGGGGCCGGGTGGCGCTCCCCGGTGGCGGTCTCTCTGACGCAGTGCCCCTCCCAACGCCGCACCGACCGCGCAACGAGGGGTCGAACGCCGCACCCGGGCCCCACGAGGCCGCCCCGACGGTGTCCCGGCGCGCGATCCGCGCGGTTTTCCGGCAACGGCCGCCCAACGTGCGGCGTTCAGCCCGGCTCTGTGTCGACGGTGCGGCGTTCGACCAGACTCTGGCGCGGCGCCGCCGGATCGCCCGCACCGGCACGCCGCCCCCGGCACGCCGCCCCGCCCCGGCGCGGCGCCGCCGGCTCACCCGCCGTGCTCCCCCGCGATCGACCCCGACGGATGTCCACCATCCCGACGAACGTCCGCCGACAGCATTTCGAAAAAGTGCTGCTCCTACCTACGGCCCAAGCCGTGCATGGCGCCGCGACCATGTACCACCACGTGTTCCGAACTCCCTCCAGGAACCTCCTGTTCCACACGCATGGGGAGGCGGCTGAGCTCTGGCGCATGCTCGTGGTGGCGTTCCCCGAGCTGGTGGCGCTCTGCCTGATGCCCAACCACGGGCACCTCCAGCTCCCACACGACGATCCGGGCGGGAAGTTGGGCCGTGTCCTCGCCGGCTACGCGCGGCTGCGCAACGCTCGCTGGGGAACCCGCGGGCCGGTGTTCGAGCGGACGCCGCGCGCGGAGCCGATCGCAGACCGGCAAAAGTCGGCCACCGTGCAGCGGTACATCGAGCTCAACCCTTGCCGCGCCCGTATTGTCGACGATCCGCTGACCTGGCCCTGGTCGACCGCCCGCGATGCTGTGGGGCTCGCGGCCATCCCCGCGCGTCCACGCATGGAACAGGCCGCGCGTCACTTCGCCTGGCTCGCCGCCGACCCCACGGTTCGCCCCTCGGCGGAGCTCCCGCGCATCCGCTTCGCCGACTTCGGCATGGACGACATCCTGGACGGCGTCTGCGGCCTGTACCGCGTGCCCCGCGCGGCGGCGTTCGTCCGCGGTCTGCCACGCACCTACACAATCCGAACGGCGGCAGCGC
The DNA here is from genome assembly GCA_030685065.1 of Pseudomonadota bacterium. Taxonomy (GTDB): domain Bacteria; phylum Myxococcota_A; class UBA796; order UBA796; family SXON01; genus CAJBVW01. Next base: position 78,167 of record JAUXQH010000029.1, on the reverse strand, counting down.
ACGGCTTGGGCATCGCGGCCATCGCCGCAGCATTGGGCGTCGACCGAGGCACGGCCACTCGCGCGGCGGCCGGCACACCGTCCCGCGCCCAGAACATCGCCGATCCCGTGCTCGCCGCCTGCGTCCGCGTCGTCGGTGATCCGCGCTTCTACGCGCTCCCCGAGGGCGATCTCCGCGTAGGTCCAGGCGTCTCACGCCTGCGGCCGCTCGGGCGCTGGTCCGAAACCGCGTAGACGGCAGCGCCCTACCGATCCCCCAGCGCCTCGGCCAGGCCGGTGCCCCACTCCCCCTCCAGCCGGGCCTTGACCGCGGCCGCGGGCTCCTGGAGCGAGGTCATGGACCACAGGCGGATCGTGTCGTCCCACCCTCCGGTGACGAGCCAACGCCCGTCCGTGGAGAACGCGAGCTCGCCGACGCGCGATGTGTGCCCGACCAGCCGCGCGAGCGGCGCCTGTGCGCCGACCTTCCAGATGGTCACGTCGCCGTCGATCAGCGCGACGGCGACGAGCGTATGATCGGGGGAGAGGGCCAGGTCCTGACTTGGCACCCCCAGGTGCGCGCGCCAGGTCTCCGTGCCGGCGCCGTCGAATTGGATCATCTCCGAATTGGTCAGCACGATCGTCGCGTCCCCCATGGCCGCCACCGCACCCGCGTCGGGCACCTCGAACACCCGGCGAATCCGGGGCGGCTCCGCGTCGTCCACGCGCCACACCCCGCCTTGCAGATCCAACCCTGCCGCTCCCGCGCCGGACGGATCGCGCTCGAACTCGCGCAACTGCACGTCGGCCAGCTTGATCGGCCGCTCGATGCCCTCCTTCCACCCCCACACCTCGGGCAGGTAGGAGCAGGCCAGGAGCCATCCGTTGCGGAGCCAGACCACGCGGCGAAGCCCCTTCTCGGGCACGCCCAGGAGCCGCTCCAGCCCCCCGGGGCGGGTGAGGATGCGCTGCGGGAGGTCGGTGGAGATCGCGGTCGCGAGGAGCGTCCCGGTCGGGTCGTATGCTACGTCCTTCGCGACGTTTCGTGACCAGCTCCACGAGCCCTGCGGGGCGCCGTCGGCCAGCGCGAATTCGCGCACCCTGCCATCCCCGAGCCCCACCGCCACCCGCTGGATGTCGGGGGAGAGGGCGAGCCCCGACACGCCGGAGCCGGTCGCGATGCGATGCGGATATCGGATCAGGGAGACGGCGCGGTCTTCCATGACGGGGCCCACGATGCGCAAGACGGAGCCGATGGCATCGACCCACACGAGGTGGGCAAAGTCCACGCGGAAGCTGGCGAGCAGGATCCGGGAGCCGCGCTCCCAAACCATGACGGTGCCGTCGTCGAAGGAGACGGCGATGCGATCGGGGCGGATGGCGAGGGCGTGGGGTGTCTCTCCTCCGCCGACGAAGCGCTCGATCTCGTGCCCCTCCGCGTCGAAGACCAGCACGCTCCCGCGCACCGTGCTCACCAGCACCTCGCCCGCGGAGCCGGTGGCGACCATCGTGGCCGCGTCACGCTCCGCCAAGGTCACGAACAAGCGCCCTGGCTCCCCGGGGAGCCCATGCACCACGCGCCGGTCCTCGCACGTCGTGAATACGCTCCCGTCCGCCGCGATCGCCGTCCCCTGGTCGGCGGCGCCCACACACGCCCGCCATCGAAAGGACGTCCCGGCGCGTGTGTCCATCCACCCGCTGGTGGAGTGGCTGACCAGCGAGATCGTTCCGGGCACCGAGGTGGGTCCGAACTTGGCATCGGGGGCGATCAGATCGATCCGCCGTGGGGCCTCGGGCGGCGCCCAGGCGTAGAGCTCGTGGGAGCTCCCAATCAGCACCATCTGCCCGTTCTCTCCGGCGAAATTGACGCCGAAATAGGAGCCCGGTGCGCTCGCGACCACCCCGTCGTCGTGCGCGCGGTACAAGCGTGCGCCCGTACTGTCCGCGCACAGCAGCAGGCTGCCATCGGGGCTCAAGTCGCGATATTCGCACGCGGGCAGGGCGGACCGCCGCAGCAGTGACATCCGGGGCCGCCCGCCGAATTGGGCCAGCACGCCGCGCGCTTCGGGCAGCTCCCGGCGCACCAGCGCGTTGGCGGCGAGCACCTCGGCGTCCATCGCGCGCTCTTCCCGAGCGGCGCTGAGCGCCTGGGCGAGCAGGGCCGATGCGAGCGCCTCCTCCTCCGCGGCCTTCGCCGCGAGCGCCACGCCCTCGGAGTGCTGCGCGCGGACGCGCTCCTGGGAGGTGTTGAACCAACCGACACCCACGGCCGTTGCCAGCGCGACCGCGCCGACCACGCCGACCACGATGGGCACGCGCCAGCTTGCCCACAGGCGCAGCGCGAGGTCCCGCGGGGTGTAGACGTGCGCGGCCACCCGCCGGCCCTCGAACCAGGCCAACAGATCGTCGGCCAGCGCGCGTGCACCCGGGTAGCGCCGCGCTGGATCGGCCTGGAGCGCGCGGTCCACGATGGCGGCGAGCTCGGGCGGAGCCTCGGGGAGCACGGCGCGGAGCGGGGGGGCGGGGAGCGGCGGCGCGGTCCCGGTCAGGATGGTGAACAGCGTGGCACCCAGGCCGTACACGTCGGCCCGGCCGTCAAGGTGCGCGCCGCTCTGCTGCTCGGGGCTGGCAAAGCCGGGGGTGCCCCCGCCGCGCTCCTCGTCCTGCTTGTCGAACGTGCAGGCCAACCCCCAGTCGGTGACGAGCGACTCGCCGAACATCCCCACCATGATGTTGGCGGGCTTCAGGTCGCGGTGCAGCACGCCGCGCCCGTGCGCGTACGCGATCGCCTCCGCCGCGCCGAGCACGTTCCGCACCAGTTGGAGCCGCGCGGAGAGGCTGCCTGCCTCGGCGATCGCGGAGGCCAACGTGCGCCCGGAGAGCACGCGCATCGTGTAGTAGGGGGCGCCGCTCGGATCGCGGCCCGCGGCGTACACGGGCACGATGTTCGGATGCTCGAGCCGCGCGGTGAGGCTCGCTTCGCGGGCCAGGCGGCGCGCGCCGTCCGGGTTTTCCGGTCGCGACGTCTTGAGCGCCACGTCCCGCCCCAGGCGCGGATCGCGCGCCACGTGCACCTCTCCCATCCCGCCGCGGCCGAGGAGCCCGCCCACCTCGTAGCGGGGCGCGGGGTCCGGGGCGCCCAGGCGCTCTTCCGGCATCCCTCGGCCGGCCGTGATCGGCTGACCGCTCTGGGGCTGAACGGTCGGCTCGGCGGCGCGCGAGTCACCCATCAGGTGCGGTCCTCGACCTGGTCGTGCGAGTAGATGAGCAGCTCGACCGTGCCGGCGCCGTTCGTCCGGACCAGGTCCCCACGGATCCCCGATGCCCGGAGACGCCGGCGGATGCGGGACACCAGCGTGTCGAGGCGGCTGCGCTGCAGGGACCGCTCCTCGTCGGGCCAGAGCTGCTCGGCGAGCGTGCCCCACGCCACGGGCCCCCCGAGCGCCACCAGCTCCGAGACCAACCTGGCCTGCATGCCCGCGAGCACGACGGGCGCCTGTTGCTCCCGGTGGAGCTGCACCGTGTCGAACTGCGCGACCAGGCGCAGCGGGGTGTCCACGGCGCCGTGTCGGCGGGTGGTCTGCGGCCCGGCGGCGTGCAGGGGAATGTCCACGAACGCGATCTCATGGGCGCCGAGCGCCCAGCGCGAGCCCGCCGCGATCACCTGGGGGGGCTCCCCGGCGTAGCACCCCATCCAGCCCTCGCCGGTGGTCCAGATCCGGAGCGCGCCATCGTCACGCCACCCACGCACGATCCGGGGCGTCGGGTCGAGCACGACCGAGCAGACGCCGGGCAACATCTGCCGCACCAACTCGTCGCCCTCGACCCCGAGCACGGTGTCGGGAAGGTGCACCGAGGCGACATGGAGCTCCACCCCCGCGGCGAGCTGGACGGCCAGGCCGGGGCGCAGCGTGACCTGGTTCTGCGGAGTGCCGCCCACCGCGAGCGCGCCCCGAAGCGGGATGAGCTGGAGCTGGCCCTCGCGCAGGCTGACCATCGCGTGCGCCTCGCTGACCCGCCCGTCATCGAGCTGCAGCGCGGCCGTCCACAGGCGGCCGATCACGTCCCCATGAACGAGCTCGTGTTCACGCCCGAGGGGATCGGTGAGGCGGACGTGCGCGTGGAGCATGGTCCATCTTAGCCCGCGCCCGGGCTGGGCCGAGCCGGCAACGCCCTCCCGCGGGGCATGACAGAAGTCGGACAGATCCCAAGCGCGAGGGGCTTCGCTATAACCAAGCTGCCGAACGAAGAGTCGTCCACCCCCACCGAGGTACGTCAAACCATGCTTCTCACCACCCTGATCGCCACCCTCGTCGCCCCCGCCCTCGCGGCGGTCGATCTCGCCACGAGCATCGCCGCGCCCTCGGGCGTCTCGGTGTACGCCACGGGTCGATACACGGTCACCGTGCGGAACGTGGGCAGCACCAACTCGGGCAGCGCCTCCGTGACCATCCAGCTGCCCGTCACGAACACCAGCCCCGGCGTGTACGTGATGGGAACGCTCGGCGCCAAGAGCAGCACGTGCACGAAGACCGGCAACACGCTGGTGTGCAGCCTCGGCTCTATCCGCAAGGGCCGCTCCACCAGCGTGTACTTCGACATCGCGCTGCCCGAAAGCGCCAACCCGCTCGTCGTCGTCGCCACGTCGTCGGTCTCGGGTGACAGTGTCACGGGCAACAACCAGGCGAGCAGCACCGCGGCGCTCGACAACTACACGGTGTCGTTCACCGGCGCTCGCGACGTGTCCAACAGCCACTGCACGGGCACCGCGCTCTCCTCGTACTTCGAGTGCACGCTCTTCCCAAGCTCCATCTCGGAGCACTACGCCACGCTGAACGCCGACAACACCGTGTCGATCGACGGCGCGCCGGAGTACTCCGGCACCTGGAGCCGCCCGACCGCCGACAGCCTCATCTTCAACTACACGGAGAGCGGCGAGATCGTGGCCGAGTTCGAGGGGTACGGGGTGAGCGCCACCTGCTGGGAGGGGCTCACCACCTTCATCCCCGACAGTGGCTACGTCGCGCCCTACAGGGTGTGCCTGGAGTAGGCGCCGCGCAGTTCGAGCCAATCCAGATCGGGGGCCGCGCCGCGGCGAATCCGCGATTCGCGACCCCGGCGTGCGCGTCCGGCGGGGACGCGCTTGGAGTCGGGGCCACGGCGCCAAGGAGCGCGAGGTGCCCTGCGGGCGGCCGCGCGGGCGCGGCCGGTTCGGCGCCCCCGACGCGGCAGCGGCGGGCCCGCGCCAACGGAGCGGCTTTGCCGCGACCCCGCGAGGGGACCGGCCCCGGCGGCCTCCGCCGGGGTCGCGCCCGTATCAGGCCGTCGCGCCCGCCGCGCCGACCCCGAACCGGTTGGTCATCGCGGTGCGCAGCCCCTCCTTCGCGCGGTCCGCCAACGGAGAGCCGTGACCCGGCACGAGGTGGGAGAAGGGCTCGTCCAGCAGCCGCTGGAAGTCCAGACGCACGTCGGGGCCCATCTGCTTGGTCCATGGGCCGCCGATGAGCGTGGGGCCAAAACCCATCGCGCGCGTCAACAGCCCGCCGAGGAGCGAGCACCCGTCGTAGTGGGTCCAATTCTGGTAGCTGTCACACGTGACGAGCACGCCGCCGCCCGCCCGATCGGCGCCGACCACGATGGCGGCCTCGGGCCGCTTGCCCTTCTCGAACGCGAACACCCGCGCGCCGTCGAGGGGAGATTGGCCGGGCACGAGCTCGCGCGTGGTCTGGAGTCCGCCGCCGTGGCGGGTGCCCGGGGGCGCCCACAAGACGGGCTTGTACCGGTCGACGAAGTAGGGATCGTCCAGGCTGTGGAAGGCGCCGATGCGCACCACGTTGACCACGCGGCCCAACGTGGCGAGGGCCTGCTCACCCTCGGGCGTGAGGCGCACGGAGTTGATGACCGTCAGCTCGTCGCCCTGGCGCACCACGGTCATGTTGCGGCCGATCGTCAAGCCGGGGCCGAAGCGGAAGCCGCCCTCGACCACGAACACGTCGGGGAAGACCTCGGTCAGGGGGCCGTGGGGCATCGCGGCGGGAAAGTCAGCCAAGGTCGGGCTCCGGAGGCCGGCGATATAGCGCGTTGCGCCGCCACCATGGCCCCCGTCCGCTACTCCACGTACCCCAACGCCCGGAGTCGCGCGAGATCCTCTTCGTCCAACGCCTGCTCCCGCACGATCGGCGGCTTCCAGGTCCCTGCGCCCAGCCAGGCCTGCGCCGCCTTCACCAACGCGCGGGCTTCCTTGGTCGGCATCCCGCCCAGGTCCCGAAGCTCCCCGGGGTCCGAGTCGAGCTTCCAGGCCGACTCCAGGCGCCCGTCCCGATCGAGGATGACCTTGGTGTCCCCCTCTCGAACCGCCCACCGCATCCGCTCAGCGCGCCCCACCACCGCGAGGTTCACCGGCAGGCTCCCGGCCGGACGCTGGGTGGTGACCCCCTGGAGGCTCACCCCGTGCAGCCCCGGGGGGATCGGGAGGCCCGCGTACGCGAGCAGGGTCGGCAGCACGTCCACATGGTTGGTCTCCGCCATGACATGGGCTCCGGCTGCCACCCGCCCCGGGGCCCAGATCACCATCGGCACGTCGAGATCGGTCTCGTAGAGCGAGCCGTGACAGAAGGTACGGCCGTGGTCGCCGAGGGACTCACCGTGATCGGCGGTCACGACGATCAGGGTGTCCTCGGCCCAACCCTTGGTCTTGACGTAGCGGACCAGCTTGCCCAGCTCCTCGTCGAGATAGGAGATGTCCCCGTCGTACCCTGCCACGTAATGGCGGCGCTCGGTCTGGCCCTTGTCGAGCACGTAGGGCGGAATGTCGGGGCTCCCTTCCTGCGCGGTGCCCGGCTTGAACGTGACGGTATCCGCGTCCCAGGTGGCGTCACCGACGAAGCGCTTGCGTTGGTCCGCGGGCGGACGGTAGGGGCCGTGCGGGTCGAAGTAGTGCATCCACAGGAACAGGTTGTCGTCGCCGTGCTCCTCGAGAAAGGGGAGGACCTCCTCGGTGAGCTTCGCGGCGGGCACGTCGTTCGGGTGGTTTCGATAGTAGTGGAAGCCGCGGTTGAGGCCGTAGCGGTTCGACAGCACGTATTGGACGTTGAACGCGGCGGTGACATATCCGCCCCGCGCGAACAGCTGGGCCGCGGTGAGCAGCTCGCCGCCGATGGAGGGGATGTTGTCCACGAAGCCGAGCCGCGTGGGCAGCAGGCCGGTCACCAGGGAGGCGAGCGAGGGGTGGGTGTAGGGCGCGGGGGTCCAGTGGTTGTCGTACGACGTGCCGCCGGCGACCAGGCTGTCGAACGTCGGCGTCGTGAGCCGCGGGTAGCCGTACGCGCTCACGTGGTCACGACGAAACGTCTCGATGCTGACGAGCAGGACCCGCTTGAGCGGGAGCGACGAGGAGCGCGACGTGGCGCGCAGCTCGGACATCACCAGGGGGGCCAGGAGCAGGGCGCCGGGCTGGTCGGCCTTGATCATCTGCACCTCGAGGCACACGCGTGCGCCGACCGTGCCCGCGGGGGCGGTGGCGCGCATGTCCACGGGGTCCCAGCCCACGTCGCCCACGTCGATGCGCCGGCGGGCGGTGTGGAGCACCCCGTTCGGCCCGTCGAGGTGGAGGTGCAGCGCCGTCACATCCCCGAGGGAGGCCTCGCCGCGGACCGCGGAGGAGAGGGTCACCGTGGCGCCGGGGGAGACCGGGGTGCGAGCGCTACAGAAGTGCCCCTTGGTGCCGGCCGCGTAGGCGATGCGCGCCACATCGCCGCCGGGGCCCGCCACTTTCGCGACGGTGAGCGAGCCCACGGTCGTCTCGCGGGTCCACCCGTCGGGGATGCCGTTCGCGTCCGCATCCACGACGAGGGAGGCGAGGGGCACGGGGGTGGTCGTCACGACAAGCGGGGACGCGACGTTCGGACTGGCGGCCAGGGCCGCGACGGCAACGAGCACGAGCATGGGGGCATCGTACCCCGGGCGGGTGGTCACCGCCCCGGCCGGTCAGATCCCGCACCGGAGCCACTCGTCGAGCAGGATGAGGTCATCCTCGTAGACGCCCCCGCCCACCGGCATCGAGCCCTGTTCGAGGGCCGTCACCCGGACGGCGGCCGCGTGCGTGCGCACCTGGTAGAGCGTGTCGAAGTCCATCCCGACCGGGGCGCCGAAGCGGTCCTGGGTCTCCGCGGAGTGACAGGAGCGGCAGTACGTGGCGAAGAAGCCGTCCGCGAAGCCGACCCAGCTCACGGCGTGGGCCCCCTCGCACGGATCGATCGCGGCGGTGTCCTCGGAGGCGCCGGTACAGGCGAGCAGGAAGAGCAGCATCAGCCCTCCACGGCGGCCAGGATCGGCGCGCCCTGGGTCACCCACTCGGCGGGGTCGATGCCGGCCAGGTGGAGCAGCGTGGCCCCCAGGTGGCCGGGCAGCAGGCTCTCGCCGCCGGTGTCCAATTCGCCGGTGGCCAGGTCGATGGGGGTGCCGAGCGCGTTGCTGTCGAGCTTTCCGATCGATTGGCCGCCCCGGACCCCAGCGCCGATCAGCATGCAGCTGGTGAACGTCCAGTGGTCGCGCCCGCCGCCGCTGTTGATCTGCGGGTGCCGGCCCATCTCGGAGAGCACCACGATGGTCACCTCGTCCCGCAGGCGCCCGCCGGAGGCGCTCGTGCGCGATTCGAGGTCCGCCAGGGTGTCGGACAGAAAGCCGAACAGCTCGTCGTAATGTAACGATTGGAGGTTGTTGTTGGTGTGGGTGTCCCAGCCGACCGCGCACCACCCGTCGTGACGCGTGATGGCGCAGCGCGCGATTCCGAGCTCGAAGGCGTCGAGCGCGCTGGCTGCATCCGACGCGATGTCGCGGGAGCATCCGCCCGCGTCGGGGTCGAGATCGAGGCGGAGCCCGTCGAGCGCGGCCACGTCGGAGAGGGCGTCCTGGTAGCGGTCCGCGAACGTGGCGGCCCTACCGGCACCCGCCGCGGCGCCGAACATCGTGAGGCGGTCGCGCACGAAGGCGTCGGCCAGGGAGTCGGCGGCGGATGAAGGGGAGGGGACCGCGGTCGTGCTGTTCGCCAGCGCGCTCCCGTCGAGCAGCGCGTTGAGCTGCCCGTTGTCGCCGATGCGGACCACGCGGCTCGAGAACTCGCTCGTGAAGGAGGGCCCGGACACCACGAGGTGCGGCAGCAGCAGATCCTCGGTGGACAAGCCCGCCATGATCGCGGCCCAGTCGTCCTTTCCGCTCTCGGAGCTGCCGGTGAGCAGGATCCGCTGGCACCGCTCGTGCGTCACCGAGCGCACCTCCATGCCGTTGGCGACGCAGGCGCGATCGCCCCATTGCTCGAAGAACTGCCGCACGTTCGGGCGTTGCGCCGAGTCGACGAAGGTCACGCCGTTGACCGAGGCGGTCGTGGCGTCGGGCTCGGTGTCGACGAGCGGGTTGTCGAACATCGGGGTGAACACCATGCTGGTGTCCCAGCCGCCGTAGGCGTAGATGAACAGGAACTTGCGCGCGCCGGGCGCGGGCGGGGCAGCCAGGAGCCGCCGCGGCACGAGCAGCCCGCCGGCGCCGAGGGCGAACGGGGCGAGGGCGAGCAGGTCACGGCGTCGCAACACTCAATACCCCACGAATTCGGGGTCGCGGAGCATCGCCGAGGCCAGCGCCGCCCATGCGGCCGCCGGGCCGTCCGTCGCGTCCACCTGGGTCCACAATTCCTCGTCCGCGGCGAGACGATCGGCGCCGTCGCCGTCCGCGGAGACACGTCGTGCGTACAGACGCCAGTGGAGCGCTTCCAATTCGGCCGTGAACGCGTCGCTGCCGGGGCGATCGTCGGGCGTGACGACCGAGAACAGGCGGCGCTCGGCGCCCTCTTCCAATTCGGCGTGCGCGGCATGGGACGCGGCGGCTTGGGAGAGCCGCTTGACCACGAGCGCCCAGGTGATGCCCGGCTCCGACTGGGGGCGCCCGACCGCGTAGCCGTCTACCCCGCCCGCGAGCACCCGGTAGCCGAGCGTGTCGTTGGCGAGCTGATCGTAGCCCTGGTACAGCCACCGGAACCCGGTGAGGTCCTCGACGGCGCTCGCGAGCTGCTCGGCGGTGAGCATGCGCAGGGTGGTCTGGTGACCGAGGTCCTCCTCCGTCGCCGCGTCCGTGAGGCTCCCGGCGCGGTACTCCGGCGTGTCGGTGACGGCGCGGAGGAGCGGCTTGTACAGGCCGCCGGTCGCGACGAAGCCCTGGCGCAGCGTCTCGATGCGATCGAAGTCGGCGAGGGTCGATTCGCGGCGCCAGAGCAGCTCGGCGGCGGTCTGCGCGGAGCACTGCCAGAAGCGGGTGTCGCTCGCGACGGCACCCCCCAGGTCGACCAGGCCCTCGATCTGTTGCCCGAAATAGCCGGGGGTGACCCCCAGGACCGACTCTCCCATCGCCTCGCGCTCGGCGTGGTAGGTGCCGAGCTCGAGCGGGTTGTAGGACGTGGCAACCCAGAAGCCGAACAGGCTCGCCGCCAGGGGCTCGATGCTCGCGTGGCAGGCCACGCACGCGGGCTCCTCCTGGATGGCAGCGGCCGTGCCCGCGGCGTCGGCCAGGGCCGTGCCGCCCGAGAAGGAGACGGGCCGCGAGAGGAGATCCTCGCACAGGAGCAGCCGCGCGATCGCCGCCGCGCGCGAGCGGTTCTGGTTGGAGGTGTTGGTGACGTAGCGCCACCACAGGCCGTTCGTGGCGAGGATCCCCGCCGCCGGCCGCCCGTCCGTGTAGGTGGCCGGCGCCCAACCGGAGGTGTCGGCCGGGTAGTCGAGCGGCCAGACTTCAGCCAACAGATCGTTGGCGATCGTGTAGTCCACGGTCACGATGTCGGACCAGGGCGCGTCCGTCACGGCGACGTGCGCCATCAGCCGCAGCGGCTCTTCCCCCACCGCGCTCTCGAAGGCGTATTCCTGCTCGGGGTCCAGGCCGTAGTCGTAGTATTGGACCTCGAAGGCGTCGAGCCGCGTGTGGAAGCGCTCCGCGAACAGCGTCACCAGGCGCCCCTCCAGCCGCGCGTCTTCGAGGAACGCGTCCCGCAACGTCGCGAGCGCCGCGGGGTCGGCCTCGACCTGGTCCAGCTCGTCCGCGCTCGGCACCGTGCCGCGGAGATCGAGGCTCATGCGGCGGAGCAGGAGCGGGGCGGAGAGCGGAACGGTGGCGCTGGTGTCCTCTGCCGGGGGCGGGAGCGTGGTCACGGCGCAGGCCAGCAGCAGGATCACGGCATGGCCAGGGAATGCCAGACGTCGGCTCCGAGCGGCTGGAGATCGAGGCAGAGGGGGCCGAGGTTCGTGTCGCCGTGGAACACGACGTCGCCGCAGATGTCGCAGTCACCCTCGAGGCTCCAGACGTACCAATACCCGCGCGTGTCCCGCAGGCGTACGCTCCCGGCGGGTGTGCCCCGGCATGGCCCGCCCCAATCCCACCGCAGGTCGTCGAAGTACAGATCCGCGTCCCCGATGGCGACCCCTCCGTCAATCGCGACCCACGGCTCGCCCGCCCGCACGCCGCCGCGCGCCTCGAAGAGGCCGCTGAAGCCCTGGCCGAGCCACGTCTCGGACGAGGCGTCGATCCAGGTGCCGCGCAGCGCGGACTCGTACGTCTCGTCGCCGTCGGGGGTCTGTTGGCCCGACCAGGTGGCGCCGCCGCCGGCCTCGAACACGTCCCCGTCGGGGTATTCGAGCAGGAAGTCCCCGCCGAGCCCCCACGACGTGGTGGTGCCCGCCTCGTTCTCGAGCACGTTTCCCTCGTACACACACACGCCCGAATAGAAATAGCCGGACGGAGCGACGCACCCGAGGATGTAGGCCTCGCTGAGGATGGTGTCACTTCCGGGGCAGCTCGCGTCGCCGTTGGCCATCATGCCGAGGTAGGTCTCCTTCAACGCCTGGGCGTTGGGGAAGCCGTGCGCGAGCACCTCCCGAAGCGTGTCCCCGACGTCGATGGCGGTCCACTCGGGGGTCGGATCCTCCTGTGCGAAGATGGGGACGCCCGTGTCGACGCGAGGCGTGGCTTCGGAGGTATCGCAGGCTCCCTCGGCCGCGCCCTCGCAAGCGTCCCCGCCGGCGCAGCCGTGGAGGAGGGGGAGGAGGAGGCGCGAGACGAGCATTGGCTCCGCGCACGATAGCCGGGCCCGCCCGCGACCGGAAGCGCTCACAGCGAGGGGAGGGCGTCCAGCACGGGGTCCAGCGCGGACTCGGCGCCGACGAGGAGCCGATGTACGGGCTGCCACGGCATGTCGAGGCGGCGGGCCGCGAGCACGTGCCCGGCGCGCTCGCCGGCCGGATGCGCGCGCGCGACGAGCCAGTCGAGGCAGAGGCGGAGGAGCGCGGCCCGCGGGCGGCCGTCCACGAGGGCGCGTTGGCCGAAGAGGTGCTGGCGGAAGGACAGCGCCCAGAGCGGGCGACCGGCGGGATCTTCGGGGGGGAGCGGGGCGCCCCCGTCGGCGGCCTCGGCCACGCGAAGCAAGGCGGCGACGATCTCCCGGGTGAACGGCGGCGCCTTGCGTCCGGGCTGCGACAGGGGGGCCGCGAAGATCTCGGCGAGGGCGCGCGGGAGCTCGACGAGGGCAGCGCGGCCCTCGAGCTCACGGGTCGGTCGAGCGGAAGGAGCGGGGGCGGCGAGCGCGGCCTTCACCGCATCGTGGGGGCCCTCGATCGAGATCGGGCAGCGCCGGAGGGCGTGCTCGGCGCGCGCGAGCAGGGCGCCCAGCATGCGGAGGGTGTCGACGGGGTGCGCGCGGTCCTCGATCCGCGCCACCATCGCGTCGAGCACGGGCAGGAACCAGGCCAGATCGCACGGCGCGCCGGGCGCGAGGTGGACGAGCGGGTGGTAGAGCGCCGGCGCCGGAACCAGCCCCCGCGCCTCCTCCCAAGCGGACTCGATCGAGGGGCCCTCGCTGGCGCTCGCCGGAAATGACACACACTCTCCGCCGTCGTACACGCGCAGCCCGAGGACGGTCTGCCACGCGACGAGCGGGAACAGTTGGCAGAAGCCCGGCTTCTGCGTGCCGCCGTAGCGGGCGTGCAGGCCGCACCGGTTGGTCTCCTCCAGGAAGACACAGGCGCCCTCCTGCGTGGTGCGGAGAAACCGATCCGCCCGGCCGTCCGGTCGGGGGCGGGACTCGTAGAACGGGCCCGCGCCGAGCGCGAAGGGGGTCAGATCGAGGGCCTCCACCCGCGCTACGTCCGCGTCGGTGAGGGGGCCGAAGATGTAGTTGCGACAGCACCCGCCGCTGCCCTGGCACGAGAAGCGCGCGCCGGGGAGCGTCACCAGCGGGAGCGGCTCGCCGCGCTGCGACGCCCGGAGGCGATTGCGCTCGGGCTCGCCGGCTCCCTCGAGCATGTGGAGGAGCAGCAGGGTGCGGACCACCTGCTCGGTCCGCGCGCCGTCGGCCACCAGCGCGCCCGCCGCCCGGCCGTCCAGCTTCGCGGCGATGTCTCCGATCGCGCCGAGATCGAGCCGCCGCCTCAGCAGCGGATCGGTGACGACGAACGTGTCGGGACCGGCCTCGATGTGCAGATCGGCGCGGAGGCGGGGGGCGAATTCGGGTTCGACGGTGGGCGCGGACAACGAGGGCCTCGGGACGAGGGGCCAGCGTACCGCGCCGCGTCCCTGTGCGGCGCTACGCCATCGCCATCGCGGGCAGCCGCTCCATCACCTGCTGGCAGGCCCGCTCGCAGGCGTGGCAGGCCTCGGCGCAGATGCGGCAGTGTTCGTAGGTTTGCGCGTGGCGCGCACACTCCTCCGCGCAGGCCACGCACGCGGCGAGGCAGGCCCGCAGTTGTGCATGCAACACGCGCGCGTCCGGGTCGAAGGCGTGGGTCAACATCGTGGCCGTCATGCCGCAGATCGTGGCGCAGTCGAGGTTGAGCCGGATGCAGCGCTGGAGCGTCTGGATCGCGTTCTCCGCGACGCACGCGTCGGCGCAGCTGTGGCAGACGATGCTGCAGTCGAGGCACGCGGCGATGGCGGCGGCGAAGCCCGGGATGCTGTCCATGCGGGCATGGTTGGGGTGCGCGTTGAGGATGGCGTCGATGTGGTTCACGTGGGGCCTCTGGATGCTGTCCGGTGTCGAACCCACCAGAGATAGGCCTCGAACCTTCAAAGTACAGGGCTACTTCGCTGTTCGCTCCTTCACGCCCTCGGCGGCGATCTCCACCAGGCGGAACGGCGCCTGCCCCGGAAACGTCGCCCGGAGGAGCGGCATGGCCACGTTGTAGACCGGCGTGCCGCTCCGCGTGTGCCCCTCGACCGAGCCGTGGTGACAGTGCCCGTGGAACGCGACCACCGCCCCGTACCGGTCGATCGGCTCCTCGAGCCGGCTCGATCCGAGGAAGGGCCAGATCTGCGGCGCCTCGCCCTCCACGGTGTCCTGGATGGGCGCGTAGTGGAGCAGCACGACCTTGGGCTCCTGGCGGAGCCGGGCCAGGGCGCGCTCGAGCTTCATCGCCTCGTCCACGGCCTCCTGGACGAACAACTTGATGGCGTTCTCGCCCCAGGGGCCGAGCGCGCGCTTGCCGAACCCGCCCCCGAAGCCCTTGACCCCCACGAACCCCACGCCCTCTACGACGCAGCTCTCTCCGTCGAGCACGCGCACCCCTTTGCCGCGGAGGGTGTCCACGACCTGGTCGACACGCCCCCCCTCGAAGTCGTGGTTTCCGAGGACCGCCACCACGGGCACGGGAAGCGTCTGCAGGTCCTCGGCGAGCGCCTCGGCTTCTTCCGGCAACCCGTGATCGGTCAGGTCCCCACACAGGAGCAGCACGTCCGCCCGCGCGCCGATGTCGGCGAACTGACGACGCACGGCGCCCCGGCTGTTGACCGTGTAGTGGAGATCACCGGCCGCGGCGAGACGCATGGGTTCCCCTGGGTGTCCCTTCACTTGCTTCGTCCGGGACCGTGTACCCCCAGCGCTCGAGGTCGGGCTTGTATTGCTGGTTGGAGAGCAGAGGGCCGAGGCAGTGCCGATCGAGCGGCGGCTCCGCGCCGAGCTCGCGCTGAAGCCGTTGGGTCAACTCCAGCATGACCCAAGCCGGGATGCGGCGGCGCTCGCTCGGGTAGATGTATCCGAACAGCACCAGGTGCCCGTACAGCACGCGCCAGTGTTCGGCGAAGCGCTCGAGCAGGCGGTGCCAATCCATCCGGGGGCCGGTGGCGCGGAGCAGGTGGGCCACGTCGGCGCCGTCGAAGCGCTCGCGTTCCATGATCCAGGCCTTCGACCAGATCGTCTCCTCCGCCGGGCAGAAGTGCACGGGCACTTCGAGCACGGTGCCGGGGAGGGCGTAGTGGAACCAACGGTCGTCCACGGTGGCGATGCCGTTGCCCGAGCTGAAGATGATGTCGATGAACAAGTCGTCGTACCAGGCTTTCCCCAACCACACGGGGGAGAGCACCTCCGTACGGAAGCCGGCCTCGGCCAACGTCCCGAGGACGTGCTCGACCTGCTCGGGGCGAACGAACAGGTCGAGGTCCTTGGTGTGTCGCCACACGCCGGCCAGCTCGGCCATGCCCCAGGCACCGCCGACGAGGAAGGGCACCCCCCCTTCGGTGAGGGCGTGCAAGGCCCGTGCGTAGACCGCGACGTTGTTGGGCGCGATCGCGAGCCGATCGTGCAGCCGATCCGTCTGTCGCCCCATGACGCCTCCCCCGTGAACATAGAAGGCGCGTCGCGGCGGGTGATTCCGCGCCGCTCGGGGAGGGGCGGACGATGGCTACCGCGTGACGACGATACTGGTAGTCGCGCTGGCCCGCGCGTAGTTGAAGTCGACCGTGATCGTGTAGGTGTCGGGGGTCATGCGGCCCCAGCTCAAGGCGTCGCTCACGGTCCCGCCGGCTGGCACGGTCCACGCGGTGATCGCGTCCCCGCAGGAGACGCCCACCCCCATGCCGGGGCCGGTGCTCCCCATCACCGTGGCGCTGTTCACCAGGCACGTTGACGAGGTCGTGAACGAGATGTCGGTGGTGCAGACGTTGTTGACCACGCCGGCGAGGAAGAGGTCGTCCGAGCTGGTCCAGGTCGCGCTGGCCGCGCCGGTGCTGTCGCGCACCTCGGCGGTGAAGAGGAGATCGCGCTCTCCACACACGTCAACGTCGGTGTCGGTGTCGGTGTCCGTATCGGTGTCCGTGTCCGTGTCCGTGTCCGTGTCCGTATCCGTATCCGTATCCGTATCCGTATCGGTGTCCGTGTCCGTGTCCGTGTCCGTGTCGGTGTCCGTATCCGTATCGGTGTCCGTGTCGGTGTCCGTATCCGTGTCCGTATCGGTATCCGTATCGGCATCCGCCTCCCCCGTGTCGTCCTTCGCGGGGGTGTCGGTGTTGGCCGGGCAGCCGAGCAAGGTGAGGGGGAGGGCGGCGAGGAGGACGAGGTGGGAGAGGGACATGGGAGCTCCAGGAGTCATGGCGAGGGTAGGCAAGAAGGGTGCCATCCAGGGGGGAGCCTGAACATCACGCGGGGTGGACGCCGAGCGCGACGTGTGGGTCGCGAGGCGCGCGATCAAGGCGCGGCGGTCTGGAGCGCGCGGAGCACGTTGGCGGGGAGGGGCACCAGCTGCTTGTCCCGGTTCACGCAGACCAGCTGCACCAGCCCCTCCACCAGGGCCGTCTTGCCGCCCACGCGCCACACCTGCTGGTTGAACACCGCGCGGTAGTCGCTCTCCGCGCGCACGGTCGTGCGGATCTCGAGGCTGTCGCCGAACACGGCGCCCTCGCGAAACGTCATCTCGACCTTGTAGACGACAAAACCGATGCCGGTTTCCCGGTACAGCCGGACCAGCTCCTCGACGCCCAGGAGGTGCTCCCGCGCTCGCTCGTAATATTTCAGGTAGTTCGCGTGGTAGACGACGCCGGAGAAGTCGGTGTCCTCGTAGTAGACCTGGACCGGGTGGATGTGGGGGCGGTTCAACGGTGATCCTTTCGGGGTGTGCCATTGACCGTGGACGGCCCCGGACTCGAGCTTCCCGAGCATGGTGGCATATCGCCATCCCATCGCGTTCGCCCGCCGTTCGGCCGATACCGGGACGGTCAGGGGCGCGGATAGAGGTGTGGCCATCGCAGGGTGATCCAAATGTTGTCCGCAGCACACCCCGTGACCGTCGATCTGTCCCACGCACCCGCGACCGTCGTGGATGCGCTCCGTCGCATCCGCGGAGTGGAGAAGCACGGGCACACCTTTCTGGACAACGCCAACAAGCCGACCTTTTTCTCCTACGCGGCGCTGTACAGCGCGGCCGAGGTGCGGGCCCACGCGCTGCTCGGACAGGGCCTGAACCAAGGCGATCGCGTCGCCATCGTGCTGTCGCGGCCGCAGGACTTCGTCATCACGTTCCTCGGCGCGCTGCTCGCCGGGCTGGTGCCGGTGCCGATGTTCCCGCCGCTGTCGTTCGGCAAGCTCGACGCCTACGCGGAGAGCGCCGTGACCATCCTCCAGGCGGCGGGGGCCCGGCTCCTCATCACGGACAGGCCGCTGTCATCCGTGTTGTGGCAGGTTGTCCCGAAGGTGGAGACGCTCCAGGACCTGGTGTTGGTCGAGTCCCTCGACGCGGGGAAGAAGAGCGAGGGCCCGCTGCCGGACATCACCGCGGAGGATTTGGCGTTCCTCCAGTTCACGAGCGGCTCCACCTCCGCGCCGAAGGGCGTGATGGTGTCGCACAAATCGCTCGTGGCCAACTGCTGGGCCATCGCGACGGAGGGCACGGGCATGGAGATGGGCCGCGACGTGGCGGTGAGCTGGCTGCCGCTCTACCACGACATGGGGCTCATCGGTTTTGTCATCACGCCGCTCATGAAGGCGGCGGACGTGGTCTTCATCCCGACGCTCTCCTTCGTCATGCGGCCGAACATCTGGCTCCAGACGCTGCACGACTACAAGGGGACGCTCTCCTTCGGGCCCAACTTCGCGTTCGCGCTCGCGACGAAGCGCGCCTCGGAGAAGGAGCTGTCCGCCTGGGACCTGTCGCGTGTGCGCCTCATCGGCTGCGGTGCCGAGCCCATCAACGCGAACGTGTTGCTCGAGTTCGTGGAGCGCTTCGCGCAGTGCGGCCTCAAGCCGGGGGTGCCGATGCCGGCGTACGGCATGGCCGAGGCGACGCTGGCGATGTCTTTCGCGGAGGTCGGCGCCGACCTTCCCGTGCTGCTGCTCGACGCGGAGGCCTTTCGCGGCGAGGGCCGGGTGGTTGCTCCCGAGGACGACGCGCTCGCGCTCGCCTTCGTGGGCTGCGGCAGGCCCTTCGACCAGCACCGCCTCGCCGTCATCGACCTCGAGGGCAACTTCCTGGGCGAGGACCGCGAGGGAGAGCTCGTGTTCGCCGGCCCCTCGCTGACCGACGGCTACTGGAAGGATGCCGCCGCTACCGCCGAGGCGTACGGCCCGATCCTCGTCGCGGACGGTGGAGGGGCCGGCGCGGCGGACGACACGATCTGGCTCCGCACCGGTGACCTCGGCTTCGTCCACCACGGCAACGTGTACATCTCCGGCCGCAGCAAGGATCTCATCATCCTCAAGGGCCGCAACCACCACCCGCAGACCATCGAGTGGGCGGTCGCCGATATCGACGGCGTGCGCAAGGGCAACGTGGTGGCGTTCTCCCGTCCCGGCAAGGAGAGCGAGGAGCTGGTGGTGGTGGTGGAGACCCGCGCCGAGCCACCGGCCGACCTGAAGGAGACCATCGCCAGCACCGTCGCGGACCGGCTCTCGCTCAAGGTCGCCGACGTGGTCCTCCTCGCGGCCGGGCAGCTCCCGAAGACCTCCTCGGGCAAGCTCCAACGTCGTAAGACGCGAGAGCAATACCTCGCCGGTCAGCTCGGCGGGGAGGGCGTCCGCACCCTCGGCGCCGCCGGTGAGAAGCTCACCGTGGCCCGCCACCTCGCCCGTTCCCTGTTCGGGCGTGCCACCCACGCCGCCAGCAAGGTCTTCAACCGCCCCAGAGAATGAGAGGCCGGGATGGGAGGGGGGGGCCGCAACTAGCCGGCGCCCAGGACGATCAAGGAGTGGGACAGCCCGACGTGCTTCACCTCGTCCGCGACGACGAGGCCCGCGTCCCGCGCGAGGCCCTTCATCACCTCCGAGTGGTACATCCGGGAGTTTCCGTTGGCGATGCACGCGAAGTACAGAGACGTGCCGATGACACAAAAACGCGCCGCCTCGTAGCGCTGCTCGTTCCAGAAGGTCTCGAGGATGAACACCTTGGAGTCCGGGCGCATCGCCGCGCGCACCCGCGCGAGGATGGAGCGGATCTCGTCCTCCCCGAAACAGTCGAGGAACTGGCTGAGCCAGTACACGTCCGCGCCCGCCGGAAAAGGCGCGGCGACGTCGAGCACGTTCGTGGGCGCGTAGTCCACCCGCGGAGCGAAGCCCTTCAGGTTCTCCCGCGCCACGGCGAGCTGCCCGGGGAGGTCGACCAGCGTCATCCGTTCGACGCCGCCCTCCAAGCAGAGGCGGGCAAAGCGCCCGGTGTTTCCGCCGATGTCCACCACGTGGCGCACGCCCGGCGCGAGGACCCGCGGAAGGCACGCCTCGAACACCCCGTCCGAGTAGTAGTGGTCGAAGTCGAACCAGGCCTTCTTCACGTCGGGCGCCAGGCTCGCGAGGGCCTCGTACACCGTGGCCGCCCCGGTGGCGTCGATGGCCGGCAGCCCCGCCGCTCTCCCTTCCAGCAGCGCTTCGCGGAGGTGGAAGGCGCCGCCGTAGCAGACGTGGTGGTTGAACTCGGCGTTCACGCGGGTGAGCTGGTCGCGGAGCCAGTACACGCCCATGGCGGTGATGAAGAAGCGCGGCTCGGGCGCGAGGTCCTCACAGGTGCAGAGCCCGGCGCCCAGCCCGGCCTCCAACAGCAGCGCCGCCACGTAGGCGGACACCGTGCCCGTCGCGACGACCTCACTCGCGGTCACGCCCTTGCCGCGGGCGCGGGAGACCTGCTCGAGGATGCCGAGATCCCGCAGCGCGCGGCAGGCCTGGAAGACGAGGGGGGAGAAGGCGAGGCGTTGCGCCGCGAAACGGGCGGCCTCGTTGTCGGACATGACCGCGCTCACGGGTCCACCGGGCATGGCGTGCTCACCCAAACGTCGTGGAAATTGTAGTACTGGGTCGGATAGCGGCGCACGAGCGCGCCCACCCGGTCGGCGTAGATCTGCGCCCACTCGCGGAGCTGCTCCTCGCGCGGGCGCTTGCGGTCGAACACGCAGTGGATCGGCGGCGTGGCGATGACCCGGTAGGTCCCCGGCCCCTCCTCGAAGGCGCCGACCACCACGATCGGCACGCGCGCGAGGGCGGCGATCAGCCAGGGGCCGGCGGGGAAGCGGCACGGACTGCCGAGGAAGTCGACGGTCACGGTGCGATCGTCGATGAGGCGGTCGCCCATCATCGCGACCACGGCGCCCTCGCGGAGGACGCGGACCACCGTGAGCGCCGAGAACCCCTCGCCGGCGTTCACGGCGATGACCTTGGGCCGCCACGCCTCCGGCATGCTCGCGATCAGCGCGCGGCCGTGATCCCCGGGGGTCTCGAAGCGCAACACGTGGAGCTTCTTCATGCGCGGCGCGTTCTCGCCGGTCCCGGACGACACCTCGATGTTGCCGACGTGGGCGCCGAGGAGGATGGCGCCCCGTGGCTCGCCGAAGGCGTCGAGGAGGTGCTCCTCGCCCTCGCGGGCATAGCGGAAGGCGGCCGGGCCCGCCTCCACGTAGGTGAGGCGATCGAGCACCGCGTGCGCGAAGCTCCGGAAGATGGCGAAGCTCGCGGCCAACGGGGACCGATCCGGCAGCACCCGCACGCGGTAGCTCTCCAGCCCCCGGCGGACGCTCGGCGCGAACGCCACGTACCAGGCGGCGAGGAAGGTGCCGATCCCCGCCGCGATCCGACGCCCGAACACCCCCTTGAGGAACAGGAGGAGCCGCCACCCCGCGTCGGTGCCAAAGGAGCGGCCGGTCCAGCCCTCGGCGCGAGGCACGACCTCCGGCCGGCGGAGGCCCGCGAGCAGGTGCAGCCCGGTGCCGGCCGCGGCGAGCCCGACGGGGAGCGCGGAGCCGTCGACGTCGCGCACCGTGTCGAGGATCACCACGGCGGCGAACAGCCCGATCACGACTCGTTCATCGAGGCGCATCGATGACCTCGACGCGGATGGCCTCGGCCCGGCGCCGATCCTTCGCGTGGGCGGGCGGGGTGGCGATGGCCTGGTCGACGAGCGGGAGGGCCTCGTCTCCCCGGTCGAGCGCGACGAGGGTCTCGGCGAGCGCGAGGAGCGCCTCGGGGGTGCCGGGCGCGAGCCGGAGCGATTGGCGGAGGAGGGGCTCGGCGGCGGCGGGCGCGACGCGGGCCGCCTGGTGGCGGAGCAGGCGGGCCTCGCGCACGCGGTAGGTGAGCTCGGGGTCATCCGGCCCCGCGACCTGCACGCCGTCGAGGTTCCCGGCGAGAACGTCGTCGAGGGAGAAGCGGACGAAGCCCCCGGAGAGGTTCGGCGACATCGACACGGTGATCGTCCGCGCGGTCGCGTCGATCACCACGCCGTGGGAGGCCACGTCGGCGTTCAGCGCGCTCTCGTGCCCGGCCGGCAGCGCGGCGCCGCCGACGCCCGCGCGGTCGCGGAGGATGGTCAGCGCGCGGGAAAGATCGATCGGGCCGTGCTCGGGCGCGATGAGCTCCTCCATGCGCGCGAGACGGGCGATGGTCGTGCCCTCGGCCATCCGCTGCTGGTTGGCGAGGTCGTCCCCGAGCGCCGCCGAGCGGAAGTGGTTGGAGAGCGCGATGGCGCCGTCCGCGGGGAGCACCTCCACCTGGTCGGGCGTCACCTCGAAGACCGCGCCCTCGCCGCGCGTCCCGTCGACCACCAGGAGGCCCTCGGAGACGAAGCCCCGACGGGCATCGAGGATGGCCCGCGCGTCGTCGAGGCTGCGCGCCTGCTCGAGGATCTCGCGCACGATGAAGATCATCGGCGCGCCCGGGCGGATGGGCGCGTCGGAGGCGCCCGCGAGCACGGCGACGCCGATCCCCGCGGCGTTGACGCCCGACACCACCCCGGCGAGGCCCACGATGGCGACGTGGAGGAAGGGGAGGACTCCGTCCCGCTTCACGAGGATGACCGCCTTCTCCTCGTCGAAGAGGCGCCCGCCGTCGAAGTCCCAGTTGCGGCCGATGATCCAGTGGCCGTCGGCGGTGCGGGCGCCCCCGGCGAGAAACCCGGTGCAGCCGAGCAGAGGGCTGTCCCCCGGGGCCTGCCCGACCATGGCCTGCCCGACGTCGTGGATCGCGTGGTAGCAGAGCTTCCGGGTGTAGGCGGGCGCCAGCCACCCCATGTGGTCGTCGCCGGTGTCGGTGAGCCCCCGGACCTCCTCGAGGTAGGCGAGCGGGGTGCCCGCGTTCATCGCGTCGGCGAGCAGCGGCACCCCGCGCGCCAGCGCGTAGCGCACGAACGGGTTGGTGACGTGCGTGTAGAACTCGTTGACGATGGCGTCCTCGTTGCGGTCCGCCATGTCCCCGGCGAGGAGCCCCGTCGCGTACCCGATCTCGTAGGGCGTGCCCTCGGACCGCACCACCCAGATCCCGTGGCTCCGGGCGAGGCGGTTGGGGCCGTAGCGGCGGTCCGTGGGCGAGCGGACGTCGAGGTCGTAGGCGCGGAAGGACGCCGGCGCGGGCGGCGGGGCGACGCGGCCGCGGAGCGCGAGCAGGGCGTCGAGGGAGAGCGCCACGGCCAGCACGAAGGTCGCGCGGCGGAACAGGCCGAGGCCCGCCATCATGGCGTCGCCCGGCGGAGCGCGACGAGGGGCGCCGCGCTCGTGACGTAGACCCGGCCGTCCTCTCCCACGAGGACCGCCTCCACCCCCGGCAGGTCCTCGGCGAGCGCGAGGCCCCGCTCCGGCCCGAGGACCATCACGGCGGTGGAGAGGGCATCCGCGAGGGTCGCCTCGGCGCAGATCACCGTGGCGCTGCGCAGACCGCGCGCGGGCCACCCGGTCCGCGGGTCGAGGAGGTGGTGATAGCGCACCGCGTCGACGAGGAAGAAGCGCTCGTAGTCGCCGCTGGTGCTGACGGAGGCATCGTGGACGGCGAGGGTGGCGAAGGGGGCGTCGCCGCGCGGATCGCGGATCCCGACGGTGTAGTCGCCGGCGGCGTAGACCTGGCCCCCAGCGGACAGCAGGAAGTGGTCCCGGCCGCGCGCGCGCAGCACCTCGGCGGCCCGGTCGAGCGCCCAGCCCTTCGCGATGCCGCCGAGCCCGATGCGCATCTCCGCGTCGGGGAGGCGGACCCCCGCCTCGGTCAGCTCGACGCGCGCCCACCCGATGTGGGGGAGCCGATCCGCCACGGCCTCCTGCGCCGGCAGCACGGGGCGATCCCAGTCCCAGAGGCCCCACAACGCCGCCCAGGTCACGTCGAAGGCGCCGCCGGTGAGCGCGCTCGCGTCGAGGCCCTCGCGCAGGAGCGCGCGCAGATCGTCGGGGATCGGCACGGTCGGCCCCCCGGCGCCGGCGTTGACCGCCGCGAGCGCCGAGCCGGGGAGCCACTCGTTCGCGGTGGACTCGACCTCGCGGAACACGGTGAAGACCGCGGCGGCGTCGGCGGCGGCGCGTTCGTCGTCGTCGAGGCGCACCTCGATCTGGGTGTGCATGATCGGCGCGTCGTAGGTCACAGCGTCGCCTGGTAGGCGATCAGGTCGGCGATCTCGGCGGGGGTGAGCTGGCTCGTGCTCCCGTGGGTGTTCGGGATGCCGTCCCGCTCGTTGAAGCCCGTCTCGCCGGGGAGGAGGGCGGGGTGGCCCGGCGTACACAGGACCTCGCGCAGCCCGTTGGCGCGGCCGTCGTGGAGCAGGTGGGGCGCGCGGTCCCAGATGCCACGCAGCGTGGTGACGCCGAACTTCACGTCGAGCAGGTCGTCGCAGGCGTAGGCGTCCTCCTCGCAGGCGCCCTCGCCGCAGACCGCGTCGCACGTGTCCTGGTCCGTGTCGGGAAAGGTGGCGAGAAAGCCGTCGGAGAGCAGGTCGAGGTTGATCCCGGCGGCGTCGCGGTCGGGGGTGACGACGGGGGCGAGCTGGAGCGGGAGGCCGGCGGGGTTGGTGTCGGTGGCGAGGGCGAAGGTGGGGGAGGGGTGGCACGTGGCGCAGCCGACCGACGTGCTCTCGAAGAGCGCCCGGCCGCGGCGCGCGGCGGCGGAGTCCGGGTCGTTGGGGTTGGGGAGCAGCTGGGTGTCGGTGAGGAGGAAGACCCCGAGGGCGCGGGTGATGCCCTCGAGGTTCAGCGAGAGCGGCGCGCGCGCCCCGGTGACGGGGTCCTCGTAGTAGACGCCATCGCCGAAGGTGGTGGTGCGGCCGATGATCCGCGCGGCGGCGGCCTCGAAGAACGCGTCGCGCGTGACGGCGGCGGTCGGGCGCGCATGCTCGAGGCCGGTGCCCCGCGCGGCGGCAAAACCGTCCACGCTCCCCGCGTTGGGCTCCGTGTCACATTCCGGGGGCGGGTTGCTCACGCAGTCCGCCGGCGCCCCGTCCGGAAAGAGCGTGTAGTCCTCGCAGCAGAAGTTCTCGACGCGCGCGAACTCGTTGATGACCGCGCGGAAGTTGGTCTCGTCCATCGCGGTCTCGAAAAACCACGGCCGCGTGTCGACGGCGCCGCGGTACGCCATGACCATGCGCCGGTTGATCCCCGGATGGCGCGCCAGGGGCATCCCCACCGCCTTGTCGATGTTCCCGCCGTCGCGATGGCACTGCACGCAGGCCTGGTCACCGTCCACGGTGAAGGGCGCGGTCACGGAGTTGAACAGCTCGCCGATCTCCGCGTCCGTCGCCGGGAACCCGGGATCTCCCACGAGGACCTCGACCGCGGTCTCGCCGTAGATCCCGAGCGTCTCGCCGAGCCGATGCGCCACGAGCACCCGGTCTCCGTCGATCGCGAGCCCGTGCGGGGCCAGCCCGGTGTTCCGCACCTCGCCGGGGGCGAGCGCGCCGGTGACGGGGTCCAGCGTGAAGCGCTGGAGCTGATCCGACCCGGAGTAGCCGACCCACACGTCGTTGCCGTCCACCACGATCTGCTCGGGGAGCGCGCCCCCGACGATCCACGTGTCCGACGGGGGGAGCAGGTCGCCGTGGCGGGCGGCATCGTCGGGATCGACGTCGCGGAAGTCGCGGCAGCAGATGGAGTCGGAGGTGTAGCGCCACGCCTGCTCTCCGGTGGCGGCGTCGTAGACGACGAGCTCGTTCTGCATGTCCTGGAAGTTGACGTTGGGGGTGCCGTCCCCGGGGAGGCCGTCGCCGTCGCCGTCGGGGCCGTCGAAGGGGAGGTGGTGGGTGGAGGCGGAGGTGGTCGCGACGAGGAGCCAGTCGCCGGCGAAGGCGAGGCCGTTCGGGGGCGCGCCGACGGCGATGCGACGCACCTCGTTCCGGGTGGGCGCATCGAAGAGCGAGACGGTGAGGCCGGTGAGGTTGGCCACGGCCACCCGGGCGCCGTCGTCGGAAAACGCGATGTCCCGCGGGTTGGCGCCGACGGCGAGCCGCTCCTCGCGGACCACCTCGTCGCCGTCCATCTCCGCGACGATCACCGCGTCCCGCCAGCGGTTGGTGATCCACAGCTCGCCGCCGTCGGGCGAGAACGCGCCCTCCATCGCGTAGAAGTCGGTCGGCAGCGCGCGGACCTCCAACGTGGCCGCGTCGATCACCGACATCCAGTTGCTGAAGCGGTTGAACACGACGACCTCGCCTCCGCGCACCGCCAGGCCGATCGGGTTCGACCCGACCTCGACGTGGGCCACGACGGCGAGCGTGTCCAGGTCGACGACCGCCACGCGGTGGTCCGGTTGATCCGCGCTCCCCGAGAGCGACACGAAGGCGCGACGCCCGACGACCGCGATCTCCTGGGGGTTCGAGCGGTGGGGCTGGGGCGCCCAGAGCGCGTCGTCCGGGCCGAAGGGGTTGGGGTAGGGCGTGAGCGTGCGCGGCGCCCATGCGTCGTCCTGCGCGCAGGCGAAGAGGAGCCCGATCATTCGCCGGTGTCCGGGCACACGGGCTCGCCGCCGGTGTGGATGCACGGGTCCTCGTCCACGAGCACCGCCGCGCCCTCGGTGACACACACGCGGTCCGCCGATCGCAGGCGCAGCCCGAGCGAGGCGGTGCGGCCCTCGTACCAGGAGGCGTAGTTGCTGGTGAGGAAGACGAGGAGCTCGTCGGTCACGCCGTCGGTGAAGGCGACCCGCGGCTGGGAGACGCTGTAGGGATCGAGGCCGTCGACGGTGACCCCCACCGTGGCGTCCACCTCGGTCGGCGGGTCCTCCGCCCGCGCGTGGAGCGCGAGCAGGAGGAAGCCCTGGAAGCCGAGATGCAGCTCGACGGTCTCCGCCTCCGCCAGCGGCACGAAGCTCCCCTCCCGCAGCACCCCCAGCTCGCAGGCGAAGGGCTCGGCCTCGGCGTCGGAAACGGGCTCGGCGGGCCCCGCGCCGGTGCAGGCCAGGAGCTCAATAATCCACATCGAGCCCTCCCCCGATGACCCAGGCGGCCCGCCGCGGCACGGCGATGTCGTCGGGATAGCGGTACCATTGGCGCTCGACGCGGACCGACAGCGCGAGACGGGACGACGGCCCCACGCCGAACGCCGCCCACTCCGCCCGCCCGCCCGCCGCCGCGAGGGTGAAGCCGGCGAGCTCGGGGTCCGCGGTCCGCCACGCGGGCGTCCCCCCGTAGGATCCTCGCCAGAACGACGCGGCGCCCTGCAGACCGAGGCGTCCCGTCGCGCCGACCACGACCCGCTCGCCGAGGAACGACCGCGCGGCCGAGAGGTCCGCGCCCCCGCCCGTGACGCGCCAGGTGTCGGTGTAGGCGCGGATCCCGCCGTGGAGCGCGGTGGACGGACCGCAGGCGCGGGAGACCCGGAGCGACCCGGCGAGGCGGCCGCGACGGTCGGGGTGGCGCTCCGAGAGCACGAGATCGTCGACCGCAACGAGCCGGTAGGGGTTCGCCTGACAGCCGAGGTCCGTGCCGCAGACGCTGGCCTCGGCGCTCAAGCGCGCGGTCGCGACCGTGGCCCGGTCGAGGATCTGCGTCCAGCGCAGGTCCAGCGCGTGGTCGGACGCATGGGAGGCATAGGCCGCGTCATCGGCGCGGCCGGCGCGCGAGGCCGTCGAGTGCCAGCCGGCAGAGAGCGTGACCATCCGCCCGAAGGCCTCCGTGTCCACGAGCACGCCCGCGGTGCCCGCGGTGTGGTCCGGCTCGACGCTCGCGGACAGCGCGCCGGTCAGCTTCCAGCCGCCGGTCGGCGCGGCTGTCGCGGAGAGGTCGACGCCGTGCCGCGTGTCCTCGAAGTGGGTGGCCGACGACACGACGTCGGCGCGCAGCAGCGGCGTCGCGCCGCTGACGATGTCGGCGGTCCACGCGCCCCCGACGCGCCAGGTCTTCGTCAGCGGCACGGACACGTTCGCGGCGGGCGACACGACCACGATCCACCCGTCCGCGTAGGTGTCGACCCGGGCGGCGGCCTCCTGGGCATGGGCCACGCTCAATTGCAGCCACACGCGGCACCTCCGGCCGCGTCGGCGCCGGTCATCCCCTCGCGCGTCTCCCGCACGTGGGCGTCGAACGCCGCCTCGGTCGGGTCGAAGGGATCCGCCATGACGCGGGTCATCAGGTCGACGCGCTCCCAGGGCTGGAGCGTCACGCAGGCGAGGAGCAGCAGCAGGATCATTGCTCGGCCCAGTCGCGGATGGCCTGCCACTCGGCCTCGCCCGTGTCCTCCCAGACCGCGCCGCCCCCGTGGTCCACCGCGTCGATCGGCTTGCGCAGCAGCGCATCGGGCAAGAAGCTCCGGGCGCGCGCGAGGTCGCGGGCGTGCTCGGCGGCGGTCAGCGGCGCGTCGGACCAGGTGGCGTCGGGATCGGCGCGGTGCAGGTGGACCGCGTAGACCTCGAAGGGGCGGGCGGCGCTGCCGTGGCAGGCTGGGTTGCCGCAGCGCGCCCCGAGGATGGGCTCCACCTCGGCGTAGAAGGCGCCGGTGTCGACGGCCGGCAGTGCCGCCGCGCCCGGGTCGTCCACGCACGCATCTAGGAGCGCGAGGAGCCACGTCATGGCGTCCCCACCCAGGACGCGCCCAGGTCGATCCACCGCGCGATTGTCCGCAGCGCGTCGGCGTCGAGGCCCCCGTGGGCCCCCGCGCCGAGCGCGTCGGGCGGCTCGCCGGGGGCGTCGAGCGCCTCGCCGGTGAGCACCTCGACCAGGCGGCTCCCCCGCGCGCTCCCCGGCTCCACCCATCCGTCGAGGAGGGCCTCGTAGCCTTGGTCGTAGCGCTCGGTCGGGGTGTCGTCGAGCCGCGGTGGGAGGGTCGCGTCGTGGCAGCCGGCGCAGCCGTCGAGGAGCGGGCGCACGTCGCGATGCCAATCGACCTCGATGCGCGTCGCGTCGCCGAGCCGCGGCGGCTCCAGGGGGCGCGCGGGGTCGCCGTCCTGGTAGCGGGAGAGGGTGACCGACGCGGTGGTGAGCACGTCGGGGGCGCCGAAGGCGTGGTCGGGGTCGCCGTCGAGGGCGCCGTGGCAGGCGGCGCAGGCGGCGCCGTAGACGTCGGGATCCGCGGCCTGCACGCCCTGGGAGAGCGTCTGCCCCGGGGCGACGTAGAACCAGCGGTTGTGCTGGGCGCCGACGGCGCGTCCCGCCGCGTCGAGGCCCTGGATACGGAACGGGACCCCGGCGGGGAGCTCGGCCTGGAAGGTCCCGTCGGCCGCGAGGGGGAGCTCGCCGAGCACGCGCGTGGGGGTGCGCGCGGGGATGCCGGTGAAGGCATCCGTGCGTGGGAGCCCCTCGATGAGCCGCACGCCCACGATGTCGTCGCGCACCGGCCGCGCGCCGGCGGGCGAGAGGGACGAGAGGAGCGCGTCGATGACCGGGAGCCCCTGGTGGTGGAGCAGGCCGGTGGTCGACTCGGGGTTCCACGAGGAGGCCGCCGCCATCGGCGCGGGCTCGCGGACGACGACGGGCTCGGGGTCGTAGACGGAGAGCTCGGGGTCCTCGGCCAGCCCCTCCTCGGACACGATGGCGGGGCCGTCGCCGCGGACCGACTCGGCGAAGCCGAGCGAGACGATGCGGAAGCGCCCGCCGTCGCTCACCGCGGCGAGCAGCGTGCCGTCCGGCAGCGGCGCCGGATCGCGCCAGCGACGGCCGTCGGCGAGGCGGGTCACCGGGTCTAGATAGTTGGGGATCGACGCGGCGCGGCCATCGGTGATCTCGGGCCCGAAGTTGCGGTCGATAATGGCGAGGCTCCCGCCCTCCCAGCCCTGGTCGAGCGCGCCGAAGAGCGCCACGTAGCGGCCGTCGGGGAGCTCGCGCAGGTCGTCCACGAGGGTCTCCGTCGGCGTGATGCCGAAGTGTTGGTGGTACTCGGTCGCCAGGTCGGGCGGAAAGCGGAAGGGGTGGGCGCGGCGCTGGCGGGGGTCGGCCTCGCGGAGCGCGGTGAACGCGACCTCGCCGCCGTTCTCGTTGCCGTGGACGAGGAACACCGGCCGGATCTCCACGTGCGGGGTCCAGGTGCGGCGGGTGATCGTGCCGCTGTCGGGGTCGAGCTCGTAGAGCTCCGCGTCCGGCCGGAGCCCCGCGTCGTCGAGCGAGCCGCCGCGCGTCGAGCTGAACCACACGTGGCCGTCGGGCCCGTAGGTGGGGGCGCGGTCGGTGGCGGCGCCGGGCTCGGTGAGGCGGCGGGCGATCCGCGTGGCGAGGTCCATCTCGTAGAGGGCGTGGCCCGCGTCGGCGTCGGTCCGCATCGCGAAGAGGAGGTGCGTGCCGGTCGGGTCGATCGCGGGATCGCGCACGTCGGCGGGGGTGGCGTGGAGCGCCGAGGTGAGGTCCTCCGACGCGCCGTCCCGCCACCACCACAGGTCGGAGCCGGGGAGGTAGACGTCCAGATCGAACGCATCTGCGGGCACGACGGGGCCGCGCACGTAGACGAACCCGTCCATGCGCGGCGCGCAGCCCTCCCCCAGGCGCTCCTCGCGCTCGGCGCACGCCCAGGCCTCGATGGCGGCGACCGCGGGGTCGTCGGGGCCGTCGAGGAGGCCGGTGTTGCCGCCCTTGTGCAGGATGCCGCCGGCCCACAGCGGCAGCGCCTTGCGGAGCAGCCGCGATTGGGAGGCGTCCCCGTCGAGCGAGAGCATCGCGCGCGCCGCGTCGTAGTTGGCGCGGGTCGCGGCGACGGGGAAGGCGCCGCCGACCCCCGGATCGAGGCGGAACGGGACCGCCCCCTCGATGCCGTGGCAGCCGCCCGCGAAGCAGCCGCGCGCGGCGAGCTCGGGCTGGACCGTGTCGGCGTAGCGCTGCTCGGCGGGCGAGAGCGGCGCGGGGTCCTCGCCTCCGCCGGTCTCCACGGCGATCCACGCCGCGATGGCGAGGTAGGCCGGATCCTCCGGAGAGGGAAACTGTGCCCCCGCGGCGTGCGGAAGCCCGCCCCACGTCGTCGCGAGCGTCTTGCGGAGCAGCGTGGAGAACGCGGGATCCTCCGCCGTGTCGATGCGCGACTTCGCGGTGGCGTAGGCGGCGTCGAGGTCGACGAGGGTGCCGTCGCCGTCGGTGGTGAAGGTGAGCCCTGCGGGCGGAACGTCGGTCGTGCCGTGGCAGGTGGACGCGGTGCATCCGCGCTCGAGCACGGGGACGACCTCCGCGTCGAAGCGCGCGCGCGGCGTCGGCATCGGTGCGCACCCGAGCAGCAGGATCATGGCCGCCCCAGGAGCGCGCGCACGTCGGCCTCGATGGCGGCCAGCTCCGGCGCCCCGAGCGCCCGCGACCACATCCCGGCGACAACGCCGCTCCGGTCGAGCAGGTAGGTCGTCGGCAACGCGGGAGGGGCCCATGCCGTGGCCACCTCTCCCCGCGCGTCCAGGCGGACGGGCATCCCCAACCCGAGCCGCCGGACGACGCCCAGGGCCGGGCCGGCCTGGCGGTCGATGGTGACGGCGAGGACCGTGGCGCCGAGCGGATCGAGGCGGGTGTGGAGCGCGTCGAGCTGGGGCAGCTCGGCCAGGCAGGGGGCGCACCAGCTCGCCCAGAAGTTCACGACCACCACCCGGCCGCGGAGCGTCGCGAGGTCATGCGCCGCGCCGGCGAGGTCGGGCAGGGTGAACGGGGGGGCAGGCGCTCCGGCGCGGAGCGGCTCGCGGGCGTGGGCGACGGAGATGCCGGGGAACCGTGGCCCGGTAGGTACGCGGGGCACGGCTGGCGCCGCGGCGACCGACGCGCGCGGGAGGCCGTAGCGGACGAGGACGCCGGTCCCATCGCCATCGCCGTAGAGGTCACCTCCCACCCAGTAGACAGCGTCGCCGTGGCGCCACACCGCGTGGAGGTGCGCGTCCGTGGGGGGCACCTCCGGCACCTCCCACGTGTCATCCCGGAGGATGGCGGCGGTGCCGAAGTTGCCCGCCACGTAGACGTCCTCGCCCGCGCCCGTCCACAGGCCGGAGAGCGGCTGGCCCAGCGCCGCGGCGTCGACCTCGGACCAGGCCGCGCCGTCCCAGTGGGTCACCAGCGGCGCGCCGAGCCCGCCGACCGCCCATACGTCGTCGTCCGCGCGCCCGCGCACGGTGACCAGGCGCCCCGTCGGGCTCGCTTCTACCAGCGCGTCGTCGACGAGCCGCCACGCGTGCCCGTCCCCGACGAACCACCCGTCCCACACCTTGAAGACCGCGCCTGGCAGGTTCGTCGCGAACGCCGACCACATCCCGTCCCGCCGCGTCCAGATCTCGCCGGTGGTCCCCTCGGGGCCGACCGTCCCGCCCACCGCCCACGCCACGTCCTCGTCCGCCCACACGCCGAACAGCGTCGCGTCGGTCGGGACATCCTCGCGCACCCGCACGCCATCGGTCTCGTGGACGATCCGACCGCCTTCACCGACCGCGTACCACTCCCCGGCGCGCGGGCCGGCGATCCACCACAAGGTCCGGTCGGCCACCCCCGCCTCGACCGAAACGGCCTCGCCGTCGTAGCGGGCGAGCACCCCCTCCGTCCCGCCGGGGTGGCCGCCCGTCATGATCAGAACGTCTCCGTCGCTCCACGCGGACAGGAGAGGCCCGGCCGCGATCTCTCCGCCCACCCGTGAGAATTCCTCGCGGGCCTCCTCCGCTGGCGGCCCGCTGCAGGCCACCGCCATGAGGGAACGGAGCAACATGATGACGCCATGCTATCGATGGGAGCCCGGGGTCCACATCGGTCGTTCGACCGATGGCGCGTCGGCCTCACGGCCTCCGGCGCAACGTGGCGACGAGGTGCCACCCCAACCAGCCGCCCGTGACGACGAGGCCCAGGCCCGCGGGCCACGCGACGCGGAGGAGGATGGCGACGAGCCCCGCGAGCGTGGTGCCGACGTGCAGGGCGAGGCCGATGCGCACGCGCACGTCCGGGTAGAGCGCGCGCATCGCGGGGACGCGTCGCTTGCCGAGCAGCGGCGAGAACCGGTGGAACCACGTGAGGAACGGGACGATGCGCGTGAGCATGCCGTGCACGATCGTGCCGGCCCACCCCCAGATCGCCAGCCATCCGAAGGCGAGCGCCCACCGCGGGTCCGGCAGGGCCCACGCGGCGAGCGCCAGCGGACCGAGCGCGAGCGCGACGGGCAGCGCCGCGAACCAGAACCGCACGCTGCCGTCGGCCCCCGCGCGCTTTCGCCGGACCAGCCCGTGCAGGAGCGCCGCGGGCGCGATCCCCCACACCGCGAGGGCCGCCGGCGCCGCGGCGACGAGCGCCGCCCCGCTCCCCACGTCGACCCCCGCCTCGGCCAGCGCGAGCACCCCGAGCGGGCCGACGACCCCGACCACCTGGAGCGCGAGGACGACGGCGGGAAGGCGCCGATCGAAGGCCGGGACGAGGTAGAACATCGGCACGAGCTGCCACGCGACGGCGGCGACCAGCCCGCCCACCCAGCCGAGGAGCCCGACGGTCAGGTGGACCTGGATCCAGAGCGGCCGCAGCGGCGAGAGCGGCGGGACGGCCAACCGCAGGCCGAGGAGGAGCGCGACGACGAGGGCGAGCGCCGCGGCCCGCATCCCGACCACGGGCCAGGTGCGGGACGGCGCCCGGGCGAGCGCCACCGCCACCGGCCCGGCGAACAGCGTGATCGCGCCGGTCAACGCCGCCGCGCCGCCCCACCCGAACGGAGGCGGCGCCCCGCAGAACCGCGCCACCAGCGCCGCGAGCCCGCCCACGAACAGCGCGTGCACGGCGTGGGCGAGGCGCACCCCCGGCACCGGCGTGCCCCCGAGCACCGGGATGAGCTGGTAGAGCGCGCCCAGCATGGTCGCGCCGAGGAGGCCGAGCGTGCCGAGGTGCGCCACGGCGAAGGCGGGGCCGGTCCAGCGGCTCTGGAGCGCGCCGCCGTACACGAGCACGAGCACCCCGGCCGCGACGATGGCGACCGGCGCGGTGAGGAAGAAGCTCGCCGGGATCGCGAGCGGGGGCCCCTGGTCGAGGCGCGGGGCGCCGTAGGAGGGGAGGGCGGCGCTCACGCCGGCCGCCGCGCGACGAGGGTGTAGGGGCCCCCCGCGGTGGCGCACGCGATCTCGACCGCCCAGCCGCGGCCCCGCAGGAGCGCCCCGAGCGGCATGGGCGCGAACGGGGCGACGACGCGGAGGGCGCCGCCCGGGGCCACGCGGTCCGCCGCGGCGAGCACCGCCGAGAGCGGATCGGCCCCGCCCCGCAGGATCGCGGTGGCGTCGATCCACACATCCGCCTCCGACGCGCGCACCGGCGCGGACGCCCCCGGGTCCTCGCCGACGGGGGAGCGCGGGAGACCGGCGACGACGCCCGCGCGCCACACCTCCACGAAGCCGAGGACGTCGGGCGTGCCGGTGGCGCCCCCGACCAGCCACTGGACGAGCACGCCCTGGATCCCGGCCACGAACAAGGCGCCGGCGCGGTCCGGGTCGATCGCGGCGGGCGCCTCGCCGCGCGCAACGGCCTCCCGGACGAGCCCCGCGACGAGGGCCCGCTGCGCCTGTTGCAGGCCCCGGAGCGCCGCGCTCCAGGCGGTGTCCTCGCCGCGCGCCACGTCCTCGAAGAGCAGCCGCGGCACGCCGGGCCAGCGGGTCACGTGATGGCCGAGGGCGCGCGCCAGCGCCTCGGCGCGCACGAGCGGCGGCGCCGGCGCCGACAGCACCGCGGCCGCCACGCCCTCGAGCTCGCCGCGCGTCCACGTCACGGCGGCCTCCACGATCGCGTCGCGCCCCTCGAAGTGCCGGAACAGCGCCGGCTGCGTGATGCCCACCCGCGCGGCGATGCCCCGCGTGGTGACCCGGTCGAGCGGCGTCGTGGCGAGCAGCTCCAACGTGGCGGTGACAATCTCTTCGCGGCGCGTCATGTTATCGCTTGATAACACACCCCCGTTCCCCCGGAGCGTCTCCATGAGCCTGATCTCCCGCCTCCTCGGTTCCCGCGCCGCCGCCGTGCCCCCCGGGCGCGCCGCTGCCGCGTCACCCCCCGGCTCCCCGGCCCCGGCCGGTCGGCCCGCCGCGTCGACCGACGTGGGGCTGGTGGCGTTCTTCACCGCGGACCACCGGGACATCGACGCCGTCTGGGCCGAGGTCGAGTCCGCCCCCGACCTCGCCGGGGCGGTCGATGCCGCCCGCCGCTTCGACGCGGCGCTGCGCCGGCACCTCGACTGGGAGGAGCAGGTGCTCTTCCCCGCCTTCGAGGACGCCACGGGGCACCACGGCTTCGGGCCCACCGAGGTCATGCGGGGGGAGCACGCGCACATGCGCGCCATCCTCGACGAGATGGCGCGCTGCGCCGCCGAGGAGGAGCGCACCGCGCTCGAGGAGCAGGGCGACACGCTGATGATGCTGATCCAGCAGCACAACGCGAAGGAGGAGGGGATGCTCTACCCGATGGCGAACCAGGTGCTCGGGGACCCGGGATGGCAAGCGATGGCGGCACGCTTTCGCTGATTGTCGGCGTCGGACCATCGGACGTTCGACCGATGACCGGGAGCGCGGCTCGGCGGTAGGGATCGGCACCCCCCGCCCTCGGGGTGCCCGGCACCCCGAACTGGAGCCCCCTCATGGCATCCGCCGCTGTCGACACGCTTTTTCCCCTCCTGCTGCGGGAGTGGAAGGACAGCTGGGTCCAGGCCACGAACGCCCCCGGTGAGCTCAAGTGCAAGGTCGAGCAGGCCTGGGGCGAGGGCTACGCCACCGCCGAGGACCTGATCGCGGCCATGGACGCCGCCGGGGTGCGCACGGTGCTCGCCACGGACCTGCTGGCCTGGTCCTACACGCGGCAGGAGCGCTTCGCGCTCGACATGACCGACCGCATCGCCGAGCTGTCCCGGCGGTTCCCCGGCCGGGTCTACGGGCTCGCCAGCTACGACCCGCTCCACATCCGCAAGAGCCTGGACAAGGTGGCGCACGACGTGCGCGAGCACGGCTTCAAGGGGATCTACCTACACATATACGGCTACGACATCGGGCTCGACCATCGGAAGCTCTACCCGCTCTACGCCATGTGCGAGGGCCTGGGGATCCCGGTCACGATGCAGATCGGGCACGTGCTGGAGGCGATGCCGAGCGAGCACGGGCGGCCGATGCAGCTCGACCGCATCGCGTGCGACTTCCCCGACCTCGTGCTCGTCGGCACGCACACCGGCTTCCCGTGGGTCGACGAGGCGATCGCCGTCGCGTCGAAGTGGCCCAACGTCTACCTCTCCACCAGCGCCTGGATGCCGCGGTACCTCTCGCCCGCGCTGGTCGGGTTCATGAAGTCACGGACCGGCAGCGAGAAGGTGATGTTCGGGTCCAACGGACTGGACTGGGCCCGCTACCTCGACGACTTCGGGCGCCTCGGCGTGCCGCCCGACCGCGCCGACCTCCTCCTCTCCGGAAACGCCAGCCGTGTGTTCGGGCTCGGCACGTGACCGGCGGCCTGCGCGGCTACGAGCTGGTCGAGGTCGGCGCCCCGCTGCGCCCGACGGAGCGCGACGGGGGCCCGCTCGCGGAAGACGAGGTGCTGGTGGAGGTGGCGGGCTGCGGCCTCTGTCACACCGACCTCGGCTTCCTCTACGACGGCGTGCGCACCCGCCACGCCCTGCCGCTCATCCTCGGGCACGAGATCGCGGGGGTGGTCCGCGAGGCGGGCGCTGCCGCGACCCACCTGCTCGGCGCCGGGGTGGTGGTGCCCGCGGTGATCCCCTGCGGCGCCTGCGCGGACTGTCGCGCCGGGCACCCGATGATCTGCAAGCGCCAGATCATGCCGGGGAACGACCAGGACGGCGGCTTCGCCACCCACGTGCGCGTGCCGGCCCACGGGCTGTGCGTCGTGCCCGGCTTCACGGGGGATCCCGACGCGCCGCTCGGCGCCGCGGGCGTCTCGCTCCGCCACCTCGCGGTCGTGGCCGACGCGGTGTCCACGCCCTTCCAGGCGATCCGGCGCGCCGGCCTCCGCGCCGGGGACGTGGCGGTGGTCATCGGCCTCGGCGGCGTCGGCGGCTACGCCGCCCAGATCGCCCGCGCCCTCGGGGCGTGGGTCGTCGGGATCGACGTGTCCTCGGCGCGGCTCGCCGAGGCCGCCGCCCTCGGGGTGGAGTTGACGGTGGACGCGACGGGGCGGGCGTCGCGCGAGCTCCGCAAGCAGGTGGTCGAGGCGTGTCGGGCCGCCGGTGTCCCCACCACGCGCTGGACCATCCTCGAGTGCTCGGGAACCGCGGCGGGCCAGTCGCTCGCCTTCGACCTCCTCGTGCACGGCGCGACCCTGTGCGTGGTCGGCTTCACCCTCGACCGCCTCGAGGTGCGCCTGTCGAACCTCATGGCGTTCGACGCGCGAGCCCTCGGCAACTGGGGGTGCGACCCCGCGTACTACCCGGAGGTGGTGCAGATGGCGCTGGACGGGCGCATCGACATCGCCAGCCGCGTGGAGCTCCGACCGCTCGCCGACATCGCGACCGCCTTCGCCGACGTCCACGCGCACCGCGCCACCCGGCGCATCGTGCTCGTCCCGTCGGTGTCGGCGTGAGCGCCCCCGCGAAGGCGCCTCCGGTCGAGGTCCACACCTCCCACGACGGCGGGCTCGTCCGCCTGATCCTCGCGCGGCCGCCCGCCAACCTGCTCGACACCGACGCCGTCCTCGCGCTGCGCGATGCGGTGGGCCGCGTCGCCGCCGATCCGCGCGTGCGCCTCGTGTTGTTCCAGGGCCAGGGCGCCCACTTCTGCTACGGGGCCTCCGTCGAGGAGCACCTCCCCGGGCGGGTCGACGCGATGCTCCCCGCCTTCCACCAGCTGTTCGTCGAGCTCGAGGAGACCGGGCTCCCCACGGCGGCCGCGGTGCGGGGGCGCTGCCTCGGCGGCGGGGCCGAGCTGGCGCTCTGGTGCGGCACCGTCCACGTGACCCCCGACGCCTCCCTCGGCGTGCCCGAGGTCAAGCTCGGCGTGTTCCCGCCGATCGCCGCGCTGGGGCTCCGTTGGCGCGTCGGCGGCGCGAAGGCCACCCGGCTGGTGACCACGGGCGATGCCGTGCGCGGGGCCGACGCGGTGGCGATGGGGCTCGCCGAGGCGTGCACCGAGGACCCCGAGGCGTCCATCGTCGGGTGGTACGAGCGCGCCCTCGCGCCGCTGTCGCCGCACGCGCTGCGGATGGCCTGGCGCGCGGCCCGGCGGCCGCTGCTGCGTGGGCTCCACGAGGACCTCCCGGCGCTGGAGCAGCTCTACCTCACGGACCTGATGGCGCACCCGGACCCGGAGGAGGGCCTGCGGGCCTTCCTGGAGCGGCGCCAACCCACCTGGAGGACCGCATGACCCCCGAGCCCTCCCGCCGCGACGGCGGCTCCTCGCGCGCCGAGATCGTCGCCTGGGCCCGCGGCCTGTACGAGGATCTCGACCTCGGCGTCGTCCGGGCGTGGCTGGACGCGGCGCCCGGGCGCAAGGCCTGCGGGTACCTGCCGGTCTATGTGCCGCGCGAGCTCATCCACGCCGCGGGGATGTTGCCGGTGGGCGTCCACGGCGGCGGGAACCTGGAGATCATCCGCGGCGACGCCTACTACCAGAGCTACATCTGCCACCTGCCCCGGTCCGTGGTCGAGCTCGGGCTCTCCGGCCGGCTGAGGTGCCTCTCGGCGATGTTGTTCCCGAGCACGTGCGACGTGATCCGCAACCTGTCGGGCATGTGGCAGCTGCTCGAGCCCGGCACCTACGTGCACTACGTCGACCTTCCCCAGGTGAACCGGCCCGAGCGGGCCATGGGGTTCTGGGTGGAGGAGCTCCGCACCATCCTCGCGGACCTCTCCCGCATCACCGGGCGCGTGGTCACCGACGCCCACCTCGAGGCTTCGATCGCGCTCTACGACGAGATGCGCGGCGTCGTCGAGGCCCTCTACACCCTCCGGCGCATGGCCCCGTGGAAGGTGCCGACGGAGGAGCTGTACCTCCTCCTCCGCGCTGGCGAGGTGTGCCCGGTGGAGGACTGGCTGCCCCGCGCCCGCGCCTACCTGCGGCTGGCCGAGGCCGACCCCGCGCACGCCCGGGACAACGCCCGCGTGATCCTCGTCGGGGCGTTCTGCGAGCAGCCTCCGCTCGGCCTCATCCGCACCATCGAACGCGCCGGCTGTTACGTCGTGGACGACGATCTGCTCATCGGCAACCGCCTGGTGCTCGGGCCGACCGGCTGCCCCGACGGCGCCCCGGTCGACGGGATGCCCGACGCCGGCCCGCTCGCCCGCCTCGCGCACGCCACGTTGTTCCGCCACCGCAAGACGAGCGTGTACTACGAGCCGGACGCGGGCGGAAAGCGGCGCCTCGTCCCCGAGCAGGTCGCCGCGGCCGGGGCGGACGGCGTCATCTTTGCCGCGCCGTCCTTCTGCGATCCGGCGCTCCTGGACCGCCCCATGCTCCGCGCTGGCGCGGAGGCCGCGAAGCTCCCGTGCATCGCCTTCGAGTACGCCGAGAACACCGGTCAGTTCCAGCAGTACCGCGAGCAGGCGGGGACCTTCTCCGACTCGATCAAGCTCTGGATCGGCACCCGGGACGAGGCCCCCGACGTCGCGCGCGCTGGTCCCCACTCTCCCACCGCGGCCGACGGAGGTTCCCCATGAGCAAGGACCGCTCCATGATCCTCCAGAAGGACATGATCGGCGACCACTTCGAGCGGCTGGAGGCGGCCCCGCAGACGGGCGAGAAGGTCGTGTACACCTTCGTCCCCGGCAACCTCACCGAGCTGATCCGCAGCTTCGGGGCCCTGCCGGTGCTCCCCGAGATCAACGCGCTCCAGTCGGGGATGCGCGGCCTGTCGCGTGGCTACATCGCCGAGGCGGAGAAGGCCGGCCACAGCGCCGACGTGTGCACCTACGTCAAGGCGGACATCGGGATGATGCTCCAGGGCAACATCGGCCCCACGGGCACCCGCCTGCCCCCGCCGGACCTGCTGCTGCTGTCCTACACCGGCTGCTACACCTTCATGAAGTGGTTCGAGCTGCTCCGCGAGCACTACGACTGCCCGACGGTGTTCCTCCAGGTGCCCTACCAGGGAGACGGGCAGATCACCGCCGATCAGCGCGCCTACATGGTCCGCCAGCTCCGCGAGGACGTCATCCCGGCGCTGGAGAAGGTGACCGGGCGGCCCTACGACGAGGAG
This sequence comes from Pseudomonadota bacterium, assembly GCA_030685065.1. GTDB lineage: Bacteria > Myxococcota_A > UBA796 > UBA796 > SXON01 > CAJBVW01. The sequence continues at coordinate 38,656 of JAUXQH010000029.1, read as the reverse complement.
AAGCTGCGCGAGATGTTGCGCCTCTCGGCGCGCGCGGAGGAGGACCTCGTCTACGTGCTGCACGCGGCCAAGCGGACGCCGAGCCCGATCGACAGCTACTTCGGCGGCGTCTACTACATCGGCCCGATGTTCAGCGCGTTCCGCGGCACCCAGGAGGGCGCGGACTACTACGCAGCGCTGCGGGAGGAGGTCGACGAGCGCATCGCGGCCAACCAGGGCCCCGAGACCCCGAGCGGCCGCCTCGACGCTCAGCACTTCCGCCTCGTGATCGAGGGGCCGCCGAATTGGACCAGCTTCAACCAATTCTGGCAGATGTTCAGCGACGAGGGCGCCGTGGTGGTGGCGAGCACCTACACCAAGGTCGGCGGGACCTACGACTTCGGCTTCCGCCACGACCCCACCGATCCGCTGGGGACGCTCTGCGACTACTGCAGCGGCTGCTACACCAACCACAGCCTGCCCGACCGCATCGACATGCTCGTCGAGTACATCGAGGAGTACGCGGCGGACGGGTTCGTCATCAACTCGGTGAAGAGCTGCAACAGCTTCTCGGCGGGGCAGCTGCTCATCCTGCGCGAGGTCGAGAGGCGCACCGGCATCCCGGGGGCGTTCATCGAGAGCGACCTGGTGGATCCCCGCTACTTCTCGGCGGCCAACATCAAGAACCGCTTGGAGAGCTACTTCCAGATGCTCCGTGAGCGGCGGCGCGCCGCGGCCCGACCGCCCGCCCCGGCGATCCCCGCCGATCCCGGGAGCACCCCATGAACTGTTACGTCGGCGTCGATCTCGGGTCGACCACCACCAAGGCCGTCGTGCTCGGGGAGGACGGGCGCGTGCTCGGGCAGGGGATCACCAACTCCCGTGCCAACTACGACCTCGCCGCGAACGTGGCGCGCACCGAGGCGTTCGTCTCGGCGCGGTTCGGCCTCCTCCGCGAGCGGGTCGCCGACCAGGCGGGCGATCCCGCCCTGGAGCGCCTGTTGCGGGCGTTCCGCGTCGAACAGACGCTCGCCCAGCTCGTGCGGCTCGAGGCGGGCATCCACGCCGAGATCGACCTGGCCGTGGTGCCCGCCCTGCGCGCCGGCGCCCACGCGGCGGTCGAGGAGATCGTGGTTGGTGTCCGCGCGGAGGAGGAGCAGTATTTCCTGGCCCAGAACCCCGGAGTTCGCTCCGACTTCTTCCGGGACGTCGCCGGATCGGCGTACTCGCGCCACGCCGAGGACGTGGCGCGGCGCGAGAACACCAGCTTCGACCTGCTCCTCGGCCTGTACGACAAGTGCATCATCCAGGTCGAGAACACGCCGGTGGAGCTCGGTTTCCAGGACCACATCGGCGCGGCCCTCGATCGTGTCGGCAATCCGCCCGATGTCCGCGCCGCGGTGCAGGCCGCCGTCGACACGGACCTGGACGCCCGCGTCACCTGCGGGACCGGCTACGGGCGCGCCCGCCTGCCGTTTCCGAAGGAGTGGATCCGCTCCGAGATCCTCTGCCACGGGCTCGGCGCCCACGCGATGTTCCCCGGCACGCGCACGGTGCTGGACATCGGCGGGCAGGACACCAAGGCGATCCAGGTCGACGGGGATGGCATCGTCACCAGCTTCCAGATGAACGACCGCTGCGCCGCCGGGTGCGGGCGGTACCTCGGCTACATCGCCGACGAGATGAACATCGGCCTGCACGAGCTGGGCCCGCTCGCCGAGCAGAGCCAGCGGCGGGTGCGCATCAACTCCACGTGCACCGTGTTCGCGGGCGCCGAGCTGCGCGAGCGCCTCTCCATCGGAGAGCGGCGCGAGGACATCCTCGCCGGCCTGCACCGCGCGGTGATCCTGCGCGCGATGAGCCTGCTCGCGCGCTCGGGCGGCGTGGCGGACGAGTTCACCTTCACGGGCGGGGTGGCCAACAACCCCGCCGCGGTGCGAGCCCTCCGGGAGCTGGTGGCGGAGAACTACGGCGCGCGGACGGTGAACATCTCGGCGTCCAGCATCTACACCGGGGCCCTCGGCGCCGCGATCTTCGCGCTCCGGGTCGACCATCCGGGCGCCGAGCCGGCGTCCGTCCGTAACGTTGCGGGAGGTGCGGCATGACCATCACGGCAGGCATCGACGTCGGCTCCGGGGCGGTCAAGGCCGTCGTGGTCGACTGCACCGGCGAACCCCGCGTGCTGGCCTCCGCCACCGCCCGCATCCGGCGGCGCGACGTGGCCTCGGTCGTGGACGAGGTGGTCCAGCGCACTTGGCAGGAGTCCGGCGTCGACGAGGTGCACTACATCGCGAGCACCGGCGAAGGCGAGGAGATCCCGTTCACGACCGGGCACTTCTACGGCATGACCACCCACGCCCGCGGCGCCCTGCTCCTCGACCCCCGCGCCCGCACCGTGCTCGACATCGGCGCCCTCCACACGCGGGCCGTCTCCATGGACGCCTCCGGCCGCGTGCTCGACTACAAGATGACGAGCCAGTGCGCCTCGGGCTCCGGGCAGTTCCTGGAGAACATCTCGCGGTACCTCGGCGTCTCGATCAGCGAGGTGGGGCCGCTCTCCCTCGGCGCCCGCCAGCCCGAGTCGGTGTCCTCGATCTGCGCGGTGCTCGCGGAGACCGACGTGATCAACATGGTCTCGCGCGGCATCGACACGCCCAACATCCTCCGCGGCATCCACGACAGCATGGCGGGGCGGTTCGCGCGGCTCCTCCGCTCGCTCAAGGTGCGGGGCGTGGTGTTCCTCTCCGGGGGCCTGGCGGGTGACGCCGGGCTCGAGGCCGCCCTCCGCGACGCGCTCGCCGCCGACCCGAAGGCGACCAACGGCGCGATCGAGCTGGCCGCCGACCCCCTCTCCATCCACGCCGGGGCACTGGGCGCGGCGATCTGGGGCGCGTACCGGTACCGGCGGCTGGGCGGCGGCGCGCCGGCGTGGGACCAGGATCGGCCGGTGCCGGCCTACGCCGCCACGGGCTGATCCGGTCGAGTTGGACGCGCTCACCCAGCGGATTACCGCGCCCGACGAGGGGGAGGAGCTATACGTGCGCGATGCCCACCGCTCCCCGCGCCGTCGGTCTCCTCGGTCACGCCTGTACCGGCTGCGGTGGCAGCTGCATGGGGGTGCGGGTCCGCCTGGTCTCGGAGGAGGAGGTGGCGCGCGTGCGGACGCTCGGCGCGGAGCTCGGCGTGGACAGCCCGGTCATGGACGGGCGGCTCCGCTTCGTCGATGGGCGCTGCGTCTTCCTCGACAGCGCCGGTTGCCGGCTGCACGCGCGCTTCGGCGCGGCGTCGAAGCCCGCCATCTGCCGGCAATACCCGCTCGTGCTCGTCGATACCGGCGCCGAGCGCCGCGTCGGCATCGACCCGGGCTGCTATTCGGCCTGGGCCACCCGGAGCGCGGCCCCCCCGCAGATCGACGGCGCGCTCGGCCACGACGCGCCGCTCGACGCGGCGGCGGCGCGCCAGGAGGCCCAGGTGGGCGCCATCCTCGGCGCGCCGGGCGTCACCGTGGCGGGTGCGCTCGCGGCGCTCCTCGGCGGCGAGGGCGCCGCGTCGGCGGAGCTCCCGCCTGGGTTCGCGGGCCGCTGGATCCGCCGCCTGCACGCCGCCGACCTCGGCGCCCTCCTCGCGCGCCCGGAGACCGGGGACGCCGTCCGCCTCGCCCTCGCCCCCATGGTCGATACCCTGGCGCGCCTCGATCCGGCCGCGCCGCCGGGCTGGCCCGTCCTCGCGCCGGAAGAGGACGCCTGGGCGGTAGAGGTGGCCGCGCGCATGGTCGCGCTCCGCCTCTGCGCGAGCTTTCCCTTCGTCCCGGGCGTGGCGCTCCTCGCCCTCGGCGGCGCCGTGGCGGTCGCCTGGGCGGACCCGCGGCCCGCCTCGTTCGGGCGTGGCCTCGCCGCCTGGGCCCGCGCCATGCGCGCGCCGATCTGGTGGCAGGCGGTCGTGCCCGGGCCCGAGGCCCTCCGGGAGCTCGTGGGCCGCTGAATGGCTCGCGCGGGCGGCGCGTCCATCGGATAGTCGAGTACCGTCGTGCGCCCCTCCCGCCTGATCGCCTTCCTGGCCGCGAGCACCGCCCTTCACGTCGCCGTGATGGCCCCCGGCTTGCTCGCGTGGCGTCAGGGAGCGACACCGGAGTTCGAGAACCAGGACGACCTCGACCTGTCCGACCCCGATGAGGAAGAGGGCGAGCTCCCCATCGAGCCCCTGCTGGACACGCCGTTCCACGTCTCGCTCTTCGTCGAGCCCGTTCCGATCGCGAGCGTGCCCGCCGCGTCTCCGGCACCCCCCGCGCCCCCGGCCCCCACCTCCAAGCCCGTGGTGGACGTTCCGATCCCCGTGGCGCTCCCGCTCCCGGCCGAGGTCGCCGTGGCCGCGCCCGACCCGGTCCCGCCGCCGCCGGCCGTCCCCGAGCCGCCGCTCCCCGAGCCCACGCTGACCGACGCGGATCGCGCCGCGCTCGCCGCGATGGAGAACGGGGAGGCCACCGGGGACACCCCCGCCGCCGACGATGACGGCCAGGCCCAGCAGGCCGTGGAGGACACGCGCCAGGCCGTGCGGTCGATGAAGCGCGCCCGCAACCGCGCTGAGCGGCATCCCCGCCGCCCGCCGTGCCCCGAGTCGTCGCAGTCCATCGCGCGCGTGGCCGAGGCCGCCTGGTACATCGACCGCGATCTCATCGAGTACTACGCCACCCACATGGGGGAGCTGCAGAAGCTCGGCTCGGTGTGGACCCACCGCGACAAGGCCACCAACGAGCTCGACGGCTTTCGCGTCGCCCTGTCGCGGTGCAGCGTGCTCCGCGAGGGCGGTCTGAAGAGCGGCGACATCGTGCACGACATCAACGGGCGCCGCATCCACAGCGTGCTCCAGGCGATCGGCGCGTACATCGCGCTGCGGAAGGAGCCGGAGCTGTACGTGCGCATCACCCGCAAGGGGGAGCCCACCGTGCTCGCCTACACGATCGAGCAGCCGGTCACGGGGCGCGCCGCTCGGGCCGCGCGGAAGGCGGCGAGGGAGAAGGCGGCCGCGCGCGGGGGGCCGACGTCGCAAGCGCCGCGCTGAGCGCGGGGCCGTCCCAGGCACGGCGCGGCTTGACGCGCTCGCGGACGAAGCGGTAGCTTGTCCGGCCTGGAGCGCCGATGCCGGACCTGACGCCTGCCCCGCCATACACCGCGGTCAACCTGCTCGATCTCACCGTGGGCCGGCGTGGTGCGCCTCCGCTCTGGATCGGGATGGACGGCGAATTCCGCGACGAGCCGGGCCCCGCGCCCGAGGGCATCGCCGCGACGACCGCGCTCGTCCGCGCCGCCCGCTGGATCTCCACCCGGCGCACGCTCACGTTTGAGCGGCTCTTCCCCACCAGCGTGTTCCACCCGGACGCCCCGGTGCGCACCGAGCGGTTGGACGAGGCACAGGCGCGCGGCCTGCTCCGCCAGGTCCGCGTGGCGTTGGACGCCGCCGCCGTGGGCGGCACCGCCGCTTCGGCCGACCCCGACCGCGCGGCGCAGCTCCGCTCGGCGTGTGTCACCATCCTGGCCCACGTCATCGCGACCGTCCGGCGCGACGCGTCGTTCCGGCCGCACGCGGACGTAGCCGCCAGCTGGATCTTCGAGGGGATCGAGCGCGAGGTGGGCGACACCTCCCGGCCCGCCCTCCGCGCCCACGCAATCCAGCTCCTGCAGCTCCGCGGGCCCTGCCTGGGCGCCGCCGACAAGGCCCGCGCCACCGGCCTGCTCCGCGCGCTCGTCCGCCCCGCGCCTCCCTACGCCGAGCTCACGGGGCCGTGGCGGCTCGCGATGAGCTCGGCGTTCGATTTCCACGAGGGCGAGTGCGAGGTGCTCACCGGCCGCCACGGCTTCACGGAGGTGGCCGACGCGCCGCTCGTCGAGGGCATGCCGCGCCGCCGTTACACCGTGCTCCGGGCGCCGTTCCGTACGCCGTCGGGGCAGCCCATCGAGGTCTGGGCGCGCTCGGCCAGCCCCACGGACGAGAACGAGGAGATGGGCGTCGAGGCGTTCGTGGGGGTGCTCGTGAACCGCCACGCGCAGCTCGGCGCGTTCGACATGCGCGCGTCGCTCACCCACGTGGTGCAGCGCGGCTACAAGCTCATGATCAACGGCCAATGCGCGGGCCTCACGACGCGGTTCGCCATCGCGCGGCTCTTCCCGGACGCGGACATCTACTCCTCCTGGGATTCGACCTACTTCCGTACCGCCGCTGGAAAGGTGTCCGCCTCCGAGGCGGTCGATTGCTTCGTCGCGATCCTCCAGGGCATGTCGGCGGGGGAGGACCACGCGGCGCTCGCGCGGCGCGTCAGGAAGGCGCAGTGGCATCACGAGCAGCAGAGCCTGCCGGACTTCGTGCAGTTCGTGGGCCCGAGCCACCCGCTCGTGGTGGCCCGTTACACCGATCTGAACCATGACGGCAAGGCGGATCTGTACGATGGCTTCCTCGACCTCGATCTGCACGAGATCGCGGAGGATGTGCGCGCCTCGGTGATCCCGCGGGATCCGGGGGTCTCGGCCTCCCAAATCGGGGGTGACGCCGCGCGTGGCTTGAATTGGGCGGCGGGCAGCCTCAACCGTGTCACCCAGTACTCCGACTTGTGGGATGCCCTGCCCGGCCGCGCCGAGCTGTTCTACACCTTCCAATCCGCCGGGTTCTACAGTCACCACGAGCCGCCGGCGGATCTCGCCCCGCGCGCAAACCTGGGCGATCCGGGCTGCCAACCGTCACTGTGCCGGTACGTGCTGGCGCCGGACACCCAAGCGGGGCTCTCGGCGGAGGTCATGTTCCACGGCTGGCTCGCCCACGCCGGCATGGAGCTCAAGCGCCTGCTCGTCGCGGCCGAGGCGCTCTGGGCCGCCGTCGACGCCGGCCACCTGCCAAATCGGGGCGTGCTCGCGACGGTGGAGGGCCCCCGCGGCATGCTCCTGCTCACCCTGGCGGGCCTCCTCGAGTTTCCGGCGGACCAGAACTACATCGATGCCCTCTGGTCACAGGCCCTCGGCACGCTGAACCTCCCGGACATCTCTCGCAGCGCGGTTCGCGCCTGCCTCACCGACGCCGACCACGCAGCGGGCCACTATTACGGGTCCGTGCGCGGGCTCTCCCAGCTCCTCGGCGCCGCGGGCAGCACGGGCGCGCTGGCCCGCTCGGATGCCCTGGCGGATGCGCGGCTTCGCGATCCCGACCCCACGATTGGGCGGGCGCGTGGGATCGAGGTCTGATGTTCTTGGGGCGGGGGGGAGCCCCCGCAACGCCCCCCGAGGCACTGCGGCGCGACCAGCTCCCCGACAGTCTACCCGCCCGAACAGACATCCCCGGCGACCTGACCCCCACCATCCAGCGGCATCCCGCCGATGGCGATGCCGCGCATCGCGGCGTTGTGGATCTCGACGCGGCGGTTCTGGGCCTTGCCCTCGGCGGTGCCGTTGTCGGCCACCGGCTTGTTTCCGCCGAAGCCCACCGCGACGAGGCGCTTGCAGTCGACACCCTTGGCGACGAGCGCCTTGGCAACCGCCATCGCGCGCGCCTCGGTGAGGCTCTGGGCGGCGGAGGCATCTCCCACGGAGTCCGAATGGCCCTCGACCCGCGCGGTGGTGATGGAGCTCTTCGATTGGAGCCACGCCGCCGCGGCCGACACGGCAACGTCGCTCTCGGGGGTGAGCGTGGCGGCGCCGGTGTTGAACGTGATGGCGCCGGGGAGCACGAGGCGATTCCCGTCGAGCGTGACGGCCGCGGCCACCGGCTCCTGCGCGGCGGCCGATCCGATGAAGGCGAGGGCGAGCAGGACGCGCTTCACTTGGATGCCAACGCGGCTTCGATCGCCGTGCGCAGGTCCGGGCTGTCGGGCGCGACCGTGGGCGCGAACCGCGCCTTCACCGTGCCGTCGCGACCCACGATGAACTTCTCGAAGTTCCACTTGATGTTTCCGCCCCCGCCGGCCGGGCTGTCGACCAGGAATTGGTAGAGCGGGCTGCGATCGCCGCCGTTCACGTCCTGCTTCTGCAGGAGCGGGAAGTCGACGCCGTAGTTGAGCTTGCAGAAGGTCGCGATCTCGCCGGAGGAGCCGGGCTCCTGCCCCGCGAATTGGTTGGACGGCACGCCCACGATGACGAGGCCCTGATCCTTCAGCTCCGTCCACAACTTCTGTAGGCCGTCGTATTGCGGGGTCAGCCCGCACTTGCTCGCGACGTTCACGAACAGGACGACCTTGCCGGCCAGCGTGGCGTCGGGGAGGGGGGCGCCGGAGAGCGCGGTGAGCGCGGGCAAGGAGGACATCGTCGACACCTGGGTGCGGGGGGATGGCGCGCTCGGGGCCGGCGCGGCGGCGGCCGGAAGCATCGCGAGGAGCAGGAGTGCGCGGAACATGAGGCCGATCCTAAGCGATAGCGAACCCCACGTCTCGCGATAGGACGCGCCCCATGTCGTCCATCGTCTTCCTCCACGGCCTCGAGAGCGGGCCGACCGGCACCAAGGCCCTGTGGCTGCGCGCACGCTACGGCGCCTACACCCCCGCGCTCGACACCACCTCGTTTCCCGAGGCCGTCGCGGGCGCCGCCGCCGCGATCGCCGAGCACTCTCCCCGCGTGGTCGTCGCCTCCTCCTACGGCGGCGCGGTCGCCACCCGCCTGGTGCTCGACGGCGTGTGGAGCGGGCCCACGGTGTTCATCGCCCCGGCCGCGCACCGCCTCGGGATCGACGTGTCGCTCCCGCCGGGCACCCGCGGGATCGTCATCCACGGAGACCTCGACGACATCGTCCCCTTGGAGGACTCCCACCGCCTCGTCGCGGGCGCGGGGGAGGGGATCGAGCTCTGGACGATCCCCGGCGGCGACCATCGGCTCAACCAGATCCTCAAAGACGGGACGCTGTCGCTCGCGCTCGAAAAGCTCGGAGTCCCGGTTCAGCTCGCGTAGGGCAAGCGGCTCGGCTCGAGTTGCGCTACCGTTCGCGCATGCGCGCCACCTCGCTCCTCATGCTCCTCGCCGCCTGCTCCGAGTACGACCTGACATCCAAGGCGGAGGACCCCGACGAGACCGACGACACCGCCGCGGGGCCCGACGACGACACGGACACCACGCCGCCCCCTGGAGAGTGTGATCCCGCGTCCGCCCCCGCGATCGAGGTGGGTCTGAACGACAGCTGCGACGTGCCCCTGTCGGAGGGCACCTTCACCCCCGTGGTCGAGTGGGAGCTGCCCGGAAACAACGCCTACGGGCCGCCGATCGTGGGCAACCTGGACGACGACAACGGCGACGGCTTCATCTCCGCCGGGGATACGCCGGACATCCTCATCGTCACCAACAGCGGCTCCGGGCTGGTGGCGGTCGATGGCAGCACGGGCCGGATCAAGTGGACGAGCCGCGCGATCACCGACGGGCTCTCCCAGGTGGCCATCGGAGATGTCGATGGGGACGGCGTGCCCGAGATCGCGGGCTCGAACGGAACCGCGCAGGTCGTGCTCCTCGACAACACCGGCGTGCTCCTCTGGGCGACCGCGATCACGAGCCGCTCCGGCGGCGCCACGTTGATGTCGGCGCTCAACCCGGCCATCGCCGACCTGGACAACGACGGGCTCGCCGAGATCGTGGCCGGGAACAACATCCTCGCCCACGACGGGACGCTGCTCGGCACGGGCGAACACGGTGTCGGGGCGTGCCCCAACGAGGGCTACCCCGACTACCTCGAGGGCAGCGTGGCCGTGCCCGTGGACATCGATGGAGACGGCACCCTCGAGGTGGTCGTCGGCAACGCCATCTACGATCTGCACGGCCGGGCGCGGTTCACCAACGGCCTGGGAGATGGGTCGGTCGCGGTCGCCGACTTCGACCTCGACGGCGAGCCCGAATTCGTGGTGAACAGCGGCAACAAGGTCTACACGCTCGAGACCGACCTGACGCCCACCGGGTGGACGGACACCTTCAACGCCACCAACTACGTGGGCCCCATCGCGGCGGACGACCTCGACGGGGACGGCGCCCCCGAGTTCGTGGCGGTCGGTAGCGGCGAGATGCGCGCCTACCGTTGGGACGGGACGCGGGTGTGGACCGTGCGCGTGCAGGACCAGAGCGGCGCGGCCGGGCCCATCCTCTTCGACTTCGAGCAGGACGGCTATCCGGAGGTCGTGCTGGCGGACGAAACCACGGTGCGGGTGTTCAACGGGCTCGATGGCAGCATCAAGATGGAGAGCGGAGACCACAGCTCCGCCACCTTGTTCGAGACCCCGGCGGTGGCCGACGTCGACAATGACGGCCAGGTCGAGATCATCATGACGCACGGCGCCGGGCGCTTCGGCCTGACGGTCTACGGGGATGCCGACGAGTCCTGGCCCGCCGGGCGCGCCCTGTGGAACCAGCATGCCTACAGCATCACCAACGTGGACGACGATGGAGGCATCCCCACCGTCCAGACGCCGAACTGGGCCGAGTACAACAACTTTCGCTCGGGCAACGCGGGCCTGCCGCCCTCCAGCTGGAACGACGTCCAGCCCGAGGTCGTGGAGGTGTGCGCGGAGGAGTGTCCCGACCGCCTCTACCTCCTCGTGCGGGTGTGGAACCAAGGCACCGAGGACCTCCCCGCCGGCATCGGGCTCGTGGTCCGGGCGGGAGAAAACGGCCCGGTGGTCGCGAGCGCCACGACCCCCGCGCCCATCGCGTCGGGCTTCTCGAGCGACGGCATCACGCTGGAGATCGCCGCCGCCGACCTCGGGGGGGCGCGGCCGTTCGTCGAGGTGGATCGCGACGCCGCGCTCAACGCGGCGCTGACCGAGTGTGTGGAAGACAACAACGCGATGGTCGTGAACGAGCGCTGCGAGTAGCGATCAGGGCGTCCACCGCTCGCCGTCCAGGTAGGTCCAGCGGCCATCGACCTTCCGGAACCGGCTGTCTTCCCCGAACGACGCGTCTCGCCCGCCCATGGAGAGCTGGGCGTAGAAGCGCACCCGGCCGCTGTCGCCGTCCTCGGAGGCGGCGTGCACGGTCAGCCCGAGGAATTCCACCGCCGCGCAGTAGCGGCGGAGCTCCTCGGTCCACGCTCGTTCATCCGCGTGCCGATGGGGGCTCTCGGGGTGGGTGCTCCGCAGGAGGTGCCCGGTGTCCCCGCAACTGTAGGCGGCGTAGCGGGAGCGCATGAGCGCCTCGGGCGTGGCCGCCGGGGCGCCCTCGAGCACGGGAAGGCAGCAGCCCTTGGCCTTCTTGTTCGAGCCGCACGGGCAGGGAGCGTTGGAGGGGGGGCGTGCCATGGGCGGGCGTCTAACCGAGCGGGCTGCCCCGGAGGGGGAGGGCTACGGTGTGACGGCCGTCGCCACGAGGGTGAACCCGAAGCACATCTCGTCCGCCGTGCCCTCGCCGAACACGATGTCGCGGGGCGGATCGTAGTACTGGTTGGGGCTCGTGGCGCTGTTGTCCCACGTGCACTTGACCTTCACGCGGTCCCCCGCGGTCAGCGCCACCGGCTCGAGGAAGTTGGCGGTGACCTGGTTGTTGAAGTCCCAGCTGTTCATCCGCAACAGGCAGGTCTCCGTGCCGTCGGCGTGGGTGACGGTCTCCTCGAAGGCGCTGCCGAGCAGGTGCATGTGCGGCCAGACCGCGAGGACGAGGGCGTCCTCGCCCCAGGTGTACATGTCGCGCGCGACCGACGCGCCATCTCCCGCGTCGAGCGTGAAGTTGGTGGGGCCCGCCGCCAGGTTGTCCGCTTCGTGCGTGACCGTGTCCGTCAGGAGGAGGCCGTACCCGGACTGGTCCGACTCCTGATCCGCACCCTCGAAGCTGTCGAAGTAGTGCATCTGGAGGATCACCTGCGCTCTCGGCTCGAGCCGGATGCCCATGCCGTCGGGCAGGACGGTGGGGTTGGCGCCGGGGCCCCAGGCGCCGATCGTGCTCCAGTTCCCCTGGCCGAGGCCGCTGCACGCGAAGCCGTCGTGCGGATCGCCGGCGCCCCAGAGATCATCCGTGCCGTCCGGCTCGAACAACACGACGTGGTGCACGATCAGGGTGTTGTCGACCAGCGCCTGCATCCCGCGGATCCACGTGCGGTCCGTGTTCCCCACGTCGAGGAGGAAGCAGCGGTAGTCGTTGCCGTCCGCCGAGGTGAACGAGGGGGTGTAGGCGCTGCTGGCCCAGAGCTCGACGTCGTACGGCGCGATGGTCACGAGGCTGTTGTCGCGCGTCGCGGGAGCATCCGCTTCTTCCCCGAGCGGCGCGTCCGCGTCGGCCCAGGCGGCGATCGTCGCCTTCTCCTCGTCCGTCAGCGTGAACCGCTCGGACGCGCTGTAGTCGCGGCATTGGGGGTCCGGCGCGGGGGGCGGCATGCGCCCGCTCTCCACCGCGGTCTTCATCGCGGCGGCCACCCCCTGCGCGGTGGCCGCGTCGTCCATCGAGAAGGCGAGCCCTCCCTCGCTGTGGCAACGCGCGCACGACTTGTCGAGGATCGGCCGGACGTCGGCGTAGTAGGTGGGGCCGGTCTCCGTGCCGGGCGTGGGCGTCTTGTCGGGATCACAGGCGAACAGCGCGAGCAGGAGCATGGCGCCAAGGTAGCGCCTGACGCTCCGCTCGTCCGCCCTATTGGGGGAGGCGCAGCGTGAAGGTGCTGCCCTGCCCCAGATCGCTCTCGAGCGCGACCTCGGCCTGCATCGCGAAGCACAGGTGCTTGACGAGGGCCAGGCCGAGGCCGGTGCCCCCCGCGTCCCGGCTCCGGGCGGCGTCCACCCGGTAGAACCTCTCGAAGATGCGGGCGTGGTGGATGCTCGCCACCCCGATGCCATCGTCCTTCACGGCCACGGTCACGGCGCCGCCGCTGTTCTCCACGAGGACCTCGATCCGGCCGCCGTTGTTGGTGTACTTGAGCGCGTTGTCGACGAGGTTGCCGAGCGCGTGCTCGAAGGCCTCGCCGCTGATGCGCGCCTCGATCTCGGGGCCGTCGGCGAAGGTGAGCGTGATGTCCTTCTGACGGGCGCGGTCGGTGAAGCGCGCGAGCACCTCCCGCACGACCGGGCGGAGGGGCTCGGAGGCGAGCGGGAGGTCCCCTTGGCGGGCCTCGATCTTCGAGAGCTGGAGCACGTCCTCGATGAGCGCGGCGAGCCGGCGCGCGTTCCGGTTCATCGCCTCGAGCATGGGCTGGGCCCAGTCCGGCATCTCGCTCCGGTCCTCGAGGAGGCTCTCGGCGTAGCCGACCAGCGCGGTGACGGGCGTGCGGAGCTCGTGAGATACGTTCGCGACGAAGTCCCGTCGGGCACGCTCGGCGGCGCGCACGGACGTGATGTCGAGCACGACGCCCATGCAGCCGGCCCCGTCCGCGAGGGGGATCCCGCGCACGAGCACCTCGCGGCGGCCCACGGTGGCGATCCGCTCGGAGGGTTGGCGCGTGCGCCGGGTCTCGTCGATGACCTCCTGGAACTCGTGCACGGGGATGGTCTCGATGGGCGCCTTGCCGATGGGATCGGACGAGAAGGGGAGGAGCTCCTTGAAGGCGGGGTTGAAGCGGCGCACCCGCCCGGCGCCGTCCGTGATGAGCAGGCCGTTCGGGGTCTCGCGGACCATCGCGCCGTCGAGCACGCGCTCGCTCTCCGCGCCGAGGTGGCGGGTTCGAAGCTCGCCGACGAGCCGGTTGATCCCCTCCGCGAGCAGCCCGAACGTGTCCTCGCGCGTCACGGGCAGGAACCGGTGGACGGCGCCCTCCTGCACCTGCCGCAAAAATCCGGTGGCCTCCAGGATCTGCCCCTCCCGACGATGCACCTTTCCCATCAGCAGGATCGTGGTGGCCAGGAGGGAGGCCCCGGAGAGCCCCGCGAGGAGGCGGGAGGAGTCCGGTGAGAGGCCCGCCGGCGCGAGCACGGCGAGGCCGAGGAGGTAGGCCGCCGTCAGCACGGGCACGGCAAACAAGGCCATCAACTGTTTAGGCAGCAAGTGGGATCCAAAGGAGACGCCATTGTACTCCCCCGCGCAGACAGGGTTGCTTGGGGGGCCCCGGCCCTGTACGGTGCCACGGATTCGAAACGACTACGTGACGATTGTGGGGCGTGAAATGGCGTGGCTTCAACAGGCGATTCGTTGGTTTCTTCCAGAAGAGGGTCGCTTCTTCGACTACGTGGCCGACGCCGCGAAAGCCGCCGACGAGGCCGCGCGGCTCTTCGTCGAGCTGACGCGCGCCGAGGGACGGGACGCGCGGCTGGTCCTGGTCGAGCGCATTCGCGACGCCGAGCACGACGGTGACAAGGCGATGAAGGACATGGCGGATCAGCTCGACGCCACCTTCGTCACGCCCATCGATCGGGAGGATCTCTACCACCTGACCGGCTCCCTCGAGAACGTGTCCGACTTCATCAGCGCCACGGCCAACCACCTGACCGTCCACCAGATGGACTCGCTCCCGGAGGGGAGCCGCGAGCTCGCGGACATCCTCTACAAGGCGACGACCCAGTTCTCCGAGGCGATCGAGGTGCTCCGCACCGGCGCCGGCGCGGATCGGATCCGCGCCCTGACGCGCTCGATCCACTACCTCGAGCACGAGGCGGACGTGGTGTTCCGGCTGCGCCTCGGGGACCTGTTCGCGAACGAGAAGGACGCGATCAAGCTCATCAAGCACAAGGAATTCCTCGAGGGCCTCGAGGACTCCGTCGATCGCTGCGCCTCCGTCGCGACGATCATCGAAGCCATCGTCATCAAGAACGGGTAGCCGATGACGACGCTCACGCTCCTCATCCTCGTCGTCGCCGCCGCGCTCGTGTTCGACTTCATCAACGGGTTCCACGACACCGCGAACGCGATCGCCACCGTGGTCTCTACCGGCGTGTTGCGGCCCCGCACGGCGGTGCTCATGGCGGCGGCGTTCAACATCGTGGGCGCCTTTCTGGGCACCGCGGTGGCCACCACCATCGGCAAGGATCTCCTCGATCCGGCCCAGGTCACGCAGCAGCTCGTGCTCTCCGCGCTCCTCGCCGCCATCGCCTGGAATCTGTTCACCTGGTGGTTCGGGCTGCCCTCGTCCTCGTCGCACGCCCTGGTCGGCGGCCTGGTGGGCGCCGGCTACCTGCACGCGGGGTGGGACTCGATCAACCCGACGGGCGTGGAGAAGGTGGTCCTCGCGCTCGTGGTGAGCCCCTTCTTCGGCTTCGCTGCCGCCTTCGTCGGCATGATCGGCACCTTCTGGGTGGTGCGCCGGATGCGCCCCGCCCGCATCAACGTCGTGTTCCGGAAGCTCCAGCTCGCCAGCGCGGCGCTGATGGCGGTGTCACACGGGCAGAACGACGCGCAGAAGACGATGGGCGTCATCACCATGGCCCTGGTGTCGTACACGGGCAGCATCGATCCCGCGGGCAAGTTCCCGGTGCCGTTCTGGGTCGTCATCGCCTGCGCGCTCGCGATGGGGCTGGGCACGGCGGCGGGCGGGTGGCGCATCATCCACACGATGGGCAGCAAGATCTTCAAGCTGCGGCCCATCCACGGGTTCTGCGCGGAGACCAGCGCCGCGCTGGTGCTCCAGGTCTGCTCCCACTTCGGGCTGCCCACGTCCACGACGCACTGCATCACGTCCGCGATCATGGGCGCCGGGGCGACAACCCGCCTCTCGGCGGTGTCCTGGGGCGTCACCCGCCGGATCCTCACGGCGTGGATCCTCACGATCCCGGTGTCCGCGGCGCTCGGCGCGGCCTGCTTCTCCGCGCTCAGGAACGTGTAGCGCGGTACTCGAGCTCGAACAGCGACACGAACCGCTCCTGACGCAGGTTTTCGACGCATCGGGGGCCGCGTGCGGCCCGCACCTCGGCGATCGCCTCGGCGGCGGTGCGGCCGATCGCGACCAGGGTGCATGCCGCGATCGTGCCCGCGCGGCCGAGGCCGCCCATGCAGTGCACCACCACGGGCTCCTGGCGCGCCACGCCCTCCAGGATCCACGCGACGGCCGCGCGCGCCTCGGCCATCGACGGGACGCCCTGATCCGGGATGGGCACCTGGAGAAACGCGATGCCGCGGGCCTCCACGGCGGCACGCAGCCCGCCGGCGCCCACATCGTCGAGCTCCTCCTCGGGGAGGAGGCACAGCAGCCGGCGCGTGCCCACCGCGACGAGCGTGTCGACATCCGCGGCGAGATCGCGCCCCTTGTCGCGCCGCCCCGGACACAACGTGAGCCCCAACCGTCCGGCGCCGACGACGTGGTCGACGCGCAGCACCCGCTCGGCGCGGAGCGTCGTCACCGCGTCCTCGGCGTGCCCGCAGGCGGCGGCCAGCGCCCATCGGCGCTGCAGCGGCGAAGCCTCGTCGAACGAGAGCGTGTGGGCCGCGTAGCGGAGCAGGAGGATGTCGATCGTCGTCGGGTTGCGCTCCTCGCGGCACATGCGCGCGCCGAGGTCCCGTAGGACGCGGAGCACGCGCCACGTGCGGACCAGCCCGACATGGTCGGTCGGAGCGGCCACGGGAAGCGGCTCCCGCAGATCGCGCACCGCGCGCAGGGCGCTGGTGATCTTCAGCGCTTCCGCGAGGTCGGCCTCGGACGCGAGGGGGGTGAGGAGGTAGAGGAGATCGTTCTCGAGCTTCGCCAGGTCCATCGCCACGGGGCCCGACCGGGAGCTCGCGAAGTCGATGATCCAGACGTTGTCGCGCGCGTCGACGAGGATGTTGGCGAAGTTCAGGTCACCGTGGACGTGCGCGACGAGGTGGGTCTCGCCGGGGAAGACGGGCAGGCCGGGGAGGTCCGCTTCGTACGCGAGGCAGAGGTTTCGAACGGTGTAGTCGCCCGGAAAAAGGAAGGTGTCCTCGGTCGCGGGGTGCCCGAGGACGGCCTCGACGGCCGCCCGCACCTGGGGCGCGAACTGCTCGAATTGGAAGTGTTCGAGCAGCGGGAGGCGCTCGTACCGGGCGGCGCTCCAGAAGGGCTCGAGCACCTCTTCGAACGCGACGCGGAGGACGCGCTCGATCGTGGCGTCGTCCCCGCCGCTCTCCCAGATCGACTTGAACGTGCGGACCGACCCCTGGCCCATCGACGCCCACGCGTACCGCAGGCCCGCGTGGGCCCCGAAGTCGACGTAGGCGCGGATGCTGGGCACGAAGTTTCCGAGCACCTCCGCCACCCGCTCGGTCGAGGCGCGCTCCGGACCGAGCATCGAGGAGGGGCCGAGCTTCACCACCGTGTCGGCTTGCCGATGCCCCTCGAGGTCGTGGCTCCGCGCGCGATAGACCCGCGCCCCGGAGAACCCGCCCGCGAGGGGCTCGAGCGACACCTTGGCGCTGTCCCGGAACAGCCCCCCCACCACGGCTTCTTCCGTCTCGGAGAGGCCGATGCCGTCGATCGCCACGGGGCGCTTTCGGGGCGGCGGGGGCGCGGGGGCGGCGCCCGGGGCGAGCCAGGCGGCGAAGCCGGCGACGTCGTGGAACACGCGCACTCCGAGCAGGCGCTCGAGCTGGTCGAGCGCGTGGAAGTGGCGAGAGCGCGAGCTCGAGGCGGTGAGCGCGCTGCACGTGGCGAGCGCCCCGATCCCGAGCTCGGTGGCGAGGTCGTAGAGCAGAAAGCTCACCTTCGCCTCCGTCCAGACGCCGATGACGCCCACGCGGAGGGGCCCCCCGTCCGCGACCGCGGCGATCCGGGCGAGCACGCGGGGCAGGCAGGTGGTGGCGAAGTCGTTCAGGCCCGTCGCGTCGACGATGTGCTCGTCGGGGCCCAGCTCCTCGTCGTCCTCTACGGCGAAGCGGGCCCCGCGGGTGTCGCGGATGCAGTGATCGCCGAAGGTGTCGAGGTGGGCGCGCTGGGCGGGATCGGCGGGATCGTGCCAGTCGCGGATGTGGATGAGGTGCAGCCCGGGCGCCCCGCGGCTCCACGCGAGCAGCTGCGCGAGCGGGCTCTGCGCGGGATCGTCTCCGAGCAGTCGCTGCGCCTCGTCCGCGCCGACGTGCAGCCGGTTCGGGAGCGGATCTCCAGGCCGGATCGGGTCTACGAAGTCGCGCTGGAGGCACTGGGTGATGAGGACGGTCGGCAAACGGCTACTCCCGGCCCATCTTGGCGGCGGCCTCTTCGGCGGCGGCGCGAACCATGGCCTCCCGTAGCTCGCGCGTGCGCCGCTCGCGCTCGGCGGCGGCCTTCAACAGGCGCGCGCGCTCGATGATGTCGACCTGCCCGAGCCGGTCCTCCGCCTCGGCCACGCTCTCGCCGCCCGGACGGGCCCCGACCGCGTGCAGGCAGCGCCGGACCAGCTCCTCGCGCCGCTCCTCGCTCGACGTGTTCGATCCGACGGCGGCCGCCCACTCGGTCAGGTCGCGAAAGAGGCGCTCGAAGGCCCCCGCCCGGCCCGTGTCGGCCGAGGGGCCGGTCGAGGCGCCCGGGAGGAGCGAGGGATGCGCCAGCACCCGGCACGCCAGGAGCACGGCCCCGAGCCGCGCGCGCTCCTTCGCCGAGCTGTCCTTCGCGTCGAACGCCTGGAGCACGTGGGGCTCGGCGCGGGCGCCATGGCGCGCGTAGAGGTCGGCCACGACCGCGCGCACGCGGACCACCCCACCGGGAAATCCCTCCGGGACAGCGTCGAAGATCGGAGGAGCGTCGGCCGCCCAGCGCACCCAGGCGGCGATCGGAGGGGGCGCGGACATGGGCGCCATTGTCCGCGGGATGGGGGAGGGGAGTCAATCGTGGGCGCGTCCGCGTTGGGAATTGCCACCCACCGAAATCGAACACAGCTCGAATCCGATCGGTCGTCCGGAGGCATGATGATCGTGATGCGATCGATCCGAACGCTCCTGCCGGTGTTCCTCGCCCTGTCGGCGGGCGGCTGTCTGGCGAACGATGGCCCCGGGGTGGATGGCACCCCCTCGGACGAAACGGGGCGGGGCGAGCCGGCCGACGTCAAGGTCGACCTGGGGGATTTCCGGCCCCGAAACGTCGTGATCGTGCAGGTGGACACCCTGCGCGCCGATGCGCTCCCGCGGTGGGGCAGCCTGCGCGGCACCTTGCCGCGCCTCGATGCGCGCTCGGGATGGATCGGCGTCGACCGGGCGGTAAGCACCGGCTCGTGGACAGCCCCCGCGACCGCGTCGCTCCTGTCCGGCAGCGACCAACCGACGCACGGCGTCCGCTTCTTCGATGACACGGGCCCCAATCAGCTGTTCACGGTGCCCTCCTTCGCGCCGTACCTTGCCGAGCAGGGCTTCGCGACGGCGCTCGTGACGGGGAACCAGGTCCTGTTGACCCGGGACTACGAGCTCGGCCACGGCTTCGGCGTTTCGCTCCCCGTCGTCGACGAGCCCGGCAACGCCGCGGGTGCCGTGGGCCTCGCCGTCGACTGGCTCGACACCCTCTCCTCCGATGAGCCGTTCCTCCTGTTCCTCCAGCCGATGGACGCCCACTCGCCCTATCGCCCGGAGCAGGAGGACCTCTGGACCTGGGCCGACCCGGCGGACATGCCGTTCAACGTCGACGATCCGTCCTTCGCCCAGGAGAACCAGATCGGCGACGCCCTCGAGGACGCCGAGACGGAGGAAGATCGGGCGCGGATCCTGGAGTCGGTCCGCGCGATCTACGACGAGCAGATCCTGGGGGTCGACCGCGCCATCGACACGCTGATGGCCGCCCTCGAGGCCCGCGGGCGGCTCGACGAGACGCTGATCGTCGTGACCGCCGACCACGGAGAGTCCTTCTTCGACGGGCCCACGGCGAGCCTTGGACACGGGCAGAGCCTGCGCAACGAGCTGGTTCACGTGCCGCTCCTCTTCTGGGGCCCGGGCGTGACGGACGCGCACCTCCCCTGCGTCGCCAGCAACATGGACGTCTTCCCCACCATCGTCGACGCGCTGGGCCTCCCGCCGCTCCCCTCCGCCGAGGGCCGGTCGCTGCTGGAGGGGTGCCGCGAACAGGCCTTCTCGGGCCTGTACTCTGCCGCGGGCGGCGTGGAGACGCTCGAGTACGTCGGCGTCGAGAGCTTGCAGGGCCAGGTGATCTACGGATGCCGAGGAGGGGGCGTGCTGGCGTTCGACCTGGTCGCCGATCCGCTGGCGTCCAACACCCTGCCCGTGGCGGAGGTGCCCGACGGAGTAGCGCTCGCGGCCGCGCTCGACGCCTACGTCGCGGGGGTCGTCACGACCCTCCCTTGGCTCACCTGCGCCGCGACTCCGTAGCCGCGATCAGGACGTCGGGCGCGCCCTCAGCTCCACGCAGAGCTGACAGCGGCACAGCCCGTCCGACCGCACGCGCGCCAGGAGCTCGGCGTCCGCCACGGGGGGATCCTCGCCTTCGTCGACGATGAGCTCTCCCGTCGCGCGGTCGAGCGCCACGAGGGAGCCCCCCACGGCGACGAGGGGGTGGGCGGTCGGGGTCGCGGCGACGAGGGCCGGATCGACCACCCCGCCCGCGACACGGTAGCCGGCGGCCGCGAGGCGGGCCTGGACGCGCACCGCGAGGAGCCCCAGCCCCATCTGGTACCAATGCGCGCCGGCCAGGGCGGTCACCTGCAGGTCATCCCGGCAGGCGAGGGCGAGGTGTCCGGGGCCCTCGCACGTCGACTCCATGAGGCAGGCGGCGTCGATCACGTCCAGCACGTCCGCGTCCGGCCCGCGCGTCAGGTGACGCTCGAGCTCCGCGTGGACGTCCTGCCAGACATCGCTCTCCAGCGCCTCCCAGGCGTCCGCACGCGGACGGAAGAGCCGACAGAGGCCCTGCGGGGCGAGATCGACAGCGACCACGAGGCGTCCCAAGGATGTGTCTCCGAAGCGGGCCCACCGTGCCCCGCGGGCCGGCCGCCGTCAATGAGAGAACCCAACATCCCGCGTGCGCGCGCCAACGGGCGGACGATCCGCTACCCCGCGGAGATGGTCAGCAGGTACTCCCCCGCCGCGCCCTCGTACCCGCCGACGGCGATGGCCACGACCTCTCCCGCCGAGAGGTAGGTGGAGATCTCGGACGTCGTGTCGCCCGTGTCGTCGTTGCAGTCGATCTCGGCGCCGTCGCAGGTCTCCTCGTACAGCGCGAGGACCGTGTCGTAGGCCGAGTCGGCGGTGGAGAAGGTCCAGACCCCCGCGGAGGGCGCGATCCAGCGCAGGGTGGCCGCCGAGAGCGGATCCGTCGTGCAGATGGAGGACGTGAGGCTCGGCATCGAGGACGTGGTCGTCCCCGAGACCGCGAGCTCGCTCCCGATCGAGTACTGCGGGCAGTCTCCCTGCCAGGCGTTGAGCACCCAGCTCCCGGCGGCCTCGACGCCCACCACGACGGTGTCCCCGCGCGTGAGGGCCACACTCACCTGGGAGTCGGTGCCGAAGGTGTCGTCGTCGCAGGCGAGCTCGGTGCCGTCACACGTGTCGCTCGTCACCCAGAGCGTCGTGTCGGCCGCGCTCCCGACGGTGTCGAACATGTAGGTGTCGGTGGCGGGGGCGGTCCAGGCCACGAAGGTGTCGGCGGTGCTTCCTCCGCCGCAGGACCCGTTGCCGTCATTCCCGGCCGCGGTGCCGCTCGCCACCGACGGCCCGAGGTCGTCGTAGATGTCGGTGTCCCAACACTCGTCCGGCTCGGTGCACGCGGAGTCGCCGACGCAGTCGCGATCGTCACAGTCCACGTCTCCGTCGTCGTCGTCATCGCGGCCGTCCGAACAGTCCGCCTCCTGGTCGGGCAGCGTGTCGGTGTCCTCCGTGTCGGTGTCCGTGTCCGCGTCCTCGCACACGCGCGCATCGATGCAGTCGGCGTCGTCGCAGTCGATGTCACCGTCCCCGTCGTCATCCGCGTCGTCTCCGCAGCGCGTCTCGACGAGCAGGGCGCCGGAGTCGTCGGCGGGGCTGTCCGTCTCTTCGCCCGCGGACGGGGAGAGGCGGGGAAAGCAGGCGGTCGCGAGCAGGAGGACGAGCATCTGCGCCATCTACCGTATTGTCGGCGTCTAGTCTTGCGCGAACGTCTCCCGCACGAACGCCCGGGCGAACACCAACAGGTCCTCCCACTTCGTGACGGCGTGCAGCCTCCATCCGAGCGCCCGGAAGGTGGGCGCGGGCGCGTACCGGTCGACGTCGGGGAGGTTGAGCACCAGGGTGCCGCCGCCGCGGGCCTTCTCGAGCGCCATCGTCGCGATCTCCGCGCCCGGAACCCCGCGCTCGTCCGCCGCGAGCATCGTGTCCACGCCATCGTCCGAGATCACCACGACGTGCGCTGCCGGGGCGTCCGCGGCGCGGTCTTCCCACGTCTGGCGGAGGAGCGGCAGCGGAAACGAGGTGCCGCCGCTGATGTAGCCGCAGACCACCTCGAGGATCGCCTTCTCGTCGCTGACGAAGCCGTCCGTTCGCGCGGTCTGGCCCGCGCCGGACCACAAGGTGGCCTGAACGCGACCGCCGGTGCGGACGGCCGAGAGCGCCAGGATCACGCCCGCCAGCGCGAGCCAGGAGAGATCGTGGGAGGGCTCGGGCATGCTGCCGGAACAGTCGATGTACAGGTCGAGGTCGACCGGGCGGCGCGCGGGGTCGGAGCCGGGGGTCTCCCCGTAGACGCGGCGCACGGTGGTGACGCCGGGGATCGGCACCGGAGAGACCATGATCGAGCCGAGGACGTCGAGCTCCTCGAGCGGATCGCCCGCCTCCCACGTCTCGAACCCCTCCGCGAGCGGCTCCATCACCCGCGGCGCCCGGCGGGTGGGGAAGGGGAGGAGGTGCGGGAGCGCGCGCTCGCGGTAGTAGCGGGCGGTCACCGCGGCGGAGTCGAGGTCGACGCCGAGGCGGCGGAGGAGGTCGGCGTAGGTCCACGGGGCGCGCGCCTGGCCCTCGCCGCCTGCTCCCTCGGTCCTCGTGCCCTCCACGCGCCCGTAGTCGTCGGTGAAGCCGTCGTCGTCCGTCTCGGACGGGTCGAGGTCCACCAGGCCGTCGGGCACCTCCCCCTGGCCCGCGTCACGCGTGTCGAGCAGCCCCTTGCTGGTGAAGGTCGCCCGGCCGCCGCCCTTGTCGGCCTGCTCCCTCACGTCGGCGGCGAGGTAGGGGTACACCACGCTCGCGAAGCGCCGCGCGCCCCGCAGCCAGTCCGCGGCGAACGCCCGCACGAGGCGCGCCACGAGCAGCGCGTCGCCGTCGGTGGTCTCGTCGATGCCGTCGGGCGCCAGCGCGCCCGCGGGCAGGCGCCAGAGGTGCTCGTACGCGCGCGTGTACAGCGCCCACACGCGGCTGCCCGAGGGCTCCCGCAGCACGCGGTACACCGAGGCGACATCGATCTCGCAGCGCCGTTGGAGCCGGTCGTTCACGAGCAGATCCGCGTAGAGGTTGGCCACCATCGGCGCGGCGCTGTCGGGCAGCCCCTGGAGGATGCGGGCCATCCCCGCGAGCAGGCGGGCGCTGTCGGTGAGCGAGCCCGGCACGTGCACGTGGTGGCCGATCTCGTGGGCGAGCACGGGGAGGGCGAGGTGCGCCAGGCCCTTCTCCCGCACCACCGTGGTGTTCACGAGCACCGTGAGGTCGCGCATCCGGATGGCCGCGATCTGGCCCTCCATGCCGGGCTCGCCCTCGCTCGTCGGCTGCGCGAGGAAGCGCGGCCGACGGAGCTGGATGTAGGGCGACCACGCCGCGAGGGCCTGGGGCCACGCGGCCTCCCAGGTGGCGAGGAGGTCGGGATCGGTCATCGGGACGCCGCCCCGGTCACCGCGGGCCCGTCGCGTACACGTGCAGCTCGTGGCTGTCTTGCCGGGCCGCCACGATCACGTGGCCCACGCGCGTCCACGTGTCCAGGCCCACCTCCTCGTGCACGGGGAGCTTGCCCTCGGGGAGGTGGAACGTGCCGTCGGGCTCGGCCCATCCGCCCTTCGGGGCCATCCAGCCGGACAGGAGGTGTCCCTTCCTCGCCTCGCGCATCCCGAGCCCCGGATCGGGTTCGGGCCGGACGTGGGCGCCGAAGCGGTCGGCGTCCACGCGGTAGAAGCGCCCGCCGCTCACGACGTGGAACAGGTGCGGCTCGCCGCCGTCGAGCACCCGGGGCGGCGCGTCGAACGGGCCGCCGAAGCCGGAGAAGCCCCCGGCCACGCCCACGCGTCGCCACGCCTTGTCGCTCGATTCCAGCGGATCGTTCCACGCGTCGGCGGACAGCCGGGCGAGGACCGTCGGCACGTCGATGTCTCCGAGCGCCAGGGCGGCGCGCACCGTCGCGACCGGCAACCCGCGTGCCCGATCGAGGGCCCTCTCGCGGAGCCGCGCCTCGCCGAGCCGCCAGGCCAGCACCGCGCCCGCGTCGAGGAGCGTGGCCGCGTCGAGCCCCCCACCCGTGGCGTCCGCGGATGTCCCGACCACGCCCGGCAGCGCCCGCGCCCAGGGCTCCCCCACGTCTCCGAGGTTCTCGACGGCGTTGGACAACGCGCCGGGCAGCGACGTGGGCGCGGTGAGGAGCGTGGGGCGCAGCGCCGCGAAGGTCTCGCCGAGCAGCACGCCGAGCCCCGGGTGCCGCGCGAAGGCGCCCCGGCCCGCGTGCAGGAGCACCAGGTCGTAGACGACGTCCATGAGCCGCGCGGCCGCCGGCTCCGCGCCCGCCACCGCGGGGAGGGCCGCCTCGAGGCGCGCGAGGACCTCGTCCGCGTCGAGCGAGGGGAACCGGCGCCGGGAACGCTCGAAGCGCTCGTTCAGCCGGACGCGGTGCTCGGCGAGCCAGTCGGCGCCGGGGCCGGACAGCCTCGCCTGTTCCATCAAGGGGCCCACTGCAACCACCGAAGATAGTTGGAGTAACGCTGATGGTAGTACTTCAGCTTCAGGACGTCTTTCTGGACGTGGGCGAGCAGCTTCGTGTTCTTCGCGAGCTCACCCAGGCTCGCCTCGACCGTCGCGATGCGCTTCTTCACCTCGGCCTCGGGGACCCCGTCCAGACCGGTGTCGAAGGTGGCGTCGATGGCTTCGAGCGGATCGGCGCGGTCGAGATCGAGGCGGTCGTACTCGGCGCAGGCGGCGTCGAACGCCTGGCGGATCCAGGCGATGCGGTCGATGCGGAGCACGCCGTTGCCGGAGGTGTCGAAGAACGGGGAGGAGGGGTTCTGGATCAGCTTCTCGTGGAGGATCCACGGCACGATCTGACGGACGTCCTGAAGGGTCACCTCGACCGAGCCCCGGAACCACGCGAGGGTCTTGCAGAACCCGATGAGCGTCATCAGGCCGCGCACCGAGAATCCGTTCTCCGTCTGCGAGCAGAGCGCCTTGACCTTGTCGCGCCCGCAGTCCGCCGCGCAGACGCTCCCCAGCGTCTTTCCGGCGAGGCGGATGGTGTCCTTGGTCTTGTACTCGAGGTCGCGCGCGGCCAGATCGCAGAAGTCGAACTGGGAGGCGAAGAACTCGATGCGGCGGCGCACGGGCCGGGGGAGGGGGATCTTCAAGGTCTGCCGGTACACCTGGTCGAGCTCTTCGGGCGTGAAGATGATCTCGGGCGGCACGATGTCCTCGGGCTTGACCCGCTCCTCGACCCGCGTGATCAGCTCCCCGAGGAAGCGCGGGTTGAAGTCGAGCGCCTTGACGACGATGTCGATGCGGTCCTTCAGCGCCTCGATGACCTGGTAGGTGCCGCCGCCCATGTCGTCGTTCGCGGTGAGGAACCAGGAGCTCTCCGGGCTCTCCATCGTCTGGTCGAGGATCTCGGCGTAGCCCTCGGCGAGCAGCGTCAGCAGCGCGGACTGGGTGCGCGTCGGAATGCGGTTGTACTCGTCGACGATCTTCACGCGCATGGTCAACCATTTGCGCCAGGCGATGCGGATGTCCTCGGCGCGCGCGGCCGCCATCAGGTCTTTCGGGAGGGGGTTGCCGAGGAGATCGGCCACCGTCATCTGCGGCTGGCCGTGCTGGATCGCGCGCCGGAGGTCCTGCACGGTGTAGCCGGCGAGGAGCCCCATCAGCATCGCCGACGCGGTCTTGCCGCGGCCCGGGCCGCCGATGAACAGGCACCGCTTCCGGCTCGCGAAGGTCAGGAGCGGGAGCAGCACGAACGACGAGTAGGACTGCGCCGTCGGCAGCCGCACCTCCGTGCCCGCGCCCCCGAAGCGCAGCGTCGCGGGCGGCGCGTCGTTGAACTCGAGGTCGTAGTAGGGGGTGATGATCGCGTGGTTGACGATCCAGAAGTAGGCCTGCCGCAGCTTCTCGTCGAGCGCGGGGGCGCCCGGCTCGCGTTGCCCGGCGAGGCCCTCGGCGCGGGTGGCGGGGCCGGCGTAGAGGTCGGCTACGTCGAAGGGCCGGGGGCCGGTTGCGCCGGCGCCCGGGAGCGTCGGGGACTGGCTGACCTGGCGGGGATCGTGGGGGGAGCGGGTGGACACCGGGGGATTGTCCGCGCGACGGGCGCACCTTGTCCAGTCGCTCGGGCGTTACGCTGGGCCCCGATGATGCTCTTCCTGATCGGTTGCGCCGACGTCCCTCCCGAAGTCACCGCGGTCGTGGAGGAGGCCGAGGTCGGCACCCTCGTGGTCGTCGAGTGGGACTCGGCCGAGGAGGTGCTGGGCACGGTCTCCGCCGGGGCGGCGAACCGGACGCCCGGGGTGGTCGCCACGCACCATCGGCACACCCTGTGGGGGCTCCCCCCCGACGCGCTCGTGACGCTCACCGTCGAGGAGGCCGGGGTCGCGGTGGCCGACGTGAGTGTCCGGACGAACGCCATGCCCGGCGACATCCCCGATGTCACGCTGGAGCTCGGCGCGTGGGAGGGGTTCGTGGTGATCCCCTACGTCGCGGTCGACGGCGAGCGCACGGGGGCCCTGGTGGTCGACGGCGAGGGCCGCACCGTCGCGTGGAGCGCCGCGTCGAAGCCCCACACCACCAGCGCGTCCTGGGACGGGACGGCCATCTGGTACAACGTGGTGAACGTGCCGTCCGAGCTCTGGCGTGTCCCGCTCGACGGCGGCGCGGTGCAGGTGCTGGAGGTGCCCGACGCGCACCACGAGTTCGTCCTCCTGGAGGAGAGCGTGTTGCCGGGCGGGGGTGTCGCGTACCTGCGCACGGTCGAGCAGCTGGTGGAGGGCGAGAACGTCTTCGGCGATCAGCTCGTGTTCCGGGGCTTGGACGGCTCCGAGCGCGTGGTGTGGGACGCGTTCGAGACCGAGATCGTCGAGCGCCACGAGGGGTGGGACTCGCTCCCCGGGGGCGCCGACTGGACCCACGCGAACGGGATCGCGCGAGACGATGCGCGTGGCACCTGGCTCATCTCGCTCTACTGGCTGGGCACGGTGCTCGAGGTCGACGAGGCCTCGGGGCAGGTGGTGCGGCGCTTGGAGGGGGCCACCGCCATCGACCCGTTCGGTCCCCAACACGCCCCGGAGGCGACGGAGGGGGGCCTGCTGCTCTTCGACAACCAGCTGCTGGACGGCCACTCCCGCGTGGTCTCCCTCGACTGGGAGGGGCGGGTGCTGTGGGAGTGGTCTCCCGAGCCCGCGGTGACCACGCTCGTCCTCGGCGACATCGACCGGTTGCCGGACGGGCGAACGCTCACGGCGTGGGGCACCGATCGCGCCGTCATCGGGCTCGACTCGGCCGGGGAGGAGGCGTTTCGCGTGCGGATGGAGGAGCGGTTCGTCGTCGGTCAGCCGGAGTCGCGGGCGAGCCTGTACGAGTAGGCCCGCGTTTCCCCCAGCGCTCCTACCGCACGACCTGCCCCAGCCGGACCTCGACGCGGTCCTTGTGGGCAAGGCGCCCGCCCTCCTCGGCCACGTGCGCGACGATCGGGAGCGGCTCCCCGAGGAACAGCTCGCCGTGCGCGCGGAAATTCGCGGGTTCGCCGGTGCACAGGATGCGGAGGGAGCCGGCGCTCGCGCGCGGGATCGTGGGGATGGAGCCGCCGGGCTCGAGGACCTCGGGGTGTCGCTCCAGCCAGTCGGCCAGCCGCGCGGCCACGAACGGCGCGGGGTCGAGCAGCGCCACACCCGGAGGGAGCGCGGCGAGAAACGCGGGCCGGAGCAGCGGGTAGTGGGTGCAGCCGAGCACGAGGGTGTCGATGTCGCCGAGTTCCTCGACGTACCGCGCAACGGCGAGGTGCGCGATCTCGGTGTCCGCCCAGCCCTCCTCGACGATGGGAGCCAGGAGCGGCGCCGCCCGCTGGGTGACGCGATGCGCGCCGAGCTTGGCGACCTCGGCGGCGAAGGTGCCGGACGACACCGTGCGCGTGGTCCCGATGACGCCGATGTGCCCGCGGCTCTCGGCCACGGCGGCCTCCGCGGCGGGGATGGTGACGCCGAGCACCCGCCGGTGCGCGCCGCCGTAGCGCCGTTGGAGGTGGCGCAGCGCGACGCACGACACCGTGTGGCACGCGACCACGACGACCGGGCAACCCTCCTCGAACAGGCGCTCCACGCATTGCTCGGCGAAGTCGAGGATGGTGTCGGTGTCACGCCCGCCGTAGGGCGCCCGCCCCGAGTCGCCGAGGTAGACGAAGTCGTGGGTGGGGAGGGCCGCGCGGAGCGCGCGGAGCACGGTGAGCCCGCCGTAGCCGGAGTCGTAGACGCCGATCACGCGTCGAACTCCTCGCGATTGTCGCGCGTCATCAGCCCCGTGATCACCTCGGCCGCTCTCGCCTTGCCCGCCGCGAGCGCGCCCACCGCCTGGGTGATCGGGAGGTCACCGACGCGGCCGAGCAGCGCCTGGCACAGCGCCGCGGCGGCGGGATCCGCCTCGCCCCGGGCGAGCGCCAGCCCGCGAACGAAGCCGGGGTGGTCCGGCAGGGCGGCGCTCGCGACCAGCTCGCCCACGCCCGCGAGGCCGGAGAACGTGCGAGGGTCGCCCCCGCCCATCCGCGCAAGGCGGGAGCCCTCCGCCACCCCGCGCGTGACGATGAGCGCCTGCGCGCCGACGCCGAGCCCGAGCCCGCGCGCGATCCCGAGGGCCATCGCGAGCACCTCGACCAGCGCGCCCGCGAGCTCGACCCCCGGGAGGTCCTGGCTGCTGTAGATGCGGCATGCGGACGAATGGAGCGCCTGCGAGGCGGCGCGGGTGACCTCCGTGAACGGAGACGCCACCACCGCCGCGCACGGGCTGTTGCGCCGCACCTCTCCGGGGAGGATGGGGCCGGCGAGCGCGCCGACGCGCAGGCAGGCGGACTCCTCGACCAGGATCTCGGAGAGGCGCTTGCCGGTGCCGGGCTCGAGCCCCCGGGTCGCGACCACCGCGCGCGAGGCGGGCCCGGGAACGAGCTCGCGTACGATGCCGCGAAAGTGGTCCGGCGCCATGGCGAGCAGCAGCAGGTCGGTGCTGCGAGCGAGCGTGGCGAGGTCGGTGGTCGACGCGAAGCCCTCCGGGCCACGGGCGCCGCCCACCGTCACCGTGTTTCCGGCGGCCGCCGCCAGCCGCGCGAGGGACTCGACGATGTCGCCCGTGCCGACGATCGCGACGTTCATGGGGAGCTTCCGGGTCGGGGGTGCATGCCGGACTTCTTAACGCCGAGTCCGGGCCGCGGAGGCGCTCGCGTGCAGGCGAGCAACGCCTGGCTACCGACGAGCGGTGAACCGGCCCTGGGCCTTGCCGCCGGCGTAGATGCGGCCGCGGAGCTCGCCGTCGAGCACGCCGCCGCTGTAGCTCGTCGTGTCGGCGCCCTCGGTCACCTGGAGCTCGACCCGCAGGCCATCCTCGGAGGTGCTCACGCGGCCTGCCACGGTGCCCTCGCTGGCACCATCGCTGCGACGCGCGCGCCCGGTCACGCGGCCGTCCGGCGCGACCGCGATGTCGAGCGCGAACGACCCGCCGGAGACCTTGCCGAGCCACAGGCCCGACAGCGCCGCGGCGCCGGGCACGACCACCACGGGGGACTCCGCGCGGGCGGCCTCGGGGGCCTCGACCGGCGCGACCCGGGGCTCCGCGGCGACGGCGGCGAGGACGACGGGCTCGGTCGTGGCGACCGGAGGCCACGCCGGAGCGACGGCGGGCTCGAGGACGACCGGCTCGAGCGCCGTCCCCTTGGCGCCCGGACGGACGGCGACGGGCGCGCGGCTCGGCGCCGGCTCACGGGTGCGACGCGACGCTTCCGGCGAAGGTGTAGCCGGCGCAGCCGCGGGTACGACCGAGGCCTCGGGAGCGGGGGCCGCCTCGACCGGGGGGGCCACGGGTGCGACGACCGGGGCCGCCACGACCACGGGCGCGGTCGCGACCGGGCCGGGGCGCGGAGCGTCGACGCCGGGCGTATCCGCGCCGGGCGTGCCGGACGTGCGGAAGAGGAGCGCCAGCACCGCGACCGTGGGAACGAACGCTCCCGCGAACGCCGCCATCAACAGGCCGCGCAGCGGCAGGGCCTGCGGAGGCGCCGGCACGTGGACGCGGACGGGAACAGGGGCCACCGCGACGACCTTGGGCGCCTGGGCGAGCTCCTCGAGCACGGCGAGGAGGGCGCGGGCCGAGGGGTAGCGGCGCTCGGGCGCGGCCTGGAGGCAGCGATCCGTCACGTCGCGGAGCTTGTCGGCCAGCCCGCCGTCGCGATCCCGGACCAGGGCCGGAGGATCCGCCAGCGTGCGCGCGCCCATGACCTCGGACGCGGTGCCCGGGTAGGGGGCGCGCCCCGCGAGCGCCCGGTAGAGGATCACGCCCAGCGAGTAGATGTCGGCGCTCTCGTCCGGCTCTTCGCCTCGGAGGACCTCGGGGGCCCACGCGACGGCGGCCTCCGGATCGAGGTTCTCGATCACGTCCTCGGGGGTGACCTCGAGGCCGTAGCGGCCCACCTGGGCGACTTCGGCGCCGGCCCCGGCGCGCCAGATCCGCGGCCCCACGACCACCTGATCGACCCGGAGGCAGCGATGGGGAACGCCTGCCTCGTGCAGCGCCGCGAGCGCCCCCGCGATGTCCGCCGCGATGGCGACGAGCCGATCGGGGCCGAGGGAGCCGCGATCGATGAGGTCCCTGAGGGTGAACCCGTAGAGCAGCTCCTCCGTGGCGAAGCAGGTGCCCGCCGGGGAGCGCCCCGCTTCGTGCACCGGCGCGAGGCTCGGATGACGCATGCGGGAGAGCACGCCGGCCTCGCGCAGGAAGCGGGACTCGAGCGCGACCGTGGCGTCGTCCGACGCGTCGCCGCGGAGCACCGTGAGGACCACCCGGCGAACGAGCGGCTCCTGGATGGCCGAGTAGCGGTGGGCGCCGTGGGTGCGGCCCAGCACCTCTTCCACCCGGTAGCGGGCCGCGTAGAGCTGGCCGGGCGCGAGCTCGGCGGAGGGGTCACCCCCGGCGTCATGGGCGGTCACGACGTCGACCACCTCGGCGGCGAAGTCGAATTCGTCCAGCACGCCGTCCTCGGACGGGGGGCGAACCCTCAGGCGGAGCGGCGCGTGGCGCCCTGGGCGTTCTTCCTCGACCTCCGGGGCGCTCTCCGAACGGCCCGGCAGCGCGCGCGCGCGATCGCCGGAGACGCGGATGCCCACGGGCCTCCATCCCCTTGCCGGACGGGGGTGGGAGCAGCGGCCGCAGGTCAGATCCTCCGCGTCCACTGCGCTGCCGCAGGACGCGCAGTCGAGCGCGCGGGTGGAGAGGTCGCGGAGGGGGGGGCGAACCATCGTCATGACGAGAAGAAGAGTACACCAATCGCGGGTGCGCGGGTGCTACGTGGCCGGGATGCGACTCCTCCTCTCCGCCACCAGCCCCTTTGCCCGAAAGGTGCACGTCGTCCTGCTCGAGAAGGGCATCGCGTTCGAGCCCGTGTACGTCGCCCCGTCCGATCCGACGGTGACCCAGGCGAACCCCCTCGGAAAGATCCCCGCGCTGGTGCGAGAGGACGGCCGGGCGCTCTACGATTCGCCCGTGATCGTGCAGTACCTCGAGCTGCACACCCCGATGCCCGCGCTCCTTCCGGCCGAGCCCGGCGCGCGCATCGACGCGCTGTGTTGGGAGGCCCTCTGTGATGGGCTCTGCGACGCGGTCGTCGCCGGCATGTTGGAGCGCCGACGCCCCGCCGACCGGCAGGATGCCGGCACCCTCGCGCACCACGAGGGCAAGGTGCGTCGCGCGCTCGAGGTGATGGAGGCGGACCTCGGCACGCGGGTCCACGCCGTTGCCGACGCGTACACGCTGGCGGACATCGCGATCGCCTCCGCGCTCGGCTACGTCGGCTTGCGCGCCCCGGCCCTGCTCGACGCGCATCCGGCGCTGGTGGACCGCTACGCGCGGCTCTCGGAGCGATCCACGATCGCGTGTACCGCGCCCCCGACCGTGTTCCCGGCGGCGCTCGTCACGCCTTGATCCAGTCCAACCGGTTCCGGTAGTAGAGGATCAGCTCGCTGTCGAGCTTCAACCGGTCGGGCGTGGACCCGTCCGGGTTCACGGGGCCGCTCACCGGCTCCATCGCCCGCTTCTTGTGGAAGCTCGCGAAGCGGGTGATGGCCTCGTCCAGGACGCCCTCGGCGGTGGGCGGGCCCACGCGCCGGAGGTGAGCGATGCCCTTGCTCGCGCGCTCGATGTTGGCGAGCACCGCCGCGCGATCGACGATCCGCGCGCCCGGGTGGAGCCGGACCAGGCGCCAGGTGTCGAGCCCCTGGTGGCGCGCGCGGAGCGCCTCCCACGCTGCCCAGGCGGCGAGGTGGGTCGGCTGGACGACGAAGTCCCGGTGGTACGCCTCCGAGAGCCGCTCGGCCACGCGCTCGGTGTAGACGTGGTCGCGCTGCTCGTCGCGGATCACGCGCCCGTCGCGATCGCAGACATAGTCCCGGCGATCGACGGGGCGCCCGTGCGGATCCAGGGAGGTGCCCGACTCGTCGACCCGGTTGCCCGCGATGTCCATCGGCTCACCGAAGACCACGTGCACCGCCGCGTCGAGTCGCATGATGCGCCCTACGAACGAGGCCACCTGGCGCGAATCCGCGAACTCGTCGTCCTGGATGATGTACCGCTGCTTGCCCTCCTCCGCGAGCGAGTCGGCGATCAGCGTCTCGGCCTCGAGCACCAGGCCGATCGAGAGCGTGCACGGCACGATGAACACGTCCGGGTGGGGGCGGCCCTCAGCGAGGTTCTCCTGCCAGGCCGCGAGGCCCGTTCCGAGCAGGCCCTTCTTCAGGTGCCGCTCGAGGCGCCCCGAGCGCGAACGCGTACCGCCGGGAAAGAACAACGAGTGGCAATGGCGGCGCAGGATCTCGATGGAGTAGTCCTTGAGCGTCTCCTTGTACAGGCGGTTGCGCTTCCGCCGATCGACCGTGTAGGTGCCGAGGCGCTTCATGAAGAAGCCCATCGCCGGGTTCGAGAAGAGGTTGAGCCCGGCCCCGTAGGCGAACGGCGGCAGGCCCGCGGCGTACAACGCGTAGCCGAGGAGCGGCGAGTCGAGGTTGGAGACGTGCGTGGGGGCGAGGATCAGCGTCGAGGTGCTCGCCATCCGACGGAGGCGGTCCAGCGGGCCGTCGACGCGCATGCGCGAGGAGGGGTCGACATCGCCGAGGAGGAGGTCGCGGCCGCGCGACGCGGTCAGGAGGCGCGTCAGCACGCCCGGCATCACGCGGGTGGCGAACTTGTAGGTGCGGGGCGAGAAGGGGTTGTGGATCTCCCGGCCGTAGGTGGCCACGATGGCCTCGAGCGCGGCGTCCATCTCGCCGCGGCGCATGTCGCGAAGGGTGTTGGCCGCGTTTTCCACCGCGGCGATGTACGCGGCGTCCCCGCCGCTCTCCTCCAGGCGCCTGCGCTCGTGGAACACGGTGTCGGCGAGCAGATCCGCCACGGCGGCGTCCGGGAGCGGGCCGAGGCGGCGCCGGGCGCGCTGCACCAACGCGACCGCGATCACGTCGGCCGAGGGGGAGTCGAAGAGGGCGGGCCTCTCGGAGGGCTTCACTGGCGGAATCGGGGCGGGCGGCATCGGGGGAGCCTATCCGCGCCCCACCCGTTGGGGCACGGGCGCCCCATTCTCGGGCGAACTAGTTCAGAAAGGGCCCGTGGAGCGGGCTTCGTCGATTGGCATCGGGCTTGCATCCTCGGAGCGCGGAGTCTCCGCCATGCGACCCATCCTCCTCACGCGCCTGTTCCCCACGCTCCTGCTCGTCGGTTGCGGCGAATTCGGCCTCGGAGAGACCCTGGAGGCCGGCGGGGCCGCGCTCGTGGCGGTCGCCCCCGGGGGGCAGCTCCGCTTCGCCGAGGCCAGCCCGTCGGGCCGCTCGCAAGCCCTCGAGGTGACCATCGCCTCCGACGGGGACGTGGCTGCCTACGTCGCGGCGGTGTGGGTGGAGAGCGAGAACGGCGGCATCTTCTACACGAATGACGAGCTGCCCTTTCCCAAGCTGATGGAGCCGGGCGAGGCCATCCCCATCACGGTCCGCTTCATGCCGGCGGCACCCGGCACCTTTCACGGCACCCTCCTCGTCGAGTCGGGCACGGAGGGCGCGCTGTTGGAGCGCCAGTTGTTGGGCGAGGCCTGCGGTGACGACGACGGGGACGGGCGCTGCTGAGAGGGTGATCGGATCGGCGCACGAGGTCCCGATGGGTCACGTGGGCGTCCGGTGAGGGCGCGCGCATGTTAGCCGGCCGGGATGTCTGGGATCCAAGTACGTGTCTCGATCGCCCGGCGGCAGCCCGACTTCGGGGCCGCCGATGACGACGTTTTCGGCCGCGGCCTCGTCGATCGCGTGATCCGGGCGGTGGGTCGCGGTCCCTTGCCTCCCGCCGTGTTCCTGTTCCGCCCGGACGATGTCCAGATCGTCTACGCCGCGCCGTTGCTCGCGGCCGCGAGGGACCCGCACCGGGTGCTCGCCTCCCTCGCTGGCCAGCCGGGGGTCGATGCCATGGCGATCCTGGGCCGGTTCACCCAGCGTCAGAAGGGTGCCGAGCCCCGGCTGCTCGCGGGCGCCTTCATCGAGTGGACCGATGGGCGGTGGTGGGCCTCGTGGCGCCCGGTGGACAAGGACGGGCGCCTGGTTCCAACCGACGAGGACGAGGTCCTCCGCGCGGTCGACGGTCAGGCGCGCCCCGGCGGGCTCGGGGGCTGGTTCACCAGGGCCCGCTTCGAGGGCCTCCGCGCCGAGCTCACTCCGGTGCGGCCGGCCCACGTGGACGAGGTCGTGAACTAGGGAAGTTCGGAGGGAGGCTGAGCGGGTAGCTCGGACGGAAGCTCGAACAGGGCGCCTTCCCGCGCCCAGGCCCACACGGTCTCCCCCACCCGAGCCGCGCCGTCCGCCGGGAGGGGCCAGCTGGACTCCCCGATCGTGACCCGGCTCTCGGCCTCGTCGCTGGTGAGCGTGACGCCCTCCGGTCGGGGCGCCGCGGGAGACTTCCAGGAGCTCCGCTGGTGGGTCCGCTCGCGCGGCTCGCCGTTCGGGAGCGTATAGCGGCCCACCTCGCCGTCGAGCGTGGCCAGGACGAGCAGGTCCCCGTCGATGCGCGCGGCGTCGACGGCATCTTCCTCTCCACACAACGTGTGCGCGAAGCGAGGCCCGCCCAGCACCTGCACATGGGTGTCATCCGCGTGGATCGTGCGCTCGCCATCGGTGGCGCAGACGCCGTCCCGCAGGATCACGGCCCCACGCGCGCCGGATCCGAGGTCCCAGACCGCGCCGCCCGGACCCGCGAGCACGCGCCCCGCCATGGCCGGCGCCGCGCCCGCGAACCCATCGAGCAACACGGCCCCGGCTTCATCCAGGAGCACGCCACGATCGAGGTCCCAGAGCACGGGCCCCGGCGCGAAGCCCACCGGCGCCAGCGATCCGTCCCAGACCTTGCGGACGGCGCCGGTCGACAGGTCGACCCAGGCCACGCCCTCCGGGCACGCAGCGAGGACCGTCGTCCCGTCGGGCGAGAAGCGCGCGCTGTCCGCGTCGAGCGGGCGGCCAACCCGGAGCGCGAGACCGCGGGGAGCCGCCACCACGGCGTCCCCCTTCACGCCGATGAGCACGCCGCCTTCGGGGCCGCACGCGATCCCCTCCGGCGCCGGCGCCCGCCCCAGCACGGACACGCGGGTGCCGAGGCGGAACACGACATCGAGGTCGACCCAGACGGCGCCGAACCCGGTGGCCCAGGGGCGGATCCAGCGTGCGCGCAGCGCGCCGTCGGGGAGGGGGAGCGGCCGCCCGTCCACGAGGCG
Source organism: Pseudomonadota bacterium (assembly GCA_030685065.1). Taxonomy (GTDB): domain Bacteria; phylum Myxococcota_A; class UBA796; order UBA796; family SXON01; genus CAJBVW01. The sequence goes on along the minus strand of JAUXQH010000029.1, from coordinate 2,779 downwards.
GAGCAGGCGGTGCTCGGGGACCTCGACGAAGAGCCCCAGATCTTCGCCCGCGTGCGTCGCGAGCGGCTCGGCCTCGTCATCGACGAGGAGCTCCTCGATGCGCGCGGTGGCGGGATCGACCCGGACGAAGCCGCTTCCGAGCGCGACGGTCCACCGGTGGGGGGAGGCCGCGACCTCCTCGATCTCGTCCGGGAGCTCGACCACGTCGACGTGGCCGCCCGCGTGCAGGAACAAGCGGTCGCGCAGGGCCCACCCGACGCGGATCCCGTCCGCACCGAGCCAGTCGGGGACGCCGGGCGCGAGGAGTCGGGGAAGGGGACCGGTGCCGAGGGTGAGGCGCATGGGCGCGCTTAACCCCGTCGTGGGGCGCGGTTCAGTTCCCTTCGGACAAGGCCACCAGGCGGCCGTTCGCGAGGCCCACCACGAACTTGCCGCCGACGTACACCGGATCCCCGGTGATGCTCGCGCCCAGCGGCACTTTCCAGACCTGGCCGCCGTCGTCCTCGTCGAGCCGGTACAGGTTGCCGTCCCCATTTCCCGCGTAGATCTGCCCTTCGACCAGGGCGGGCTGGGCCGTGAACTCTCCGAAGCCCTCGGCGGCCCACAACCGGACGCCCGTGGTGCGGTCGAGCGCGTAGACGTGTCCGTCCTTGTCGGGCACGAACACGTGACTCCCGACCGCGAGCGGACCGGCGGGCTGGAACTCCGTCTGGTGGCGCCACAGCTCCTTGCCGGAGCGATCGAACGCGACGACCCCTCCCGGCTGGCCGGTGGAGGAGCCGATGGGGACGTAGATGCGCTCGGCGTCCAGCGCGGCGCCGTCGACCGCGGCGCCCGGAAGCGAGGCGTGCCACGCGATGCCGCCCTCCTGGTTCATCGCGATCAGCGCGCCCTCGAGCGTGGTGACGTACAGGGTGTACCCGTCCGCCGCGGCCCCACCCGCCGCCGAGATGGCGATCTTGCTGCCCCACCCCGCGGTCGAACCGACGTGGCCGTCCCTCGTGACCCATGCGATCTCGCCCGGGAGCTGGACCGGGAGGCCTCGCACCGGCCCGCTGCCGCCGATCGTGCGGAGAGTGGCGCCGCTCTTCGCGTCCAGCACGAGGACCGTGCCCGCCTCCGTCCCGACGACGGGCCCCTGGTCCGTCAGGGCCACCCCGCCCGAGGCCTGCGCGCGGATGTTCCAGAGCGGCGTGCCGTCGAGGTCGAAGCAGTACACGCGCCCCTCGGCCACGGCGTACAGCCGCTCCCCGTCGGACGTGATGGGCTCGACGATGGGCCCGGGCAACATCCGGCTCCACGCCTCGGTGGGCGGCAGGAGGATCGGCGGCCCCGCGAACATTCCGGCCCGCCACGCCTCCGGGGCCGGCGCGGGCCATTGGGCGGCGGGAGCCTCCGCGACCGGTGCGTTCATGTCCGGCGCGACGCGGACGGGCAACGTGGCGCCGCCACACCCGAGGAGGAGGAGGAGCATCACTTGTTGTCCCCGCGAAAGCGATAGCCCATGCCGCGCACCGTCAAGAAGTGAGCGGGCTCGTCCGGATTGTCGAGCTTCTGCCGGAGGCGAGTGATGAAGTTGTCCACCGTGCGCTCCGTGCCGAAGTAGTTTTCGCCCCACACCGCGTCGAGGATCATCTGCCGCGTCACGACGCGGCCCTCGCGCCCGGACAGGTACTGCAGCAGGTGCAGCTCGCGTACGGTCATCTCCACCGCGACGCCCGCCCGGCGCACCTCGCCCGCGGTGAAGTCGGCCTCGACATCGCCGAAGGTGAGGAGCTTCCCCTGGGGCGCGGGCTTGCTCCGGCGCAGCAGCGCCTTCACCCGCGCGAGCAGCTCCTGGAGGCCGAAGGGCTTGGTGACGTAGTCATCCGCCCCCAGATCGAGGCCCTGCACACGGTCCATCTCCGTGCCCTTGGCGGAGAGGACGAGGATCGGCACGTTCGAGCCACGGCGGCGCAGCTCCCTGCAGACATCGTACCCGCTCATTCCGGGCAGCATGATGTCGAGCACCACGAGGTCCGGCTTCCAATCCTGGGCTGCGGCGAGGCCGTTCGTACCGTCCATCGCGCTGCGTACCTGGTAGCCCTCGAGGCCCAGGTTGAGCTCGAGGCCCTTGAGGATGTTCGCGTCGTCTTCGACGAGGAGGATTCGTTCGCTCACGGGGGGGCACACTTCACCCGCGCAATGTACCGGATCGACGGAGATCCCGCCGGTGGGGGTTCTCCGTGGGCCATCGGCCCTCGTCCTCCACCCGCGCATCGCCAGCGGCCCGGCCGGCGATGACGACGTGAACAGAGGGGAAAGAGCCTTGACGTGCCGAGGCTGATGCAGTAGATGGTCGGCGCGGTGCAGAGGGTATGAAACCTCGCTTCACACGCTCCCCCGTCGCGGCCTGCGAACTTGTTCAGAGGCTGCTTGACGGGAGGACGCCAGCCGGGTAAACGGCGGCGCGGACGGAAGAGGGATGAAACCCTGACTCCTCCGACCTCCTCGGTGTCTCCTCGTTTCCGAACGGAAAGACACTTGACGGCGGACAGCGGCGCGAATAGAAGCGCGGCACAAACGAGACAGGAATAATCGCCTGACTCGACATTGGTTTGAATGACACAACGGGATCCAACCCGAAGTGAAAACCAAACCGGTCTTTGAAAAATTGGTAGTAGTTTCTGTAACGTTCAATAGAGTTTCGGCTCGAACGTTGCTTTAGCCAGCAACGTTGCGACCAAGTTTCGTAAGAAACACACGGATTACAAACTGGAGAGTTTGATCCTGGCTCAGA
>JAUXQH010000025.1 GCA_030685065.1 Pseudomonadota bacterium | reverse complement strand
CGCCGACGCCCTCCGCGGGCGGCGGGGCGCCCGGATCCACCGCAGGGTCGGTGTGTGCTCGCTGATACATCCGCTGATACATCCGCCCACCGCACGCGAAGCGACCGGACTCGAAAAAGCCTTCAGGTCTGATCCGACTTCGGTCGCGGAAAGGCCCTGAATTGCGACCGAGGTGACGGAGACCTCGACACCTGACTCGACTCCGGTCGCGAAAAGGCGCGCGAACGCGACCGAACGTGGGGGTGGTGTCGGGGTCGCGTCGAGTCCGGTCGCGTGGGGCACCCCGGGCGACGAATCGACCAAGCGCACGCGCTTCCGCAGGCCACGAGCGGCCCGGCCGAGGTATCACCGCCCCATCAACTCCCGCCGCGCCCGAGCCGCCGCGCTCGCGCGCTCCTGAAGGTCGGCCAACGCCTGCTCGGGCGCCCGCGCCGCGCCCCGCTCCAGGGCGAGCTCGCGCCGCAGCCGGCGGGCGGTGGCGTCGATCTCGAGCAGCCGCGCGAGGTCCGCCGTGAGCCGCGCGTCCAGGGCGCTCTCGGCCATCGCGGCCGCCTCGTGCGCAGCCATGGCGGCCAGGAGCCGCGCTCGCTCGGCGGAGTCGACCGAGGTGCCGCCCCGCGCGAGGGTATCGAGCCGCGCGAGGCGCTCGCTCGCCCAGGCCCCCCCGGTGTCGGCCTGGGCCTCCCGCACGGCGAGCACGAGCTCGGCCTCCATCTCCGCGGCATCGGCGGCGATGCCGTGCACCTCGCGGCGCAGGTCCGAAACCGAGGCGCGAAGCTCGGTCTTCACGAGCGCGGGCAGGTCCTTCCCCGCGGCCACCACGCCGTCGAGGCCGTCCAGCGCGGCCAACGCCTGCGCCGAAATCGTCGCGACGCGGCTCCCATCACCCCGGGCGGGAGCCACGCTCTCATTGGAAGGCCCGACCGCCGCGTCGGAGGCAACCGCCGCCCGCAGCCCAGCCGCGAGGTGCGCCCCCAGCTCGTTGGTGTAGGCCACGGGCAGGTCTCGCGCGGACCCGGGCAGCATGTGGCGGCCCACCCACGGCCCGACGATCGTCGCGAGCGCCACCGTGAGGCCAGCGAACAGGAACACGATGAGCGGAGACTCGGTGAGCGCGGCGATGGGCGGAAACGCGATCCACATCAACGGGATGAGCGCCCACCAGCGGGAGAGCAGCCAGCCCGAGAGATCGGTGGGCTCGCGCTCCGGGTAGACCGTCGCCATCAGATCGAGCGCGCGAGCCTCGTTGGCGAGGCGCTCCGCGGTGGGCCGGTCGACGTGCGCGACGAGGCGGAATTTCTCTGCGCCGAGCGCGGTCGCTTCGCGCACCGCGCCCTCGGGGAGGCCCGCCGCCGCGCCCACCGCCGCCGCGAGGCGCGCCTCGGTCGTCGGCCCCGGGGCCCCCGCCACCCCCTCGATCGCGGCGGCGGCCTGCCCGACCAGCCGTGACACATCGGCCACCAGCCCGCCATGCCGCTCCGCGGCCACCCGCGCGCGCTCGGCCCCCTTGCGGAGCGCCCGCTTTGCCTTGCGTGCATCGCGATGATCCGAGGCCTCCTTCACGACGACCGTGTACGTCCCCGTCGGGAGCCGCGCGTGCACGAGGTGGGCGTCGGCCGGAGCATTCGGCGCCGCCCGCGCAGGCCGCGGCTCCGCCGGCTCGGGCGCGCGCCCCTCCTCGAGCAGCGTCACGACAGCCGTCGCACCCTGCGGGCGGCGCGCGGGGTCCGGATCGAGGAGCCCCTGGATCAGCGTGGCCAACCACGGCGGGAACCCGGCCGCGGCGATGGGCGCGACATCGCCGGTGAGCTGCTTGTGGAAGGCGGCCTGCGGGTGCGCGGCGGCGAACGGCTCCGCGCCGGTGGCGGCGAGGTAGAGCACGGCGCCGAGCCCGTACAGATCGGAGCGCGGATCGGAGCGCACGCCCGCGAGCACCTCGGGCGCGAGGAACCCGGCGGTGCCGACCAGCGCCGTGCTCCGCGCGGTCCCGCCCTCGCCGATCCGGGCGAGGCCGAGGTCGGTGAGCATAGGGGTGCCGCGATCGTCGACCATGACGTTCCGCGCGGTCACGTCCCGGTGGAGCACGCCCGCGCGGTGAGCCGCGCCGAGCGCCTCCGCGAGCCGGAGCCCGAGCCGCACGACCTGATCGGGCGGGAGCGGGCCCTCCATCGCGACGCGCTCCGCGAGCGTGCGGCCGGGATGGAGCGGCAACAACAGCCCCACCACCCCGTCCGCCTCGAACAGCTCCCGCGCCGTGAGCAGGCCGGGATGGTCGAGCCGCCGCCCGGCCGCGACCTCCCGCTCGAGGCGGCGCCGCGCCGCGGGGTCCGCCGAGAGGTGGGGGTGCAGGACCTTGAGCGCGAGGCGCTCCCCGGTGGCGACCTCTTCCACGAGGTGCACGGTGGCCATGCCGCCGCGCCCGAGCGCCCCGAGCACCCGCAGCCGCCCCCCCAGCACCTCTCCGATCGCGATCTGGGCCACGCGGGACCTCCGCGCGCCTCCTATGTCGGGGGCAGGGTGGGCGGACAGTCCTCCTCGGGAGCCCGTTGCGACTCATGCCCCTCGCGACGGACCGCACCGCCCGGCCGAGCCGGGCTACGCACCACGGGCTCCGAGCCCCCGTGGGGCCGGAGGGGCGCCGCCGCCTCGGCGGCGAGTCCGGCGGGCTCGGCCGCCGACCGAGCGCGAAGCGCGCTGCCCGTAGGACACGCGTCCGGGGCCCGTAATCGGACCTTCCCAACGCGGCTCCACTCGCCGCGGGGCCGCCCGAACAGGTGCAACTGCGCGCCATCTGTGGTATTCGCGCCCCACGCGGATTCACCATGCCCAGCCACTCCCGCTCCCGCCCGACCGCCAGCGTAGGGGGCCCCCGGGCCACCAGCCCGGCCGCCGCTCCGTCCCGCCAGGATCGCCTCGGCAATGCCGGCGTTCGTGACGTGCAACGCGCCCCCCCGCAGTCCAGCGGCCCGGAAGGCGCGGTGCTCGCCGAGGCCCGCCGGGGCACCCCGTCCGCCCTCCCCTTCCGCGCGGAGCTCGAGGCGTCCTTCGGCGCCGACCTCTCCGAGGTCGTGGCGTGGCTCGGCGTCGACCTCGACGGCATCGCCGGCGCGGCCGCAGCCTCGGGAACGGACGTGTACTTCTCCACCGCCAACCCCGATCGGGTGCAGGTCGCGGAAGAGGTCGCCCACGTCCTCCAGGGGCACCGTGGCCAGGGCGTGAGCCGGCCGGGTGACACCTCGGAGCGGGAGGCCGTGAGCGCCGCCACGAGCGCCGCGCGCGGCGAATCGGTCCAGGTGGAGTCCGAGAGCGACGGCCGCGGGGTTCATCGTGACGCGGCGCTGCCCGGCCGCTCGACCGACGTGAAGCAGGTCAAGCTCGCCCCCGGCGCCACCTACACCGTCACCGCCGAGGACATGTCCAGCGGCGAGGGCCCGGCCTGGGAGAAGGTGGCCGAGGCCCACGGAATGAAGGTCGGGCACCTCGCGGCCTTCAACACCCACGTGCAGACCGTGGCCGAAGCGGGCGGCGAGTCCCCGCAGCGGATCACCCCCACCCTCGCCGCGGGCGTGAAGCTCTACGTGCCGTCCAGCGCCGAGATCCTGTACGGCCAGTGTGTCGAGAAGGCCGGCGGCCTCGAGGCGGGCACCAACCTCTACGTCAGCGTGGCGAAGGGCTCGAACGACGAGATCATGAAGTCCGCCCGCTCGCGTGCCAGCGGCGTGGTGGGCGAGAGCTATGGCGTCTCCGGCGTGGGCGGGAAGTTCTACACACCCAACCTCGCGCTCGCGGGCGCGGGCCCCAAGAACGCCACCAAGATCGACGGGCGCACGGAGTACAAGGTCAACTGGGGAGACAGCTTCTGGAAGTGCTCGGTGTTCATGAACGACGTGACGTTCCAGGCCGGCTGGAAGCCCGCGATCACCGACAACAAGCACTACTCCACCGCGGGGAACGCGGAGACCTCCGGCGCCTTCAAGCAGGTGTCCGTGGCGAACGCCCGGCCGGGCCACTTGTGGCAACGGGACGGCGGGAGCGGCCAGGACGAGTCCCACAACGCCGTGCTCTCCAGCTTCGTGACCGTCGAGAACGTCGATGAACAGACCGACATCTGGAGGTTCGACATCGTCGGCGCCGAGCAGGACCGCGCGGCGGAGAGCGAGCAGACGTACACGATGAAGAAGGGCACCAACGAGAAGACCGAAGGGAAGATCGTCCGCTTCCTCGAGCCCAAGGCCAAGCGGTGATCGTCGTCCAGGCGGACCTCGGCGGCGAGCCCGTGGTGCTCGTATCCACCCAATCGTGGGAGGATCGGGCCTCGGACCCGCGCGCGAAGAAGCAGCAGGATGCCGTCACCACGGCGTTCACGCCCACCCTCGTCCCGGCGAAGGGGACCACGAGCTGGCTCCTCGTCGGGCACCGCCTGCACGAGCACGACGAGCCGGGCGACACCCTGGTCACCTACACGCTCCTCCTCGAGATCGACCGCACCGGCGCCATCGCGGGGTGGTGGCACGAGGACCACATGGAGGTGCCGACCAGCCTGTGGCGCGTTTCGGGCACGCTCGCGGGCCACACCCTCGCGCTCTCCCTGGCCGGCCAACCCCCGGCCGCGGTCGAACCCCGCGCGGTCCGCGCCCTGTACTACCGGCGCGAGCCGCCCCGTCCCGCGCCGCCCCGTCCCGCGCGGTGATCGTGCTATTCGCGGTGCCCATGTTCCTCGCGCTCCTCCTCCCCGCCCTCGCCGCCCCGCCCGCCAACCCTCCGGCCGCGGCGGACCTCCCGGCCTTGACCGGAACGTGGCGCCTCGCCGAGCCCCGCCCCACCGTGCAGGCCCGCGTCGAGTCCGCGCTCGACGCGATGCTCGCGCCCTTCAACCCGGTGATCCGCGCCTTCGCGCGCCCGCGGATCGTCACCGCGGCGACGTTCTGCGACACCTACCAGACCACGCTCACGACGACCGGCTTCAGCGTCGGGTGTGACGGCCGCGCCTCGGCGACCGCCGGCTTCGACCAGCCCGCGGTGGCCGGCACCTCCCCGAGCGGCCGCGCCTACTCGCTGATCGCGACGTGGGAGGGCGCCGACGTGATGTTCCTGTTCGACAGCGACGAGGGCGGCCAACAGGTGCGGTATCGCGCTGAGGGCGGCGCGCTGATCGTCGAGAAGACGCTGCTCGTCGACAAGCTGGAAACGAAGCTGCCCTGGGAGATGAAGTACGTGCGCCAGTAGCGGGGGCGGCCGGGCCACCGCGCCGGGCACGGAGGTTCCTCGTTCGCTTCGTCGCGTCGGCGAACCGACCCCGCGGATCGGCTAAGCTGCGGCCGCTCGGAGGTCTCGTGTCCCCTTCTCTCGTCGTGCTCCTCGCCCTTTCCGGCTGCAAGGTGGACGAAGTCAAGCCTGAACCCGCCACCCCGTCAGCGCTGCTCGACGTGGCGGAGACAGCCTCCTTCACCATCCCGGGCCTCACGTGTGACGCCCAGGTGGTGCGCACGGCCGGCAACGTGCCGCACATCTACGCCAAGGATCGCGTCGACCTCGCGCGCGCCTACGGGTTCACCCAGGCGCGGGACCGCTACTTCGAGATGGAGCTGGCGCGTCGCCTCGGCCTCGGCACGCTCTCCGAGATCCTCGGGGACGCCGCGCTCGAAACCGACATGGACAGCCGCTCCACCGGCATGACCTGGGTGGCCGACAACATCCTCGCCAACCTGCCCGACGACCAGGAGCAGGTGTTCGACGGCTTCGCGGAGGGCGTGAACGCGTACCTCGCGCAGGTGCGCGCCGGTGATCTGCCGCTGCCGAGCGAGCTCGAGATCGCGGGCCCCTTCCTCGGTGTCACCGATCCGACCGAGCTGCTCGTGGATTGGCAGCGTCGCGACCTCGCCGGAGTTGCGGCGGTGCTCGTGTTCGAGCTCGGCTACGAAACGGACGACGTGGGTCGTGCCTACACGGACGCGCTGGTGTCCGGCGGCCTGTTCGACACGGGAGATGTCCTCGGGGCGCTGCGGCAGGCGGGCGTCGAGCAGGACATCTGGGGCCAGATCGCGCCGGTGTGGTCCTACGGATCGGCGCCCGGCTGGGGGCTCAACGGCGCTGGCGCGACCGGCTCGGTCGACACCTCGGCGGCGCGGATGCCCGGCACACCGACCGGCGCCGGGCGCCTCGGGGCCCTGGCGGCGCGCCTGGAGCGCTTCGAGCGGCGGCTGGGGCGCGGCGACAACGAGGCGGGCTGGGGTAGCAACGTGTGGGCCCTCGGCTCGGGTGTCACCTCCGACGGCACGTCGCTGCTCGCGAGTGACGGTCACCTCCCCCTCTCCGTGCCGAGCCTGTTCTGGCAGGTCGGGCTCGACACGCGCGAATTGGGCGGCGGGGACACGCACCAGCTCGGCCTCGGCATCCCGGGCCTCCCCATCATGGCGGTCGGCACCAACGGGGACGTGGCGTGGAGCCAGACCCAGCTCATGGGCGACATCACGGACTGGTACACCGAGCAGGTGCAGCTCGGCAGCGACGGTCTCCCCGCCGCCACGTATTTCCAGGGGGTGTGGCAGCCGGTCGCCTCCGTGACGGAGGGACACACCATCGCCGACGTGCCGCTGCTCGGCAGCGTGGGGCGCACGTACTCCTGGGCGCGGTTCACCACGTTCGACGGGCGTTGGATCGCCGAGATCGAGGGCGTGGCAGCGGAGATGGACGCGCCGGGCGCGGTGGTGTTCCCGGGCGGCGCGGTGATCCCGGGCGACACCGACGGCGACGGCATCGTCAGCGCGGTCTCGTTCGACTACACCGCCTTCTCCGACGGAAACCTGCTCAACGCGGTCGACCGCTTCGGCCACTCCGAGACCGTCGAAGAGGTGCGCGAGGCCACCCGCTATCTCGTGGCCTACAGCCAGAACATCGGCGTGACGGACAGCACGGGGAGCGTGTTGTACACGGGCTACCAGGCGGTCCCGTGCCGCGGCTACCTGCCGCGTGGGGAGGATGGGCGCTGGATCGAAGGCGCCAACCCGATGTTCCTGATCGACGGCACCACCTACGGCGGGTTCCAGATCCCCGTCCTGCCGGACGGCATGGTCGACGAGTCCCAAGCCGCCGATCCGAGCCGCTGTGTCGTGCCCTTCGCCGACTACCCCGCGGCGTTGGATCCGGTCGAAGGCTACGTCGTCAACGGCAACAACGACCCCGGCTCGATCACGCTCGACAACGATCTGTGGGACGAGCCCTGGTACATCGGCGGCCCCTGGGTGGAGGGCTGGCGCGCGTTCCGGATCGCGGAGCGCATCGACGAGCAGGTCGCGGCGGGCACCGCCGACGAAGCCGGGATGGCGCTCATCCAGGCGGACCACAAGAGCGCGCTCGGCACCCAATTCGGCGGCCACCTCGCGGCGGCCATCGCGGCGGGGCGGACGGCCGCGGCGGCGGGAGCGACGGAGGGGGCCGACGCCCGGATCGCGGCGTTGTACACGGCGGACGCGGCGGCCCTCGACGTGGTTGAGCTTCGCCTCACCCGGTGGCTCGGCCGCGGCGCGAACGCGGAGAGCGGCGTGCAGACCTTCTACCACTCGCCCACCACCGAGCAGATCGAGGACAGCGTCGCCACGATGTTGTTCAACGCATGGCTCGGGAACTGGGTCGGCCGCGTGTTCAACGACGAGTCCCTGCCCGGCGTGTGGAACGGCGGCGGGACCGCCGGGAGGGTGCGCGCGTTGACCATGTTCCTCGACGGTCGCGGCCCGGACAACCCGGGCAACCTCGCGAGCTGGAACCCGGCGACCGGGGAGAGCGTGTTCTTCGACACCATCGGCACCGAAGCGGTGGAGACCAGCGACGAGGTCGCCCTCCTCGCGATGGGGGACGCGCTCACCTTCCTGCGCTCGGCACCGGGCGCCGATCTGCGCGGCTCGGGCTTCGGCACGACGGACATCAGCGGCTGGAAGTGGGGCCTGCGCCACTGGACCCGGTTCGAGAGCGTGCTGGCGGACTTCGTGGACGCCGAGGAGTTCAGCTTCCTCACCGACACGTTCTCCATCAACACCGACGTGCTGCCGCTCGAGGGCGAAGCCGGTACCGAGCAGTTCGAGTGGTTCCCGCGCCCGGGCGACAACCTCTCGGTCGACGCCGCGAACTCCGGGATGGGCACCGACTTCACCCACGGATCGGGCCCGGTGTTCCGCATGGTCATCGCGCTCGGGCCGGACGGCGTGAGCGGACGGAACGTCATCCCCGGCGGCCAGTCCTCGATCATCGAGAGCCCCTACTTCTCCGACCAGACGGAGCTGTGGCTCGCCAACGAGACCCTCCCCATGTTGTTCTCGGTGGACGACGTGGTCGCCGGCGCCATCGGGCGCGAGCGGTTGGTAGGGGCGGGGGCGTGCGAATGACGCGCCTCCCCTCCCTCTTCGTCAGCCATGGTGACCCACCGCTCGCGGCGGATCCGGTGTGGACCAACGAGCTCATCCAGTGGGGGGCGGCGATCGGCCGCCCGACCGCGATCCTGATCGTCTCCGCGCATTGGGAGCGCCGCCCGGCCACGCTCGGCGCCACCCAGACCCTGCCGCTCCGCCACGACTTCAAGGGGTTTCACGAGCGGTACCTGCGCGCGCGCTACGCCCCTCCCGGCGCTCCGGCGCTCGCCGAGCGCGTGCGATCGCTGCTCGAGGGGGCCGGCGAGCGCGTGGAGAGCAACCCGGACCGCGGGCTCGACCACGGCGTCTACGTGCCGCTGATGTTCTTGTACCCGATGGCCGATGTGCCCGTGCTGCAGGTCTCCCTGCCCTCGCTCGTGCCCGCCACCGTGTACGCGCTCGGCCGCGCGCTCGCGCCGCTCCGCGACGAGGGCGTGCTGCTCATCGGGAGCGGCCACATGACCTACAACGCGCGTGACGGGCACCAGCCCACCACCCCCGCGTGGGCCACCACGTTCGACGACTGGGCCGCGGCGACCCTGGCCCGCGGAGACTTCGACGCGCTGCTCGACATCGAGAAGGCGCCGATGATCAAGCGGGCCCACCCTCGCCACGATCACCTCGCCCCGCTCTGGTTCGCGGCCGGCGCCGCGGCGGACATGCCGGGCCCGATCACCTTCCCGATCACGGGGTTCTGGCAGGGCGGCTTCTCCAAGCGATCGGTGCAGTTCGGGTAGGCGCGGGGCGGCCGTTCACCCGCGCGTGTACGATCGGCGCGGAGGCCTCTCATGCTCACCCTGACGATGCTGCTCGCCTGCGGAGGAGCCGGCGAGGCCCCCGCGACCGGCGTGATGTTCGACAACGCGCGGAGCGGCACCAGCGCCACCACGGTGCAGGGCGCGCTCGACGAGCTGTACGTCCGTTGCAAGCTCGAAGCGGCGGCGGACGAGCCGACGACGACGGTCGGGGCATCGTCCGAGCTGACGAACGCGCTCTCGGGGCGTGTGCAGCTGCTCGAGCTGCGGCAGAGCGAGCTGGCGAGCGGGATGGCGTTCGGCGCGACGAGCATCGCGTACGACCCGCGCAAGACCACCCTCGCCGGAAAGACCGTGCAGGACGCGCTCGACGAGCTCGAGGCGCGCGTGACCAAGCTCGAACGCGGGCAGATCGACAACGGCGAGGCGGGCCCCGGCTTGTTCGAGCTGCGCGACAAGCGCGGAAACCTCGTCCCGGTGGACGCCCCGGCCCAATCGGCGAACGGCAAGGGCGGCCCCCAGGGCCCCCCACCCGGGCAGCCCGGTGGACCCCCGAAGGGCCAGCCGACCCGCGCGTCCAGCGGGGGCGGTTCCTCCGGAAAATAGTCCACGCCCGAGCGCATGCCCAGCGCCGCTGCATCGCGATAGAGGCCGACATGTCCTTCTTTCCCACGATCCCCGTCTCCGACGCCGAGGCGAGCGCGATCGCCCGCGCCCTCCACACCATGGCCGCGTGCGACGGGCTGCACCCCAAGGAGATCGCGCTGATCCAGGCCTTCTCCGCGGATCTCGGGGAGGCTCCCACGCCGATCGAGCCCGAGGCCCTCGCCGCCGCGCTCCCGCGCGAGGATCTGCGGCTCCTGTGCATGAAGCTCGCGCTCCTCGTGGCCCACAACGAAGGTGGTGTCTCGGCGGCGGAGAAGGTGCTCCTGGGGCGCTACGCGGCGGCGCTCGAGCTGCCCGAGGCCGACATGCTCGCGCTCGAAGAGCAGGTGCTGGACGAGCTCGTGGCCCTGTCCGCGCCCGGTTCGTCGTCGACTCCCTAACGGTGCAGCACGATCCACAGGGCACCCGCGGCCGCCGCGAGGCTCCCGACGACCTGCCTGGGTAGGAGCGGCTCCTTGAGCACGTACCGGGCGAACACCAGCAGGTAGACCGTCGCCATCTGGTTGAGCGTGGCGGCCACCGAAGCGTCCGCCCACTTGAACCCGCCCAGCCAGAAGATCAGGGACAGGTAGGTGCCGAAGAAGGCCGCCGGCACCAACGTACGCCAGAGGGGGCCGGGCCAGAAGGCCACCATCGCCTCGGCGCCACGCCCCCGCACCACCGTGAACACGATCATGCCGATCACGCCGGCCACCAGGCGCGTCCACGTGACCTCGATCAGGTCGGAGCGCTCGAGCACCGGCTTTGCGATCACGACGCCGATCGCCGTCCCCACGATCGCCAACGTGGCGTAGAGCGCGCCCAGGCTCACCTCCCGGCGCGCCTCCCGCCCCGCGACGGCGCCCACGTCGCGTGCGAGCGCGCTCGGGTCGACCGAGGCGAGGGTCACCCCGCCGATGACGAGCGCCCCGCCCAGGACGAAGCTGGCGTTCGGCTGCTCTCCGAGGAACACCCAACACAAGAGCACCACCATCGGCGCGTAGATGGTGTCGACCACCGCGAGCCGCGCGGCGCCGATGCGCCTCAGGCCCTCGAACAAGAGGGTGTCGGCCACCGCGAGGCCGAGGAAGCCGCTCACGATCAGCCGCGCCCAATCCTCGCCGCTCCGGTCGGTCGGGATCGAGATGCCCAGCACCAGCATCGTGATGGACAGCAGCACCAGCCCGAACGTGTTCTTGAACAGGTTGAGCGAGATCGCCGGGGCCGCCGAGGACCGCTTGAACAGGATGACGGCCACCGACCACGACAGCGGGGCGAGCAGGGCGCAGAGCTCGCCGAGGGAGACGTCGGACACGCGCGGGCCTAACCGCGAAGCACGTCGTCAGCGACGTGGGCTTCGTACACGCCGGTCACTCCCGCTCGAGCACCGGTCCGCGGATCCCGGTCGCGAGCACGCCGCGCTCGAGATCCACCCGCTCGCCCTCCACCCCCTCGCCGCCATCCAGCCACACCCGACCGAGCCCCGGTACGGTCACGACGCTGCCCTCGCGCGTCGGCCGCGCCCCCTCGGGCACCAGCCGCGCCAACGAGGCGAGCACCCGCGCCGCGGGCCGCGGGTTTCCCCGCCGATCGTACAGCCCGTGCCGCGTGAAGTAGCCCCGGTCGTGGTCCTGGAAGGTGTCGAGCACCACCGTGATCTCGGGGTGCGCCCGGGCCGCGAGCGCGGCGAGCGCGACCCGACGCGTCACCGCGGCGTCGTCCGTGAACGTCACCGATTCGCCCCCGCGCGGGAGCAGCACGAGCGCCATGACCGCCCGCCCTTCGCGCCGCAGCCCCGCCGCGGCCGCGATGCCCTCCCACGCGTCCACCTCGGGATCGACGCGGACGACCACGCCGTCCCCCGTCGCGCGGCCCAGGTCCGGATCGTCCGAGAGGCCCTCGCCCAGCGCGAAGCCGTGCGGCGTGAAGTGGCTGAAGTAGCGCCCCTTCGCCGTGGCACCCGACACCGGCGCGCTCCCCAACGGTGCCACCCACCGGGGCACGGCGAGGCTTGGGAGGGCACGATCGAGCCACGCCCGCGGCACGATGAATTCGACCGCCAGGATCGCGTGCCGGTGGGCCTCCACGAGCGCCACGTCCTCCGCGGTCGGCGCCTCCGGCGTCCACAGGATTGCCCGCTGTCCGTTGGCTGCCAGGGCCAGGAGCCGCGCGCGCGTGGCCGGCCGCCGCAGGTCCTCCAGGGGCAGGCGGAGCACGGTGGCGCCGAGCTCCCAGGTGGCGAGCAGCGTGAGATCGTTGCGCGCCTGCTTGCGACGGAACGGATCCAATCCGTCCGCCGGGATGTCGAGCACCGCATCCCAACTGTGTCGGAGCGTCAGCCCCACCGGGCAGCGCGGCCGCGCCTCGCCGGGGCCCAGACCCGCGATGATCTCGGGCGCCTCGATGGCACCTCCGGTGCGCACCCACTCCACGCGGTGCCCGCCGTCGTCCACGTGAACCACGCAGAAGCCGAGCCGCTCGCCGTCGTCGCGGCCATGCTCCGCGCCCGGGCCCACCCGCGCCAGCTCGGCGTACCCGGGCCGCACGAACGCGGTCGAGGGCAGCAGGTAGATGTCGAGCGCGCCTCCGGTGGGGGAGACGTACCGGTTCCAGAACGGGTGGTGCACGTGCCCGCAGAACAGCGCCTCGACGCCCGCCCCGACCAACAGGTCCAGGAGGCGCCCCCGCCCGGGCTCGGCGAGGTTGTCATAGTGCTCCGGCTCGCTTGGTTCCAACAAGAACGGCGGGTAGTGCACGAACGCGAAGATCCGCTGTCCCCTCACCTTCGCGAGCGTGTCCGCGAGCCACTCCCACTGCTCGGCTTCGAGCGCGAGCCCGCTGTTGAGCACCGGTGTGTCAATCCCCACGAGCACGATCCCGTCACGCTCGATCACCCACCAGGGTGCCCCCCAGTGGGTCGCGAACACCGCGTGTTTCTCGGGTGACACGCTGGGCGCCGGCGCCCACGGATGCGGCTTGTCTCCCACGTCGTGATTTCCTGGCACGACGTACAGCGGCGCTTCGAGCGCGGCGTACGTCTCGTGGGCCACGGCGAGCGCGTCGGCGTGGGCGGCCAGGCCGGGCACGGGGTGTGGCACGTCCCCGAGGTGCACGGCGAACGCGGGCTCGGCGCGGCGCACGAGCGCGATGGCGGCGCGGTTGCGCGCGTTGAAGTGGCGGTCGCTCTCCCAGACGGCCTGCTCGGGCACGCCGGGCGGGTGAAAGTGCGAGTCGGCGATGACGGCGAAGCGGACGGACGGCATCGGCCCGCGTAGCCCGTCACTCGTGTCTGGGCGCGTCCCCGCCCGGGGCGGCGGGGCCGGCGGCCTGCGGGGTCGGGCCGGAGGCCCTCCGTTCGCGCGGCGGCAGCGCTGGCGCGCAGCCGGAGCGCGGAACCGCGCGGCGCGCCGCGCGCCCTGCGGACGCCTCGCGCGGTGGTTGACGGGGAGCCCTGTCCCAGCCCCCCGGAACGACGATTGCCCTCACGACTCGGCCCCGCCGGCTCGGCCCCGGCGGCTCGGACCCGCCGGCTCGGCCCCGACCGGACAAAGGTCGCGCCGGCTCGGCCCCGGCGGCTCGGACCCGCCGGCTCGGACCCGCCGACTCGGCCCCGGCGGCTCGGCCCCGACCGGACAAAGGTCGCGCGCTCGAATCGAGCGACGGACAATTGTCCGGTTCCGGTGGCCCGATCCGGACAATAGTCGGCCGCTCGCGCCCTCCAACCGCAGAATCGCCCTCTCGCCTGCCGGGAACCGGACAATAGTCGCGCGCAGGAGTTGAGCGCGTCACAATTGTCCGGTCGCCGTTCGCGGCGATCCTCGATTATGATCCCGCGGCTGCCCATCGGAAGCCCCATGCGATTCCTGCTCCTCGCCCTCCCCGCCCTCCTCGTCGCCTGCACCGGCGCCTCCCCCGACACCGCGGCGGGAGAGTGCGTCGATCACGACGGCAACGTGCGCACCGCGGACGAGTCCTGGACGGCGGAGGATGGATGCAACACCTGCACCTGCAGCGAGGGTGGCGGCGAAGCGTGCACGGAGATCGCGTGCGGGTAGCCAGAACGCCCGAGCGCGTTCTGGCTATTGGTTTCTGGTCGGCGAAACTCCGTTTCAAGCGGGCAGCGCGTTTGCGCCCGCGCAAACACGGGCCCACTCGGAGCGGTCCGCCTCCGGATCGCCGTTCTTCCCGGCGGGTTTGGTACCCCGCCGGGAAGAACGGCTGGCCAGGTAGTCGCACGCGCAGGGGCGTCGCGCGCACGCAGATGCGGTGCGGCTGGGCCTCGGGATACCAGTCCCCCATGCGCCTCCTCCTGCTCCTCCCTCTCCTCGTCGGTGTGGCCTTGGCACGGGAGCCGCGCGGGGGCGGGGGCGGCGGCGGCGGGGGCGGCCACGGGGGCGCCGGCGGTCACAAGGGAGGCGGGGCCGGCAGCGCGCTGATCCCCGAGGTCGTCGTGCCCGTGGCGGACCCGTGCCCCGGCGGGTGCATCAACTTCGTCGTCAACGTGCACGACGTGAACCACGTCAACGACAGCGCCGACACGCTGATCCACCTCGTCGACATCTACTCGCGGCAGGGCGTGAAGGGAGAGTTCTACCTCACGGGCCCGATGGTCGAGCTCTACAAGGCCGAGCGCCCCGACGTGATCGAGCGGCTCCGCGCGAGCGGCATGACCATCAGCTACCACGTGCGCGCGCCGCACCCGCTGGTCAACGGCTTCGAGGGGAAGCTCGACGGCCTCTCGGACGCGGACCGTGAGGCGCTGCTCCGCGACTACGAGACGTTCTCGCTCGACCGCGCGACCGGCGAGCTCGATCGCACCAAACCGGGCGGGTACACGCTGGTGAAGGACACGTTCGGCTCGGTCGTCACGGTGGTGACGCCCAACAAGGACCCCCGCAACAAGCTCGCGGCGCTCCACGTCTATCGGTCGATGGGTGCGCGCGCGATCGTCTGGTACCACGAGGAGCAGGCATCCGTGGCCAACCCCATCACGACCCGTGGGGGGCTCGTGGTGCGCCCGAGTGACATCGGCCTGACGCGTTGGCTCGACCCGGGTGGCATCGAGCAATTCTGGTGGAACCGGGTGGGGCGGGATCCCTCGTTCAACCCGGTGAGCCGCCTCAAGGAGCGCCTCGGCGCCTGGTCCGCGCCGCGCGGCGCGTTCGTCACGTCGCTGGTGCACGAGAACAACTTCTACCGCTTCGGCCCCGAAGGGTGGACCCTCTCCTACTACAGCGCCAAGGACAAGGACACGCCGCTCCCGCCGCCGTGGAACCTGAACCCGAAGGAAGAGTCGCGCGTGCGGGGCATGGAGGAGCAGGCGCGCATCTGGGAGGCGTACGAGGATCTGGTGCGCTGGTCGAAGGGAAACCTGCGAGTGGTCACGGGCGCCGAGCTCGCGGACATGGGGAACCTCGTCGCCCCGGCGAAGGCGCTTGACCCCGAACCTGCCCATCCGTAAGGTGCCGGGCATGCCGCACCCCTCCGCCCCAGCGCCGCTCCGCCTCCTGTTGGCATCGGGCCTCCTCCTCGCGCTGGCGCTCGGGTGCGCTGGGGGGGAGTCGGTGGCGCCGACCTCGTCCGCGCCGGCCCCCACCGCGGCGCCCACGGCCGCGCCCGCGCCGGTCCCCGCTTCCCCTACAGCGTCCGCAGCCAGCGCGGTCGGCTCGGACGGTCGCCCCCTCTACTACGACCGGGTGCTCACCCAGGCGGACGTCCAGGGCCGCACCCTCCGCGACTTCGCGCTCATGCGCAACACCATCTTCGCGCGCGCCGGGCACCCCTTCGTAAAACCGTGGCTCGACAGCTACTTCCGCGCACAGCCGTGGTACGCGCCCCAAGCCAAGGCCGACCTCACGCGGCTCTCCGCCGCCGACGGTGCCAACGTAGCGTTCCTGGCGGACGCGGAGAGCCGCGTGCCCCGGGACGAGCTGGTAGCGCGGCGCGCGGCCATCGGCACCCAGGGCACCGTGACGCCCGAGGACACCGTCGAGCTCTCGCTGATCAGCGCGTCCCTCGGCGAGTGGTCCGGCAGCGCCGACGTGCCAGTGGCCGAGCGCAATCCCCTCGAAGACCCGACGGTGCTCGCGAACCAACTGACAGTGAGCCAGCTCGACGGCCTGTCACGTCGGGATCTGCGGCTGCTCCGCAACACCATCTACGCCCGCTACGGCCGCCCGTTCAAGTCGGATGTGCTCCAGGGATACTTCGCCGACAAGGCTTGGTACCAGGCGCTCCCCTCCTACACGGACGGCGTGCTCACCGACGTCGACAAGCGAAACATCCAGCTCGTCCAGAGCATGGAGGACCGCCTGGGCGGCCCGATGAAGGAGTGGGAGCACCAGCAGGAGGAGGGTTGGTTTGCCGGTGCCTGATAAGGCACCGTAGCGCCCCGGTCGGGGTGCGCCCAAATTTCTTGGTTGCGAGCGCGGGTGTTCGACGAAAGGGTCCCGCCCCTCTTGCCACACTTTCCACTCGCTGAACACCGCGCACAGCCACCCAGCCGAGGCCGGGTTACAGCCCGCCGATGCCATTCACTGACGACCGTGACTCAGACATCGCCTTCCTCGAACGTACAGCAATCTACCGTGAGCTAGCGACTCGCGCGGCGTGCGAACCCGGAAGTCCCGAGAGCGCAGCGCTGCTACTCGTCCGCGACGTCGCCAAGTACGCCGTTCAGCGAACGAAGCTCATCGTGATCCATATGCGGCAGTACACGCTTCACGACGCTGACCACCTCTTTCGCGTTG
The DNA here is from genome assembly GCA_030685065.1 of Pseudomonadota bacterium. Lineage (GTDB taxonomy): Bacteria > Myxococcota_A > UBA796 > UBA796 > SXON01 > CAJBVW01. The sequence goes on along the minus strand of JAUXQH010000025.1, from coordinate 2,825 downwards.
TGGTGCTCATGGAGAGGCTCATCCCTTCCGGAACGCTGGCTCTCCTCAGCACACCCGAACTCTTGCTCCTCCTGTGCTCGGCGTTTTTGCATGACATCGGCATGGCGCCCTCCGACAGGGAGGTCACGCAGTGGAGGGCCGTGTGGAACGCGAGCACCCTGGACGGCCCCTCCCTGACCGCTCCTGATCCGGAAACTGAGCGGTTCCGAGTATTCATTCAGGGGCGGCGAGCATGGCTCGAAGAACTTGGCGCTCTTCGCGCCGCCGGAGAGAATGCAAAGGCCAACCTTGCCGAAGACCATCTCGTCTCCGAGTACACCCGATACACCCACGCTGACCGAGCAATCGGCATCATCGAATCCGAGTGGGCGAGCCGCCTCACCCATCGTGACAGCGATCTTGCAGGCGTGCTTGCAAGGATTTGCTTCAGCCACAACAGTGACGCCCTCGACCTTCTGAAGGAGGACGACTCCAAGCTCTGCGGCCCAGAAGAATATCTTTGCATCCCCTTTGTTGGCGTAGTGCTACGACTCGCCGACCTTTTGGACTTCGACGCGAAGCGCACTCCTGATGTTTTGTTCGCACATCTCGGCGTGCGCCATCACGTGTCGCTATCTGAGTGGAAGAAACACCGGAGCGTTGACGCCTGGGTAATTCGGCCCACTGAAGTCGCATTTTCCGCCGAGTGCGTGCACCCGGCGGTCGAGTTGGCCATCAAGAAGTTCTGCGACATGATCGACCATGAGCTTGCTGGTTGCCAGAGCGTGCTAAGAAACCTATCTTTCACCCGACGCGCGGACGACTCTCACCCCAGCCACTACCTTCTGAAATTGCCTCCACGAGTGGACCGCTCGCGGATCGGGCCCAAGCTGGACGTCCGAGGCCGCCCCGCCTATCAGTACAAGGATTGTCAGTTCACGCTTGAGCGACGCCAGGTAATCGACCTCCTTATGGGAACCAAGCTGTACGGCGACCCGTCGGTGGCGCTGCGGGAACTCCTGCAAAACTCGATTGACGCATGCGGCCTCCGCCTCGCACGCGAAGGCCGATGGGGTAATCACTTCGAGCCAATAATTGAGGTTGTGCTCGAACGAGGCACTGGCCCAGATTCTCTCATAGTGCGAGACAATGGGGCGGGTATGGACGAGGATATCGTGAGCCGCTTCCTGTCCCGCGTGGGGTCATCTTACTATCGCTCAACTGACTTTCTTGAGCTCCGCGCGCGAGAACGGCTCGAGGTGACCCCGATCTCCAAATTCGGGATCGGCATTCTTTCGTGCTTCATGGTGGCCGATAGCTTCACCTTCCATACGCGCCGATTGCTGGGCGCCCACGAATCGAGCGATCCGATCGAGGTTCGGGTTGAAGGCCTGGATGCAGTTTTTTGGTTTGCCGCCGGGAACCGCGCGGCGCCTGGAACCGACGTCCAGCTGTTGCTTCGTCCCCAACATCCTTGGCGATGGCTCTCGGACTCCGAGCGCATGCAACGAGTAATCGATATCTGCCCTAATCCTCCGTTTCCCATCCAGATTACATGTGGCCCCCTTTCCGTGCGTCATACGAAGCGTGATATGGAGCGGGCGTTCGCGCGAATGCACACGCCAATCTCGAACGCGAACATGAGGGTGATCCACATAGCTCTTGGCTCGGCCTCCTCTCCATTTTGCGGCGAAGTGTTTGTTGGAATACTTCAAAGGGACGGTCGCCCGGTATCCGATGTAGAGGTGTTTCGGGAGACTGTTACCGTTGCTGGCCGGGCAGAATCGTATGAAATGACGACCCTCCTTCGCGCACGCACGAACAAGATCTCGCGAGTTTCAGACCAGCTTCAGGCAAAAGAAGACGGCTTTGACGTGCAGCAGATGGAAGCCGAGGACATGTCCTCCCACAGTGCGTTTTCCGTGCAAGGGATCGAGGTACCCATGAAGCTCTTCGTACACCCGTGGGAGCATGAGCGTCAACCTACCAATCTCCAGTTTCCCTTTCCGGCACATCTCGTGGTCGATGTTGCGGGCGGGGTTGGGCTTTCTCTAAACGCGGCCCGGTCGCTTGTGCTTGCTGACGAGCGTTGGTTTGCCATGGTGACACTCCTCGCAACCGAGGTTGTTCGCGGGATTCGGACCCAGGTGTCTGCGGAGTTTTGGTCAGCGATTTCGGAACTCTGGCTTGGTAACGGCGATTTCGTCGGAACGGATGACGCAACGCGCCAGGCCTTCCTTGCGGGCCTTCACGCGAATCTGTGACACTGCCGGCTTCCGTGGCTCCACGACGTGGTGCTTCGGGGCGAGACGCCGTCGTCGAACTGGCCGACATGCCGCATCGCCGCGCGACGCGGCTCGGTCCGGCGAGACGCCGGACACATGCCTGCCCGCGGCGGACCGCGGGCACCGGCGGCGAAGACGCCGCCTGGCACGTCGGCAATCGTCTTCGCGTTCACCGCAAGGCGCCTGGTCTCCGCGGGCCTCGTCCTGGTGCCCGGCCAAGAGCTGTCCTCCATCGGCCCTGCGGCGTGCGCGATGGCGGGGCCGGCGCGCGTACATGCCGCTTCGGCGCGCGGACGCGGCTCGGTTCGGCGGGAAGGCCAGCGACATGTCTGGCCGCGGCGGACCGCGGGCACCGGACGCGCGGAGGCCGCCCCGCTGCTCCCGAGCCGAAGCGCGACCGAACTCGGGGGGACGCCGAGGTCCCCCCCGACCGTGGTCGCAATCTGGAGCCGGAGCGCGACCGAACTCGGGGGGGACGCCGAGGTCCCCCCCGACCTTGGTCGCAATCTGGAGCCGAAGCGCGACCGAACTCGGGGGGGACGCCGAGGTCCCCCCGACCTT